>NZ_JAESJS010000017.1:0-168245 GCF_017891705.1 Staphylococcus sp. GDY8P196P | reverse complement strand
ATCTGCTGAATTTCCTGCTGCGATCCCTGTTACGCCAAGTCCTACTGCTAACGTTGAAGCTAATACTGTTTTTTTCATTATTAATAAATCCTCCTAAGAGATAATACTTTTAAATTTGTGTTTAAATTTGTGTTTTCGATTTTGCAAAATTACTTTTATCAAATTTGCTAATCCCTACTGTAACATCTAGAAAAAGCTTGTGGGTTACAGTGAAGTTAAAAAATATCTAGAATTTTTACGCCTCAATTACATTGATCACGTACCTCAATTCCATTCAAAAAACCAACACATCAATCAGGAACTATTATTCTACTTTTACAAATATGTAATGACAATGTAATTAGTGTGAAAATAATATTCACTTTCACCTTAATAAATAATTACTTTTTATGATTTTTAAATATAAGGAAGATTGAATTTATATCTAACTACTGATAATATCTTAATTTGGTTTAATTTTAATAATTTTATTTTAAAATTTACGAAAACTAATAATTTATATTATGTTGGAGGAATTAAATGTTCGACAATATTCTTTATGAAGATAACCATTTATTAATGGTAGAGAAACCTATCAATGTTCCTGTACAAGAAGATAACTCAAGAGATCAAGATTTGTTGTCTATTTTAAAAAATTACATAAAAGTCCAATACAATAAACCAGGAAATGTATATCTTGGTCTCGTACATCGCCTTGATCGGCCTGTTGGAGGCGCAATCGTATTCGCTAAAACATCCAAAGCGGCCTCTAGGTTATCTAATGAACTTAGAAAACAAAAATTATATAGAACATATCTAGCGATTATTCACGGTGTACCTTCAAAAAAAGAAGGTGAACTTCGTGATTATTTATGGAAAGATAGAAATAAAAACATTGTATATGTGGTTAATTCCAAGAAAAAAGAAGCTAAAGAGGCAATTTTGAATTATAAAGTTATCAAAACCATTAATCGTAAAACTTTGGTTCAAATCCAATTAAAAACAGGTCGTTCACATCAGATTAGAGTTCAATTCGCAAATCAAAACTTACCCTTATACGGAGATCAAAAATACGGCCAAAAATTTAATAAACCCGGTCAACAAATCGCACTTTGGGCATATAAACTCAGTGTCAAACATCCAACTAAAGATGAAATTATTTCTGTAACTTCTACTCCAAATGAAGGTGTTTGGAATGACTTTTTATAACTTTATGCTTAAATACACGTAACTTTATCCAATTGTTAAATAAAAAAGCTATGAAAGCTTCTCTACTGAAAGATGCTTTCATAGCTTTTATTAGTATTTTTTGATTTTAATTAAGAATTATAATTCAGATTATGCAGTAACCCATTGTGAAGCGCCAACTTCATTGTAAAGTTTTACAGCTGCAGCATCTTGTACTGATTCTGGTGCTTCTGTTGGAGATACACCTTTATATTGTGCTGGTGCTACTGAATCCCAAGTGCTTTGTAAGAATTGGTATTTACCTGCTGCACCTGAAGATGGGTTAACAGCTTTTAAGTCGCCGCCTGATTCACGTTGCGCGATTGCTTGTAAATGTGAATTAACGTTTACTGAAGAACCACTTGAAGCTTCATTTGAGCTTGATGATTGAGTTGAAGCTTTTGTAGTTGCTTCTTGTTGAGGTTGTTGTGTTTGTTCAGTTTGTGGTGCAGTTTGTTGAGCTGGTTGCTCAGTTTGTGCTTGTTGTGGTTGTTCTACAGTTGAAGCGTTAGCGCTTGAACCTTCACCATAACTCCATGACCAAGTTTGTCCATTTGATTCAAAGTTATAGTTTAAACCATTATAATTAAAGTTATAGCTATATGAGCCTTCTTGTACTGGTGATGCATTTAATTGTTCTGGGTTAGATTGTGCTAAGTTTGCTAATTCTGCTTTGTCAATACCTTGTTCAGCCGCGTCAGCTGAATTTCCTGCTGCAAATCCTGTTACACCTAATCCTACTGCTAATGTTGAAGCTAATACTGTTTTTTTCATTTTTGAGTAAATCCTCCTACAAGTTTGTTTTTATATTTTTAAGAATTAATTTTATCTGTGATATTGAAACCAATTGTTATTTTTGAAAAATCCAATGCTGTTTCAACCAATTTCCAGTAAATACTATAACATCCATAAAAACCTTGTAGGTTACAGCGAAATTAAAAAAATCCTGTGCATTTTACATAATAATTACATTAAATCGAATATAAATTCGAAGATAATTTGTAAAAAAACCTATTCCTAAAGTATATAAACTAATTTTCAAACTAATTTTTCTGTAACACAATTGTAATTAGTGTGACAACTATCGTAGTTAGTTTGTTATTTATACATGAAAAAAACCGTTCAATGATTAAAATTGAACGGTCTCAACATATATTTATTATGATAATGCAATTTTAATATGCGCTAAATGATGTTCTTCATGCCAAGCTAATTTAGCAACTTTAGTAGCAACAGATATTTCTCCGCTTCCTCTTAATGTAAATGTACGATTCAAATCATTTTCTGTTAAATGATTACCAATTGCTATAATACGTTCATTTATACCTTCTAACATTTTAAGGGAACATTCTATAGGAAGTTGACTATCAGCAAGTTTAGCCCACTCATCTTGAATAAAAGGATCAACAACTGGATTCGTATCTGTTAATGCCAATTTTAAGCGTTGAAACATATTTAATTGAGAATCTGCTATATGATGAACAAGTTGTCGTACATTCCAACTTTTCTCCCGATATTGTTTATTTAACGCTTCTTCATTTAAATGATCTACAGTTTGTCTTAATCTATATGCATACGTCTCAATTTCACTAAGCCATCGTTGGATATCTTTTAGTGTCACATGATCTGGTACTTCTAATTCACCAATTGGAAATCTAACATCCATATTAATCACCTTTTTTATTTATTAAATGTTTAATGGCATTCTTATATTTTCCATTAGTATTGCTATTACCTATTTATTATTAATTAAACTTGCAAACGATTTAATGTCGCAGTGTTGAACGCCTCTCCCATATTCATATCAAAAGTATCTTCTCATAATTACTATAAAATTTTTAAAATTAACGATTTATCATATACATAATTAGTAACTTTTTATGAACTTTCTTAAATTATAATGATACAACTTAATAAAATTTGTAATATTATTGTGAAAGATATAACAAGGGAGTGGAAATATATGCGCAAAGATTCATCTACTAAATCTACATCTCATTTTAAACCATTTTGGTTACTCACAAGCATCACCGTCTTAATCGCTTTGTTGTTATTGCCTACACCAGAAAGTTTCCCGCTTATGGCTAAAAGCGCATTAGCAATATTATTATTTGCAGTCATATTATGGGTTACTGAAGCAGTGACTTATCCAGTTTCTGCGGTCATGATTGTTGGACTCATTATTTTATTGATAGGGTTCAGTCCAGTACAAAATTTATCTGAATCACTAGGGGATCCTCAGTCAAATGGTGAAATATTGAAGGGAAATTCACTTTTCGGAACAGGTAATGCTTTAAAACTTGCTTTTAGTGGGTTTTCTACGAGTGCATTAGCTTTAGTTGCGGCTGCTCTTTTTTTAGCAACCGCAATGCAAATCACACAACTTCATAAAAGGCTTGCACTCATTGTACTATCTGTAGCAGGCAATAAGACAAGTCGCATCGTCATAGGTACAATATTAGTAGCAATATTTTTAGCATTCTTCGTTCCATCAGCAACTGCACGAGCAGGTGCTGTGATTCCTATATTATTAGGAATGATTACAGCATTCGGTGTTGCTAAACAAAGTAAATTAGCTGGACTTTTAGTTATCACAGCTGTACAAGCAGTTTCTATTTGGAATATTGGTATAAAAACTGCAGCTGCACAAAACATTGTCGCAATTAACTTTATAAATGATCAATTGAATACTGATATATCATGGGGGCAGTGGTTATTATATGCAGGACCTTGGTCTGTATTGATGTCAATTGCGCTTTATTTTATCATGCTTAAAGTAATGCCTCCTGAAGAAAAAGAACTTTCAGGCGGTAAATCTTTAATTCAACAACAGTTAAAAGCGATGGGGCCCGTAACTTCTAAAGAGTGGCGTCTTATTGGAATATCTATCATTTTATTAATACTTTGGTCTACCGAAAAAATATTACATCCTATTGATTCATCTTCAATCATTTTATTAGCACTGGCTGTCATGCTAACTCCTAAAATTGGCGTCATGTCTTGGAAAGAAGCTGAAAGTCGTATACCTTGGGGAACTATTGTTGTTTTTGGCGTTGGTATATCTTTAGGAAATGTACTTTTAAAAACAACAGCTGCGCAATGGTTGAGTGATCAAACGTTTGGCATCATGGGTTTAAATCATTATCCTCTTGTAGTAACCATTGCATTAATTGCACTTTTCAATATTTTAATACATTTAGGTTTTGCAAGTGCAACAAGTTTAGCATCAGCGTTAATTCCTGTATTTATTTCACTAACCACTACCTTGGATTTAGGCAATCAGTCTGTGGGATTTGTGCTTATACAACAATTCGTTATCAGCTTTGGTTTCTTACTACCTGTAAGCTCACCACAATCAATGTTGGCCTATGGCACAGAAACATTTACTGTTAAAGATTTTTTAAAAACAGGGATTCCTATAACGGTTATTGGTTATTTACTTATGATTTTATTTAGCGCCACTTATTGGCATTGGCTCGGTTTAATTTAATGTGAAAATTATCCTTATCCATAACAAAATCGACTTGCTAAAAAACCATTATCATCAATAACAGGCTGTAACAATTAGTGTGTCACAGCCTGTTATTATTTCTGTTATCTTCATAAAGTTACGCTATGATGTTAAAAAGCGTTTTGGTTAAGCCATTGACCACCATCCATTGTCATACAAGCACCATTAATGTAATTTGCCTCTTCAGAAAATAAAAACCTAGCTAATCCTGCAATTTCTTCTGGTTGGCCCATGCGTCCTAAAGGCACACTGTCCAATGTTTGTTGACGTGCGTCTTCCGATAAACTAAGTTTTCCAGAGCCTCCTGTATGATCTATAGGGCCTGGCGCAATTGCATTTACGGTAATGCCATACTTTGAACCCCACTCTACAGCGAGCGTTCTGGTCATGGCTAACACACCCGCTTTTGCACTAGCAGAGTGTACAACACCTGGCCCTGAACGCCATGCATAAGTTGCCACCATATTGATAATACGTCCACGATGTCCTTGTTCAATCCATTTTTTTCCAACAGCTTGTGTACAATGCCAAGTTCCATTTAAGACAATATCTACGACAGAATTCCAACCATTAGTTGTTAGTTCTTCAGCAGCACATATAAAGTTACCAGCTGCGTTATTAACCAAACCATCTATTTTACCAAAAGTATTAATGGCTTCATCCACTGTATATTGTACGCGTTCCGTATCACGAACATCCATATCAACACATAAAATTTGTCCTTCTCGGTGTTCAATTTCCTTTTTCGTTGCTTCTAACCGTTCTAACGATCTACCTGTTATAACGACATTCGCACCTTCTTCAGCAAAACGTTTCGCCATTGCTTTTCCCATACCACTACTTCCACCAGTAACCATTATCACTTTATCTTTCATATAGAGTCTCCTTTATCAATTAAATTAGTAAGCGCTTACATTTTATAAATCAGTATAACAAAGTTTTGCCAATTTTTCTCATTAAAAGATAACTCTCAATTATTGAGAAACATCATTATATATCCATGTTTCATATGAAACATTTTGCTTATTTAATCGTTATGTATTTAATAAGTGGTTGATAAAACCAATTGCTTAAATACAAATTCACACGTCTAAATTTTTACTTCTATACCCTTTATAATTAATTAAGACATATATAATTGAAATTTATAGATACTATAATGTAATATTACTATGTAGCAGTTATTGTCACTTATTTTAATGATTTATACTTGAAATATAGGGTAAATTATTATAAGTATGGTCACATATTCCAAATAGGAATGTGTTATATGATTAATATGTATTTTCACATGTGTGAATCGCGTAATATAATAGTAAATAAAGACATAAGATGAGTGACAATGTATGACAATTTGTTACTGATGTTATTAAGAATGAAAGGTGAGGAACTATGGCTAAAACTGAGTCAAAAGACGTCATTCTTATTGGCGCCGGTGTATTAAGTACTACTTTTGGTTCTATGCTTAATGAACTTGAACCAAATTGGAACATTAAATTATACGAACGTTTAGATCGTCCTGGTGACGAAAGCTCAAACGAACGTCATAACGCAGGTACAGGACATGCTGCACTTTGTGAATTGAACTATACAGTGCAACAACCTGATGGTTCAATTGATATTGAAAAAGCAAAAGAGATTAATGAGCAGTTTGAAATCTCTAAACAATTCTGGGGATATTTAGTTAAAAATAACTATATCGAAAACCCTAGAGAATTCATTCATCCTTTACCACACATTAGTTTCGTAAGAGGTAAAAATAACGTTAAGTTTTTAAAAGACCGTTATGAAGCAATGAAAAACTTCCCTATGTTCGATAATATCGAATATACTGAAGATATCGAAGAGATGAGAAAATGGATTCCATTAATGATGCAAGGTCATAGCGCAAACGACATTATGGCTGCCAGCAAAATTAATGAAGGTACTGACGTAAACTTTGGTGAATTAACTCGTAAAATGGCGAGAAACCTTGAAAAAAGCCCACAAGTAGAAGTTCAATACCATCATGAAGTACTTGATTTCAATCAACGTAACGATGGTAAATGGGAAGTTCAAATCCGCAATGTAAATACTGGTGAAACACAAACACAATTAGCTGATTATGTATTTATCGGTGCTGGCGGTGCTGCTATTCCATTACTACAAAAAACAGGCATCCCTGAAAGTAAACATTTAGGTGGATTCCCTATTACAGGCCAATTCTTAACATGTACAAATCCAAATGTGATTGAAGAACATGATGCCAAAGTGTATGGTAAAGAACCACCAGGCACACCACCAATGACTGTGCCACATTTAGACACACGTTTCATTAATGGTCAAAAAACATTATTATTTGGACCGTTTGCAAGTATTGGTCCTAAATTCTTAAAATATGGTTCAAACTTAGATTTATTTAAATCTGTTAAACCAAGTAACATCACAACATTATTATCAGCGGCAGCGAAAAACTTACCGCTACTTAAATATTCATTTGACCAAATTTTAATGACAAAAGAAGGTTGCATGAACCACTTACGTACTTTCTATCCAGAAGCACGCGATGAAGATTGGCAATTATATACTGCCGGCAAACGTGTTCAAGTGATTAAAGATACTGAAGAATATGGTAAAGGCTTCATCCAATTCGGAACAGAAGTTGTAAACTCAGAAGACCATTCTGTCATTGCATTACTTGGTGAATCACCAGGAGCATCAACTTCTGTATCTGTAGCATTAGAAGTATTAGAGAAAAACTTCTCTGAATACAAAAATGATTGGGAGCCTAAAATCCAAAAAATGATTCCTTCTTATGGCAAATCATTAATTGAAGATGTTGATTTAATGAGAAAAACACGTCAACAAACTTCAAAAGATCTTGAATTAAATTATTACGAATAAATTTTTGATTGCTTAAGTGTAAAAACTAAAATGAACTGAGATTAAGATTGTGTGAAACACCTATTTATGAACCTACAACCGTATATTATTTTCTGCTCGCATCTTAAGAGATGTGTCTCGATAGATTTTATCGTTACTGAATGCCTGTTGGTTCCTTAATCTTTGTTGTTCATTGGTATTTTTAAAAATACTTTGTTATCAATGATTCACTTAAAGGAGCGAAATGTATGAAAAAATTATTAGTAGTTGTGGCTATAGGCGCATTAGCATTTGTAGGCCTTAAACGTTACCAACAACATGTAAACAAAGCACCAAACATTGAATATTAATAAATGACAAAATCGACCATTGGTAAGATTTACCAATGGTCGATTTTTGTTTTTGTTATATAAAACGCAAGTATAAAGCATTGATCATCCTGAGATATTTATACTTATATCTCTTTGTATAAACTGTTGTATTAATGGCTGCACTATATCTCCATTTACTCAACCCACTCATGTTCATTGTATAATAGCATTATTATATTTCCTTTTTGTATTATCTAATGATTCAATTCGTCCTCCGATTATTTTATCGTTATTCGATAAAAAAGTATTGATTATCGATATATTTAAGTTATAATGAAATTAATCAATTAAACGGAGCGTCAATATGTCTACAATTAAAAGCAAACGTTTTAATATTTTAATCAAAACACTAACTATTTTAGCAACCATCGCTTTAGTTTTAACTTCTCTTAGTATATTACCAATTATTATCGCAATTATAGCATTGTTAATCATTCCTTCTTCTTTTATTAACACCCAATTAGACAAAGCCAATAAACCTTTTTGGGTTGATTCATTAGGACTAAAATCACATGATATTACAAAGCATGACCTAAATAGTATTACTTTTCCTAAACCATCTGTTATATTAATACTATTATTAATAATTGTATTAATTGCAATTTATATTCTGGTTATTGCCTATGTCAGAAAATGGCTTAAAAATGTTAGCAAAGGGCAAGTTTTTACAAATAAAAACGCAAGCATCATAATTTTAATTTCTTACTGCTTTATTGGATTGGGTGTATTTGAAGCATTTTTTGAATTGGCAAATAATTTTATGATTTATAATTTTTTAGGACAAAATGCTAAATTGTATGCACTAATGGACAAAGATATCGAAACCTTTGCAGATTTCTTTTTTAATTTTAATTTCACACTTATTTTAGCGGGTATCGTTATTTGGATTATAGGAAATGTTTTTAAATATGGTGCATTCTTACAAGATGAGTTTGATTATACCGTTTAGGAGATTATATAAATGATTGTAGTTAGATTAGATCGAATATTAGCAGACAGAAAAATGAAACTCAGTGAATTAGCTAATGAAATTGATATTACTGTAGCAAATTTATCAAATTTGAAAACAGGCAAAGCAAAGGCGATACGTTTTTCAACATTAGATGCCATATGTAAAGCACTTGATTGTCAGCCTGCAGATATTATAGAATACACAGAATCTGAAGATTAAATCTTCATCTTTACTAATAACTTTTCTAGTTCAACAACGCTACATTAAAATTCATAGACTAGCTTATATTTATCATAGCTATACTTTTGCCTTAACTCCTGCTTAGTGGTTAGGCTCACGCTTGTGTTAGCTCAGACTAACCGGATGTCTAAAACTTTATTTAAATAGAAAACAGGAGTGGAACAAAGTAATACGTAAGTTCCACTCCCGTTTTTTGTATGTTTTAATATGTTTTAATATTCAAACCTCTATAGCGATTGAGTGCGCCACAGAATTCTTGTTTTCTCGGCAATGCAAGATTACCAGGGTGTCCTTGATGCGGTGAAATAATATCTAACCCTTTATCACTAATCAAATTAAAAATTTTATCAGCTGCTTGTGATATCGTATCTTGTTCATTTAACAAATGACTTTGATAATAATCTATCATGGTAGCTATACAGTTCGTTTGGCTAGCATCAACAAGTTGTTCTAATCCCGAAATATTTATTCGTTCTTTACCGTATAAAATTGTCTGCATGCCTTTTACTTTAAAACGTTGATCTTTGCCTTTATGTGAAAAACTAGATTTCAATGGTATTCTTTGCGAAATTTTTCCAAAGTGGCATTGTGATGCTTCATCTTTCAAGTGACTATCTTCACTAGCAATTGCTTTTGCTTTATGAGTGACGTCTTTTAATACATATTCATCCATCATTAATACTTGATCAGCCACTTCAAAGTAATCGCCAGAACCTCCTACGATGAGAATTGTTGAAACATGATAATCTTGGTATAAAGACTTTACTTTCATAGCAAAAGGTGTGATTGGTTCTTTTTCGGGTGCGATTAATTTTTGCATTCTCCCGTCTCTAATCATAAAATTTGTTGCAGATGTATCTTCATCTATTAATAATAACGACGTTTGAGATTCTAAGGCTTCCATAACATTTGCTGCTTGTGATGTACTACCGCTCGCATTTTCAGTAGAAAATTGAGTAGTATCTTTTTTACCTGGTAAATTATTTATAAATGGTTCAATATTTACTTTTTCGATACTTCTTCCATCTTCCGCACGGATTTTCATCGCATCTTCACAGGTAATAATAAGTTCACGTCCATCACCCGGAATATGGTGATATACACCACGCTCTAAAGCTTCTAGTAGTGTTGATTTACCGTGGAATCCACCACCAACAATGAGCGTAATCCCCTTCGGAATACCCATACCACTAACTGTCTTGCCACTAGGTAAATTCAATTGAATTTCAAATTCCTGTGGACTTTGGAATGTTACAGCACCAGCTAAAGGCATATCAGACACACCACTTTTTCTAGGCAATATAGAACCATTCGCAACAAATGCAACTAAATTTTGTCGTGACAGTGCCTCGCGTATAAATACCTGATCTATCATCGTAGTCACTTGATCATTTAATGCAGTTCTATTGATATGTTTATACATTAATGATTTTTCTACTATTTCAGGTAATAAATCTATAAAAATATGATGAGCAACTTTTCCTAAAATTTTTCTTCCTGCTGCTGGTAAACCTACCTCAAAGCGAACCTCAATTTCACTTTGATTAATCACTACAGAAGTACGTTGTAATATTTCTTGGCCACAGCGATCTATAAAAATATCAGGTCTCTTTTTAGAGGTTTTATCAGCTTTAAGTACATCACTAATACGCTTACTAAATGACCTTGCTAAAAAATCAGATACAGCAATCTTTTTATCTTCTGAATCTAATAATTCATCTGGTATATTGGCAATATGACGCTGCATTTTAGCACGCACTTTAGATGGTGGTGCGTAAGGATCTGCTTGTATATGATCTATAATTAAGTGAAATTTATCAAAAGCATATTCACCTTTAAGTCGTTTATATGCACCATATTTTTGTCCGTCTAATGATTTTAATAACTTCCCGAATTCCAATGTATTTTTCAAACGGAACACTCCTTCAAAATAGGTTAATACTCTTTTATTTCATACCCAAACTCCCGAACCTGTGAAACTCACTCTAATAATAAATGTTAGTTCCCTGATAAAAAGACCAAATTCCAACGAAAAGAGCCCACAAAAAGTTAGTTTTTAATCACTACTTTTTGTGGGCATTTTTAAAAATTTAATTATTCAAAATTTAACTTAAATTGAAATTGGATATGCTTGTCGTTTAATTGGTATATTTCACTTAATTCTGGTCCACAACTATTGGATCCTATACCACTTTGACCATAATCGATATACATATAAGTCTCTTCTTCTACTAATTGGTCTTCATGCATCGTGTGTGTAAGTTGTTCCAATGAGTAATGTGTCGTATTAAAACTGAATGGTTGATCACTGGTTACTGTAATTTGATGTTCATCATTAGAAACCTTCGCATATGTGGTCCCATTATGGCTACCTGATTCTTGTGGCTTAATATGATTACCACCATTTTGTGTGACTGTTGTATCGAAGTAGTCTAAATACGTTGCTACACCTTTATCAGAATAACTACTGAATGGGCCATTGCCATAGTATTTCACCGCTTCAAATGTATGTGGTAATGTTATCTCTAAGCCAAATCTAGGCAGAAACGGCCCTGCAATATCTTTCTCCAAATCATATGTTATATTTATTGAACCATCGCTTTGAACAGTCCACGTCATTTCTCCTTGTAAAATAGGAGGAACCACATCATGAACAATCACTATTTCGAAATTAATACTGACTGCAGTGTTATTTTCTTCAACTTTATAATTTTGTACACGTGTATAAGCTTCCGCATAACCCATATATTCCCAATCTTTTCTAACATTAATATCATTATCTATAGGTGCACGCCAAATCTTATTTTTTGTAGGATGATTGACTATGGTATGGCCTTCGTAAACAACAGAAATCAAACTACCATTTTCTTTATTAAAGGTATAAGCATAACCGTTTGCTAACACTATTAGAGAATGACTATTTTCTTTATAACTGACTGGCCCTTCCTGTACGTCTAATTCGTGTTGGTTAGTAGATTGACGTTGATAGACGATTTGATCTTGTCCTAATTCAAAATTAATGTGACGTAAAGGCTCTTCATTTTTCAATTTATAGCGTAATAGTATATCGCTTAATTCAGCTATTTTAATATGATTGCTTAAATCTATATCTTGTGTACTATGTGGTTCAAAATTATCAACCGTAATATCAAACGATGTTTTATCACCGTTTAAAAATGTTGCTGTCGCTTCGATAGTTAAATAATTTTCTACATGACTGAAATCTAGTTGATTACGTAATTTTAATATACCGTTCGCTTCTTCTACTACTCTAACAGGTCTGTGTTCATGTTTAAATTCATAGTAACCTTCATGTGGTGTACGATCAGGGAAAACGATGCCATCCACACAGAAATTCCCATCATGAAGTTCTTCTCCAAAGTCCCCACCATATCTAAAAATAGGCTTACCATTTTGTTGACCAACTTGAATACCATGGTCACACCATTCCCATACAAAACCACCAATAAAACTATCATATTGTTCCACTAGCATTTGATATGCATGTAAATCACCTGGTGAATTTCCCATAGCATGTGCATATTCACAAAGTATAAATGGTTTATCTAAATCAGGGTCTGTAAGATACTTTTGTTCAACTTCTTCTGGTGATGCATACATTCTACTTATCATTTCCACATTGGATAAATCATATGATTTTGATTTATCTCTATGGAATGTTCCCTCATAATGAATAGGACGTGTGTCATCTAATGTTTTTACTCGTGACATAGCTGTTACAATATTCACACCAAATCCTGACTCATTTCCCATAGACCAGGAAACAATAGAGCTGTAATTTTTAAATGGAATGATGGACGCTTCAATACGTTCTACAATTGGTTTTTCATATTGCGGATTATCTGTAATAAGATTAAAATAATCTGTATTTTCTTCGCCATAAAGCCTCACTACACCATGCGTTTCTAAATCTGCTTCACTCATTACATAAAATCCATATTGATCAGCAAGTTCATAAAACAAAGGCGACTTAGGATAATGTGCTGTACGAATAGCGTTAAAGTTACCTTGCTTCATTAGTGTTAAATCTTTCATAAATTGTGCTTCACTCATTACATATCCTGTTTGAGGATCGCTATCATGATAATTGGTTCCACGAAATTTAATTGATTGACCATTGATATAAAACTGATTATCTTGTATACGTATTTCTCTAATTCCTACTTTTTGAGTAATTACCTCTGATTTCGTAGTAAGCGTAATAGTATAAAGTGTTGGTTTTTCTGTTGACCACAATTGTGGTGTTTCAATTATAAAACGATGGCGGTTTGAAATTTCCGCTTCCTGCAACAACGCACCATCAGGACCATATAATTGTGCCTGTACACTATCCAAGCCCTGTTTATCTTCTAATTTTACGTCGACTATCCCTTGGTTTTGCAATTCATTAACACGTGTTTCAATTCTAAAATCATTAATTCGTGATTTCGCACGTTTTAAAATATAAACATCTCTGAAAATACCTGAATGGCGAAACATGTCTTGATCTTCAAAATAAGTACCATCCGAATATTTTAAAACAAGTACTTGAATCGTATTAGTTCCTGAATGTACATAGCTAGTGATATCAAATTCAGAAATTGAATGTGATATCTGACTATAACCAACAAATTGATTATTAATCCATAGATAAAAGGCACTATCGACACCTTCAAAATTTAAATGATAATCACTTTTTTCGTCGTATTCAGTCACTTCAAATGAACGGATATAACGTCCACAGGGATTAGATTTGGGTACATACGGTGGATCAAATGGAATTGGATATTGTGTGTTTAAATATTGTATTTGGTCATATCCATGTATATTCCAAACTGATGGTACTGGAATGATCTGTGACTTATCTATTTCAAGACTACTTAAGTAATCTTCTATTGAATTAAAATATTTAAAATACCAGTTTCCATTTAATAATGTGACATTATTAGTCTGATATCGCGTTTCTAGGCGGTAAGCAGACTCCTTTAGTTGATAAGGAATATAAAATGCACGTCGTGGCAAAGTGTTTACATGTTGAATATCTATATTTTCGTGAAATTGTTGTTCTAACATAAAAAGTTCCCCCTTATTTACTCATACCTTCTCTATGCTCTTTTTGACGTTTGTATTGTAGTGTTTTTTCAATATCTGTTAAAAAATCACCTTTTAAATGGAAGGCTTTGTGATATAAAAATGCTGCTAAGATGACGAAAATAATTGGCAACACAATAATAAGTATGCGTAATCCATTGATGGTTAGTGCTGTTTGTTCTTCATTGGGTGTGTAGCCAAATATTGATAAACCTACACCTACAATTAATGCAGCTACTGCTTGTGAAGTTTTCGTTAAAAATGTGTTCGTAGAAGTAATAACACTTTCGTTACGTTGGCCAAATTTTACTTCTCCATAATCAATAACATCTGCCAAAGATACTGTTGTAATACCAATCATAAATCCAGAACCAATGCGTAATAACCCTGCACCCACAATAACGGTAATAACACTTTGTGGTACGATAAAACCTGAAATTAAAATAAATAGTAAACCAATAATTATAAGTGAAATTGCTGTATTAAAAGCCTTTGTTCTACCTACCCACTTGATAAAACGTGGCAAAGTAAGTAAACCAATCATCTCGCAAAGAATCATTGCATTAAAAATAGCAAATAAATGTTCTGCATTAACTACATATTTAAAGTAATAAATGATTGAGCCATTTAGCGTTTGTAAGCAAAGGTTAAAGGTAAGTAATACTCCCATAATTGCTAAGAGCTCTTTATTTTTAAATAAAATTCTACCAATATCTTTAAATTGTACTTTAATGCCTGTTTGTTGTTCCATTTCTTTATCTTCAGGTACTTTCCATACAGTGACACCTATTGTAAAAATAAAAACCATACTGCAAATAACCGCAAAAACAAAAATACCTACTGAATCACTACCTTTACCAAAAATATCCCCTAGTTTATGTATAAAAAATAAACCAAATGTACCTACTGTAAAGGCAGCTAAACTTGCAAAAAATCTCGGTATTACTGATACTTCTTCACGTTCTCTTGGATTATGTGTTAAATTTGGAAGCCAAGACCAATACGGAATATCCATCATCGTATAAGTCATACCCCAAGCAATATAAATAATCGATACATAGATATACATTGCCGTTTGTGGTAAATCTAAATTTGTGAATAATAAAATCGTTACAATTGCATTTATGATTGTCCCAATCACTAACCAAGTTTTAAATTTACCAAAGTTATTTCTTGTATTATCAACGATGACTCCCATGATAGGATCATTTATCGCATCCCAAATTCGTGCAACAAATAACATTACACCGACAAACGCTGGACTCAAACCAACAATATCAGTAATGTAAAACATCAAAAATACGCCAACAATATTAAATATGGCATCCTTTCCAATAGCACCAAATCCAAATGAAAATTTTTGTATACCGGTCAAATGTCTGTCCATTTTCTTCACCTCTGAATTTATACAATTTAAAACGCTTTCATAATTGTTACTACTATTTTATCAACAGCGTATGCCAACTATGAATAGCATAATGATGATGATATATGGCAAAATGTTGCATTTCATAATTAAATTGTGTTTATATAAATTAAAGATTATTTATTTTAAGAGGTATGTTGGATGCAAATATTATGGAAAAAATTTCAAAAAAAGCATATTGATGCTAATTTAATAGAATGTGGTATTGAAATTGGTGTACCAAATGTTGGCTATAGATATACAGTAATAAGGGACGCTGTTTTGCATATTGTGACGAATGGAGAGGGCGTATTTATGTATAATGGTAAAGCACATACTTTAAAAGAAGGTGACATGTTTTTATTAGAGAAAGGTATGGATGTAGAATATAAACCTTCTTTTTCTAACCCATGGACGTATTACTGGATTGGCATAAGCGGAAAACAGATTTTAGATTACTTACAACGTTGCTACATTGTAGATCAACATGTTATTACAAATAAAGAAACATCTAGCATAAGACATATTATTCAACAAATATGCGACTTTTCTAAATCCATTGAAACAAATAATTCCAAAGATATTTTAATTATGCAGCACTTATATAGTTTAGTTTATCAATTACAAGAACAATTTCCTAAAGCATTTTCTGTTAATGTTGATATCATTAATGTAGATATTCAAAGAGCGGTTGCTTACATCAACTCAAACTATCAAAAAGACATTATGATTGTAGATGTAGCAAATCACGTCAATGTGACACGAAGTCATCTATTTAGACTATTCAAGAAAAACTTAAATTGTTCTCCAAAAGCATATTTAACTTATATCCGAATGTATCATGCTTCTCAATTATTAATCCATAGTAATACTTTAATAAATGAAATAGCACTTCAAGTTGGTTATAAAGACCCGCTTCTATTTTCTAAAACTTTTACAAAACATTTTAAAGTTAGCGCTACTGAATATCGTAACCAATTTTCTAACAGATAAATCTTAGCTCAACCACAAAAATGATCACTTTAACACATTCATTTCAACAGAAAAGCACAGCCACATATCGATGAAATAACTGATCACATATTTTTATTCCACGTTTTATAAATTCAACCATTACCTATTAAAAAAGCTCTAAAACGATTCATTAAAAATCGTTTTAGAGCGATGGTGTATTATATTTTATAAACTTCTGTTTTAAAAATTTAAGACGGAACTTCTGTACGTTTTGTACTGTGTTTTCTAATTATAGCTGCAATCAGTGCAGAAATAGCACCAAAAATCATGAATCCGATAAACATCCACATCGTTGTATCTAATTGAATGCTGCCATGTAAATATAAAATTTCTCTTAATGAGTTTGCATAATGTGCAAATGGATTCCAATCGACAATATATTTTTGATAAAAATCAGGCAACATTTGTTTTGGCAATGTTACTAATTGCATGCTGAAAAACATTAATAAGAAAAAGATTGGAACAGACTTCAAGCCTAACCAAGTCATCGTACCTAGAATAAGTCCGACAAACCCCATGATTGCTAATGCGATAAATGTAGCAGTTGTATTAGGCGCATTGAAATTAAAGTCTAATACTAGTTTCATAAAATACACATACGTGAAAGCTCCTACAAATGCTGTAACAATTGTCATGGCAATTTGTCCTAATGATGCAATAATACGATGTTGTATCGCTATGTTATTACTTGTTCTAAATGCAAAGAATAGTAATACAGAAATAATAATAGAACCCATCCAAACAGGCATAAACATTAAGAATGGACCATTGCCACCTGCTTGATGACTACCGATTTTATTTACTTTTTCACTATCCACTTTAACTGGGTGCGTTAAACTTTGAATATCTGATGCTTTTAAATCAATGTTTTGTTTCTCTAAAATATCTAAGCTTTGTTTAGTAATTTGTTGGTTCATGTTATCACCCATGCCTTTTAAAACTTGGGAAGACATTTGTGAAACTTGCGCACCTGCACCATCATTAATAAATGTTTTAAAGCTTGCTTTTTGAGGTTTTATTTGTTGATTCTCGCCAGATTGTGACATTTTTTCTTGCATCATTTTAGCTTGTGCTGCTGGTATTTCTCCAGATTGAACTTTATCTTGCATTTCTTCTTTTTTAGAATCCATCACAACTTTTTGTGTTTTGCTTAAAGCATTTTTTGAAAAATCTTTTTCTATAACAGCTGCTCCAAAATATTTTTGTTCTTGCATCCCTTGTTTTAAATCTTTTTCATTATCAACTTGAATCCATTTTATTTTATTTGAATTACTATCTAGCAATTTATCTTCTAAATTTTTACCTATATTAATATTTTTACCTTGCATATCAACACCTTTATCGTTGTTAACAATTGCAATTGGAATATCTTTGGGTTTAGGGTTAAATGCTGGATAAAAAGCGACTGAAAATATTACAAATATTAGAATAGCTGCAATCGGTGCAAGCCATAATAATTTATTTTTAAAAATATTCATTTTTAATTCCCTCCTATTTAACGAACACAGTGTTGAATATTTATCACATTGTCTATTATAATAATTAGTAAGTAATATACAATATGCAATTATGTTCAAGACGTTCTTTAATGAACACTTTTAAGATAAATGTCTATTAAATAAAAAGGAGATTCAATATATGGCTGAAGACAGACGTGTTAGAAAAACACAAAATGCTATTAAACATGCATTTATACAATTATTAAATGAAAAAGACCTAGATAAAATAACGATTAGTGATATTACACACAAAGCTGATATTAATCGCGGTACTTTTTATCTCCATTATGAAGATAAATATATGCTATTAAATAAAATGGAAAATGATTATATTGAAGACTTGTCTAATACATTAAGCACAAAAGATAA
Source organism: Staphylococcus sp. GDY8P196P (assembly GCF_017891705.1). Classification (NCBI taxonomy): domain Bacteria; kingdom Bacillati; phylum Bacillota; class Bacilli; order Caryophanales; family Staphylococcaceae; genus Staphylococcus; species Staphylococcus sp. GDY8P196P. Next base: position 149,725 of record NZ_JAESJS010000017.1, on the reverse strand, counting down.
ATTTTATGTAGGCATGGATGCAGAAGCATTTGCTCGTATTTTTACTGAAGAAAAATTAAAAAAAATCATCCTCCATATCGATACAAACTTTGAATTCTATAAAACCATATTTATGTTAGAAAGAAGAAGCCAGTTAGAAACAAAAATAAATCAAGTCATGTATGAAAATATGAAAAAACATTTAGTTACAAAAGATACGGTTGATGGCATTCCACTAGACTATTTTCACAGTTATGTAGCAGGTGCATCTATTTCTTTCATTAAATATTGGGTGAAAGATAATCGGAAAATTGATCCACAAACTTTAGTAGAAAGTTTATTTAAAATTGTATTTTATGGACCACTGCGTTTAATGGCAAAAGAACAATATAATATAAGCGAACAATAATATCTTTAATCTTGCAGTGTGGACAAGAATAACATTTTTCTATCAGTGTAATGTCCACTACTGCAAAATGAGTTGAATGTCTATATTTCACAATATCAAGCAAAAACATCAGCTTAAAAGTAAGAAATATATTCAATCCAACTCTTTTTTCATGTTTCTTTTTGTCGTTGCATGTTAACACATGATTATTGAACGCTCTTCTATATGTAATAATGGCATTATTGTATCCAAACCCATGCTTTTCTTAAAGTCAACAATATTTACTACTTTCACTTATTCCCTTCTAAAATCCAACAAATTTATATCATTTTCTTATTTTTAACGATATTCTCTTCTATAACATATTAGATAATGCTAATATGTTATATATTAAGTTTTACTAATATGAGGTGTTCAAAATGAATAGTAATGATTTTACATTACAGGCACGTTTTTTACGTGGGCTTTCTAATAAAGTTAGATTAACTATTTTAGAATTATTAAAGGTCTCCGAAATGACTGTTAACGAAATTGTTTCAAGCTCAAAAATGAGCCAATCTAGTATTTCTCAACACTTATCTTGTCTAAAAGAATGTGGCTTAGTGACTGCTAGACAAGACGGTAAATATATTTATTATCAAATTAAAAATCCATATATTTTAGAATTATTGAGTTTGGTAGATCATATTGTAGAAGAAACAAAAGATGATATTATCACTTGTAAATACCATAATAACTTAAGAATGGATGATGCTGATGAATAAATCATCTGATGTTTGTTGCACTAACACTTGTCAAAATGCGAACAATGAAAAAGTGTCAAAAGATATAAAAAACGCTACTGACACATTACAGAAAGTTACTTTTCAAGTTAATGGTATCGATTGTAGTTCTTGTGCCACAACGATAGAAAAAGCACTCGTACCCTTAGATGCTGTTTACAATCCAAAAGTTAACTTCGCTACTGGTAAATTAACAGCCGAAGTGAGTACTGCAAATACGACAAACCAAATTATAAAAACTGTGGAAAAACTAGGTTATGATATTCAAAACACTCAACCACAATCAACACAAAACACAATATTTATGATTAAAGGCATGGACTGTGGAAATTGTGCTAAAACCGTTGAAAAACATGTTTTGAACCTTCCCTATGTAAAAGATGCACAAGTTAACTTTTCTACAGGTAAACTTCAAGCCAATATCGATGGCCAAAATGAAAAAAATATTATAAAAGAAGTCGCTAAGATTGGCTATACTGCCACTTTACAAAACAATAAAAAAAATGATGAGCAGAAATTAAGATTATTTACTAAACCAATCATTTCTGCCATATTCATAATACTCGGGCTATTAATGTCAATAACATCACTACCAATTGGATTTTCTTACATTTTATATACAATTGCCATATTGGTTAGCGGCATGAAAGCATTTAAAAGTGCGTTTTATTCATTAAAATCCAAAAGTCTGGATATGAACGTCTTAATGACAGTTGCAGTTATTGGCGCTATGCTGATCGGCGAGTTTTTCGAAGGTGCTATTGTTATTTTCCTATTCACAATTGGTACTTTGTTACAAACAATTTCGATAGACAAAACAAGAAATTCCATTCAATCACTTATGGAATTAACGCCCAAAACAGCCAACTTATATACTAAAGAAGGTATTATATCTAAAGATTTACATGAGATTCACGTTGGCGATATTATTCTTGTAAAGCCTGGAGAACGCATACCATTAGACGGCACTATTACTGAGGGAACATCTAGCTTAAATCAATCACCTATTACCGGAGAATCTATACCTGTTGATAAAACAACGAATGATGACGTTTATGCTGGTTCTATTAATGAAAATGGTACATTGAAAATCAAAGTTACTACATTAGTAGCAGATACTACACTTTCAAAAATCATTAATATGGTAGAAGCAGCACAAGCAAACAAAGCACCTGCACAAGCATTTATAGACAAGTTTTCAGAAATTTATACACCTGTTGCTTTTGTATTAGCACTATTAGTAATGGCCATACCACCTATGTTTACATTAGGTTCCTGGGGTGAATGGTTCTATAAAGGACTAGAATTACTTGTTATCGCTTGTCCATGTGCGTTGGTCATTTCAACGCCTGTTGCTATAGTGACAGCGATTGGCAATGCGGCAAAAAATGGTGTACTTATTAAAGGTGGTAATTACTTAGAAGCATTAGGTTCTTTAAATGCATTAGCATTTGATAAAACAGGTACACTCACTGAAGGAAAACCTAAGGTAACAGCTGTTAAACATATGGAAAGTGATGAACAAACACTATTACAGCTTGCACTTAGCTTGGAAGCTTATTCAACACATCCTATAAGTAAAGCTATTGTGGACCACACCGCTAAATTAAATATTTCACCCAAACATGTTAAAGATTTTGAAAATATAACTGGTAAAGGCATCAAAGGTAAAATAGATAATCAAATCGTTTATGCAGGAAATCAAAGTTTGATTGAGTCCATTAATCCTAAAATAAAATCACATGCATCACTGTTTAGTCATTATGAAAAACAAGGTTACACAATCATTATCATATCCTCAACGACAACATTATATGGTTTGATCACGATTGAAGATCCATTAAGAGAAAATATAAAATCAACTATTCAACAGTTGCAGAAATACAACATTAAAAATACAGTTATGTTAACTGGCGATAATCAAGAGACCGCAAACAAAATTGCAACTCTTGCAGGTATTCGTGAAACTTATGCAAAATTAATGCCTAAAGATAAATTATCAGCAATTGAAGATTTACAAAAACGTGGTTATCGTGTTGGTATGATTGGTGATGGAATCAATGATGCACCTGCACTTGCCCAAAGTGATGTAGGAATTGCAATGGGCGGTGTCGGATCTGATACTGCAATGCAAACAGCAAATATTGTTTTGATGTCAGATAACTTGCAGCAACTTCCAAAATCTATCTCTATTAGTAAAAAAGCCAAAACAATTATCAAGCAAAATATTTACTTCTCAGTGATTATTAAACTGATTGCTTTCATATTAGTATTTCCTGGGTTATTAACTTTATGGTTAGCTGTCCTCAGCGATACTGGCGCTGCTATCCTAGTTATTTTAAATTCATTGAGATTATTAAATTTAAAAAAAGATAAACAATAAGCGAGCACAGTTCAAGTGCTCGCTTTTTATAATTTTTATATTTATATAAACTTTTTTACTACTAAAATATTATCTCAACGAATGGAGCGTCATTATAGTTTCATAAAATACACACTTCAATACACGCCATGAATACACAAAAAATGCTGGGACTTTCTATCGTCTCAGCATTTTATCTTATACGATGCAACTACACGTATTATTTTGTTTGGCGATCAATATCTAATGCAGTTGTATATTTCGGCTTTTCTTTTCTAAATAGATATTCACCATTACGTATCGAAGCAAGACAGTCAACACGTCGACGTTGTGCTTCAAATACATTTGGTGCGTCCAACACGATAAAGTTCGCTGGCTTACCTTCCGATAATCCATAATCCTCATCTAAATGCATTAATTTTGCACCGTTATAAGTAATTAAGTCGAAATTGCGTGGGAAATCTTCTTCTCGCATTAATTGTGTGGCATGCAAGCCATTATCTAAGATATTCATTAAATTACCCGACCCTGCTGGGTACCATAAATCGACGATTGAGTCTTGACCAAAAGCAACATTAATATCATTATCTACAAACTCTTTAACACGTGTTAAACCTCTTCTTTTTGGATAACTATCTTGCCTACCTTGTAAATATAAATTTTCGGTTGGACAAGAGACAAAGTTTAAACCTGATTGACGAAATAGACCCATCATTCGAAATGCATAAGCATCATCTGCTGAACCAAATGAGCAAGTATGTGAAGCTGTCGTAGCATTTCCATAACCTTGTTTCATCACTTCAGCATTTAATATTTCTAAGAAACGTGCTTGTACATCATCTGTTTCATCACAGTGTACATCAATTAATTTATTATATTGGATCGCAAGTCTAACGATTTCTTTAATTGATTTCGTTCCTTCTTCTAGGCTCCATTCGTTATGTGGAATACCACCGACACAATCTGCACCTAATTTTAAGGCTTCTTCAGTTAAATCACGACCCGTTTTACCTTGCGCTTCAAAAGCGTACATACCATTTTGAGGAAACGCCACGACCTGAATTGTAATATTATCTTTCAATTCATCCCTTACTTCAAGTGCTGCTTTGATGCCCGTTAAATTGGGGTCAGTACAATCCGTCTGAGCACGTATATATTGTGTACCATAGCTTGCAACGTCTTTGACTGCTTGACGCATACGTGATTTCATCTCTTCTTTTGTAGTGCCTTTTTTATAATCATTCCATAAATCAATTGCTTCAAATAACGTCCCAGATGTGTTTTTGATTTGAGTGTCTTGTCCTGTAAAATAATAATCTAGATGAAGATGCGCATCTACATATGGTGGCAAGACCAAAGCGCCTCCTAAATCAATTACTTCATCCGCTTCACCAAGGTTCTTTCCAAATGTTTTAAACTTACCGTTTTCCACTAAAATTTCTGAAGCTTCATCATACTTATAAATTGATGCATTAATGAATTTTTTACGCATTCATAAAACCTCCTATACACTTCTACCATAAGCCTTAATACATGTATAAGCAATGATTACCCAGTGAATATGTTTGCAATGAATACCAACTTAATAGATTGAACTTAATTAACAACAAAAAATCTGCTGACACACGTCACACAATCGTGGTATCAGCAGATAAATTGAATGATTTAATTAGAAATATACAGATTATATTTGTGACATTTTATGCGCATCTTTGCTAAACAAATTTTTGAAAAATGCAGTAAATTTATTGTCTTCTTTTTTAACTGTAGCATCTACTTGGGGGGCATGCGAACCTTTCATAAATTGACGCTTATATGCCACATATACCTTGCCTTCTTTATTCACATTAAACTTTAAATGATCCATTTTTTTAGGAACTACATCATATAAATCCTGCTTAACTTGGTACGTTTTTCCGTTAATTTCGTGTTCGCCTTCACTTAATACTTTTCGGTATTCATATTTTTTAAATTGTTTATTAATAAGCGCATTGGCAATTTTATGGCGTTCATTTTTAGCTTTCATACTTGGATATGGCTTCACGTTGAGAATCGCTTCATTGAGACGTAAACCATTGCGTTTACCTGTTAACGCTAAACTATAACCTTCATCGCTTGTTCCAGTTTTCAATCCATCTGCACCTTTTAATTCAAATCGTTGTCCCTTTAAAGAAAGATTTTTTGTTTTTAAATTTGTTCCAAATTGTTTATCTGTCGTTTTAGAACTATATTTTAATATTTTAGGATGATCTTTTAATAAATGTTGCATTAGAATGGTCATATCATCTGCAGTAGTTTGTGTTTTACGTTCTTTTTGATATTGCTTGGGTGCATATTGTTGCAAAAGATGGTTGTCAGCACCTGTAGGATTCACAAAACGCGTATGATTCATACCGAGTTTTTTTGCCTTGTGGTTCATTTCATCTGTAAATTTTGATGTTGAACCACTCACCTTTTCCCCTAGAATTAGTGTCGCTGCATTGCTCGACTCTAAAGTAATTTGTCTAAGAAATTGATTAATAGAGTATGACTTTCCTCTCTCTAAAGGAACACTAGCCAAATCAGGTAATACAGACATTTTTTCATAATCAGAAGTGATTTTTATTTTGTCTGTAGGTTTTATATCTCCGTTTTCGATTGCATCCAATGTCAAATACATCGTCATCATTTTAGTCAACGAAGCCGGATCCGTTACTTTTTCAGCTTTATCTTGATATAAAATTTGACCTGTTTGTGCTGTCACACTAACACTTTCTGGTTTATATTGTGTACTTTGCTTAGAACTCGGTGATTTTTCTGTTTCAGCAGTTATTGTCGTTGTTGGTGCAATAACAGTTAAAGTGAGCAACCAACTTAGCATCACCACACTTAATTTCTTAAACAATGATGACCATTCCTCTCTAAAAATTTATATTAACTAATCAAGCACATTTCGAATTTGATCTTATTTTTTTGGATATAGATCTAAGTACTCTTCTAATGTTTCATTACTTTTATATAATTTTTTAGCTGTATCTTTTCCAACATACCTGATATGCCACGGTTCATATTGGTATCCCGTAATATGTGTTTTATTCTTGGGATATCTGATGATAAAACCGTACTTGTAAGCATTGTCTTTGAGCCACTGACCTTCCTCGGTATTACCAAAAGAAGTTTTAAAGTTGGTGTCTGTATTCTCAGAAACAATGTCGTATGTCAGTCCAGTTTGATGTTCAGAATGTCCTGGTTTCGCACTATATTTATTGGCTGCTTTTTCTCCATCTCTTTGAACATATTGGTCAAATAACTGCTCTTGACTTTGATAACTTCTGAAACCACTAGCGTTTGATAATTGAAATCCTTGTTTATTACCATCATTTAAAAGTTTCTGTAATGCATGACGTGCTTTTTTATTTTCTCCAGGGTTAAAATGTTCTGGTAACGAAATATCTTTGTTCACAATTAAAATATCATCAATATACGTTACACCATGCTTCACTTCTTTGTGATGCTTATTTTCACTATTGCTACTTTGCTGTTTTTCATGATTTTTACTGTCTTTATGTTCAGCTTCATTTTCTTGAGCAGAACATCCAACTAAGACTAAACACAACATGATAATCAATAATTTAAATTTATTCATTGTTACTCCTTTTTAAAAAGTATAATCAAAACAAATATTGACGAACAATAAAATAGTTTAAAAAACAATTGCAATTAACATTAATATAACACGCTGTATATAAGAGACAAGTATTTTATTCAATTTATTAATATTTTAAATCACAACGACCAACCTTCAAATGGATAATAACAAAATAAAAACAGTGACACTGCTTTGATTAAGCAATGACAACTGTTTTTTCGTATATGTTTTATTTTGTAAAATATGCAGCAGAAACATACTGATTAATATATGATAAAGAGAGACGGAAAAAATTTTATTATTTAGTATACCCGATGTCTTGAAATAGTTTTTTATAATTTTCTACAGCTTTATCATGACTAAGTTCGGGTCTAGTCTGTACGTTATTAAATGGCTCATCGATGATTTTAGCCATACAGTCAGCAAACGCTTTAATATTATCTGGCTCAACGAGATAACCATTCACACCATGATTTATAATCTCTGACGGTCCATATCTCACATCATAAGCAATTACTGGACAACCCACTTCGATACTCTCCATGACAGTTAAACCAAATCCTTCAAATTTACTTGTTAAAAGTGAGGCTTTTGATTGTTGAAATTCTCTCAAAGGATTATTCGTAAAAGCGTTGATTTCTACTTGATCCTGAATGCCAAATTGCTCAATTAAATCCAACAACACTTTTTTCTGTCCATCTTCATCCATACCAAATATGGATAATTTCGTATCATAGCCATAATCTAAAAATTGCTTATACGCTTTAATTAAATGGTCTACTTGTTTTTGAAAACCTAATCTACCTATAAAAACAAAGCGATCTAACTTATTTTCGTTTGCAAGTGATTTATAAGTTTTAATCGAATGTGGTATTACTGATAATTGTCTTTCATCTAGTGGTACTTGGCTAAAAATATCTTCTTTTTGCTTTTCAGTTAATATTAAATATTTTTCTACTTTTTCAGAATGATTGAGCGCAAATTTATATGAACCTTTCATTTGTTGTCCATTCAAATGACTATTATGAAAAACTAAAATATTTTTAGTCGCATGTTTTTGATTTAATAATGGTTCATCTAAAAGTCTGGCATCATTAAATACTACATCATCTTCACTGAACTGATGGTCGAAATAATATTTAAATAATGCTTTTTCACTATTAAAGGATAAGTAAGGTCTATCATCTTTATAAAGTTGGATATAATCTAAACTTTCTCTCTCTGTATTAAAAAATTTTTTACAGTATATAGCTCCGTATGTATCAAAATAAACTTCACATAATTTCGAAAAAGGTTTATGCGTGTAATAAATTTTTCTATGCAATTGACCAAATTCATTATATTCCCAACGTTCTAACCGTTTTTTACTAATAGATGACATAAAATCTTCAAGTTGAACTATATTGCTATTGTCATAATATTTTCTGTACAATACATAATTATTATTTTTGTAATATCTCATAACATTTCCATCTTTAAAACTTTTACTTTCCAACCCTTCGAGTTCACGGTCCATCGTTTGATACTTTGGTTGCTTTTTAAATTTAGTCTTTGGCGTTTCTAATAGTTTGAAACCACTCAGCCAATCATATAAATTTTCAAATTCTGTATGTTCTGTCACCTTTCCTTCATTTATAAACTTTTCATAAACAGATGGATAATTGGCATTATAATTCGTTGTTAAAATTTTACTTTTGATTCCCAATTCACTATCTATTAATTTTATTCGGCTTAGCAATGCTTTAGTTCTGCCTCCATGTACTGGTGGTAATGTGCTCGTTATTGTATAAATCATGATTTCCCCTCATTCTCATCCCTGAAGTCTATTATTGATATCATTTGCTTTAATAAATTTTAAAACTAATAATTTATATTGTGTATTTTACTTATTATTTACTATTTATTATAAACTAATATGTATTACACACCTAATATTATTTGCAATTTAGTCGATTTTGCTCGTAGAAAACATTTTAATTTATTTATCAAGTATAAAAAGTTGTATTAAATTAATTTTATTTTTTGAATACATTCGTTAATATATGATTAAATATAAAAATATTGAGACAACGGAGTTGAGTTTAATTGTTAACATTAAAACATTTAATTGATATGAAACAGCACGCAAATAAAATTTCAATGGTTACAGCTTATGACTATCCTAGTGCAAAACAAGCAGAATCTGCACAAATCGATACCCTTTTAGTTGGTGATTCTTTAGGTATGACTGTCTTAGGTTATGAAAGTACAGTTCAAGTAACAATGTCAGATATGATCCATCACGCGAAAGCTGTGCGACGTGGTGCCCCTAATACATTTATGGTTGTTGATGTTCCTTTTGGCGCTGTTGGCATCAGCGAACACTCTGATTTAGAAAATGCTATAGATTTATACAAACAAACTAACGCAAATGCAATCAAAGTTGAAGGTGCACATTTAATTGATTTTATAAAAAATTGTAATCACATTGGTCTACCAGTCGTTTCACATTTAGGACTTACACCACAAAGCGTTGGTATTACTGGGTACAAGATGCAAGCCAACACAAAAGAAACAGCACAGCAACTCATAAATGATGCTTACGCTGTACAACAAGCTGGCGCCATTATGCTCGTTTTAGAAGCTGTTCCGAGTGATTTAGCTGCACAAATCACCAAAAATTTAGACATCCCAGTGATTGGTATAGGAGCAGGTAAGGATACTGATGGACAAGTATTGGTTTATCATGATGTGCTGAACTATGAAGTGCCACACCAAGCTAAATTCGTCAAGCAATATGGAGACTTTTCCAGCGGCATCACAGCTTTAATGCAGTATCATCAAGAAGTCAAAAACGAAATATTTCCTGATGAATCACATACGTATAAAAAACAAATTATGGATGAGGTATCAGAATGACAACATTAATTACATCTATTCAAGAAATGAGTAAACTAAGTGCAAATTTAATAGAAAATAATCAGTCCATCGGCTTTGTTCCAACCATGGGTGCTTTACACGAAGGCCATTTGGAAATGATGTCACAATCCGTAATGGAAAATGATGTTACAATCATCAGCATTTTTGTAAATCCACTACAGTTTGGACCAAATGAAGATTTTGATGCATATCCTAGGAATATAGACCAAGATAAAATTAAAGCAGCATCGGTTGGTGTAGACTATATCTTTTATCCTGAAGCAGAAGAGATGTACCCAGAAGAACCTACGATAAAGTTAAATGCTGGTAAGCTCGCCACTGTTTTAGAAGGTGCACAACGTCCTGGCCATTTCAATGGTGTCATCACAGTTGTTAACAAGTTATTTAACATTATTCGCCCACAACGTGCGTATTTCGGCAAAAAAGATGCACAGCAACTAGCTATCGTCGAAAAGATGGTCATGGATTTTAATCATCCAATAGACATCATTGGTGTTAATACAGTACGCGAATCTGATGGTCTCGCTAAAAGTTCACGCAACGTTTATTTGACGCATACAGAACGACAAGAAGCGCCTGCACTATATAAAAGCTTACAGTTAGCAAACGAACAATATCTTCAAGGAGAGCGTAATAGTGCCAAATTAATAGACACAGCTAAAACATATATTGAACAGCATACATCCGGTAACATAGAAACGGTAGCTATATATAGTTATCCAGAATTAGAAGCAATCACACGCATTAAAGGAAAAATTTTCATTTCACTAGCTGTAAAATTCAGCAAAGCACGTTTAATAGATAATATGATTATCGGAGATTAATTGATTGAATGATAAGATTAATACTGTTTTTCTACAAAAAACCTCTTAATTACACGATATTGTGAATTAAGAGGTTTTATATATATTATAATTTAATTAACACTTCTCCTGTGTCGACTGCACCGTCATGTGTTGTTTTAATCTCGTGTTCTCCAGAATTAGTTACGATAATCGGCGTAATGTCACTTTTTGCATGTGTTTTAATATAGTCTAAATCTACAGTCATAAGTAATTGACCTTTTACAATCGTGTCTCCAGAATCTACATGTACTGTAAAACCTTCTCCTTGCAATCCAACAGTTTCTAAACCAAAGTGTATTAACACTTCTACACCTGATTCAGATTTTAAACCTATCGCATGTTTGGTAGGGAAGACTAACTCTACTGTGCCATCAAACGGTGCCACAACCTCTCCATTATCTGGATAAATCGCAAGACCATCACCCATTAATTTATCACTAAATACTTGGTCTGGTACTTCATCCAACGGTACTGTACGACCTTTAAGTGGTGCATAAATCGTTTCACCTTCAACTGTAACTGATTCATTCATCGCTTCACTTTCAATCGTTGTCTCTTCTGGTTTTGTGATATTACCAGCGATAATTTGTGCCATATCATGCTTAATTTGATCTGATTTCGGCCCAAAAATCGCCTGCATATTATTGCCTACTTCTAGTACGCCTGAAGCACCTAGTTGTTTCAAACTTTCAACATCTACTTGAGATTTTTCATTAACTTCTACTCTTAAACGTGTAATACATGCGTCAAGATGTTTAATATTTTCTTTTCCACCCATTGCATCTAAAACTTTAAATGGTAACTCACTTACTGATACAGAATTATTTTGCATTTCTTTATCTTCTCTACCAGGCGTTTTATAATTTAATTTTTTGATAATAAATCTAAATATAAAGTAATAAAGTATTGCATAGACTATGCCTACTGGAATAACAAGCCACCAAGCTGTCTTATTAGGTAAGATGTTCAACAGTAAGAAATCAATAAATCCACCTGAGAAAGTATAGCCTAAATGTACATTCAATAAGTACATAATTAAGAAGCCAAAGCCGTCTAGCACTGCATGAATAAAGAACAAGAGCGGTGCTACAAATAAGAACGAAAATTCTAACGGTTCTGTTATACCTGTAAGAAATGATGTTAAGGCACCTGATAACATCAAACCACCAACCACTTTACGATTTTCTTTCTTTGCCGAATGATAAATTGCTAGAGCAGCAGCAGGTAGTCCAAACATCATTACCGGAAATTCCCCACCCATAAATTTACCAGCTGTCAGTGGTACGTTTTCAGTGATTTGAGCAATAAAAATTCGCTGGTCTCCATGAATAATTTGTCCAGCCGCATTTTTAAAACTTCCAAATTCAAACCAGAACGGTGCATGAAAAATATGATGTAAACCAAATGGTATTAACAAACGTTTAATAAAGCCAAATAAGAATACGGCTATACCTGTATTAGATTCTAAGAGACCTTCACTGAATGCATTTAAACCATATTGAATGGTTGGCCAAATCCACGCCATCGGAAATGCAAGAATGAAAGAACACGTTGCCATCATAATCGGTACAAAGCGTTTACCAGCGAAAAACCCTAAATAACTTGGCAATGAAATATTATAGAATTTGTTATAACACCATGCAGCCAACGCCCCAATGATAATCCCTCCAAACACACCTGTCTGTAAGGTAGGTATGCCTAGTACATTTGCATAACCACTAGCAGCATCACTGACATTATCTGATGTAATACCTAAAAATGCACCCATGGTTTTATTCATAATCATAAACCCTACAAATGCAGCAATCGCAGCAACACCATCTCCGCCAGCTAAACCGATAGCCACGCCTAATGCAAAAATCATAGGTAAATTATCGAAAATAACAACCCCTGCGCCTTCCATCATTTGAGCAACATGTTGAAATCCATCTGCTTTAATAAATGGGAGATAAGATTGTAAAACGTCTCCTTGTAAAACTGTCCCAAAAGCTAATAACAAACCGGCTGCTGGTAGAATGGCCACAGGTAACATCAAAGCCTTACCTATACGTTGAAGCTGACCAAAAAATTTCTTCCACATAATATATCCTCCATTTTCAAGAAACTATGTAACGTTCATGTACAAAACATAATATATTATAAGTCCCTTTATTTTTCGTCAAAACAAGATCAAAGGCACAAAAAAAGGCATGAGTAAATAAACTGAGCTTTTGCTCTGTCTAAGTACTCATGCCTGATCGAATCAGTTACACGTGCTTATTTATTGTTGTGTTAAGTGGTTGATATGTAATGTTAAATAAATAACTTCTGCTTCATATACCGTGACACCTAACTGTTTTTGCATCATTTTCATTATTTTGACAGCAACATTATAGCACAGCGGATAATGCGCTTTCAACATCTTTTCAAATTCAGTTTGCGACTTGATCGTTTCCCCTATACTCAGTCTTCTAATTAAAAATTGAATATGTCTAATAAATCTTTGATATTGTACAGACGTCGTATCAATAGATTGGTGTAAATCATGCTCCACAATTTGAATACATTTACTGATTAAATCATTAATTTTATTCATTTCGCTCATTGTTAGCTTTTCCATATTAGACGCAATATGTAATGCTATAAACCCAACCTCATCTTCTGGAAATTGAAGTGACAATACTGAATTGAGTTTATAGATAACTGAAGCAGCTATTTTATAAGCTTCAGGGTATAGATGTCTCGTTTCGATTGCAAAAGGGTTATTAATATATTGATTTTGCATGAGTCGTTTATATGCAAATATAATGTGATCCGTTAACGCTACAATTAAGCGATTATCATCAATTTCTAAATCTGTATTAGTAATCATATTAATCGCTTCAATAATCGCTTGAATGACAGAATCATCGGCATGTTCAATAAGTGCTTTATAATGTTCTTGTTGCTTTTTCTGTTCTAGCGCATAAACTTTTTCTATCATTGTCTCATCATCTACAACCATCCCTGGTCTCTTATTGAACCCGATTCCTTTGCCAATAAGTACCACTTCACGCTCTTGATGCATACAAATAATAACATTATTGTTTAATGGTTTTGTAATTTGATATTGACCCATCATATACACCTTTCTAAGTTATTGCTTAAAATTATATAGCGTATTTTAATAAATTAAAACTAAGAAGATGTAGCTCTTTCAAATTAATCATATTTTATAAAAAAGATGGTGTTTTTCTCTATCGTGATAATGAAAGCTTATTTAAATTTTATATTTCTCTCTGTCTATATAATCATACATTCAACAAATTAAATTTCTACAAACACTGAATAGTTATGATTTCAAATTTTCATAATATATCTTAGAATGACTATTGATGCTAAGGTTTTCAATTTGTAACGTTGTGTGCTTGATATTGTATTTATTTTCCAATAATTTAGAAACATTATTTATGGCATTAAATGATTCATCCTCAGATGGAGCACTTAGTACAACATGGGCACTTAAAGAAAAGTGTTCCGTGGTTATACTCCACAAATGAAATTCATGAACATCATCAATCCCTTTTATACTTTTCATATCAGCAATTAATTTATCTATATCGAACTTTTCAGGCACAGCTTCCATCAATACAAACCAAGCATTTTTAGCAATTTTCCATCCACCACGTAATATAATTAAGGAAATGATGATACTGATGATTGGATCTATCATCTGCCATCCTGTTATGTGGATTAACACGACAGCAACGATAACACCGATTGAGTTTAATAAATCCCCCATAAAGTGCCATAATGCGCTTTGAACATTGATATTGTCTTCCTGTTTTAAAGAACGTACAAGCACGATTGTCAAAACGATATTAACGAATAAACCAATCGTGGCTATGATAACCATAACACCACTTTCAATTGGTTGTTGATAAATCATACGCTTAACTGCTTCATACAGTATCCATAATGAAATAATCATTAATGCTAAACCATTTAAAAAAGCAGCTAATATTTCTAATCTCAGATAACCAAATGTAAAACGTGACGTAGGCTTTTTCGTTGCAAAATATATCGCAACCATAGACAAACTTAATGCGATAACATCACTTAACATATGAAACGAATCAGATAACAATGCTAAAGAATTTGAAAGTATGGCACCGACAAACTCTACTATGGTAAATATCAGTGTAATAATAAATGTTATCCACAGTGTTAATTTAGAGTTTTGTTGCTTTTTCCGATGATCAACGTGATGAAAATATTCTCTCCTACTCAATAACTTTAGCCTCCTATTCATTTTAACTACACTAAATTATACCTTCTTTCTAAAATGAATTATACTATTATTTTATATTAAAATATAAATATTATTTAATTGTTCGACTTTCTATAATCAAACTCCCCCAAAAAAGAACATATATAGCACAATTAAACCCTTTATTTTACTAATCCATTGAACAAATGTAAGCTAAATATGATAAAAAGGGAGGCAAACATATGTTAAAAGACAAAATCGCAATTATTTCAGGTGCAGCGAGTGGCATTGGGTTGGAAATTGCTCAGGTGTTTTTAAATGAAGGTGCAAAAGTTGTATTTACCGATATTAATCAAGATGCATTAAATCGTGCAGTTGAATCATTTAAATCAAACGGCTTTGATTGTATTGGTGTTACCGCGGATGTTTCTAATGAAAAAGATGTAGAAGCATTAGTAGATAAAACCGTAAAACAGTATGGACAGATTGATATTTTAATTAACAACGCAGGTCTTCAAAACGTGGCAAATATTGAAGATTTTCCAACTGATAAATTCAAACAAATGATAGATATTATGCTAGTTGGTACTTTTATTATGACAAAGCATGTACTTCCGCTAATGAAGCAACAACAATACGGACGAATTTTAAACATGTCTTCTATCAACGGACTTGTAGGATTTTCTGGCAAATCTGCTTATAACAGTGCCAAACACGGCATCATTGGTCTAACAAAAGTTACAGCTTTAGAGGCAGCCGAAGATGGTGTGACAGTCAATGCGATCTGTCCTGGATACATTGATACACCACTCGTTCGAGGCCAAATGAATGACCTTGCCAAAACAAGAAATGTGAGTGTTGAACAAGTATTAGAAGACGTACTATTCCCACTCATTCCACAAAAACAACTTATAAATATTCAAGAAGTTGCTGATTATGCTGTATTCATTGCTAGCGATAAAGCTCAAAGTGTCACTGGACAAGCAATCGTAATTGACGGCGGCTATACAGCACAATAATTTTTAACAATTACAAAGACGATTGCTTTATTTAAAATTTGTAAAGCAGTCGTCTTTTTATAATATATATGAGCATGAGCGCACAGTACGCGCAGACAAACCGAAGACTTCCTGAGTGTGTAAACCCCATATTAGCTCTGTTCCCATGATCAATTTTCGTATAATTACATAAACTGATTTCTAGTTTTTCTAATATACCTCAAAACTTCGAATAATTTGATTCACAAAATGAATCATTCAGTATTTAATTGTCTATAACCTTTTTTCTTTACATCTCTTTTTTATAAGTATAAATTGATAACTGTAGTAAGTAACCTGTATGGAAAGAAGGAAATTGTAGTATGCAAAACTCAATAAAGTACCGTAAATTCATTTTACCTTTAGTGATCGGTATACTTATTTGGCTGCTCACCCCTTTCAAACCAGATTCACTTAGTATACAAGCTTGGTATATGTTTGCTATTTTTGTGGCAACGATCATTGCTTGTATCACACAACCAATGCCTATTGGAGCTGTATCTATACTAGGTTTTACTGTCATGGTAATTACAGGCGTCTCTGATATAAAAAATGCCGTACAAGGTTTTGGCAATAATAGTATTTGGCTCATTGTCATAGCTTTTTTTATTTCAAGAGGCTTTGTGAAGACAGGCTTAGGACGACGTATCGCATTACAATTCGTTAATCTTTTTGGTAAAAAGACCTTGGGACTCGCGTACTCACTCGTAGGCGTAGATCTTATATTAGCACCGGCAACACCGAGTAATACTGCACGTGCAGGTGGTATTATGTTCCCAATTATTAAATCTTTATCTGAATCATTTGGCTCAGACCCAAAAAAAGGTACAGAAAGAAAAATGGGTGCTTTTCTAATTTTCACTGAATTTCAAGGTAATTTAATTACTGCTGCAATGTTTTTAACTGCGATGGCTGGTAATCCGCTCGCACAAAACCTTGCAGAAAGCACTGCGAATATACATATAACATGGATGAACTGGTTCTTAGCTGCACTTGTGCCAGGCTTGATTTCTTTGATCATAGTACCGTTCATTATTTATAAAATATATCCACCCAGTATTAAAAAAACACCAAATGCTAAAAACTGGGCACATAAAGAATTAATGAAAATGGGTAAAATATCCATTCCAGAAAAATTTATGATTGCTATTTTTATCATAGCACTCGCTTTATGGATTACTGGAAGTGTCATTCAAATAGATGCTACATTAACAGCATTTATTGCACTTTCACTCTTACTCATTACAGGCGTTTTAAATTGGAAAGATATTTTAAATGAAACTGGCGCCTGGAACACATTAATTTGGTTTTCAGTGCTTGTATTAATGGCTGATCAACTTAATAAACTGGGCTTTATCCCTTGGTTAAGTAAGTTAATTGCATCCAGCTTAGGTAATTTTAGTTGGCCAATCGTGCTCATATTATTAATTGTTTTCTATTTTTATTCACACTATCTTTTTGCAAGCGCAACGGCACATGTTAGTGCGATGTATGCTGCACTATTAGGAGTCGCTGTCGCCGCTGGTGCACCGCCATTACTCAGCGCTTTAATATTAGGTTTCTTCGGTAACCTATTAGCTTCAACAACACATTATAGTAGCGGTCCTGCACCGATACTATTTTCTGCTGATTATATAAGCCAAAAACGTTGGTGGACAATGAATTTTATTCTCGGTATTGTTTACTTTATCGTTTGGATTGGCATAGGATCAATTTGGATGAAAATGATTGGTATCATGTAATATGAACTCACAACGTTTTTCTATTATAAAAAGGTTAAGTTGTTTGTTGGTTTTACGCGCAACTTAACCTTTGTTTTATATATTTTGAATTATTAATTAAGACATTTTGATAATAATTCTACCGGCATCGCCATTTGCTAACTGATCAAAACCTTTATTAATCTGATCTAATGAGATGACATCACTGATTAATGGATCAATATTAAGTCTGTTTTGACGATATAAGCTCACAAATCTTGGTATATCACGGTCAGGAACACAACTTCCCACATATGAACCTTTAATCGTCCTCTCTTCAGCAGCTAACGTTACTTGTGGAAATGAAAATTCTGCTTTTGGATCAGGTAAACCTGTGGTCACTGTTGAACCACCTCGTTTTGTTATCGCGTATGCTACTTGCATTGCAGGTACTACACCTGCTGTTTCAAACACGTATTCAGCGCCACCTGTTACATATGTTTTAACATCATCAATCACATTTTCATCACTTGAGTTAAACACTGCTGTTGCACCTAAAGTTTTAGCAATTTCAAATTTATCTTCGTTAATATCTAAAGCAATAATCTCATTAGCACCAGCCAGTCTCGCACCTATTATAGCATTGAGTCCAATGCCACCAAGACCCACTACCGCTACGTTACTCCCCGGTCTAATCTGAGCTGTATTTATAACAGCACCTATGCCTGTAATGACAGCACAACCAAACACTGCTGCTCTTTCATAAGGAATTTCTGGATCTATTTTAACTATTGAATTTTCTGAGACAACAGCATATTCTGAAAATCCAGAAACACCTAAATGATGATGTATGACATCTTTTTCTTTAGATAGTCGGAACCCACCTTCTATCATCTCACCTTTCTCATTGGAAGCTGCACCATTTTCACATAATGCAGGTCTTCCTTCACGACATGGTATACATTTACCGCAACTAGGGATAAAAGTACAGACAACGTGATCTCCAACTTCAAAATCACTAACACCTTCACCTAGTTCTATAATTTCACCTGCAGCTTCATGGCCAAGCGCCATAGGCATTGGTCTTGGACGACTACCATTAATCACTGACAAATCAGAGTGACATAAACCCGCGACATGAATTTTAATTAGCACTTCATTTTGTTTAGGGGCGTCAAGATTTAAAGTTTCTATTTTTAAAGGCTTCATTTTTTCATATGGCCCTTCAACACCCATTTCATATAATACTGCAGCTTTTGTTTTCATTGCTTCACACATCCTTTACTCATAATAACCATCCGTAGACTTTCTAAAAGATTCAAATTGATTACCATCATGGCCAAACCAAATCTCTGCGTTCTTTTCTTGAGCAAGGCGCTTAATATATTCCACTGAATTTGCCCAACCAACCGAATCATAAAGAATACCAGGTGGTTGTAATTTAGGTTCCATACTTTCTTGTGTATAAATAGCATCAGAGGCTAAGATGAGTGTTCCTAACTCTTCAGTTTCAATTTCCAAACCAATCATTCCCCAGGCATGTCCACTACCAAAGTTAAGTACTTTCACACCATCTACAAGGTTTAGATGTGCTTGATCTCGCGCTATAGTTTGCCAAGTCAAATCACTTTTAATCCAAGCATCGATATCACTCCAAATGTACGCACCTTCTTGTTGATTACGCGCATAGCACTTCATTGCACCACTGAATTCATCATCGTGAACAATTACAGTTGCGTTTGTAAAATATTCTAAACAACCAGCATGATCAAGATGTAAATGGGAAGCTACTACTATATCCACATCTTTAGGATCGACACCTAATTGTTCTAGTCTATTTGGTAAGTGGCATGATTCATCAGAAAAATAAGGGAAAGCTTTTTGTGTTGCATTAATCCATCGTCCTTCTTCGCCCATTGAATTCGGATTACAAGCAGTATCAAATAATATCTTAGCATCAGGATGATCTATAAAAACGGTATAAATAGGAAATTCATGTAGTTCATTTTCTTTATTTGGATTATCTAATGTCGCTTGGTTTGAATTTGCAATCATTAAATTTTTATCCATTTTCATTCGCCCATTATCCAACACATATATTTTCATACGGTCTTTTTTTATATTCACCATACCAATCACCTCTTAGTATAATATTACACTAAAATGTAAGGGTTTTCCATAAATATACTAATACTTGCACTCAACACTTATATAAAAATGAATTATTATATTTTCACTTGAAATTCAATCAACTTTCGACACTTTTCTACGTACAAATGCAGTTTGTCCATATCACACAAAACACACAATACACTTTGGCACTTTTTACATACCCAAAACACCAAATAGTGTTAAACTTAAATTAAGTATTGTGAATATTTTCACATAATAGGAGGAGACGATTTTTATGAAGAAGATTTTTATCGCAGGTGCTATCCCAGAAGCTGGGCTTAATCAACTTGAACAACATTTTGACGTTGATATGTATACTGGTGAAACGCTAATTTCCGAAGCATTATTAATAGAAAAAATTAAAGACGTTGATGCATTAATCACTTTATTATCTACTAACGTGAGCCGAAAAGTTATTGAAACTGCACCAAAATTAAAAATCATAGCTAACTACGGTGCTGGTTTTAATAATATTGATATTGAAGCTGCGCGTGAACACGATATCAATGTGACAAACACACCCATTGCTTCAACCAATTCAACTGCAGAGTTAACAATGGGTATTTTACTTGCTGTTGCAAGACGAATTCCTGAAGGAGATCAACTTTGCCGTAATAAAGGATTTAACGGTTGGTCACCGTTATTCTTTAGAGGACGTGAAGTATCTGGTAAAACAATTGGTATTATAGGATTAGGCGAAATTGGTACTGCCGTTGCAAGACGTGCTAAAGGTTTTGATATGAATGTGCTTTATTCAGGTCCTAAACGTTATGAAGATAAAGAAGCTGAATTAAATGCAGAATATGTTTCACAAGACGAACTTTTAAAACGTTCAGACTTTGTAACTTTGAACTGTGCATATAATGAAAAGTTAAAGCACATGATTGACTATAATGCGATCAAAAAAATGAAACCAACTTCATATTTAATCAACGCATCAAGAGGTCCAATTGTTTATGAAGAAGAATTAGTAAAAGCCCTAGAAGAAGGTATTATTGAAGGTGCAGCACTTGATGTGTTTGAGTTTGAACCGAAAATTACTGAAGCACTGAAATCAATGAAAAACGTAGTTATCACACCACATATTGGCAATGCGACATTCGAGGCAAGAGACATGATGGCTGATATTACAGCATCTAACGTAGTTAAGCAACTGAGCGGTGAACAACCAAACTATATTGTAAACTGACAGGAGTGAGAAATATGTCACAAACATCCAATCGCTTTTTTAAAATAAATGAGTTACAACATTTTTCTGACGATGCAGCGAAAAAAACCATATTTTATGAAACGCGACATTCAGCTGGTGCGGTTTGGTGTCTTAAACCAGGACAATCATTACCTTGTCACACACATAAAGATGCAGATGATGTTTGGATTGTACTACAAGGCGAAGGCACATTTTTCACAAATGATAATGAACAAAAACCCATTAAAGCCGGAGATATATTCGTTTCATTCCCAGGAGATGCGCACGGCATGACCAACACTGGCGATGAAGACTTTGTCATGTTAGGTTTTGCTACACCAATGCCATTGGACTTCAATCCATATAACTGTGCACAATAAGTGCGACATATTTTAAATATTATAAAACCAAAACCACCTGCTTGCGGGTGGTTTTCTTTTGGGCTATGAGCCTGATTTAGTTGTTAGACTCTTAAGTGGTATTGGATTAATTTTAATAACCTTTATATTCTTTAACATGTTTTTCTTGATCTTGTATATATTTCTATTGTTGTTTCATTTATCCCTTACTTTACTAGCATCATTCAACTTGTGGGAAGTAGATGTGCTTACATAGTTACCAATGATATAAAAATGAAGTCGCCTATCTCTCAGGCGTCAATTGACGTAGGGAGGAGGTGCGTATCAATGTTCGAAGCTTTTGTTCACATCACGACCACAGTCATCAGTGGTTGTATCGTTACTTTATTTGCGTATTGGCTGCGTATTGGCTGCGTAATCGTAACGATAAGTAAATAGGCGACTAGTCACACCAAAAAATCCCTTCACTACTGGCATAGTGAGGGGATTTGGTGCATACATGCACGACATCTTTGTTAATTGCATTATAACACCATAGTGGGTAGGAGTGGAAAATATTGATAATCATTCATTGACTTACTGAAAGGTTATTGTTTTTCAAACAACTCATTAGGGCGATATATGTTGACATGTTGTTCTTTTTTATATTTCTATTAAATTTACTACAATAATGTAATATAATAATAAGATAAAAATACCAAACAAAAGTTTTTCGTATGCACTTACAAAATATTATATTCCGAAAAAGTTTTATTAATTATTTATGTATTAAATGTTAATTAAATTTATATATAATAAAATTTCTATTAAGTCTCTTTGGAAAACGTTTTCTTTAGTTGTACAAAACAGAAAGAAAAGTTACCATGTTTTTTGTTAGTAAAGCTAACCATTTTTGAGGGAGGGAGGAAGAAGGCTTGCTTATACATACATATTATTGATTTGGTATTTTCAATATTTATAGCCATTTTTTGAATTCGATTTAAAACTAGAAAAGGAGTATTGAAATGAAAAGCACTATGAAAATTGCATTATCTGGAGCTATCGCACTATCGACTCTAACACCATTGACAAATGGAGCACTTGCAGAGGAACAACAAGGAAAAAACTTAACAAAGCATACTTCGCAAAAAGTACAAAAATTGAATGCCAATAATTATATGGATAAAAATTATGATTTAAGAAAGCGTGTATTTGCTTTAATGAGTGCATCAGAGGATGCTAGCTATGATTATTCAAAACAGTATAGATCATGGACTGGAGACTATGAAGATGGAAGAGGCTATACAGCTGGACTAGTTGGATTTACTAGTGCAACTGGTGATATGTATGATGTAGTTAAATATTATAATGAAATTAATCCTAATAATCCTTTGGCAAAGTATACAGACCAATTAAAAGAAAAGAAAGATAATCACAGTGGTAATGTATCTGGTTTGGAAGGCATGGAACAGGATTGGTATGAAGCATTTGATACTGACAAAGATAATTTTGTTAAAGCACAAAATAAAGTAATTAAAGAAGAATACTATCAACCAGCTATTGATGCTGCAAAACAAGATGGATTATCTCAATTAGGACAATATATATACTTTGATGCATTAGTTAAACATGGACCTGGGGAAGATAAAAACGCTGAGATACAAGATGCTAGTTTTGGTGATTTAAGAAGATACGCACAAGAAAATGGAGTTAAAACACCTGCAAATCGAGGGGATGAAAAAACGTATCTTTCTAATTTTGTAGGTAAAAACTATGATGCTACAAATGCTGAAAAAGATGCATATGGCGAAGATGACGATGTTACAGATCGCTTAGATTTCCAAAAAGAACAAATTGATAAAGCTAATTTTGACTTAAACTTACCACTTGCCCCAAAAATTAATGGAATGAATGACAATGGTGAAAAAAATATTTTAAGTCAAGAAGTCATTGACGATTTAAATGACAACGATATAGATTTTGATAATGTTGATTAACAAGTAAAAAATGAAAGGGATAATATACCAATGAAAAAAGCAATTTTCAGTTCAATATTAACAGCTGTAACGATAACATCATTTGGTATGCCAAATGATTCAGTACATGCCGAAGATATGAGTCAACTCCAGACACAGGGTCAAGATATAGTTCAAAAAGATGAAGATAATAGCAAATACCCAATTAAAGGTGTGAATGCAGGGAATGTGTTTACGACTGAAGCCTGGTTAGGTGGTTACGCCAATACAGTAAAGAAAAACGGTGATGATAAAGGATATCAAGAGGTATTTGATCAAACTCAGGATAAAATGGGAGGCGATGCCAATAAAGCTCATAAAGCTTTAGAAAAATATGCAGATAATAGATGGAAAGATAATGATTTCAAACGAGTTAAAGATATGGGAGTTAATACCATTCGCCTACCTATTAATTATATTAACGTAACTAACTATGACAAGAACATGGAAGTAGGTGATGATAAAGAAATAGATCCTACAAAGTTACAAATAAGACAAGAAGGTATCGATACAATTAAACGATTTGTTGACAAAGCTAAAAAGCATGGTCTATACGTTATTTTAGATATGCATGGGACTCCAAATGGTCAAAATGGTGAAGCACATTCTACTTATGCCCATGGCGGTCAAGGAACATTCTGGGATGATGAACATTCTAAAGAAAAAATAAAGCAAATATGGCATCATCTTTCAAATGAATTTAAAGATAATGATGCTATAGCTGGTTACGATATTTTAAATGAACCTAAAGGACCAGAAGGAACAAAAGGTAATCAAGATGAGATTAATGAACTTCAAAAATTCTATAAAGATACATTAAAAACTATAAGAGATAATAACGATGACCATATCGCTTTTCTAGAAGCAACATGGGACCCTCAAGATATGAAAGACCCTAGTTATTTTGGTGAAAATAATAAAAATCTTGTTTATGAATATCACAATTATCCATGGGGAGAACAAGCTAAATCTCATGACGGTATAAAAGAAAATTTTGATAATAAAATAAAAGGCATTAAAGATGCTAATTATGATGTTCCTTCATATATGGGAGAATTTAATGGCCACCTTGCAGGAGAAGGAGATCACATCGCACCAAATACTAATGACTTCAAACATATTATTAAGAAAATGAATGCTAATAATTTGTCCTGGACGCTTTGGAATTATGATAAAGAAGGAAAGAATCAAGATGACTCATCTTGGGGCACAGTAAACTTCACTGGAATTGAAACTAATCTTAATTCCAACGATTTTGGCAAGAAAAAAGAAGCAGAAACAAATGAGGTATATGATGCTGTTAAAGATTCAGCAAATGAACATAAAACATAATTAATGAAGAGCCCAAATCATGATTGTGGTGTCCCCACTTTTTGGCATAAAATAAAAACACTTCCGTTGAATTCATTTAAAATGAAAAATACGGAGGTGTTTTTTATGAAGAGAAGTACTTATTCTTTATAATAAACTGATGTGAACTATTATAGACTTTGTTTATATAACTTAATGTAATAAGAGAAAATACAAAAGTAAAATCATTATGATATTTTCAGATGAAGATAATAGAAAAGAAATGGTTTCGTCATCATCTTTTTGATAATTTTTCAAATTACCCTACCTTATAATGTTAGCTTTATCTCTAGTATACTACCTCTCATTTCAAGGGTTTTAAAGTATCTATAAATACACTTTGTTAAATATATATTTTTCTTGATTATTCATTTCTCCATAATGAAATCAATTTTTTCCAATAACCCATTAAAAATTTCATTATTTTTAATCTTACAGTTATATACTAATTTGTTTTTTGAGAAAAAATTTCCCATAGCTAAATTTACTTAGCTATACTCATTAATAAAGATGATTTTCCTTCAGAATTATTTCTACATATAATTCCATAAAATCCCCACATTAATTTTCAAGTTAAAAATTCCTTATATTCAATGCAGTTATGTAAAGAGTTAAAAACAATTCCTTTTTTTCTGTAGTAAGATTTGAATCTACATTAATTATATGCTTTTCACTCCTTCTTCCATTTTTTTCATTTTTAGAAAAGAAATTGAAATATGTTCTCTTTCCTGACAATAAGATAGTTTCTTCTTTTATATACACAGTTAAATCTAAATAATCATTTGTTAATTCATATGCCTTGTTATCGATTTGAATGAGAAAATTGATATATTTTTTTATTCCCTCTTTCTTTAATAGACTTTTAGCATTAAAAGTACCTTTATAACAATCATTAATATATATATCATATTTATATTTGAGCCATCCTTTACTTTTCAAACAAATTTGATTTTCTTCAGAAATTAACAGTAAACCCGGTATAGAAAAAAGGTCAAATATAAATAAGAACTTATGAAAAATGTTATTAAAGTATAATTGAAAAGTAATATTTGATTTCCCATTAACTCTTATTGGCATGTCGTCTGTTAATTGCACAATAGGTAATTGATAGAAAAATTCATTTTCATTGGCTATACTAGTTATATTTTCATTTACCATTTTACTATACTTATTTTGTATATATTTTCTAAAAAGTAAGTTAGCAACAGCAACAACTATACAAAATATATATAGCAACCATGTGTAACGTAAATTTGCTCCGAAATAAGTTTCTCCATTATTTATAAAATAAATACTTTCAAAAGTATTTAAAAAAGTTTATAAGACAATTATCGCAAAAATTATATGCATAACTACTCTCCTTCTATTAATATGTATAATCATCGATATGAAATAGTCCCTTCAATAACAATATCAGAAATATTTTATTCTTCTCCATTTTTTCTATCAATATTGATGTTTATTAATTGAATAATAATTCCTAAAATAATCACAGTAAATGCACCATAAATTAAAGTCTTCAATGATCCTCCTTGTGCAAGTAATAAACCACCTAATGCAGCACCAATAGCACTGCCTAAATAATTTAATGAACTATTTAAAGCTACAGATGCACTTCCATGTTCAGCATGCTTTTTTAATAATATATGCTGTTGAGGTGCTTGTGTCGCCCATCCCATAGCTCCCCATAGTAAGAAAGGCAAAAGTCCTAAAATAGGTATTTTAATTAAAGTAGGAATTAACGCTATACTTATACTTAAAACAACTAAAATAATAAGCATTAAAATTTGAGTGTTTTTAAATTTATCCATGACTAAACCTACACCAAAACTTCCTAATAATCCCCCTATTCCCCAAGTCGTTAAAAAAAGTGAAATATAGTGTGGTGAAACAGCTGCGCTTATTACCTGAGAGAGGTAGGTATATAATCCTAAGCTGGCAATTGCAGCACATACAGTTACAGATACCACCCTTAATACATGTATATCTATAAAAAGTGAGAATCTATCTTTCAAGTTAGGTGCTGCAGGCATATTAAAATTAGGAAGTAAAATAGATATACTAATAAACGCAACTATACTTACAATTACAATTAACCCTATGGCAAACCTCCAATTAATTAAATCAGCTAATTGTAATCCTAAAGGGACGCCAACTACAGTTCCTACACTCATACCTCCAACTATAAAAGCTAATGCTTTGCCTTTATTTTTTTGGCTTACTAAATACCCCCCCGAACTAACTGCCATAGGTGAGAATAATCCTGCCCCTAATCCAGCTACACATCTAGATAAGATATATGTTGAATAGTTATAAGATAACATCGTAATTAAATTAGCTACCCCAAAGGTCAGTAGTGCGATTAAAAGTATGTTTTTAACAGAATACTTAGCCAATATTGTTGAAAATATGGGTGCAGATAAAGCAAAAAACAATGTAAAAACAGTAACGCCTTGTCCTATTTCAGCACTGCTTTTATTAAAGCTTTTTCCCATATCAGGTAATAGTCCTGCCACAATATAAGTATCCATACCTAAAGCAAACATGCCTAACGTTAAAATCCAAATTTTCTTCATGATTTAACCCTTTCTTACAAATATTTGATGTCATTTAGCGTAGTATAATATTGTAATTAATGGAATAATGAATATATTAAGGGTGGTATTAAAGAAAAGTTAACAGGGAGCGTAATATATGAATATTGAATATATAGAGGATTTTATCAAAGTTGCTGAATATCAAAGTCTTAATCAAGCATCTAAAATACTTAATATCAGTACTCCAGCACTTAGTAAAAGAATCAAAAGTATTGAAGAATATTTTGAAAGTGACTTGTTCTATAGAACTTCTCGAGGTATATTTCTAACTGAAAACGGGGAGATAGTATTAGAAAAGTTACTTATAGTAAGGCAAAATTTGAAAAATTTAAAGTTACAAATTTTTGAATCAATTAATTCGAACATAAGACTAGGTTTACTTCCTAGTTTCTCTTTATATAAGTTAGAAAATAGTCAGAAAAAAATGTTGAATAATAATATAGAAATTAAAATTGAAAATAACACACAGATATTGCTAGAACATCTATATAGTGGAGATATAGATGTGATAATTGGAGATATTACATCTAATGAGAGTCAAAAATTGTTTTATAAATATGTGTATTCTGAAGATTACATGATTGTTTATTCAAGAAATTTCGGATTAATTAATAACGAAAGTATAGCTGTAGACACACTTAAAAACTATAAAATTTTTGTTTTGACTCCCCCTTGTGACACTTTGACCTTTATAAGAAAAAATTTTTCTGAAATGAAATTGGAAATTGAATACAAAGATAATTTAGAGTCCATATTTGCGAGTGTGAAAACGGGGCAAGGTATTA
The DNA here is from genome assembly GCF_017891705.1 of Staphylococcus sp. GDY8P196P. Lineage (NCBI taxonomy): Bacteria > Bacillati > Bacillota > Bacilli > Caryophanales > Staphylococcaceae > Staphylococcus > Staphylococcus sp. GDY8P196P. The sequence continues at coordinate 121,411 of NZ_JAESJS010000017.1, read as the reverse complement.
CAATAATACCTAAATCTTTAACAACTAGAGTTGAAAGCATGAATCTTCAAATTTCTAAATTGGGAAATTATTCAAGACATGTAGGTTTAATAGCATACAATAAAAAAACGTTGGATACTGTGTTTGAAATGTTACCTGAGGTGTAATTAGATTAAGCACGAACCAAATTATTTTATTATCTTCTGTATAAAATATTGGCGTGATAATTCCTATCATTTTAAGTACATAATTCAACTTATCGGAGTGCATATGCTTGCGTGTTTACAGATGATATAATAATGTAGTCGCCTATCTCTCAGGCGTCAATTTGACGTAGAGAGGAGGTGCATACGCGATGTCTGAAATCTTTGTAAACATCATGACCACAGCAGCAAGTGGTTGTCTCGTTGCGCTATTTGCGCATTGGCTACGCAAGCGTAATGACGAATAGGCGACTAGTCACACCAAAAATCCCCTTACTACTGCCATAGTAAGGGGATTTGGTGCATACATGCCTGATAATCTTTGTTAAAGATATTATAACACCATAGTGATTAGGAATGCAATCAGTGTATATACAGGAGGATGAAATAATATAGAGAGTTTGTAGGACTTTTAACAATAATTTTCTTTGCTGCAATGATTATCACTTTTTCTTTTACAGCTATACTATATATAATAAAAGGACTTTATAATGAGCGTGCAACAAGCGCTTTATTAGCTGGATCATTATTCATGATTCTATTTATTTTTTCTGCTTTCTTTTATTTATATTTAGTGAAAAGTTAAAAACAAATTAATAGGCATATTTTTATATAATTTTTATTATAGGCACACCCTAAACATACAAATCAGATTGTTGAAATTACAGCAATTTGTCACTTTACTGGATATATGAGAATTACTTTACTTAATAAATGAGAAAAAGGATAGCTAAGAGCTATCCTTTTAAATCTTAAAGTATCAATTACTTATAAAAATTCTTTTTCTTTAATATAATCATAGTTACCTTCAAACTTCTCTAATGTTTTATCTTTTAACAAGTAAGTAGTATTAAATAGTTTGTTAAGAAAATATCTATCATGTGAAACTGCAATTATAGATCCTTCATAATCTAATAAAGCATCTTCTATGGTTTCCTTGGCATCTATATCTAAATGGTTTGTAGGCTCGTCTAAAACAAGTAAATTATAATCAGTGTTTACAATTTGTGCCCATCTTAACCTTATTTTTTCTCCTCCACTTAGATCATTAACCTTTTTAAACACGTCTTTACCATAAAACATAAAATTAGCTAAAATATGTCTAGCTTGACCTTCTGATACATTGACTTTTTCACGAATTGTATTCAACAAAGTATCATTGTTATCACTTTCAAATTCATGTTGTGAAAGATAGCCAATTTTTAAATTGTTTGCAGTTTTAATTGAACCTTCATCTACTGAAGTAATTCCTAAAATCATTTTTAACAATGTTGATTTACCAGTACCATTATCTCCTATAATAGCGACATGTTCGCCTCTTCTAATTAAGATACTTACATTTTCAAATAATGAATAGTCATATCCTTTAGCAACATTTTCCATTTCAACAACTCTATTAGAAACGCGCTTACCTTCTTCTAGTTCCATATTCATTTTTTTTGAATTTAAAGTTGGTCTTTCTAACCGTTTAATACGATTCAAAGCTTTTTCCATACTTTTAGCTCGACGATACATTGCAGCATTTGGTGGTTTGGCTTGGCTTGCCCATGTCCTTAATTGCTTTATAGACTCTTTCATTTTTTTAATTTTCTTTTGTTGTGTTTTATAGGTTTCGAATTCAGCTAATAGTCTTTTTTCTCTTTCTTCAACAAAATATGAATAATTTCCATTATAAGTATGAAGTACTTTTTGATCTATTTCCATAATTTGATTGACTGTTTCATCTAAAAAGTAACGATCGTGTGAAACAATTACAGCAGCACCTTCATAACTTTCTATATAGTTAGCCAACCATTCTATAGATTTAAAATCAAGATGATTTGTTGGTTCATCTAAAAGTAGCAAGTCTGTAGGCTTAATTAACATTTGAGCAAGGCCTACTTTTGTACGTTCTCCCCCTGATAAATCTCCCCACTCTGTTTCAAGTAAATGAGCGATATTTAAACCATGAGTCACTTTACGTATTTTAGCGTCTATCTCATAACCACCATTTTCTTCATAATATGTCTGTAACTCACCATAACGTGACATTAGTATACTTATATCTTCTGTATCTTCGCTCATTTTATTTTCTATAATTTCAAGCTGTTTTGATATAGTATTTAACTCTTGAAATACAGATTTCAAACATTGATAAACACTTGTACTTTTTTCATAATCAGGTATTTGGTTTAAATAACCTATCCTCACATTTTTCTTCCAACTAATAACACCTTTGGAAAGTGTTTCTAACCCAGCTAGTAACTTTAGTAAAGTGGTTTTCCCTTCACCATTACGTCCTACTAATCCTATAGTTTCACCAGAATTAAGGGTCATCTTAATATTATCGAATAAAGTTTCCTCTACATAACTTTTAGAAACATTCGAGGCATTTAGTATATTCATTTTTCTTCCTCCATGTTATCTATAAGGAAGAAGTATATAGTGTCAGTTCCTTATAGACCGATTAATAATTTCAAAAAAGACAGACTTCACCAATTTTGAAATTAAAATCGAAAATTTGTTGCGTATGATTTGTAAATATCTGCAACAATAAGCTATAAGAAACATTTAGACACCTCCTCAAATATAATTTATACATATTTTACAATAAAAAATTGGTAACTTAAAGAGTGTGCAGAAAATAACCATTTTCTGTACACTCTTGTTTTATGTCAAAATAAGTAAGTATTACATAGAATTATGTGTTCAAAAACCCAACAAAAATCTATGTTCACAAAAGACCTTGTAATTAAGTTATGGTACACTGAATGTGTATATAGGAGGTTTGTATTTTGAAAATAGGTTATGCAAGAGTTTCAACTGGATTACAAAATTAAAATTTACAGGAGGATCGATTAAATACATATGGTTGTGAAAAGATATTTAATGACCATATGAGTGGTTCAAAAAGTAAGCGACCTGGTTTAGATAAAGCAATTGAATTTGCGAGGTCAGGGGATACGATTGTCGTTTGGAGACTAGATAGACTAGGACGTAACCCTGTATATCCTAAGGATGTAATGACTAAACCAAAATTATGAGACATACAACCGATCTCTATCAAACTATTTAATAACGCTAATTCTCCGTATTTCAAAAAACTAGAATTAAAATTATAGCCAAAAAAGACTAAAAAATTACAATTTCCTATATCTATATTATTGCCTTCTAATAAATCATCTTTTTTATGTCCTTTTGATCCACAATTTTTAATAATGAGTGACTTATCGGTTGGTATAAATAAATGCCCTTGTCATAGTCCTCTACGTTGTTGATATAAAGATATATATCAATAGGATATAACCCTCCTGCCGATGCATAAAATCGAGTACTTGTTTTTATATCCTCATAATCCACTTTTCTAGACGCTATTTCAAAAGAAAATTTAAGTATTGTTGATAGTTCTTTACTAGCCATTTCAAAAGATGTGAATTCTCTTGTGCTTTTTCTATGATTTAAAACATTATAAAAAGATTCTTTTATTTTTTTATCACTTTTAGGAAGCAATCTTGTATCTTCATCATTAATCTCATTCAAAATTTGATGTTCGCTAACTAAAGCTGCATAATTCGATTCATTATAAGCTAACATACTTTTAAAATCACTGAGCCTCTGATGATTTACATTTAGTAAGTACTTTAAAGATTCTGATTCTTGATTCCCTAAAATAATTTGAGCAAAGTTATTTCGATTATCATTATTTGCAATATTATCCTCGTTTAATTTAAATAGTGAATGCTGGTTAAACATTCCCTTTAATTGATAATTAATCATTGCTTTTTACCTCTTTTTTTACTTGCTACAATTAATTCAATAATGATGACTAACAATATGGATAGGGCTACACCTAAAAACATAATATTCGTTATAATTGGTTCTCCACTGTTGCCATGATTATGTATTTTGTATAAATTTACTCCTAATAAATTTACATCAAAATGCGCATAACCATTTTTATTGATAATAAAATAACCTATTGAAATCGAAATAGCCGTTATGATAGCAGATAAAACGATACCCGCTAAAATTTCAATAATCACTCGTATTTCTTGTTTCTTCAACATAATTATTATCCTCATTTCTTAAACTTATAAATAAATAAACTTAAAGCACCCGTTACTAAAATATACAGTGAGTTTATTTTCAAAAAGGATAAATCCCACATATATTCATTTGTCCAAATTGAATAAAAATCATTTGTAGCATATTTTATTGGAATCCAGTTCCCTATTTCTTTTAAAACATTGGGTAGTTCCCCATACTGTACAAAAACGCCAATAATCATATAAGTAAGAAAGAGCAATATCATTCCAAAAGGTAATAAAATTTTACTCTTTTTTATTAACAAAGCTAAGAAAGTTCCTACCATTAACAAGGCTATGATGTTATAAAAAATTTGTAAAAAAAAGGTTATAAAATATTGTGCGCTAGGTAAAATTAACGAAAAAAATACTTTACCAATAATGATATTTAAAACAACACTAAAAATCGCTAAAAAACAGTATGAAATAATATTAGAAATAATTAGACTGCTAATATTTACGTCAAAATATTTTAATCTTTTCAGTGTATCATTCTCAATGCTTTCACTTAACCAAATTGGAAAGCTAATAAAAGCAATAGGTAGTAGTCCGATACTTGTACTAATTAAAAAATATTTATCTATAAAATGTCTCCCATTTCCTATATTGAAGTTTCCATAAGACATAATAATAACTAACATCATGATTATTGGGAAAATTAATGAAAAAAATACAGATATAGGAACTCTAAATTGCATTTTTATACTTAACAAAATTTTATTTATCATATTTCCTCCAAAGTTGAGATTAAATATGTTGAATATATATTTTGCATGTTTATTTTAAATTCTATTTTTCGTTCATTTAATATATTAATAACTTCGTTCATTTGCTCTTTATTGTAGGTGAAAACCTTAACATTAAAATATACATCAGCATTTATTTTTTTAATAACTTCTCTAACTAAATAATCTAATTCTTGATTAACTATTTCAATCAGCGCATAATGATAAAATTTTGAAAAAAATTGATCTATACTTCCGTAATACAATAATTCTCCTTTATCTAATATGATTAATTTATTCGCCCAGTTTTCAACTTCATCAAAGTAATGCGTGACTTTAATTACAGCTTTATTTTGGGTAATTTCTTTAGTTTTATGTAATAAATTTTGTCTTTTTTCATAATCTAATCCAGATGTTAATTCATCAAATATGTATAGTTTTTTTTGTTTACTTAAGACTAATCCTACAGTTAAACGCTTTTGTTCTCCTAAGGATAAATCATTAACAAATTTATTTATGAGATTTTCTAAAGAGAAAGCTTTCGTAAATTCTTTAAATTGTTTACTTCGTTTGCTATAAGTTGTTGCTAAATAAATTAATTCGTGTACTTTTATTAAATCTCCATACTTATTTTCTTGAAAAACAATCCCTATATCTTTAGTACCTATCTTTCTATCAATGACACCACTGTGATTCATCTCATTTAATAAACAATTAATTAAAGTAGTTTTACCCGCACCGTTTTTTCCAATTAGAGCTATTTTATCTTCAATATAAATATCTATAGTACGATTATTAAGGTTTAAAATTTTTTTATTATTTAAATCAACATTTAAATCTTTAACTGTCATTAAAATTTTCATATACTCACCTTTAAGATTTAGAAAAGCTTGATCTATATAGACCAAGCCTAGACTTTGATTTATTACGCTGCTGTTGAGGCACATGTACAAGAGCATGAACAGCTACAAGAACATGAACAACTACAAGAACAACATCCTCCTGCATATTTCATCGCTTCAGAACTATTAATGTCTGAATATCCATTAATTGAATGATTATTAATTTTCATCATCATCCCATCCTTTATTTTGAGAATACATGATGTAAATTTACTATTAAAATCACTTAAAATGTATCACGCAACAGAAAGACAGTCAATCGTTTACAGAAAAATGTAAATTTTCTGTAAAATATTATTGCTTTGATTCCAATGCGAGATTAAAAGTGTATTATAATTTCAACAACCCAGAATAATATTTATATAAAGCTGTCTAATTTACATAACCAATGATTATCAGAAGTTTTAATGTTATGAATCAAGATCACTCTTAAAATGAGTGGTTTTCTTTTGAGATATAAGACCGATTTATCGGCTAGACTCTAAAATGGAAATTGAATAATTTTAATATCCCATAAAAGTTTCTTATATGCTTTAACACTAATTTATTTGGCACAATATCCTTCATTTTCATTGGATTAAAAACGCTGTACATAGAAAAACACCTCCGTACGATTCATTTATAATGAATTTAACGAAAGTGCCTTTATTTTAGTCCTACTGATTGGGTTTAAATTCAAAATTTTTCTATTGCTTAGTCTCTTATGGTAAATACATATCATGCTTTTTGTGAGAAACAACTACTTTTCACACTTATCGATTACTGCATAATCAATTTATTTTTTATAATCTTTCCACTTATACTTAAATAACCAAGCAGTCACGCACTATAAAACAAAGATTATGATATCACTTTTAATTCAAAAGACTGCCAAGGTTTTAATAAATTTAATAAGAAATGTTCTTCTTTTTTTACATGTCCGATAACATTTTTATAACCATGATTTTCCATATCTTGTAATGCGATTTGCAGCTCCCCTTTGTAGTGACCATATTGTTCATTACAAATCACAATATCACCTTTTTTAATTTGTTTTGTGTTATTTGGCGGGAATGGCTCATCCTTATAATGAACGCGACTCATTGTTGACCGTATAACATAATCTGAAATATCCCCCCGATTGAAATGAAATTCCTCTGTCACAATAGTTTCATCTAATCCAGTAATATCGTTATTTAAATAAACATCAAAACTAGGCATTGCTAAATTAATTTCTGAAAGTGATTGTAACTCAGATTCAGAAGCAAATGCATTACCAATAATAAAATCATCTACTAAATTCGTCATTAATAAATGCTTAACTTGTACTGTTATAGGCAATTTCCTATGACTTTCTAATGTCGGTAAGCCTTCCATAATTATCCAAGGCCCTACTGTTGCTTCTTGTGAAGTAACAAAAGCTGCAGTGTGAACATTATTTCTTTTATAAACTTCACTCGTATTTACAAAATGTTGATATGATAAACCAGTATAGGTTTGAGGATAAAAATTGTGACAACCTATAAGTTTGTCTAAATTAGGTTGATAACTTAACACATCTTCAATAAATGTATCACTTACACTGATGTTTAACTCTACATACATATGCTGTTTGTTATAACTCAGCTGCGCTATTTCTTGAGCTGAAAATCCTGCATCTACACGTATTCCTGATACGCCTAGTGTTTTAAAAAAGGACAAATCATCACGCTTTAAATTCAATGCTTCAAAAACTTTATGGTTAATATCCGCAATCACTGTCATATCATTCTCTTTAGCAACGCTTACCACTGACTTAAATTTATTAAAAACCGCTTCTTCATCACTTTTAACCGAAAGTAAATTTGTGAAGATGCGCTTAAATCCGAATTTTGCACTCATTTTAATATAGTCACACATTTCTCTTAAATCTGATTGTGTCGGATAAACTGATATTCCTAAATTATGCATATATATTTACTCCTTATTTGATTTATATATAATGCCACGCATTTGACGTTGCTCAATCAATACACGAGATTTTTCAAAAAAGAGGATACTCGTAAATATTAATAAAAGTAATATTATTCCCCATCCAAACAAATTAATATTTTCAAATATAACTACAGGGACAACGACGATAAATGGTATACCTATCAGTAATAACCATCTATTAAAATGAAATTTATTGACTATAAAATGGGCTATTTTATAAAAGCAAAATATGAGTAAAAATAATACTATTAAATAAATCAATCGCATCATATTAACACTTCTCTTCTAATTTTTGATATAACTCAATCATTTTTTCAATTAAATTTTTCTCACTAATCGCTGTCATTAAATGGTCTTGTGCATGTATCATCAATAAAGATGTTTGTACTTTGTCACCATTTATTTCAGACTGTATTAATTCTGTTTGTATATTATGTGCTTTACTCATTTCTTGCTTCGACTCTGCCATCAGTTCATTCGCTTGTTCAAAATTAAATGCGGTAGCCGCATCCAAAGCTTCATATGCTAAACTTTTCGCATTACCACCATGTGAAATAATTTCAAAAATAATTTGTTCGTTTTGTTCACTCATCAAATCTCCCCATCTCAATTAATCGTCGGTATAATCATCATTCGTAGCGCCTTGTTCTTGTTCTAACATTTTACGCTCATACATTTTAAAGAACGGATAGTATATGATTACTGCTACTAAAAGATTAAATACGACTAACACCAGTGCTCTCCAGTCACCATTCGTTGCAAATAATGCCCCTAAAGGCCCCGGTAATGTCCATGGCGCAAGTATCGTGATTTTAGCTATCAAACCTAACTTAAATACAAAATAAGTAATCGTCGTTAAAATAAGTGGAATCCCTATAAACGGTAACGCAAGAATCGGATTCATAACTAACGGCGCACCAAATATAAGTGGTTCATTGATATTAAATATGCTCGGTATAATGGAAAAACGTCCTACTTTCTTCAAATATTCAGATTTTGAGAATATCATCAATATACACAAACTCAGTGTCGCTCCTGCACCGCCTATCCATACAAACCACTGGAAAAATGGTTCGACAATAATATGTGGTAATGGTTCCCCAGCAGCCTTAGCATCTATGTTTTGATCTAATAATGAAAACCAAATAGGTTGGAAGACTGCCCCCATTACTGCCACACCATGTATACCTGCTGACCATAAAAGTACAATGAAAAACACAGGAATCAAAGCACCTAATAAACTATCACCAGCAAAATTACCTAAAGGTTCAAAGATTTTATTAATAATGGCATTTAAATCTATGTTTAATATCACTCTTACAAACCAAGAAATAACGATAATGACAATTGCAGGTACCAAAGATTCAAACGAACGTGCAACAGATCCCGGAACTTGATCCGGCATTTTAATCGTAAACCCTGACTTCACTACGAGTCTCATCATCTCAACAGCAAATATCATTGAAATGATTGCTACAAATAAACCAGAACCACCTAAATCTGCCATAGGCAACACATAACCCACAGCATCGCTTTTAGGTAATTTATCATCTAAGTTGAGCGGTAACGTCATCATTAAAAATGTTGCTAGTGAAAGTAATCCACCTGCTTGGCCATCCATTTTATATGATTTTGCTAAACTATATCCCATTGAAAATGCAGCGTAAACTGCCATCAGTCCCAACGTCATTCTATTAGCGATCATTATCTTCTCAGCATGCGGTTCTACTAATTTTTCTAAAGCTGGTATGGGAGGAGACGCAAATAAAGTAAAGAACGATCCAACTATGATAAGTGGTAGTGTTGCAATAATACCATCACGAATAGAAGTTAAATGTCGTTGCTCAGAAGCTTTGGCCATGGGTGGCATTAATACCTTTTCAATCCATTTCAAAAATTTCTGCATAACATACACCCTCTGTTTACTTATTTAATTTAGTACTTATACATACGTTTTTATTTGCTTTAAAATTTTAGGTGCGCCAATCGGTGTATAGCCCATTGGATCTATGACATCTACAGGTTTATTAACTGCTTCACCGACTTTTTTAAATTTATCTAATCGATGTCTCACTTGAGGTGCTACTAAACCTAAGTCATAATCACCAATTTCATTTTCAAATGCTTCGGTACCAACTGCTACGATTTCCAAATCAAAATTTTCTTTTGCCGCCTCTTTCTTCACAGCATCAACAATCATAGAACTAGACATGCCACCTGAACAAACCATTATTACTTTCATAAAACAACACCCTTTCAATATTTTCTTTTTTTAACTTTAACTGCTTGCCGTGTACGCTCTAATAATTTCGTATGTCGTTCATAATCTCTACTGGCTAATGATACAAATAAAATATCTATGACATTGAGCATAGCTATACGTGAACTCATTGCTGCACTTCTCACTGGCTTTTCTGAAGAGCTATAAAACAAGTTAATATGTGCTAAGTCTGCTACATCATTATTGCTATATTTAGTTATGGAAATAATTTGAGCCCCCGCTTTATGTGCTAATGCTAATGACTGCAAAATATCTTCTGTTTGGCCAGTATTCGAAATAGCAATAATAACATCATTTTTTGTCACATTGGCACTCAATGTCGCTTGTTCATCATAGCTCTTGCCAACCTCACACCACTTATCAATGCGTGTGAGCTTTTGCTTTAAATCTTCTGCAATAATTGCTGAAGCACCAATACCAAACACACAAATTTTCCTAGCCTGATGTATCATTAAAGCCGCTTTTTCTAACGCTACTGGTGATAAAATTTGAGCTGTATTCCTTATCGCTTTAGCATTACTTTGAGAAATACTGTTAATCACGCTTTCATTGGAATCAGTAATATTGAGTTCTTCATAATCATCTTCAATTTCATTATGTCTATTTAACGCCATAGCAATTTCCATCTTTAAATCTTGAAAGCCCTTACATTTTATTTTTTTAGATAACCTAACAATCGTCGCTTCACTGACATTTGTTAGGTCTGCTAAATGTTGTATTGAACTGTTGATCGTTCTATGCGGATAATCGATGATATACTGTGCTACTCTATATTCCGAGGGATTCAATGTCGCTAATGATGATTCCAATAATATTAAAATATTACGAATAACTATCACCCCTTTTTAAATATTGTTTCACCTTAGCTACAATTTACAAAATATTATTTCGTGTGTCAAATTATTTTTTATTTGTAAAATGACACTTTTGAAAATATTGCTTTTCACAAGCTGAATTTAGATCTATGTATGTTTAAAGGTTTACCTCCATTTTGATTTAGAGATAAACCTTTGATATTACGCAACTGATATTAAGTTAAATATATGATATGAATAATTTATGATTCACTGAGTTGTGCTTCCATATCTATAAAGAAGTTTGCCATCTTTTCTGCGCCATCGTTTGAAAACATTAGCTCTAAATTATCTTGAGACGCTTGAGCATGAACTTCTGTAACTTCAAACATTTTCTTTTCATAAGCCTTCAATATATCAATAACATTTTCTTTATTTTTGAATGATTGTGCTAACAAATATGCATCATATAATGCCATATTGACACCTTCTCCTGCAAACGGACTCATTAAGTGTGCAGCGTCACCAATAAGTGTGATATTAGGCTGTGTTATCCATTTCAAACCAATTGGCAACTGATAGATACGACGAAATTTAATATCATCATAACTATATGCAATATATTTTTTTAATTCTGTACCCCAATCACTAAATTCAACTAATAGTCTTTCTTTTAATTTTTCTAGTGATAACGCACGATATTCATCTAGCATTTCATATGTTGTCTTAAGACTTACATAGGCCATAATACGACCATCGCCATTACGTTGTCCTAGTATCGCTTGATCTCCTCCTAGTCCCATAACCTTTCCATTTTTATTAAATGCCAAAAGGTCTGGATGTTCTTTTTCATTCGAGTTCATTTCTATCATAGATATACCAGTGTACGTTGGTTTAGCATCTGTTAAATACGGGCGAATTTTAGAAAAGGCTCCATCTGCCCCTATTACTAATCCTGTCATCACTGTCTTCCCATTTTCAAAAACGAGTTCAATTTCCCTATTATCATGTTGTATTAACTTTTCGTATTTATAACCATATTTAATATTTGTAGGGTTAATTTGTGCAATGATGATATCGCATAACTTACCTCTATCAATTTCGGGTCTACTACCTTCTTTTCCTGCGTCTTCGTCGAACAAAATCGTGCCATCTTTACGCACAATTCGTGTATCCTCTCCTTCAAAGCGCGCATGCATCAGAAAATCTTCAAAAATATTAGCTTCTTTCAATGGTAACTGACCACTGTCTTCATGAATATCTAATGAACCACCTCGGTCAGCATGCATATTAGGGTAACCACGTTCATAGATTGTAAATGGTAAGCCTTGTTGTTGTAGAAGTAATCCTAACATTAAGCCTCCTGGCCCCCCACCAATAATCGCAATATGATTTAAATTTTCTTTTTTCATTTTTACACCTTTTTCATTATTTTTATTTTTCTTCAATAAAATTCATTAGCTTTGTTTCAGTTTCTTTGATTAATTGTTGAAACTGCTCATATTTCTCTTCATTTTTCATTGCACTTTGTCCTGCTAACATAAATGATTGGAAAAGTGCTTGTAACTCATCACGTGATTTTTTCATCTTGTCAATATCCATATTTTTGAATTGTTCCATACGTTTTGTAAATTCATCATTATCAATATTGTCCTCTAAAAATGCCTTACCTTCTTTTGTTACTGTATAGATTTTTTTCTTTCCTTCTTTTGATACAGAAACAAATCCACGATCTTCTAACATTTGAAGAATAGGATAAACACTGCCTGGACTTGGCGAATAAAATCCTTTAAATTGTGCCTCAAGATCTTTAATAATTTGATAACCGTGTTTGGGTTCGGTTAACAATAATCGTAAAATGCTATATTGCAAATTTCCTTTTTTAAAAAAGCGGTCCCTGCCGCGTGCGGCTGCAAACATCTTTTCAAACCCTTGTCCAAATCCACCTTCTCCGTGTTGCATCATGATATGTCTTCTATTGTGAAATGATCTATTAAACATTTATTATCATCCTTCCATTTCGATATATCGAAATATTAAACGATATATCGTTACCCGTCAAGAGATATATCGAAAAATAATAACCGTTGCTAGTTAGATATATTCATAATCCTAAATTTGCTAAAATCAATACTTCATTTTAAAATTGGTTTGAATGTAATATTGAAATTTCAAAATTACAATAAGTGCTAAATATTTTAATGGAGTGATCTTATGAATCATAATATTGAATCATTAAAAAATATCATCGATACTTCTAATAGCATTACATTTTTTACAGGAGCAGGTATATCTGTCGCAAGTGGTATTCCTGACTTTCGTTCTATTGGCGGTTTATATGAAGAAATTTCAAAAAATGGTTACTCACCTGAGTATTTACTAAGTGAAACCTATTTCCAAAATGACCCTGAGGGCTTTATTAATTTTTGTCATGATTATTTACTGTTTGCTGATAAAAAACCAAATATCGTTCATCAGTGGATTGCACAACTTGAAAAGCATCAACAATCCCTTGGTGTCATTACTCAAAACATTGACGGTCTACATTCAGATGCTGGGAGTTCACACACAGATGAACTACATGGTACACTAAACCGATTTTATTGTATTAACTGCGACCAAAAATATTCTAAACAATACGTGATTCACCACAACTTACGTTATTGTGAAACTTGTGGCAGTCCCATCAGACCCGATATCGTACTTTATGGAGAAATGCTAAACCAAGACACGATCTTTGACGCCTTGCATAAAATCAAATCTGCTGACACGCTCGTTGTTTTAGGTTCTTCACTGGTCGTTCAGCCTGCCGCCGGTCTTATCTCAAACTTTGAGGGTCAAAACTTAGTTATTATTAACAGAGACCCTACACCTTATGATAGTGATGCAAATTTAGTAATTCACGATGATATGGTCTCAGTCATTAATGAACTGTTTGCGATATCGTAAAATTCCAAATAAATTAGTGTGCTCGCATAGTTTAAAAAATAAAAAGCGTACCTACATGCACGATTAACATGTAGATACGCTTCTTTATTTATAATTACATTATTATTCAACTTCGGGTTCTTCAAATTTTGCCAGCGTTGGTTTTGGTGTAGAAATACCTTCTTCATTAAAGTAATGTAAAACTTCTTTACGCAACAATCTTTGACCCGGAAAATGCATGCCTGGCTTCACATGAGCTAATAATTTAATAATCATTTGATTGCCATCGATGCTGTCTAATCCTAATAAATCAGGTGCTGCGACAAACATATCATATTTATCTTTTAATGTTGGTAAAAAGTCTAATAATTTTTTCTCAATCATTTCATAATCCTCTGATGGCGAAACGGGTATCATCACAAGTGGTGATACATCTGTTGCAGAATAATTGACGATTTCACTTATTGTTCCATTGGGTAAAGTATATATTTCACCTGTATCTGATTGTATACGTGTGGATCTTAAACCAATCGTTTTAACTGTACCTTCCGCAATCGTTACACCAGAAGCATTAATTTGCACATAATCACTTACATCAAATTGTCCTTCAAATATAATAAAGAAACCAGTGATAATATCTTTGACAATTGTTTGTGCACCGAAGCCGACCGCTAGACCGACTACACCGGCACCGGCTAAAATCGCCGATACACTTATCCCAAAGCGTGATAATATTGAGGTGAGCACGATAAACCATACAACATAGCTAACTAAATTTTGAACTAGTGTAGATAATGTCTCACTTCGCTTAATTTTATAATGTGTTTTTTTCTTTGCATTCGCTTTGAAGAATTTCGTCACTAATTTCTTCGCAATGGCAATCACTATAATCCCCATCAAAATATATGCCGCGATAATTAATATATTGACTAAGAGTGATTGATAAAATTCTACCTGTGTAAGTGGTTCAATCAACTTCATAAAAAATTGCTTCAATTGATTCATATTGTATTTCCTCCATTCTCAGCTCGTTATACGGTTGTGTTACAATACATCAAATAGTAGTGATTTATTAAGAAATTGCTTTTCCCATTACAAAAGTTATCATACTTTAATAGTTATCTAAACCCTTTACGGTTTCGGACAACTTGCTTTAACATAAAGTGACACTTTTATTTCAATATGAAGTCTAAAAGCAGGATAGATATTCACTATCCTGCTTTATTTTGTGTAAATATAAATTATAAAAAATCTTTAATGATTGATTACTTTATCTGTCATTCTTAATAAAAAATAACATTATAGCAGTCTTTAATATTTAGACGTTTAACAACTTTTGTATTTTTTTAATAAACTTTGTAAAATTATATTGCTTTATAATAGATTGTACTGTATAAATAGTAAAGAATGATGTAATTTTATAAATTGGGATGGGAATGATTTTATGAAAAATGGTAGTTTTCAACGATTTTCTTTAAGAAAGTTTAAAATTGGTACTGGATCCATATTACTGGGTACATTTTTAATGGTAGGTATGCACAATGAAGCAAATGCTAGCGAACTAGATTCAACACAAACAGCTCATCAAACATTCGTCGAGGATAACAATAAGATAACCACTAAACCTAATGAATCAACTAATCAAAATGATAATAAAACAGAAATAACAGAATCAGAGTCCTCAGCAAGTACGAATGATATGACTGAATCTACAAATAAGACAGAAGAAGTCACAACACTAAACACTAATGAAAATACATCCGATGTAAATCAACCCGAAGTAACAAACAATACGCCAACTTCTTATGCTGAAAATCAATATCCTACCCAAGAAACGACTTCAAAGACAGTTGAAACTACGTCAGATATAAATAAAGATGCTGATAAAGATGGCAATTTAACATATTTCCAAGAACAAAACGGCTATATACCACAACGTATTCAAACTGTTCAAAATGGTGTCAAAACAGGTGAAAATTGTACTGCGGACGAAGTAACTACGTCATATACAAATAATGTTGATTTAAATGCAAAAAGTATCATGGATACAAATTTAGATGACTATTCGAATAATGGATACCAAGAAAAAGTTAAAAATCCAAATAATCATCCAAATGCGGTAGATACAGAAAATTATGGTCCTGGTAATTTAGAAATTCAACATTGGCAAGATGGTCCAAATGAAGCTACTAAAACACAGTATTGGAGAGCCGTTTTCGCTACTGATTATGCAATAGACAACGCCGAGATGAGAGTTACACTACCATATGAAAATGTAACCACAACAGACGTATCAAACTGGGTAGTAAATCGATATTACCCTGCAGTTTCAACTAACGGTATGAGTAAGTATCAACATATACTAACTCCGGTAAGCGTAACATTTAATGGTAATGTAGCAATTATCAATTTTGGTAACATCGAAGCCAATAGTGCTTATGGCATAATGTTTACTAAACAATTTGATACACCGCAAAATTTGAGTAATGGATTACTTTCTACAAGTGCAAATGTAGGTGGAACGTGGAACGAAGATGACCTCCAAAGACAGTTAGAATTAAAAAAAGAAAACATGCGAACGCAAGGTTTTACCGAAGATGAAATTAATAATGCGCAATTAGATTATCTAAAAAGTAACCTAAGTCCGAAGCAAATTGAGTATATAAACGAGGTCTGCGAAATCCCGGAGAATCCTAGTAACCCAGATAATCCTAGCAACCCGGAGAATCCTAGCAACCCGGATAACCCTAGCAACCCGGAGAATCCTAGCAACCCGGAGAATCCTAGTAACCCGGATAACCCTAGCAACCCGGATAACCCGGAAAATACTCACAACCCAGACAACTCAGATAATCCGGACAATCCTAGCAATCTGGATAACCTAAACAATTCGGATAACCCAGGTAACCTAGATTATTTAAATAATACAGATAGATCTGAATTAATGAATAACTCAAACATTTCCAATAATACAAAAGGCTTAGCCACTTTCAACAACAGTGATTTAATAGGTAATCCGGAAAAATTCCATAATTCGAACTACAATTCTATTTCAAATATGGTTTATAACTCAAATAATCACGTAACATCTAAATTTATGTATCCCACTTTAGAAACAGATGTGACTAAAAAAAGTACCGATTATTCTGATAAAAATCAACTACCAAATACTGGACAATTACAAGATAAAGCAAATCCATTATTTGGCGCAGTCGCAGCAATTTTTGGTGTTATATTCATCCTATTCAGACGTAAAAGCATACGAAAAGAACGCTAACTTTAATCCATAAAACAAAACCTAATCTAACATGCTAACCTTCAGAAAATTATAAGTGAAAAATTTCTATTATAGTAAAAACGAATTAAAAAGCAACGTACAATGTCTTATTGTACGTTGCTTTTTATAAATAGTAATTCAATTAACAAAAAAGTTATACTTTAAAAATGTTTGACTAAAAGTATTTATAATCATAGCGTCCATAAAATAAATAGTATGGAATGATTAATAATAACATCAATATGCCCAATGCAATATATAAACCTGCATAATTTAAAAATGGCACGATTAATCCTAAGAAATAAGGACCAAATCCGAGGCCTAAATCAAAGAAAATAAAGAATGTTGAGGTTGCTAAACCTATATTTTGAGGCTCTGCAACTTTAACAGCAATCGTTTGATGTGCTGAAAATAAATTACCATAACCTAAGCCAATAAATACCGCAGCAATTAATAAAAGATATCCTGATGCTGAAAAACCAAGTAAAACCATACCGATAAAATATAAAATAATGCATGGGTATACAATGATATTTGCACTTTTATAGTCCATTGCTTTTCCTGTAATTGGTCTAGTTATCAGAACAACGATTGAATACATAATGAAAAATACACTTGCATAGCTTACAATATCTCGTTGCTCTGCAAAGAAACTTAGAAAAGAAATCAAACTACTATAACCTAAAGCAAACAGTAAAATTAAAATACCAATAGGTAGCGTTTTTAAATCAATAAAATTTGAAATATGCCATTTATTTAATTTAGTTGATTCTGGCCCTGAATTTTTTTGATTTGGGATAGATGTCATACTTGCAATTAAAAGGGAAATAACAGCTAAAATAAAACATAAAATGAAGATTACAGAATAGGAGAAATTTTGATTTAAAATTAATCCTAAAAAGGGACCGATGGCTGTGGCAATTGATAAACTCATACTAAAGTAACCAATGCCCTCACTTTTACGTGAATTGGGTGTGATTTGTGCAACGATTGTTCCTACAGCGTTTGCTGCAATACCCACCGCAAAACCATTTACAAATCTACTAAATAGTAATAATCCGATATTTAAACTTACAAAATACAATAACGTAGTCAGCACAAATGCGATTAAACCGATAATTAATATTTTTTTCGAGCCTACTTTATTGATGATATTACCTGTTAATAATCTACCACCCACAGTTCCTATAATATAAATACCTGAAACTAAACCAGCAATTGATGCTGAAGCATTAAATTTTTCTGCAGCAAATGATGCCATGGTAACTATCAATAAATAAAAAATTGACATTAGTAAAAAATTGACGCACAACATCATAGTATAGTCCTTCGACCATATTCGTTCTTTTGTTTTCATTATTTATTTGACTCCTTACTTTTAACTACTTAACTTTGTTATTGTTTTCACATGAAGCATTAAAAAATAAAGACTATTGAATTTAGTCTTTATTTTGAAATACAATATTAATTTTCATTATCCATAGAATTGTGCAATACATTTAGTACAAGTCCACTTACTGGTACAAAAGTTTTACGTTTAGTCGATTCTGAAATCACAGAAGTTAAATCTTTATAAATTGCATCTAAAGTACCGTTATTTTTGTATTCTTTTATTTCACCCCAGTTGTTAGCCGCCCAACTGTTGCCTGTACTAACTTCTACTATTTTAAGAATATCGGACTCTTCTAAACCATAACTATCACCAAATTTAACCGCTTCAGAAATACCCACCATATTAATACCTAATAAAAGGTTGTTCGCAAGTTTAGCAGCCTGACCTGCACCAATTTCTTCTCCTAAATCAAAAATATGTTTACCCATAGCTTCAAAATATGGATGTAATGTTTTTCTAAGTTCATTTTTACCTGAAGCAAATATGGCTAAACTACCATTGTCTGCTCCTGATAAACTACCACTTACTGGAGCATCGATAATATTGAACCCTGCGTCTAATACATCTTTTTCAAGTTCAGACATAATCGTTGGATTTAAAGTACTCATAACTACGACAGTAATACCTTTTTTATTTGCAGAAGTTACGCCATCTTCACCAAATATTACACTTTCTGTCTGTTCTCTATTTCTTACCATAGTTATAATTGCATCATCTACTTGATCTACTACTTCTTTGATTGAATCACAACCAACAATACCTTCGTTTTCTAGTTCTTTTATTTTGTCTTTATTTAAATCATAAGCTAATACTTGATAACCAGCTTTTTGTAAGTTGATTGCCATTCCAGTCCCCATATTACCTAAACCAACAAAACCTATTCTTTTCATAAAAAATGCCTCCGCTTTATTTATTGATCTTTAGTATACTTCTATTGTAATATGACCACCGTTATGCGTAAAATATATAAAAGGAATTATATATATGAATAAAATTCATAACTTTGTGTGAAGGAGTGATGTTTTTGGATATAAGACAACTCAAATATTTTATAGCTGTCATTGATCATCAAGGGTTTTCTCGAGCTGCAGAATCACTATATTTATCTCAGTCAACGTTAAGTAAAGTGGTGAAAAATTTAGAAGATGAGTTAAACACAACGCTAATTGATCGTTCTAATCAAAAAATAGAGCTTACAGAATCAGGAAAAGTTGTATATCAACAAGGTTTACAAGTGTTATTATCTTTAGAAAATATATCTAATGAACTATTTGATATTGAAAATTTAAAAAAGGGGCATATCAATATTGGTATACCACCGATTACAGGTACGTTATATTTTCCTAAAATAATCAAATCTTTTAATAGTTTGTATCCTAATATTGAAATCAACATTACAGAAGCTGGTGCACATAAAATTAAAAATGAGTTACTTGATGGTTCAATCGATATAGCAGTATCTATGAAATTAGATAATGACGAAAATTTAGAAATACTGCCTTTAGTTAGCGATCCTTTAGTACTTTATGTAAACGACCAACATCCATTTGCGCAAAAGGAATCAGTTGAAATATCTGAGCTTAGAAACGAAAAAATAATTTCACTAGATTCTGATTTTGAACTACGCAAAATGTTCATATACGAATGTTACAAAAGCGATTTTAAACCAAATATTATTTTTGAAAGCGCACAATGGGATTTTATGCTGTCTATGGTTAATGAAGATTTAGGTGTAGCAATCATGCCCTATTCTCTTTTGAAATTATTGAATTTAAAGCATATTCAAACTATACCTATCATAAATGATGCATTGACTATGGATGTGAATTTCTTAATTAAAAAGCAAAAGCCCATATCACCACCATTGCAAGCATTTATAGAATTTAGCCAATCACAACTTAACGACATGAATTAAAGCAATAGTCATTATTCATATTATGAACTTAACGAATAGAACGTACGTCCTTATAATAAAGATATAAATAATTATTGGAGGTCGTATCAATTGGAACAAAATCGTAATGAAATTGGTCAAAAAATTATGGATGATTTAACAGCAACAGATAACGCTAATATACCAACGCATGCAAATATTGAAGAAGAATTAGGAGATGTAGCCCCAGGTTTAGGGAAATATGTTACTGAATTTGCGTTTGGAGATATTTATTCTCGAGAAGGATTAGATTATAGACAACGTGCAATTAGTACAATATCCGCACTTGTTACGCTAGGTACAGAACCACAACTGGAACTGCACATTAATGTAGCACTAACAGTTGGTTTAACACCTCAAGAAATTTCAGAAACTATTATGCATTTATTACCATATGTAGGTTTTCCAAAAGTGTTAAACGCCTTGAAAATTGTTAAACGTGTATATAAAGAACGCGGCGTTTCATATAGTTCAAAATAAAATTTTAATTTAATGATTACTCCAAAAAGTAAACCGCTCTGTTATAAGGTGGTTTACTTTTTATTTTTAGCGTTACTAACTATAGCTATATACTCATATAATTTGAGTCCATTTTCAATAGTTTGCTTTAAAGTTAAATAATCCATTTTCTCTTACGCTAATCATTCTTACTTCATCATAAATTGCTTTAGCTTTCAACCCATATTTCGTTTTATATGATACGTCATAACCTAGTGATAATCTTTCGTATACACCTTCTAGATTAAACAAACAGTATGCTATATAATAAATGGATGTGTGTATTTTTATTTTTTGAGGGGGGAGCATTTTGAAGTATATTGAAGAAATACCTATTATTAGGTCTATTGCAACGCTATTTATTGTATTTGTTCATCTATCTATTTCGTACATAAATAACGAAAACAGTCAGATTATGGCAATTACTGCAGGATACATTAGTCAAATTGGTCGACTCGGCACTCCTGTTTTCGCAGTTGTTAGTGCTTTTTTACTAACACACTCTGTCTTGAAACGTGGTTTTGATTTAAACTATTTTGTAAAATCACGATTCACTAAAATATTTGTACCATACATAATTTGGACAACTGTTTATTTATATTACTTAGGAGTTGTTGAAGTAAACTTAGATAGCAATAAAAACTTTATAGGATATTATTTATTTGGAACTGGAAATTACCATTTATATTTTATACTTACCGTTCTTCAGTTTTATGTTTTATTTCCAGTCTTACAAAAAATTAAAAAAGGCTTACCATTATTACTAACATACGCTTTCTCTACAATACTCACTGTATTCTGGCAGTTAAACTACGAACAATTTTCAATTGATATACCAGTTATAGGTACTTTTGTTATGAGTAGAGCGTTTATTTTCAATTGGATTTCTTATTTTATTTTAGGAATCATTTTCGCTAAATACTATGAAGAGATAAATATGGGAATTAGAAAGTATAAAACCTTATTATTACCTTCTATTTTAGTCATTTTTATTTCATTTTTAATCTTTATTGATTTAGATCATTTTGTGACATCATCCCATCCAATGTTTTTATTATATACTCCATTTTTCTTAGCATTTTTAATTTATTTTTACCTTATTGTCAGAAAAAGTAAATTAATCATGCAGATACTAACATTAATCGGTAATTACTCTATGGGGATTTATTTAGTTCATCCTTTAGTAAAATGGGTCGTAATGAAAATACCTGTTTTTGATAATAGAGACAGCCTATTACTATACAGTTTTTCATTTATTATTATAGTTGCTATATCCGTGATAATTATTAATTTACTTATTAAAATTCCTAATGGAAACTACATTGTCCCAGTACCTAAAAAATCAAAATTTGTAAGTAATCACACTCATTACTTGAATCGTGAAGCAACGCATTAACTTGACCAACGCCTATACTTTTTCTTAACAAAAAAGGCTACTAAAACCAGTACTTCCGGTTATTTAGCAGCCTTTTAAATATATTCATGATTTAAATATTATTTTATAACTTCAACAAAATCTTTATTTGCTGTTAAGTAATTTCCTTCTTGTGTAACTAATCGTGGTGTTGATTTATTCGTATAAGCAATATTAGCGATACTAATCGTGTCTCCAACTTTAAGTGTTTCCAATGGCTCACTTTTGAATATTCTAGAATGATATAATTTACAAACTTTTTTAATTTTAACCTCATTAGGAACATCTGTAATATATTTATGATGGTTATCCATGTGAATCTGTGCCACAAAATCTTTATTTGCTGTGATCACACTACCGTCTTCAAGGATTAATCTAGGTGTACCATTCGATGTGAACTGAACATCTTTTGGCACTACTTTCATACCTGGATTTAAACTCATGAGCTTCGTTTCAAACTCAATATCACGATATACATTTGTTTTTTTAAGCGTCATCAATGGTTGTTCTGATGCCGTTAGGAAATATTTTCCTTGGTATTTTTCCCTCAACTTATTGACGAACTCTAACTTGAAGCTTTGTCGTTTCATTTTATAAATGTCATTATTACTCGGGTAAGAAGCGTAAACTAAGGCGATATCATTCGTTTCACCAAATTCGACACCGAGGTTAACATCTATCTCTTTCGATTGCTTAAATTGTTCCTGGGGTATATAAATGCTTTTATCTTTATACACATAATCAACATGATACACGTTCATTGCGTTATTAATTTCAATTAATTTCACACCATTGATTTGAACGTTTTCTGGTTTCAATACTTTAATCACTTCATATAATTCACCATTTAGCATTTGTGTACCTTCATACACTGGATAACAACGCACTGGTGTTGGTTCTAAAATAGCACAATCACTGTCAATTTCCATGTAAATTGCATCTTTTTTCATATAATAACGCCAATAACCATAAACAAGTGCTTCTGTAAAATTTAAAAAAGCTTCCTTATCTTCTTGATGATAAAGTGTATACATAGCTATAAATTTTTTGTTACTAATAAATTCCTTCATATCATAACCATATTCATTTAGCATCTGTTCTACATCATCAAAAATAGCATAGAACGTTTGCTTATTATCAGACTTTAAAAACGTCTTTGTATGCAACAACCTTCTAAAGAAGTCTACTTCCACCATTCTTGATAACATCATTTTTTTCAGAGACTCGGATATATCCATCTTACAAATACGTTTGGTTATATCCACATTCAAATAAGCTTTATCTACCACTGAGGTCTCTTTCACAAGTGATTGATTTTCATCGTATCTGTTCACATGATAAACAGGTATCGTAGACATCGTAATGTTTTGAATCTTAGAAATAAGATCGATGAAAAATAATTTATCTTCACCAAATTTCATATGTTCAAATTGAATCTGATTATTAATTACAATATCACGTTTAAATACTTTACCCGGTGGCCCTACTGCTCTAAAAATCTTTTCAATATCTTGTGGCATCAAATTTGATGCATCTTTATAGGATGTGAATTTAGCATGATACGTAATACTTTTATTCGTATGTTTGTAGCTTTGTCCTAAGCCTAACTCTGCATCATCACTATTAACTTTTTCCATAAATCTTGGAAATCCTTCAGTATCTAACCAATCATCGGCATCCAATAAGGCAATATATTTCCCTTTTGCAGCTTTAATACCTATATTTCTTGGTTCTGACGGACTACCTGTATTCGTTGATAACTGAATTAATCGGATAAAATCATACTGGTTAGCATAACTATCAATCATTGCTACTGAGTTATCTGTAGAACAATCATCAACAAATATTGCCTCTAATTTTGATTGTTCCATATTTAAATTGATTAAAGATTCAATACATTTTTTTAAGAATGGTTCTTTATTATAGACAGATATAATAACCGAGACTAATTTATCCATTCAATTCTCCCCTTTTTAATCTACTAGGTTATTTTTACAACTTTGATAAAACGTATCATACTTAACGTTCCCAATGCCTCCTACTACATACTTACCTAGTTTAAACTGGTTAAACACATAAGCAATGCATATTGAGAACGTAATCGTTAATGTAAATGTAAATACGATATTGAATATAGGATGTTCATGTAATGTCCCTAACCTATGTACAATAAAGTAATGAATTAAGTATATTGAAAAAGAATAATTACTGATTAAGATGAAAAATTTTGGTACATATTTAACATAAGACGATATTAGAAAGAATATTAAGATTATCATAGTAACATAGATTGGTGTATCAATACGCTTAGAGTCCACTAGCGTTAACCAGCCCGACAAGTAATTGATCAGCGTTATGGCCGTCACTATAACAGTTCCTAACACAATGTATTTCGTATACTTTTGTATGTTGGCCATCAACGTTTCATAATAATAACCCATATAAAAACCTAGTAAGAAATAACTAAGCCAACCTATGAATATCATCCAGCCCTCTCGTTGCCATAACCAATTTAAATACCAAGCCTCTGGTGCATCAACAAAAGTTCTCATAGCCCAAAATAGCATCGTGATAACTAATGAATATACGATTAATTTTAATGGATTAAGTTTTACTAAGTGCTTCGCAAATAATATATGTAAAGCATAAAATTGAAAAATAATAACAATAAAATATGTCAGCGTGCCGCCATGAAACATCATAAATTGTACAGAATCTAAATATTCCATTAAATTATTAGGCTGCCCGTAGACATACGCTAAACCTAAGTTAATGATGATATATGGAATCCCTAATGTCAGCAACTTCTGTTTTACAAATCCTTCTTTAACCTGTGTCTTATATTGTTTCGCTAATAAAAACTCAGAAATAAAAACAAACATTGGTGTCGCGTATAATAACAGTAATTGAAAAACTCTTAATAAATAGCCATCATTCGGCATTTCAAATTTATAAAATGTTGTAGTAATTGTATGAATCATCACAATACTTAGACAAGCAATTGCTCTCATCCAAAAAATAATAGATGTATATACCTTCATCATTGTGCTCCTCTTTAGATTAATCTATGTATGTTCAAATTTTCGCAAATGTGAATTTATCATTTTGCATGAAATAACGTGAATTATATTACAATGTTTTTTTGAATTCAAACATTTCTTTGTTTTTGAAATCTATACTTAGAGATTTATTTATTAACGCTACATGCTATGTCTTTATACAATTTTATAAATATATGCGCAATTACAATTTTTGTTTTTCTACAGAAAATCGGAAGATTTAGACTTCCCTTAGACTACCCGAATATGAATCTCACTAAAATATATAAAAACCCCAACACGTATATACATACGCATTGAGGTCATTAGCTTATTAAAAGAAATCTACTTATTAAAATTAAAAACTTGAAACGTGCTACTTTAGCAATAAATTCAATAAATTACCCTTGATTTTCTGGATAGACTTGCTTGATTGCACCATTAAGTGCTTCAGCAAAATCATACATCGTGGTAGCCCAATTCTCTATTTTTTTACGTGATGCTGTGCTAGTGTCTTCATCTTTGAAAAACGCTTTTCTTAAAGCGGTCGTTAGTTCTAATTGAACACCTGTGCTTTCCTCTACTTTATTAATAAAATTAGCATTACTCAGCCCACCAAGGTATTCTGGCGGTATCTTCACTACAAATCCTTTAAGTTCAAGTTGACTTTGAATGGCGTCTCTAAGCGGTGATTGATAACCACCTAAGTATACGAGTTGTTCTTCACCTTGAGCACCATGTATTGAAATGGTAGCTGTTCGATCTTGAATCATCTCATGCAAAGTTGCATCATCATAATTTGTAGATGTTACATGTAATTGTGTGTTGTTGGATGGACGTATCGCTTCAAATGAAAAATAATCAAAATCACCATTATTCGCCACTAGTTTTGTTAATTCTGAAGTCCCTTGTTCAATGTTCCCACCATGTGGTGCCACTATCAACACTGATTTCCCGACATTTCGTGTATCTTTCTTCCAGTCGATACCTTCTGTCGTATCTTTGTATAATTCTGTCATAGACTTATAATAATCTTGTTTACGCGTTGCACTAGCTGTCTTTGTTTCCGTTTCTGGAGTTGCTTTTATTGTTTCTTGTGACTGTAATGTCTTATCTTGAATGTTCGTATTTTCGAGTTTAGGAGATACTGTGTTTTGGGATGCTTCATTTGTCTTGACTGGTGCGTTTGCTATTGTACTGGGTTGTACTGGCGCAGATGGTGTAGGTACTGTCGATGGTGTGTTTGATTTTGTAGTCTGCGGCGTTGTTTTACTTGAAGCCTGAGTCTTTGTCGGTGTGCTCTATGTCTTTACTGGAGTTGTTTGCGTTTTTGTCGATGATATTGTCGTGCTTTTTATCGGTGTACTCGGTTTTTTTGCTGTTGTCGTCGGTGCTTTTGTTGTTGTACTTGCTTTCTTCGCTGTTGTCTCCGGTACTTTTGTTGCTATGCTTGGTTTCTTCGCCGTTGTCGTCGGTACTTTTGTTGTTGTGCTTGGTTTCTTCGCCGTTGTCGTCGATACTTTTGTTGTTGTGCTTGGTTTCTTCGTTGTTGTCGTCGGTACTTTTGTTATTGTACTCGGTTTCTTCGCTGTTGTCGTCGGTACTTTTGTTGTTGTACTTG
Organism: Staphylococcus sp. GDY8P196P; assembly: GCF_017891705.1. Taxonomy (NCBI): domain Bacteria; kingdom Bacillati; phylum Bacillota; class Bacilli; order Caryophanales; family Staphylococcaceae; genus Staphylococcus; species Staphylococcus sp. GDY8P196P. The sequence goes on along the minus strand of NZ_JAESJS010000017.1, from coordinate 94,408 downwards.
GTTTCTTCGCTGTTGTCGTCGGTACTTTGGGCGTAACAGGTGCTTTAATCGTCGTTGTTGAAATAGCTTTACTAACAGGTTTTTTTACAGGTACTGACTGCTTCGTCACTGGTGCTTTTTGCGCTATAGGTTTTACTGTTGCTCGTGGTTTTTTAGTCGTTACATTTGTAGCAGCTTTTGTTGTCGTTGCTTTTACCACTGCAGGCTTTACTGTTTTCACCGTTGTAGTTGGTTTAGTTGTCAAAGTCGTAGTTTTAGTTTTTTTTGTTACTGTTTGTGATTTTACTGTTGAAGTACTCGCATGTGCATTTTCACTTACTAAAGCAATCGTGCTAATCCCAATAGCAGTCGTTACAAGCCCTAGCACTAACTTCTTGCTAGAAAAAGTACGTATATTCGTATTCATTTTCATTCTTTTCCCCTTAATGTTTTCTATAATTTTAATAATACACAATGTTTTTTAAAATGCAATAATTAAATTATTGTTTAACTTAAGATTAATAGCTTATGACATTAGTAAAAAAATCTGAAATAAAGAAAAAGTTAGTTATCACAAGTATATTTTGCCAAACAAATGTCTATTTCATTATATTATTCCTATTCTCAAAAATATATTGCCATACACAAAAGAAAAAGTATATAATATTAAAGAAATAATCTTATTTACTTTTTACACAAAAACAGAGGGGACAGATTAAGTGAATAAACCGTCGTGGGCAATAAAATATATTTCTGCAATCATCGCCATATCTATGATAATTTGTTTGGTGATAATATTTCATGTTGATACAATGGAGGCTGCTGAAAACACTACTGATATCAACTATCCAACTAACCATAAAGTAACTAAAAAATATCCGATAACAACAAAAGCAACAAAAAAGATCAATACTACAAATGAAGTAAAAAATACTAAAATAGTTAGTAATAGCCATTTAAAATCAAAACAAAATGGAGTTCAATTTCCCAAGCAAAACACTAAATTGAAATACAATAATAAAGACATAGAATTTAAAAATCCAGTTATAAAAGGGGCTCCAAAAAATACTCCGAAAGTAATTTTGGGTAAAAATGTGCAACCACCATCAAAAACTATAAAAGTACAATCGCACTCACCAATAACCCCAAAGAAAAAACTAGCAAAACAACCAATAATTCAAAATAAAAATAAAGCTATTATGCCCACTAACAAAAATCAAAAAACAAATGCATCTATTAAACAAAAACAAAGTGGGTCATCAAAAACCAAAGTTCGAGTAGCTCAACATACTTCTTCTAAGCGTACACCAAAATCTATAAAACCACAGTTACTATCAAGTTCAACTAAAACAACAAAAAAACAAACGAATACGACTAAAATAAATAAAAATATAAAACCACAAACCTTATCTTCAACAACAAAAAAACAACAAACAAAACCATTAGCTAAGCAAGCAAAAGCATCTAAAAGTGTAAAGGTTATTCCAAAAACAAGTAAGCAAACTTCAAAAAACAGCAACTACTATAATCAAGCACCTAAAACTTGGTCATCAAAGATACCAGGCAGCGATAATGTGCGGGATTTTGGTCAAACGACTGAAGCATCCGGCATCAATGATGCATTAAAAATCATGAAAAATTCCGGCAATAAAGGAGTTACTTTAGAACATACGACTGCAAAAGCAGCCAATATTGCAACCGTATTTAATTGGAATCCTATTAAAAAAGCTCTGACATATGGCACTGGAACTGCAATTGGTAAACATACAATATTAACAGCTAATCACGTCGTCAATAATCCAGAAGCACATAAACCAATGTCACCATCTTCATTACAAAATCTTAGAGTGAACCTGCTACAAGAAGGTTCAACCTACACACGTTCTCTCAATGTGATTGGTGTAAAAATGATGCAATTTGGTGATGTCGCATTATTATATACAAAAGAAGATATTTCAAAGTATATGAAAATACGTAAAATTGCTCCAGAAAAATCGATTACTAATATCAAGGCTAATACACCTATTCATATGTACCATTATGGATTACCAACTGGTAAATTCAAGAATGATCCTATGGGTACGATGTATCATTCTAAGGGGAAATATTCCCTTATGGCTCGCAACATCAATCCAATGGGCTATTATCAAATGATGGCTGAACCTGGTTCTTCAGGAGGTGCCATTTTAAATAGTAAAAATGAAGTTTTAGGTATACACGCTTTTAGAATTGATTCAGGTGATTATAAAAAATACCACTTAAATACGATGGCAGAATTAAGAAGTAAATTACGCAAAGAAGTTATTCAAAATATTATCTAAGCTATTTAATAAGCATCTTCGATTGTTATCGAGGATGTTTTTTATTGTTGCAATAATTCGAAACCCTTAAAGTGTCTTTTTTATATTAAAATGCATACCTTTAATCATTTTTAACAGCTCACAACAGGATTATATTATAGAAAAGCAACTACGAATTAGATCTATTTTCTAAACAAGTATGCATATACATTCAAAATCTAAACTGATTCAAAAAATAAAAGTCCCACTTCTCAATTGATTGAGTTAGTGGGACTTATGCATGAATTACAGTTCTAGGTAATGATTTTATACTTTTCTCAATTCTAATTACCCAAGCAAGAGGAGATAACAAAATCTTTTAAATAAAATTAGATTTCTGTCCTACTCCCTTATTTGAAGTGAAATTCATCGCTCATTATATTTTTAAGTTTCTGTTTTAGACCAAAACTGTTTTTCACTATCATCATTCAAACTGATAAACATCATTTTGACGTTTAACTTGTTAGCAACTTTACTCCATTACATCGCTTTCTTCAGCTTTTTCAGTTACTTTTCTCATCAGTGGATCTGTAATTGGTTTGAATATTACACCAATTAATAAGAATCCTATACCAAATAATGAAAGTATTACTAATTTTTGAGTTAGAATTTCAGGAACAGGTCCACCAACCGCTTCTCTTAATGCATCGATTGCATAAGAGAATGGTAAGTAAGGATGAATCGTTTGGAAAAATTCTGGTGTAACTTGGATAGGAAATGTTCCCCCACCACCTGCAATTTGTAGCACAAGAAAGATGATGGCAATGGCTTTCCCTGGATTTCCTAACAGTGATACCAAAGTATAAACAATGGTAACAAATACGATTGATGCGAATACTGCGATACCAATAAACCAACCAATTGATTCTACTTGTGCTTTCAGTATTACGATATCACCAATAGATACAATAAGCGCTTGAACGATACCTAATAAGTAGAATAATCCACTTTTACCTAAATATATTTCTCTTGTTGATAGGTATGGTGCTAATGATTTGTGTTTATTATCTGTCGTTAATAAGCTCACCATCAATAACGCACCTACCCAAATGGCTAAGGCTGTATAGAATGGCGTGCTTGCTGAACCATAGTCTTTCACAGGAAATACATCCTTTTGATCAATATCTATTGGATTCGCAATCACATTCGCTTGTTTTTTCAAATCGTTCTTCAATAAATCTACCATTTTGTCTACCGCATCATCTTTTTCAATCTCATCAAATAGTTTGTTCGCTTTAGCAAGATCTTTTTCAACATTTGGTAATTGGTTACGTGCGAAATTTGCTAAATTATGCAATCCTTCTTTGGCACGTGGTTGATTGGCATCCAAAATATCAACTAAACGATCGTAACGATTGAATAAGGTCGGTATCGTGCTATTTACTGTTGCTGTCGTATCAGACAATTGTTGCTCTAACCCTGGTAAATCATTTTCAATAAAGGATGCTGCGTTCGCAACGCCTTGTTTAAATTGTGGATAATAATTTTGTGCAGTAGCCATTGCATCCATATATCTTTGCTCAATGGTTGGCAATGCACTTTGAATCGCTTCGATTCTATCTTTGCCTGTTGTCAAAATACTTTGTCCAGAGTTTATAACCTGTTCTATCGTATTTAATTTCGATTGAAGCGTTGAAAGTCTAGCATCGCCTTCATTTAATACAGACATTACTTCGTTTGATATGTCGAACAAATTCTGATTTAGTTCTGTTTTAATATAATTTCTTAAATCATCCAAGCTACGATTTACGCGAGGTAGGTCTTTAAGTAATGCTACTGCTTCTGCCTTACCAGAACTTCCGTTTGACAGTGCATCACTAAGTTGATTCTGCTGCTTAATTAAGTCATTTATTTTATTATTTGTCGATTCTAATTCTTTGATTTCATTCGATAAATCGACATTTTCTCTCTCTTCTAGTTCTGTTAATATATCGATAAATTGCTGATTAAATTTACTAGTCATTTCCAGTCTGGATTTAATATGATCCAGTGTTTTTTGAAAATCTTTAGGTTTGTCTGTAGATAAAATACCATATGTGACATTTTCCAACGCTTTGATATCTTCCTGACTACTTTCGGCTTGTTTGTCAGCATAATTAGAAAGTGATAACAATGACTCTGATAATGAAGATTGCATAGCATTAACATCTTTACTACTTACTGTAGAATCATGTTGTTCATTGTCATCATCATCGCTTTGATTATTACTTATTTGCGATGTTTGAATATTTGAATATCGACCTGAACGCTTAGCACTTTGCTGCTCAGTTTGTATATTATCTTCTAGGCGTTGATTAACATTTTGATTTGCATCTTGTGCGCGATCAACGACTTCTTGGTAACTTTCTACGCGTTGTTGAATCGCAGGCAAGTAACCTTGTGCATCGTTCAATCCTTGTAAGCCAGCGTCTACCCCAGTGCTTGCAATATCAACACCTCGATTGATTTTAGGAAAGGCTTCTGGCACATCGTTAGAAGCAACATTAAGCGCATTTTCAATATTTGGCATGTAGTCATTTAATGCCAGTATTAGTTTAGCACGCTCGTGCAATGCAGGTATTGCAGCATTAACTTGATTTAACTTATCTGCTGCATCGATAACTTCACCTTTATAATCACCTAATCCTCTAAATCGATCCGCATAATTGTCAATTTGATCTTGGTTTTCATCTAAATAAATAAGTGTATCTGCAAAATCGTTAATTTTTGGCATAGCTTTATTCGCTTCGGATACAGCATCTTCAATTTTATTGATGGTTGGAATCTCTTCTTCAAGTTTTACACCTAGACGATTCGCTTCATCTAAAAGTGCTTGTGTCACTGTTTCATTAAACTGTTCATTCGCTTTTTGAACGATAGCACTTGTTCCAGCATCAGTCATTTTAGGCGCAATTGCATTAAGTTTTTGGTTCACTTTATATTCAACGTTTGCTTGTTGTGGGTCTTTTCGCAACGTACCAGTAATTTGGTGTGTAAATTTATCTGGTATATAAATAGCTGCATAATATTCTCCCATTTTCAAATCATGATCTGCTTTTTTTCTACTTACAAACTGCCAATCAAAGTTATCATCTTTTTTAAGATTATCAGTAATTTGATCCCCAACATTAATTTTTTTACCTTTGACTTTATCCCCATTATCTTCATTCACAACTGCAATTTTAATATTTTTAGTATTACCATATGGATCCCATGTCGCATCCAAGTTAAACCAAGCATAAAACGAAGGAAGCAAGGCTAAACCACCTAAAATCACTAATACACTAGGCGCTTTAGCAATCTTTTTTAAATCCATAAAAAATAATTTTATTACGTTTTTCATTTATACACCTCAAAAACTAGATCTGTGATTTCTTCTTATATAAAATTCAAATTACTATTTGTTTATTGCATATAAATTGATATACTGAATTCATTAATAACGTTTAACCTTTTCATAGTTGATAGACATCAACTAAAAGCAAGACTATTAACAGTTTACCAAGATAAACAATACTTTGTATATAGTAAATAATATATTTTAGGAAAGAGGTATTTTCATGAGGCAACAAAAATTATTAGTCTGCTTACTTTCAACTTCTTTACTTATGCCATCATTTCCTATCAATGATGCCAAAGCCGAAACCTCAAAAGAAGATACAATGACTACTCAGTCAACTGAGACACAGAAAGACAAAGACAAAGAAAAATCTGATTCATCGCTATCATCATCCCAAAATCATAAAACTAATAACGAGAAATCTGATGATGTAAAAGAGAAATCTAGCGATAATAAGCATAGTAGTGAACGGGGAGATCAACAAAATCGTAAAAATGATGGCCCCACTAAAACAAGTGAGCAGAACAACAGCCAAGAAAACGATAATTCTAAGACTTCTGACAAAACGTCGACAAATGTAACTAAAAATACATGGGATACATCAACAGACGATGATCGTTCAAACATATTTGATATGTTTAAACCAACACCTTTGAAACAAAATCAAGACAATAACAGTTTATCTAAATTACTGGATCAATTACTTTCTAATAATGAAGCAACACAACCCCCTTCCACATTAAAACAAAACGATGATTCAAACGAAGACAATAACAAACAAAATAATTCATTAACAGACCACACTGATTCAGAAGATTCAAATGCGACAGCTTTCATTGATGATAATGAGATAAATGATGATTCAAATGAAGATAGTGAAGAATCTGTACAAGAACAAAGTCGTACAGATTATGACAACGATGCTAATGACACAGCGCGTGAATCAAAAAACAGTCAATATGAGTCAAATCAATATACAAATGAGCATGATGCGCAACAAGATGATACCGAATCCAATTCGGATTCACACCAAAATCAATCTCGTGAAAACACAACGCAGGATGGGCATAGTCAGAATAAACAAGATGATGAAACAACGACAAGTAATAATGATACAGGTGAGCAGGATGATGACGCAGACACTCGTGACAATGACAGCACAACAGACAATCAATCCGGTTCATCGTCGGAAGATAGAGTATTAGAATCAATTTTAGACGAGTATAGTGAAGACGCTAAAAATAACCAAAAGCAATATGAATCTCAAAAAGCACATTCATCAAATAAGGATTCTGAAAATAAGAAAAGTGACTCAGATGAACAACCATCAAGTAACCATGCTAATCCGCAGTTACCTTCTCAATCACAATTAGCCAAAAAAGAAAAACCGGCCCAATCCTTTGAAAATGATACCAAGCAGTCTAACATACGCACTACTGCTATTTTTCAACAATTACCAAACTTGTCGGACGATAATAACACTACAAATCAACTGACAATAACTGAAAATAAAAATACACGTGACTTCATTAAAACAATCGCACAAGATGCACATGACATAGGCCAAGATGAAGACATTTACGCATCCGTGATGATTGCACAAGCCATATTAGAATCAGATTCTGGCATGAGTGCACTTGCACAAGCACCTCATTATAACTTATTCGGTATCAAGGGAACTTACCAAGGAAAATCCACTACTTTCAATACTCTTGAAGACAATGGAAACAACATGTTCCAAATCTCAGCCGATTTCCGTAGTTATCCGAGTGAAAAAGAATCATTAGAGGATTATGCTAAATTAATCAAACAAGGTATTGATGGCAATCCAAATATTTATAAACCAACGTGGAAGCGCGAAGCACATAACTATCGGTCAGCAACTGCACATCTGGCTACCACATATGCAACTGATTCTCAATACGCTGACAAACTTAACAGCATTATTGAGCACTACGACTTAACACAATTTGACCGTAAACAAATGCCAGATTTAGACGATTATAAATTGAAGAACGATGACGATAATAGCGATTTCAAGCCATTTTCAGAAACCACAAATCACTCGCCTTACCCACATGGCCAGTGTACGTGGTATGTCTATCACCGTATGTCGCAATTCGATCAATATGTCGGTGGAGATCTAGGTGACGCCAGAAATTGGAACAATCGCGCAGAAAGAAAAGGTTATACGGTTTCTTCAACACCTAAGACACATACTGCCGTTGTATTTGAGGCAGGTCAGCATGGTGCAGATTCAATATACGGTCATGTAGCTTTTGTAGAAAAAGTGAACGATGACGGTTCTATCGTTATTTCAGAATCAAATGTTAAGGGACTTGGCATCGTTTCTCACAGAACCATTGATGCAGATGTCGCTACTGATTTAAGTTATATTACAGGTAAACAAAACTAACTTTATATAGACACATGATAGAATTCAATCAATATTTTAAAATTCTCATTTTCTGCAAAATAAAAGTGCACCATTTCAAAAGTCTCACTTATGTGACTAACTTTGAATGGTGCATTTTTTATATGATAACAAGTAGCCTTAGCACCTGTTTAAATTGATAAACTATAATTTTTTCGACTGTTTACGTTTAGCAAACCATATCAGTCCGCCACCAACGATTAACAACACGATACCTACTGGAATCGTTGATTTTTTCATTACTGTACCAGCATCAGGTAACGAGAAATTACCTTCATCATCGAACAAACCACTCAAGAAACCGTCTGATTCACCTATAGATAAAGCACGTCCAGGTGATGGGTTCGGTATATCTCGCACACCATCTAATAAACCATCACCACTGAATAAGCCACTCAACAGACTTGGTTTTTGAAGTCGTTGTGTCTCTGCATCCAATAATGTCGATATCTTGTCACCTTTATTTAATGATCTTTTATCCAATGTATCAGCAATGCTTGGTGTATTTTTCAAAGGTTCAAAGATACCATGGATATCATCTCTAAAGTTACTTATATCTTTATCAACTTTTAATAAGTCATTCAACTGTTGATCAAGACCTGATTTCATTAAATCAACAATATTATGCTTAGCAATATTATGCTTAGCATCTTCTTTTTTAGCAATAACATCAGCAAGTGCTTGTGCTTTCGCATCATTTAATTTGCTAGCCAACATCGTTTCCAAGGCTTGGCGTTTATCTTCAGATTGATCCAATAGCGTTTCTAAAATATCATCACTTGTTACATTGTCCCCAAAATTTTGTTTTAGTAACGCTACAATTTGTTCGTTATCAGGATTGTCTCGCATAATTTTTTCAGCAATATGAGATGCATCCACATCGTTCAAATGCGTTGACAATATCGTTTTAACCAACGCTTGCTTATCGCCTGTCTTATCAAACATCGCTTGTAAAATATCGTCACTTGAAGTTGTAGACAAACCGTCTAATTGACTGATTACCTGATTGGCAATTTGTTGATTTGTTTTACCTTCTGTGTCTATACGTTCTAAGATAGATTGAGCATGTCTGTCATCAAAAGTACGATTAATGATATCTTTAACTGCTCGGTCTTTATTGTCTACAGATTTCAATTGATCCAGCACAATATCATGTTGTTCATTTAAATTTTGTTCAACTTGCTTAATTTCTTTTGCCATTTTACTTTTATTCTCTTTAGATATTGAATCACGCTCTGAAAGCATTGATGTTAATGTTTGTAACTTTGCTTCTTTAGTTGCTACATAGTCATCTAAGTTGTCATTGTTTTTAGCTTGTTTTGTCGTTACTTTATCAATTTCTTTTTCAAATTTTTCTAATGGTTGGGGAGCATCATGATCTGAACGAGACGTTTTTTCAGGTGTGTTTTTTTCTGCCTGATTTTTTTCACCTGTACTGTTAGTGCTTTTCGCAACCTCATTTTGTTGTTCTTGATTGTCTCCAGTATCTCTTAACGCTTTATTATCGTTTTTTAGTTTACCCCCATCAACTTCATTTGATAATGCATCAATTTTATCAAGCAATTGATCTAAGTTCTGTTGTGAATTTTCACTAGTTATGCGATCATGAGCGTTTTGCGTTTGATTATTTTCTTGCTCAGGTAAGTTACTTGAGTCTGTTTTCTCACTAGGAACAGTTTTTTCTTGATGATCAGTTACATGTTTTTGATTATCTGAAATATCTTTTTTGTCTTCATACGATTCATGATTATCTTCAGTAATATTGCTATCTTCTATTTGGGTGTTAGCAGATACGCTTTGTTGTTCACTGAGGCGATTGTCATCATTCTCAGCTTTTCCCAATATTACTTTGGCCTCTTCAATGCTTTTAGCCTTCTCCATTTTTTGAATTGCATCACGCTTTTCACTACGCTTTATATTTTTCAATTTCTTTATTTTTTCTTTAGCTTGTTGAATTTGCTTTTCTAACGCTTGTTCGCTAGTCAAATGTGTATCAGCTTTCACATCAGCACTTTCTTTCGCCATTACAGATGATGTTGGATTTATACCATATCCTATTAAAGTCGTAGTCATAATCAGTGCGATACCAGACAATTTAAATTGATGATTCAAACTTTTTTTATGATTTAAATGATGAGTTTTTATCTGTTTCATTAAATTCACCTTTTCCTAGTTATTCACACCCATTATATCGGTTATATCACTTTATTCAAAGACCAATTTCAAATAACTACAATTTTATTAATTCAATATCAAACGGAACGCTATACCATTTGACGATGTAATTAATATCGTGCCAATTAAAATTGGTTGTTAAGCGTAAAATATGATGAACTTAACAATTAATCTGAATTAAACGAATATAAATCCAAATTGCTGTAAACAATTTTTATATCTAAATATTTATCATTTCAAAGTTACTAGGTTTCTTCATTATTAAATACAAAGGTTGTTGAGAAGTAATGGCTAATTCTCAACAACTAAAATTATAGTATATTCAAATACTCTCAAAATTTCTCTACATAAATTTTATGTTTGTATCTTCACACATATAAAAACTACATACTATATTATTTTATCAAGAATCCATTAACCGCGCGAAAGTTGCTTTATCAATAGAAGCACCTTGTTGTAGTTGTAAATCTAATCGTTCATCAAATTTCATTGTGTCACGTGAAACATTTTTTAATGTATTGCTTAACATCGTCGGTTCATTAATGTCAAATAAATTTTCATATAATATTTTTTAAATATCATCTCTCAGGCTATTTTTTACGTTTTTTATTTTTATGTACGAGTTTTAGTTTTTGGTATTATATGAGTATTTATCTTCAAAGTGTATTTCATTTATCACCGATAACTACAGGATCATTACTCATTTTCACAACCGGCTTTAATTTTATTACTGCGCTAAATATATATAAATTGTTAGAGAGCAAAACCAATATCTCACTCCTCATACAAGGTATCATTATTTCAATTATAGGTATGGTCACGTTAGCACTATGTATCTATTATCATTCTCAAATTATTTTATTTATCCCTTCTCTCATTTTAATCGGTATAGGTCAGGGATTTATATTCACCCCATTAACGAATTTAGGCATGCACAACGTATCAACAGACCAATCAGGCATTGCTTCTGGATTCGTTAACTTTTCACATCAGATAGGATCTTCTACAGGTGTAGTACTTGAGCTAGTTTTAGCAACTTTTATACTAAGCTATACAGGAAAAACACACGATAATTTGACATTTTATACAATAGTGATTGGTACTGTTATACAATTTTTAATGTTAGCGTATATTATCATTGTATTTAAAAAAAGTAAAAATAAATATGAATTTTAAATTTAGCTTTTGTATACCTTTGATAGCCTAAACTTAATAAACATGAAAAGGAACCAAAGTTAGAGCAACTTTTTTTATATTTAGATGAAAGTTGCTCATTTATCTTATATCAGTTTCCAAATTCACAGGTGACAGTAAGTAACTATTATTAGAAATGGAAAAGCGGAGAACAAGATGCTATAGATATGTTTGGTAACCAAGAAAGTGACTTAATCTCATTTGGAAAATCTCGACTAGCCACCCATATTTCGCCAAAAAAATGAAATACAAATAAGGATAGTATGAAAATCTTTAATTGCTTTATTCAGTATATTTTTGACTTAGCAAATCATAATTTTTTAAATAGATTGCAACAGAATATCTCTAAAAAGTTCCACTGTTTTGATTTACTATCAATGATGTAACGAGGTTTTATCGTAGAATTATTATGATATACAAAGCAAAAAAGGATTAAGCAACCCATGATTGCTTAATCCTCAAAGATTATATTAGTGCGATTTAACAAAGTATTCGTAACACTTTAATCCAAAGACTTTAGTTTTTCTTTCTTCTAAACACAGTAAGTAGTATACCGCCAATTAACGCTAGTACACTCGCAAAAAATCCAGTATTATTCGTTTCTCCTGTTTTTGGCAATTGTTTCTTTTTAATTGTATTAGATGTTGCTGAAACATTTGATGTATTTTCCGAACTTGATACATTTGATGTATTTAGTGTATCTGGTGTATCTGGCATACTTGGTGTATTCGGCGTACTTGGCGTATTCGGTGTGCTTGGTGTACCCGGTGTGCTTGGTGTATCCGGCGTGCTTGGCGTATTCGGTGTACTTGGCGTATCCGGCGTACTTGATGTACTTGGCGTATCCGGCGTACTTGGTGTGTTCGGCGTACTTGGTGTACCCGGTGTGCTTGGTGTGTTCGGCGTACTTGGTGTACCCGGTGTACTTGGTGGTGTTGAGTCTTTCTCGTACGGCACTGGCGTATCCTTTGATGGGTCCTTTGGATCTGTTATAGATGGTGGAATGTATCCTTTTTCTGGATGGTCTGGATCTACTGGAACCAATGGATTACCACTTGGATCCTTCGGTGTATAACCTGGAATGTATGGTAATGGTGGATTATCTGTCGGTTCTTCTGGCGTCTCATCATACAATACTGGTGGCCTATTTGTACCTGGTTTACTTGGGTCATACGCATCTCCTGGATTTTCTGGAATAAACGGAATATATCTGCCTAATACTTTATAGATGTATGTCACTGACGTTGTTCCTTCTACAACTTTTCCTTTTTCATGATCTCCTTCTTTTACTTTTGAGAATAAATATAATTTCCCATCTTTTCCAATGATTTTCGGTTTGTGATCCGTCGTATCATACGCCGTATCTACGTTTGATTCCGGTGTATCCTCTATAGATTTTTTAATCGGATTTCCTGTTTCATCGACATAATTTACCACGACATTACCTTGTTTCACTTCTGGTGTCGGATCTTTCTCATACGGCACCGGTGTATCCTTCGATGAATCCTTTGGATCTGTTATCGATGGTGGGATGTATCCTTTTTCTGGATGGTTTGGATCTACTGGAACCAATGGATTACCACTTGGGTCCTTCGGTGTATAACCTGGAATGTATGGTAATGGTGGATTATCTGTCGGTTCTTCTGGCGTCTCATCATACAATACTGGTGGCCTATTTGTACCTGGTTTACTTGGGTCATACGCATCTCCTGGATTTTCTGGAATAAACGGAATATATCTGCCTAATACTTTATAGATGTATGTCACTGACGTTGTTCCTTCTACAACTTTTCCTGTTTCATGGTCTCCTTCTTTTACTTTTGAGAATAAATATAATTTCCCATCTTTTCCAATGATTTTCGGTTTGTGATCCGTCGTATCATACGCCGTATCTACGTTTGATTCCGGTGTATCCTCTACAGATTTTTTAATCGGATTTCCTGCTTCATCAACATAATTTACCACGACATTACCTTGTTTCAGTTCTTCGTAAACATAAGTAACCGTCTTCTTCCCTACCGCTATTTTACCTATCGGTGCATCCGATGTAGTTAAATGACCCTGGTCATCAACTTTACCTATCGTATAATTACCTGCTGAAACGAGTTTATAAGTTTTTCCATCTTTTTCAATTGTCACTGGACGATGGTCTACTACAGTATCATAATCTGTGCCTGCAAACCCACCTTTCACATCTTCAACAAGGCCTTTTAATTCATTGCCTTCCGTATCAACATAACTAACAACTACATCCCCTTTTTGGCTAATATAATAGTACTCAACAGTATCTGGATACTCAAAGTTATTCGAAATATCAAATGTTCTTCCATTATCATATCGGGAATTAGTCACTTCACCTTTTTTTAGTCTCACAACTGAGCTAGACGTTGCATCGCCCCCATCATAATCTGAAACAGATATTGCTACATTTGAAGGTAATCCATTTTTATGGAAACGGAATTTTTGAAATATCACTTTCCCCTCCAAACCGAGTTGTTGATATTTCCCTTCAGATGCGCCATCTACAATTTTTTCTCTAAATTCATAACCATTAGTATTTTTTTCAAAATCATAATTTATATCTGGCAGATTATTCGATGCTATTCTTCCTCTATCTGCACTACTGCCATTCACTGGATCAAATGTATCCGGTGCTTTAGCATAAGTAAACCATACTTCACTTTCTACAGTGCTTTTATCGTCAAGAATTTTATCTTTACGATACATTGTGCCACGACTCGTTGTCGCTTTACTATATCGAACATTACCAATTATTTTAGAAGATTGTTTGTTAATTTTTCCATTTTGATTAAGTGGCGCTCTTGTACTATCAAATGCGTATCCAGCAATTTCTGGAGGTTCTGTTGTATAAGTACTCTTAGTCCATCCATATTGAGTGAATGGTGGTACAATTTCTCTACCTTGTTCATCATAATAATATGTTGTCTGACCTTTCCAATGTGGTAACACAATTGAATAACTCACAACTTCACCCGTTACCAATTGTGCAGAATTTCCATAGATGGGAAGGAAATTTGATGGTTCATTTACATCGATTTTATTTAACCTGAATGAAAACCCATTCTTTTTTGCAACTATATTTAAAAAAGTCATTTCATCGAGCTGAATATCACTAGGTGTAATGGTCTTGATATCAATCTCTTTTACTAATGTATTTTTATCTTTATTAAATACCGTAATGAAAAATTTTGTGGGTGCCCCTACATGATCAACATCCTCTTTTCTAACAGAAAAGACATATTGTCTGTCTCCACTTTCACCTCTTCTAGCTACTTCGAATGTATATTGTTTCGGATCAGCCGCTTTATGAATTTTATATGTCACCTTATTATTAGTTGGGAGTTCAGAGTTAACACTATAACCATCCGCAGGGGGTTGAGTTAAACTTGCATTCGCGCTTCTAAGCATGCTGTTTGAATCATATGCATCTGGAATGTCACGTTTTTTTATAGATTTAGGTGTTTCACTTGCTGTTACGTTCTCTGATTTTGAAGTATTTATTTTGTTTTCTAGTGTTGCTGATACTTCTTTTGCAGCATCTGCTTGGTTTTCTGTAGCTTCTGATGTTTCTTTTACAACTGTACTCTCATATTTCGATGCATCTGCTTGATTCTCTGATGTCATCGCCACTTCTTTCGAGAGTACGTTTTCAGCTTTTGAAGCGTCTGTTGAGTTTTTTGATATTTCTGGTGCTACTTTTGAATCTATGGTTCCACTATCTACAGTCAAAGAAGGTTTTTCATCCAATTCAGCAGCAGACGCATCATTTGTTGTACCAACAAATAATATAGCGCCTATTAAAACACTAGCCGCACCAAAATGGTATTTTTTGATTGAAAAACGCTGTTTTTGTTCGTGTTGTTTGAAAATCTTCATTTTCTTTTCTCCTTCCTTATATAAAACTTACTTATATCTTAATATCACCTAACTCAATTGTCCACAATGAGTTTGTTTTATTTTTTAAAAAATTATAAAACTTATTATTTGTTTAAAATAAAATTTATAAAACATATTTTCATGGCGTGATATACCTAAATGAATTAATTTTAATGACTGCTCTACTTTCGAATAGTAATTAAATGTATAAAATCGCGGATTTAAAATTTCATGAATTCGTCAAAATTAGGAATGACTTTGATGATTATTATCAATCCATTAATACTGGTAATTGTATATAAAAAGGTCCCTTCAAAGTTTACATTTTTAAGTGTCTACTTTGAAGGGAGCATATCCTTACGGATTCGTTCTTTTTAAAATACATATTTATTTTTCGCTTTAAATTCTAATAAGTGCAGTAGTTTACTGAAATGAAAATGTATACTACTTATACATAGGTATCAATTCATCTGAATTTTTTCATTATTATACTAGAGTAGGTGCAAGATATTTTTCAATAAATCTAATCACTGCTCATCTCTATTTTGTAAATTTTCTAAGATACTGAGTTTCTACCTCTGCCACAATAAAAATTAAATTATCTACTAATATTTATGCTTCTTCTCCAACAACTGTGAAGCGATCGTTTTTATGCTGTGGATTTTCAATTTCGTCTAAAATGGCAATGGCAAAGTCAGCATAACTAATATAGCTATTACCATTTGAATTCACTAATAAATTATCTTTTCCTGATTGATAACTTCCTGTTCTGACACCTTCTGCATTAAAATCTGCAGATGGGCTAAGGAAGGTCCAAGTTATACCTTGTGTAGCTTCTAAATCTTGTAAATTTCTACCTTGACCTTTTGCAGTAGGTACAAATATTTCTGGGAATTCTGGCGTATCTATTAACTTAGTCGTTTGTGCTTTATCAACATATAAACTACCAGCACCGCCTACAATAATCGCTCTTGTATCTGTTCCTTTTAATGCTTCAATTAATGCGCGCCCAGCAGTTACATGTGCTTCTTCCTCACCAAGTGGTGCACCAAAAGCATTCACAACTACATCTAAATCTTTTAAGTCTTCCGCTGTAATGTCGTATATTTCTTTTTCTAATACATTTATATTACTATTAGATAATTTTGAAGCATTTCTAACGATGGCTGTGACGTCATGTCCTCTTTCTATTGCTTCTTCTAATACCAAATTTCCAACTTTTCCAGTTGCTCCAATAATTCCAATTCTCATAATAAATTCCTCCAATTTTCAATTAATAAAATATGTTTAAAATGACTACTAATAACGATAAAATGCTAATAATAAAAGGGTAAACTGCTTTTATTGTTACAATGACAATTGTTGACAAAATGCTATTTTTGACGAGTCACTAACAGATCTAATTGTGCTAACAGTTACGGTTTTGGTCTTAACTCAAACGTTTGCCCTTCTATAGATACATCTGCACCAGTTTCTTAGATTACTTTTTATGTTGATCTTTACCTATAAAACAAAATAGACACACACAGAATAAATACTTATTTTCAGTGAACAACCAGCCCTCCTTTCAATTTAATAAGGTTTGTGATAATCGTTTAGGTTGCTTTAAAATAATTTATTAAATGCTTTTCAATTACGGTTGTAATTGTAATAGTTACAGTTACAAGTTGGTCATACGGATAGATTTATCCGTTATTTACGAGTATTTTATTGACGATACTGTCTAATGTGACACCTTTTAATACCGCTTCCATTGCGTCTTGCGCACTTTCTAAAATAACTTCCAACACACTTTGAATATTGGCACCAACTGTACAATTGATATTCGTATCTTCATGTATTTGGAATAAATGTCCTTTTTCAACCACTTCCACAGCTTTATAGACATCAAATAATGTAATTTCATCCAAAGATTTCAAAAGCTTAGCACCTGAATTGCCTCGAGATACATCAATAAAACCAGCTTCTTTAAGTCTTCCCATCAATCTTCGAATAACCACGGGATTCGTATTCACACTATCTGCGATTTGAGTCGATGTTAAAGTATATTCTTTTTCAATCTTAATTAAAGCTAATATATGAACAGCTACCGTAAAACGACTGCTTATTTTCATACCAACCACCTCGTGTAACCATTATAGTTACACCTATTGTTAATGTCAACGTAATCGTATTATTCAATTTTGGTAACTGTTAGAAAGGTGGCATCTTTTTATATTAAATTATATTTATGAAGAAACTGGATAAACAGTGCTAAGTTTATTGAAATAGCCAAAAAACTTAAATATTATATTAGCAATGCTTAACACGCATTTTCTAAAAAACTGTAAAAGCAGAAGAGAATCAGGTTTAAATCTGATTTTCTCCTGCTCTTGAGGGGTTGAAATATCAGGCTTCCATACGCTTTGTGTTAACTACACGCGCATGATATATAGCCAACTTCATATTTTCTGAATTTTTATCAATAATCAATGCGTTCTATAACTGATAACAATGATTTTGTAAAATACGACATTGAATTATTGCCCAATAATTATTTTAGTTAAATAACCATCTTCATCAAAGAATCCCTTATATGAACCACCATTATTTGTATAAAACGGAATCATTGTCTCATCTTTTAATTCTGAAGCATCATCGTCTTTATCCATGTTAGATTCATGTGCTTTTATAAATTCTGATTTAGTTACAGATTTGGGTTTCGTTTTAAAGCTCATTTGGATAACTTCGTCTTTATCGTTAAAATCTATCGTTGTATCATAAATTGTTTTACTATAAGCATGATCTTTATACGCTTTAGGATCTACTTTATATCCATTGATAGTTACATTGTCATATTTCATAGCTCTAACGAAATTATAATCTAACGTAAATGTTGGGTCGTATGTCGTATAGCCTTCATACTTATACCATGGTGTTTGTGATTGTAATTTTGAAACGTTTTGACTATTCATACTTTCTCCACCACTTGAACCACCTTCACCACTACCCCATTTTTGAACTTGTTCCGCTGCTTGTACGTCATTAGTTATCGTCGAAAAATACGTTACTGAGGATCCTACTACAAGTGTTGATACAACGGCCGTCGTCGATAATAATTTAGTTACTTTACGCATAATCAATCACTCCTTTAGTATTGAATACCGCTTGGCTTTAGTTATTTAAACTTCATTCAAGTGGAACAATCCCTAAATTAGTAACGATTTCTCAAATTCCTATCAAATGATTGTGATTGACAACCACGCTCATACTTCTATTTACGATGTTTGAACCAAATAATAATGAAAAGTCGCTATATCATGACAATCATTTAACAGTCGTTTGAAGTTATCACTCCTACGATTTGACATACGTTAAATGCATAGTGTAATTATTCACTTTCATCATACATCATATTTTTTTAAATGCAAGTATATATAGTATTTTGATTGAAGATGCTTAACAATGAATAGCCACTGTTTGGGGGTTTTTATCTTCTCTTAATTTTCACGTAAACATTCATATATTTAAATTTTAAAAGTTATTAACGATTCAATTACCTCTTTACAACCCTCACATAAACATTCAAATAGTTATAAATTGCACAATATTGTTGTCGATATATGTAAATGATATAGTTAAATTGTATTTTAATATTTTTCAAACTGAAAATAACGAAGGAGCGTGATTCGATGTATAAGATAGGCATAGCGGGAGCTGGTGCGATGGGCGGACGAATAGGTATATCCATAAAAGAAGCTGGCTATAATGTTACACTTATAGATAATTGGGAAGCACACGTCAAATGTATTAATACAGATGGTATGAACATTAAAACAGAAACGGATAACTATTCAGTCAACATCCCAGCAGTTTTAACCAAAGATGTTTCAACTGAGTTTGACCTTATCATTATCTTGACTAAGGCTATGCACTCGGAAGCAATGTTACAGCAATTACAAGAAGCTGGTTGCATCCATCAAAATACAGCTATAATGAGTATGATGAATGGTTTAGGTCATGAAGAACGATTATCACAAATCGTCCCTTTATCTCAAATTTATCTAGCAGTAACGATGTGGACTGCAGGTCTACGTGGACCAGGACAACTATTATTAGAGGGTGAAGGATCTATATATTTACAAAGCGCAGATGGTGAGACCGATGACCATACGCATGCTATACTTCAAATTCTTAATGATGCAAATTTGAATGCTCAAATTAGTAATAATGTATTCGAAGCAATATGGTCTAAAGCTACATTAAATAGTGTTTTAAATCCTTTATGTACGATATTAAACAAAACGATTTATGAATTTGGTAATCATCCGGATTCAGCTGAAATGGTTATGCCTATCATTGAAGAAATTGTCGCAGTTGCCAAAGCAAAAAGTATTCATTTAGATAGTCATGCACTATTAAAAAAAGTTGAAGCAGCTTATCCAAAAGAAGCTCAAGGCCTTCATTATCCATCAATGCATCAAGATTATACAAACGGACGTTTAACAGAAATAGATTACCTTAATGGGCAAATAGCTGCTTATGGAAAAACATTCAACATACCTACGCCTATTAATGCTATGCTCACCCATCTTGTACATCAATTAGAGTCAAAATTACAATAACTACAAAAGACAAATTTAATTATTATTATGCTATCGACGAAGTGTTTATCAGCACTTCGTCTTTATTTTGTGTTTAATACTGAAACAGGTAAGGATTTAAATAAAAATAGAGTTGCAGGTCTACTATATTATTAGTTTCTGCAACTCTGACTATTCTTCATTCATGTGGTTGTTAAATATCGTATTTCTCTAAAATTGCAGTGTAAGTAAAAATGAATACTTGCGATATATCACACGGTAAAGCTCAACATAAAAATTTCAATACACACTTAATATACACGGTAGCGTATAGTGACGTCACACAACCCGATGACTTACCGCTCTATATTTTGATAAAATGATCACTTGTCATATCATAACTGAAAACATGTTTAATTATCATCTTTATTAATGCGGACACGATCAATCGGGTCACCAAGTTTTTCATTACCTTGTGGTACATGGTATGTTAATACTTCAATATAATCCTTCGTGATATTCACTTTCGTATAAGCAGGTTGGTTATCCTGTATTGATTTAACTGCATAATCTTTTTTTCCATCTAATTCATAGAATTTGCTACCACTAGCAGAGTTTAATGTTACATAAATTGTACCGTTTGGGTTCGAGTATGTTTGTGGTGCTGCGCCATTTTCATCCCATTTTACTTGAGCATCTTTACCATTCATAACATGTGAACGACTATAAGAATGGTCGTGTCCACCTAATACTAAATCAACATTGTACTTTTTCATCAACGGCGCAAATTTATCACGTCTTATTTTTGTTGCTAACTTATCAGAATGTTTACCTGCTGAATATGGATTTCTGTGAGTGAGTGCGACAATCCACTTGGGATTTTGATCTTTAGTATCTGCAATCGCACGCTTCATCGTCTCTTCGTGCCCTTTATAATCTAAACTTTCAGAGTTCAAGCTGACAAAAAGTGTATCATTGTGCGTAAAATAAAAATCAGAACTCGCAAGGTTTTTACCACCATTTTGCAAATTAGGAATATTAAAATGTTCAGAATAAGCTTTATTGGCACGATCATGATTACCTAAAGTAGGTACAACTGTGAAATTTTCCATCCCTTTGGCTTCTATAAAACCACTATATGCCTTTTCATCCCAAGGCAAATTGACTTGATCTCCCAAGCTCATTAAGAAATCTGGATTTTTATTTAACTGTGCCATTTGATTCACAGTATTTTGCCATCCTGCATTATCCTCCACTAAATCTCCCGAAGCACCTAGTTGTGGATCAGCGACTGCGATAAAATTCGTTTCTCCATTATTATTCGTATCAAAACGACGTATCGGTGATTTTTCTCCATTAACACCATTAAAAAAGCGATACATGTAAGTTGTATTTTCTTCTAAATGAGGCAGCGTTGCATGAGTATAATTCATTTTTGGTATATCTTTATTTAACAAACGTTTAGTGTTGCTACCCTTATGTGTTTCCCCTTCAAGACGTCTTGCATTAGAAAAATCACCCTGCTCGTTTGCTTTTGCAATTTCCACATAACCTTGCTCGTCTGATTCATGGTACCAAGTTAAATTCTTTTCTGTGTTATCTTTACCAATCGTCATGATCGCATAACGATGGTCATTTGATTGTGTTTGTTTTGCAGTTGTTTTTTTATTATTTGATCCCTGATTAGTAAGCTCATTGTTATTTTGTTGAGGTGGATGATTTTGCTGATTTGTATTTTTTGTTGTAGCTGTTTCATCTGATGTTAACGATTTGTTCGACTTATGATTATCTTCTGTTGTTCCTTTATCTAATTGTTCCTCTTTGTACTGTTGCTCTAAAGTAGCATCATCAGTTTTATCCGCTTCATTTTCCCACTGTTGATTATTTCCTGGGTTATACTGATTGGACGTCGATTGACTTGGTAACTTTGGTTGTTCTTTCGCTGCTGTATATGATTCTTTTTGTTGTTGATTATCAGATGGTTGTATTTGTTTATTACTTTCATCTTGTTGCTTATATGTAATTTGTGTATTTTGGTCTACTTCCTCATCGGCATTTTTAGATGAAGTTAAATTATCTTCACTTAAATTTTGATTATTATTTGCTTTTGACTGTGCCTTTGTATCATTTGCTGCATCTTCCTGATCATTACCCTCAATGTTAGCTACTTTATTAGCAAGTGATTCTGTTTCTAACGCTTTATCTGAAGTTTGTGTGATTGTATCATCGTTTTGATTCGTTTCATTGATTTCTTCTGTTTTTTTCTGTTGATCCCCTACTTCCGATGCACTAGCATCTTGTGTCCCTACAAAAATTCCTGCCGCAGACATCGTAAATATGATACTCGAGGTGCTTTTTTTCATAAAATAACGCCACTCCTATCTATTTTTTAAGTTACCAATTCATATTGATTACCACGAACGTAACAAAATAGTATTAAGTTCAAATTAACTAGAAGTAAATGTTAAATTAAAAAAGTGAACTAGCAATCTAATTAAAAAGAGTTCGTAGTCCACCTCATAATGTTGACTAGTTTTAAAATACGATAAAATTCCATCTGTATTTATACAGTTATCGTAAAACAGTATTTTATGCACCGTCATATTTTTATAATTTCTATCCTCCAAAAAACAAATCGACAATATCTGTTGTTCTATTTTTATCCACTTTATAAAATTCTGTATAGCCACAATTTTTACATGTTATTGTTGTAAAATTATTATGTTGCAAGTCAAATATTTTAGAAAAACCTGAACCTGTCGCTGAAAGTGTTCCTTCTTCAACTTCTGTATGTCCACACTTAACACAACCTTTATGTGTTTCTGCTGCCATTATTTTCCACCCCTTTGTCATAAGCGTTATTATGTACATATCACTGATATAGTCACTTTAAACTTGATTCGGTGTTATAAGCATTGTGTATTCTCATCTGTTTGGTTACATCATTAGTTTATCGCAAGTGAATAATTTAGGTTTCTCAATATTTTCTGTCCCTAAAGTGAGTTTGAAAAATCATACATCTTATCTATTAATAATTTACGTCTTATAAAATCAACTAGAATCACAAATTTTTACAGTAGATATAAAAAACACTTTCAAGGTATTAATCTTGAAAGTGCATATAATCTGTTTCTTTATTTAATATAATTATCGTTAATTGTGTGGATTTCGGTTATTATTCCATTCCATAAGATATTCATGTTCTTGAGTTTCTTTTTCAAACTCTTTAGATATTATTTCAAATTGGTGCTTTGAGTTAAAACGAATAGCTCTTTCATTTTTCTCATATACGTGTAACTTAAGCACATTATAATCACTTTTTAATCTTTGCAAAAACAATCTTCCTATACCTTTATTACGGTAACTATCTTTAATAAAAATACCTGCAATATAGTTCGCATATAATCCAGCGAATCCTACAATTTGATTATTAGCATAATACACGTAAATTGTTGAATCTGGAAACATCTTTTTTACTTTTTCAAGGTTAGCAATCCAATAATCACGATTCACAAAATAATGTGTATCTAAATTAGAGTTCAACCAAATATTTGAAATATTATCTATTTCTTCAGAATCAGGGGATTCTAACTTTTTCAACATTATAATATTCCTCCAATTATATTATTTGTTTGCTTAAATATCACAAAATTTTACAGTTCTAAATTATGTTATTAATCAACGTTTTTTTCTTTAAATATAATTTCATAAAATGGCTTCGTCTGTATTCTTCGAAGGTCACCTATAACATAGAATTCTTTTTTAGCCCTTGTAACTGCTACATTTAATAAGTTTGGTTTCTCACACGACCAATTCACAGCACCATCTTGAGTGTTGTCTGTACCTACTACAAAGTATACTTTATGTGCTTCTTTTCCTTGGAAAGTATGAACTGTCCCTATAGATTTATTAACCCAACTATTGATCTTATCACGTTCAACATTAATTTTATTTGGTAATTGTGATTTCACTATACGCTTAATTTGTTGTTGTACTGCTGAAAATGGAGATATTACAAAAGAGCTCGGTTCTATCTGATTAGCTTTTAACGCTTCATTCCAATCATTAACGAGTAACTCAAATACTTTTTCACCGTGTTCCTTCACATATTGTTTTTGAACTGAAGTCCCACTTACATTATGCCATCCTATCTTCCCTATTTGTTTAATATCATTAGGTAGTACCATTTTATTATTATAGGCAATTTGATTAGCTACTGTGAACATAGGTTTTAAACAACGTCTATGTACCCAAAGCGGAATACCTATCCAAGTTTTTTGCCTTTCTCCTGTAGAGTCCTTTTTCCAGAATCCATAATAATTAGCATGGTCTGCAACAGATTGGACGGATGCTCCTTTTGATAGTAAGCGTTCTGAAATATTATAATTTTTACGGATGTTATCTATTAAATGGCTTTCTAATGTAACAACAGGCTCTATTTGAATAGGGTCACCTACTGCTATTACTTTTTTAGAACGATATAAAGCACCTACAGCTGCTTGAGGAACAGCTTGTCCCGCTTCGTCTATGAATAAATAATCGATAAAGTCTTTAGGTATACCTTTATACATAGATTTAAAGCTCGCAAATGTCGTACTTACAATTGGAAATATCAGATGTATCACATTCCATGCGTTATATACTAGTTCAGGCTTTGTATCTAACAATTTGCGTCTGTCTTTAAAATCTTTGATGGCATAATAAACTGATGTATTATTAGCAATTAATAATAGTTTATGTAATATCATTGCTCTTAAAAATAACATTGCTCGTCTATACTGCAACTCATCACTCGTCCATAAATTAGAAATTTGTCGCTCATCATAATTAGCGTTACTCCAAAAGTCTTTGCAAGGAATTGTAATATTTGATTCTTTACGAAATGCTTCGAATTCCTGCACTTTAAACTCAACATTTTCTAATTCATTTTGAATTTTTAATGACGTGTTTTTTAATAGTTCTTGTTTATTAGTATTGTTAGTAATATCATCTTGTTTAGCCTTTTTGACTTTCTCTAAGTTCAACTTCTGTGCTAATAGCTGTTGTCTTTCTAGATTATATTTCTGAAATTGTTCATCTTCTTCTGTGCTAAACATAGCTTTTAATTTATTGACTAAACCTTTGTTACTATCTTTTATTGACTGTATTAAGTCATTGATAACATCTAATTGTTTATCATAATGATTGATTTGCTTATCTAAATCAACTAATTTTTTTTTGTCTTTCTCTATTTCAATTTCTATTTTTTTTATATTATTTTTTACTGATTGTTCTTCAATTTTAAGTGAATTTTCTTTATTTATAGATTTTTCATAACCTTTATAAACTTCGAATGCTTTAATAGATTCCCTTTTCAATTTTTCTACATTTTTGAGTTCATCTGAAAATAATTGTTGCTGTGTTTTCCATTCTTTCTTTAATTCTTGAGTACTAAAATTATTATTCTCATTTTGTAGCAATTTAGCAAAACCAATCGTGTCTTTCTCTTGTTTTAGGAGATGATTTAGAACTTCATTAATATTTTTACTGTTACCCAATACACCCGAAAACATTCCCCATGCTTTTTCACCGATTAAACCTTCAGCTATTTCAGCAAAATCGTCCAACTCTTGCGCTAACACTGCATAGGCTCTTTCATATTCAGGAAATTTACTGTTTTCAGGTTTTCTAATAATCTCTTCTAATTTTGGTAAGTCTTTAGAAATATTTTCAACTGCTCCATTATTACTAGAAGCAACGACCATCTTATATTGTGAAATAGCATCTTTTAAAAGATATACATCCTTTTCATCAGTTTCATGTAGCTTTAATTTTTTAAATGCATTTTTAGGATTATCAAGCTTAGCTAATTCTTTTCCTCTTTCAACTACAAAATGTGCAAATACATCTTTTAATAACGTTGTCTTACCCGTACCAGGTGGGCCATTGACTGAACTAATTTTTTTATCACTACTCGTTATCTGATTTACAGCAACTTGTTGCATTAGGGATAGTCTAAATTCCGTCTTGGAAGGCCAACGTCCATCAGGTAGTTGTGACGGATGTAGAAATTGTTCGATAAGTTCTTTATTCTCGTCAACTTCTGTTCGTTGACCCTCCTCTAATCCTTCTATATAGTCTACTAATGTTTGGTTCGGACTTTTCTTTGCCATTTCAATATCACTTATAAAGAAACTATTGAATTCTGGTTGAGGTAACTCATTCTTTTTCACAAATTCTATAGCTACATAATGTGGAAACAAGCCATCTTTTTTTAAATTTAATACTGAAAAATACTTATCGTAGGCTTTATCCATTTTTTCCAATTTTTGTTCGTTAATAGGTTCATCTGCTAAAATTTCATTAACTTTCTGTAAAAATTTTTCAACTGAATCATTAAATTGTTCTTCAATATTTGCATTTCTATCTTTTTCGATTTCTTTTAATGCGCTCATAATCATTGGAATATGTATCGAATCGCTTTTAACTTTCCCATTTTCATCAATATTGAAAGTATATCCATAGCAATTTGCTAGATTAGGATTATGAATTTCTGAATGACTATCAAAAATATCTTGAATTTTCAGATTAATTTCATTATAACGAAAACAATGTCTATAAAACTTAAAAATTCTTTCACCTTTTACTTTCTTTTCATCTGAAATGATAAAACGATGGTCCTTCCATATATCAAAGTATTTATTAAAACTTTGAAGTTGCTTTTGCTTGCATTCATTTTTAAAATGATCAGCCAACAATGTATCTTCAGATGTATAACGCACTTTTCCAGGACTTAAAGATTCTATTAACAACCATGCTGACAATGTATCCTTTACCAAATCTCCCATCATAACCCACCTTGATTATTTAAAATTTTTGACTTAACACTATTTTAACAAACAAAATAATAAAATTAATGGATTTTCAAAAAATTTCGAAAATTGATTTTTACTAATATTATTGAAATTATCATAAATCACAAAATTTTTTAGTGATTATATAATAAGTAGCTTTATTATATCTACGTGACAGTTAATTAAAAAATTCAGTAGCGTATTAATCGCTACTGAATAGTATTAAAATCATTGTATTATTACTTTAAAACAGTTTTAACTGACTAAAAGAATCTCTAGTCATCTGTTCAATTTTTTCTATCTGATTACCTATTCTAGTTATAATAGGAACAACTAAGGCATTGCCCATACAAAAAAATCTCATTCTATCTGGCATTGTGTCTGTCCAATTATCAGGAAAACCGTTTAATCTTTCCGCTTCAATTGGTGTTAATGTACGATAAGTGTTATTAATATTCAAAAAGTGTGTGCTTCTATTTACTGAAGCTTCACTTGTTAACATTGTTCTAGCGGGTAAATCGAGCGCATCAGTATCTGACATTCCGCCTTCTGAAAAATAGTATTCATGACCTTCTTTGGTAGTACGCTTAATCTTCTTAGGTCCACGTAAATACTTGAATTTATCAATTTGATCAGAATTTAATGAATAACTTTCATCAACATCATCTTCTATAATATCGTTTAATGTTAATGACTTTTCATATTTCGGTATGGTATCAATAGTCAAAACTTTGCCATCTCTCATAATACCACTATTATAAAATTGAAATTTAAAATTATCCGAAACTTCAACAATATCATTTAAAAGTGTTGTTTCTGCTACTCTGTTTTTATTAGGCTCATTTTCAATAGGAAACGCTTGCGCAAACATTCCATTTTTATAAATGATATCTTCAAGATTTTCTTTACTCATCTCATTACTGTAATCTAAATCATACTTATACCCAAAAATAAATACTCTTCTTCGTCTTTGTGCATTGCCGTAATCAGCAGCATTTATTACTCTCCATTCAACCACATATCCTAACTCACTTAGAGTTGATAACATGACCGCAAAGTCTCTGCCTCTTTGATTTGATGGTGATTTAAGTAAGCGATCTACATTCTCTAACAATAAATATTTAGGATAAGTATTCTGAACAAATCGTATAATTTGCCAAAATAATACACCTTTCTTTCCTTGAATTCCAAGTTCACCGTTTAAGGTTCGAGCAACAGAATAGTCTTGACATGGAAAACCTCCAACAATCATATCAGCATTGGTTTCAGCCATCTCTTTATCTGATATTTCTCCTATATCTCTATTCACATGTTCTCCAGTGTCAAACCGCTTATTATAACAGTCAAAAGCATGTTGCACTTTACGTGAAGGCTCCCACTGATTTGCCCAAGTGACATCAAAAATTCTATTTTTTGTTTGTTCTAAACCTAAACGAAACCCGCCAACTCCAGCAAATAGCTCTACTACTTTAATATCATCCATTAGGCGACCTCCTAAAATTACTTATTAACCATTATACCACAAAAGCGAACGATCGTTCTACTTTATATCATAATTAAATATTTTAAATTATAACATACATTGGCTAAAGTAATTCTTCAACTTGCTTTTTAATATAATCATTATTAATCCAAAAACTCTGCTTAGTCATCCATTCATTTGAATAATCATCACTTTCTGGTTTATTAATCCATTTAGCTGGATGCGGTAATTTGTCTGCACATAGCCCATTTTTACGGTAATCTCTCTTTTGTTCATGTGGTCTTACATGACATATTAATTTATCAGACTTACTTATAAAATTATTATTAATTCTCCAACCATCTTTTGTCCCTTTATCCGGAACAGCTTCTAGAGTAACACCTGTTTTAATTTTATCTACTGTATCTAACCACATTTTTTTAATAGGTCCTTCAATATCTTCTTCTGGCATACTAAAGAACTTAATGCCTTTAAAAACATCCATTTCATTTTCAGTCTTTACTACGAAAAATAAGAATCTGCTTTCTAATAAAAAATTATGCCACTGTGCACTTGGTAATCCATCTTCATCAATCCATTGTTCATTAGCTAATTCTTCAAATTTAAAAGCTCCAAATGACATACTTTCTTTGTTACGATTATTTTCATCAAATTTAACAGTTTTCACAACTATTGAAGACTTTTCAAACTCTTCCACCTCGGGAAAAGGATTGTTTTTAGTTATTTTCCCTTTCAAATTTAAAATGGCAGATGCTAGTCTATAGTTTAAATTATACGCACCTTTTTTAATATTAAAATGTTCACACAATTCATCAATAGTCCAACCAATGTAAGGTTGAAACTTTTCTATTACGATATCTTCTATTGATTTTGCTTTTATTTCAAATTTGTCTTTAATGATAGAATCTATTTGCTCATCACCTAATACATACTTTCTCAGTAATGAAGTCATATAACCTGATTTAAATGAAAATGCTCGTTGTTTTGCTTTTATATCAGAAAAAGGCTGTGTCCTTACAGATTTTGAAGACGCACCTTTTGTACATGGTGACAAATAATTTGTTAAACCTTCACTTAATTCATGCGCCTTGCCATTTTGTATGTATTCATGTATTATTTCCCAATCTTGCTTAATAACCTCATAATCCACAGGATTATGCTTCATTTCATATAAAATTGCTTCTTTTATAAGCCATTCATCCTGTTTAAGTTCTTTATCATGTTCATAAAAAGCTAGTTCAATCGTGCCATTTTTATTTAAAAAACTACTTTCTTCAAAATTTTCTTTTACAACTTTGTCATAATTTATGATATTTAATACTAATCTTTCCTTTGAACTATATTGTCCATTTTTTAATTTTTTTATAGGTGTTGCTTTTAATTCAACCCCAGCTTCTTCCATATCTGGTCTACTATCACTATCTTTTTGTTTACCAAACCATGTCTCAAAAGCATCCCCTGCAGAACTTTTCGTCCCAGAAATTGGTATGCCATCATTGAGTTCCATTAGTGTTTTCCCAACTGCTTCCTTAGCTCTATTATGAACTTGTTGCTTTGTTTTATATTCAGTCATAATACCTACACCACCATACAATTATTTAATTCTATTTAAATTCTGCTACTTTTCTATATTAAATTCCGAAGAAATCAAACACTATTTGGTTTAATTGTTTTGAAATTTCCGCAAAATCACAATTAAGATTTAAAGTCGTGACCCTTATTTGATTACCACTCATTTGGAAAGTATTATCTGGAACTAATTTTTCATCTGTTTTTGCGTATAATAACATGCCTGAAACTTTTGATGAAAATTCTCTTAAATTCATATCTTGATTTTTGACATAAGTAAATATCTGATATAAATTACCAGAATGAATTTTATGTACATCATAATAATTTTGTAGTGTTTTAGCATAATATTTTGCATCGATAATTAAATAATCATTGTTATAAGAAAGTATAACATCACTTTTCATATTAGGTAACATTGATGTTATACCATCGTCCACCGACCATGGTATATTAGCGGCTGTAACCGATAGTTGTGGAAATTCTCTTTTAAAATATTCAAATATGAATTTTTCATATAAACGCGACATTCGTTGCTCATCTATAAAATCCATAAATTGTTTACTTCCATCACTGTTTGTTTGAATCAATCCTTCATTAATTAAATAGCAAACTGAGATTAGCATTTTATATAACTGATTATTACGGGTAAATCGTATATTCCAATTAATTTTTCTATTATCTAATAAATCTACTTGATCAAAAAATAATAAGATTTTTTTTATTTTCTTTTTTCTTTCTATTGAAATATCTGCTTTAAGTAAACGAGTCAGTGTTGTTTTGATTACCTGATTCATGTATGTGTTTACCATAAAATCATCATATGAACAATGTAGTTTTTTATTAATTATATCTAAATTTTTAATCGAATCAGTAACATCAATTTTTCCACGAATCATAGTTAATGCTTCTTTTTGTTCAATATATTCATGTTGTAAGCCTCTATTAATTTGACTTGATAAACCTTTAATTAGAATGGCTGCATACAAATCAGCTGCATTTTCAAAGTCTTCCGCTTCTAATTTTCGATAACCTTTTTTGTTCAGGACTGTAAATGCGTAAGATAGCATATAGTATATATTTTTAATTGCTATCATTTAATACTACTCCTTAACATTTCTGACCATATATCGACTTTAGCCTCTTCATCAAACCAATATTCTTTTATCAATGGGATAATTTCAAATTCTACAATATTAGTTAGAATAGAATCTGTTATTTCTTGTAGGTTACAAAAGTAGCTATGACCAATAACAAAGCCTTCACCAAGCATTTCATCATTTTTAATTTCTTTATTTAAATTTTGTACACATCTAATCAATTCATCAAATTTCGGACTCTGCAAATTTTCTTGATACTCTCTAAATCCAATTGTATTAAAACTAGTGTCCATATCATAAAAAGCAAAACGTCTTCGCAAAGCATAATCAAGAATAGCTAGACTACGGTCAGCTGTATTCATCATTCCAATAATATAAACATTTTTTGGTACAGAGAATTTTTCATCCGCATATAATAATTCTAATTCTATGCCACGCTTGTCATTCTCAATTAACATAAATAGTTCCCCAAATATTTTACTTAAATTCCCACGATTAATCTCATCAATAATAAAGAAGTATTCGTTTTCACTATCTTCTTCTGCTTGTTTACAAAAATTATAAAAAGTTCCTTTATGAAGCTTAAAGCCAGTTTCTGTTGGTCTAAACCCCATAATAAAATCTTCATATGAATAACTTTGATGGAACTGTATCATTTTAACGCGGCTTTTAGCTTTTTCTCCTATTATAGAATATGCTAAACGTTTTGCTGCAAATGTTTTTCCAACACCAGGAGGACCTTGCAAAATTACATTTTTTTTAATTTTTATTAACTGTACTAACCTATGGTAATTTTCCTCATTCATAAATACTTCTTTTAAAAATTGATTACTATTATATTTAGGGAAGCTAATATCTGAATTAATTACAGTATCAAACTTTTCAGTTTCAAATAACATATTTAGTTTTCGAACAGACTCACTATAAGGAGTAATTTTAGTTAATATTTTATTTGATGGTTTAATAGGTGTTATCCATTCACCTTTCTGTTTCCAATCGATTTGTCTTGAATTTGAAAATTCAAGATTGATATTATAATTATGTCGAGAAGAAACTATACCCCATCCAATTAATTTAGACTGACCTTTTTTAACATATACAATATCGCCTATTTTCATTTCATTAGTAAACTGCCATATAGCATTTGTACTATTGTTATAATTATTATTACTTCCCTTTATTTCTTGTAACTTTTGTTTTATTTGCTTTTTTTCAGTATATGTTGAGAAATCTCCTAATTCATTTAGCCCAATAGATAACAAACTATTATCATAGAAAAAACCCCAATATTTAGCATCAGGTCCTGGAGAAAATGTCCAATAATTTACTGTCTCAACATCTTTATCTGCATCCGTTGTCTCTATTTCTTCAGTTTTTTTCTTGTTCACCTGTTCAGAATAACACCAAGCTTCATAGCTAAAATCAATAAAGTCAGACATTGATGTTTTTGTACTTGAAAGATAAGTTTTTAAATTATAAATAATAGTTAAATATTCTTCTGCTGTTATCTTTTCATTCCTCATATCCATTAAATTAGTAATTTCAAATGGTACTTTTTCGGATTCAATTATATACCGTTTTGAACAAGAATCAAGATTTGCATATGTTTCTGGAGAAATCCAATACAATCCACTTGTCAATTTACTATTACCGATACCTCTTTTTGACATTACTAAATCAAAGTATTTAATAAACTGATTTTTATATTCAAATGTTTTTTCATTAGCATATGTCAATGCAACTGAAAATAATGTCCATAAATCATCTATATCATTTTCATTACGATAACCTTCAAAGTCATAATAAGTTGCTCCCATATTATTAATTGTTGGTATACTCTCAAAACTAGATGGCACTTTTGATTCAACATTAAATACTCTTGATACAGCATCTAAAATCTTTATTTTGTTAGATTCTTTCAGTGAACTTTTATTAAACAAACCAAATATGGTAAATGGATCAATATCTGTCAATTTATTATCTTTTTCTAGAGTCGGCAATTTTATTCCTGCTAACTCATATACTTTTCGAATTTTTATTATTAATTCATTACGCTTTTCACGAAAATCAAGCAATCTTTCAGCAAGTTCCTTATAAAAATCAACCCATGTTCTATCAATTGCTTTATTCATTTAGTATCCCCCGTTTATCTATTTTCGTGTCATCCTATTTTCAAATTACAAAATCATCTATATATTATTGCTTTTTAATGACCGTACACTTTATCAATTTTCTTATAATCACTAAATTTATAAACTGTTTTTTAGCTTGTTAAGGCAGAATATATCTTTTAATAAAATACACTTAACAAAAATTCGTTAAGTGTATTTAGACCATATTTTAATAAGTATCTTTAATATAATGTGCTTTTTCTTATCTAATGGAATACATTTTTGAAAAAGAAGTCTAAATCTTCATCATCTGTAGGTAATATTTCTAATTTATCATTATCAATTGCTTCTAACATAAGTTGTTCCTTTTCAGATAATCGTTCATAAACCTTTTCTCCTAATGAATAATCCCCTTGATCAAACTCATAATGTTGTTGAAGATAATAATATTGTGTATAATCGTTTTCTCTCAGACCTAAACGATGAATTCTATCTTTAGATTGTAATAAATGAACTAAATTAAAACTATATTCAAAATAAATAGCATCATGACACGTTTGGTGAAGCGATACAGATTCTGCAAGCGTATGAGGATTTGTTATCAATACCTCAATTTCTTTATTTTTAAAGTCGTTTATAATTTTATTTCTACTTTGCTGATCTACATCACCAGAAATAATTGCTGCATTAATACCCATTTTATCTAGGTACCTTTTAATTGTAGTCATACTTTTAATGAAAATACACCAAACTATCATTGTCTTACCTTCATTATTTATAGAATCTACTAATTTTAATAATGCTTTTACTTTACTGGAAATTTCAATTTGATTAGCTAATCTTTTAATCTCTTCACTATTATCTATGCTATCAACTAAATCAATGTTATTTTCGTAAAAGTCAAACATACTACTAAAATCTTTAAGGTCAGTAGTTTGCAATAGCATGTCTGGAACACTTTCCATTTGTGATATTTTTGCGAAAAGAGCAAGTTGGTTTTTGTTATAAGTACTAAATAATAATTTAAATAATTCTCTTTCTTCATCACTAGCCTTAACCTTTATAAATTTATCTTCGTTAACTTTTGGAACATTAAGTTGATGCTTTGTTGTACGGGTGAAAAAAGGTCTAATTCTATCATTAATCATTTCTATCTCTTCATCATTAGGTTTTTTCAGCATTGATAAGTCAAATTTGAAGAAGTGTTTGTAATCATACGGGTATAGTAAATTTAATAAATTATAAATATCTTGATATCCATTTGGTATAGGCGTTCCTGTTAATGTCACTACATATTTAGCGTTTTCTATAATATTTAATGCGAAATATGCTCTCTTTCCTTCTGGATTTTTAATTCTATGTACTTCATCAAAAACCACCATTGTATTCTCATCAATAATACTTTTAATTTCTTCCTGAATACTTTCTAAAGCTTCGTAATTTAAAAGTATTAAATTTTTTCCACCACTGTCATACTTTATTTTCTTACGTTTTTCATTAGAATCTGACATTTCTTTTATATTAAGGTAATTGAGTACTTCTCTTGTACCAAAGCAAGATTCAAATTCATCTATCCATGAACCAAATGAATTTAACGGACCAACCATAATAATTTTATTTACATTACGAACTTTTTTTAAATAAGCAAACATACCATAAACCGTTGAAGTCTTTCCAGACCCAGGAACAGAAAAATTACCTGCTTTTTGCATCATCGTCATATAAAATGCATCTAACATTTGTTTCTCTCTTAATTGACGCTCCATTGAACCATTGACAATTTCTTTGAATATTTCATACTCTTCTAGGTACCTTTTGTCCCTTTTTTTAATATCGTTGCCTATAGAATATTTTAAGTTTATATAAGTTTGTATATCTTCTATATATTCATTAATATTAGTAGAAATTTCTATTTCAATATTCTTTTGCTTACATATTTGTGAAATTGAACTTACAATAGTCTTTAAGTCCCCATAATATACCGTATCTTTGAATTCAATTTTATTATTCAAAATATTTTCAACATGCTTTTTAATCCTCATTTTGTACTTCGGAGTTTTAATAAATTGGGTAATTTCATCGGATTCACCTGCTAAAATTAGATGACTATTACTCATTTCAACCTTAATCATACTTACCAACCTCATTTTTGATGAGTTTAATTTCTTCTTCAAGTTGCCCTAATGATTCAGTAAACTCTTCTATTTTTTCATCGTTTAATGAGATTAATATCATTTTATCAATATTTTGAATTGCTTCAATTGCTTTTTCCAATTGTTTTTTAGGTGCACTTTTGGTCTCACTTTTTTTAATTCTCTCTTGATACTTATCATAGCTTTCACTTATTTCTTCAACTAATTCTATGTCCCCACGAATTTCCTCATTTAAAAATTTTAAGTCAACAACTTTATCTTCTTCTTCAATCTTTTCTTGGACTTTTTCAGCGTGATTCAATTGCTCCTCTAAAAATGGTTCAAATTGTCGTGTATTGATCAATTGCTTAATATTACGAATATATCTTGTCATATCTCCACCGGGTTTTACCATTATAAAGTTAAAAATTACATTTTTTAGGTCTTCTTTTTGTTCTTCATCTTTTACTTTATTTAGCACCATGTTAATCTCACTAAGTGGCCCATCTAAATCAAGTTCTCTCGCAATATAAAAATGTTTAGGCATGTTTATAAACTCCAAAAATTCTACCATTAACACTGCCCGACTAACTAATTTTTTAACTTCTGTCTCAGTTTGTTCTGTATTTCTAGCATATTCCTTTATAGTAATTAGTTCATTTTCAATAATGTCATTATATATGCCAACAAGTCTATCTATTGGATTATATCCTACTCTTTCTTCACGACCGTGTTGTAAATATAATTCTAAAAGTTTAATTTCTTTCTTACTTTCTTCGATATCTTTATCGATTAAAACTCCTTCAATATAATTGAATTTTTCATCATGATTTGCAAGCTCACGTATACAAGTGAATCTTCTATTGCCGTCAATTACACGACCATCATTAAGTATAATTATTGGTTCTTGTTGGCCAATAGCCTTAATATTATTCATCGTTTTCTTAAATGCATTTTCATCACTCTTCTTAATAAATTCAGCAATAATATCATTGTAAGATTCAGTTTCAGAATTATCAATGGAGCTTACGTTATTATCAGCTTTATATTTACTAATCCACGTCGCAATTCTATCGTTTTGGTCATTATAATATAATTCACTTATTCTAATTTTATAAACTGGATGTATTTCTGTTAATCCATCAATAGTAAGTTTTTTAGTTTCTTCTGTTTTGTTAATATTTGCTTTATTTATCATTTATAAAAACTCCTCATAATAATAATCTATGTCAAAATATATTTTTTCCATTATCTCATCGTAGTACATACCTAATTTTTTTGTTGCTTCTATAATTTTGTATTTTTCAACATTTAATTCATATACTAACTTTATTTCAGATATCAAGTTATATACATCTATTATCTTTTTACTATTAATTAAATAGAATAAAAAAGTATTCAAACTAACTGGTTCATTGAATTTAAATAAATAATTATTACTTATTCTCTGGCTGTATAGATTGTTGGCGCCTCTTAACAATGAACTAAAAAATATATCATTGAATCCAAATTCATCAATTCTTTGTTTATCTACAACTTCTAGGATATTTGTTAAAGACCAAAATCGATTATCTTTTAATAATAAAATTGTTTCTTTCCGAAATTGATTAAAAATCGCTTTGGACAATCCTATCTCGTTTAGTTTATTGATAGTAATGAATTTATTTTTATCAAACTCGACTATATCCATTGAATAAATTTTCTTATACATAAGATTAGTAAATGAACTTAATCCCAAAATTCTTGAATCTATTTTTTCTGTATCTATGATTTCATATTTATTAAATAACTCATTTTCAAATAGTTCGGTTGTATTTTTATAATTATCAGTAATATAATAATTAGCGTATTTTTTAAAACCTAATTGATTTAAATACAGAGTCACCGTGCTTGTCTCCATGTTAATTATTTTTTGTATATCTTCAAGAAATACTAAATTCTTATCGTCTACAACTTCTATTAATTTATCTAATATAGATTCATTAATCTCAATATCTTTAGCAACATATGTGTCGCCTATTTGATATTCTTTAATAGTATCAAAATAATTAGCCATAATAGATGCTTTATTTACTCCATATGTTTGACAATATAATTCTGCTAAATCGTCTTTTTTGATTGGTGAATTTTCAAACAACAAGTTCTTTACTTGTGCTTCTCTATCTCCATCTCCTATTACAAGATGCGGAGTGCGACTGAATTTTATATTTATACCATCCCATTGATTTTGTGTACGTTTCATAATATTATGTAACTCATACTTATTTAGTATATTATAATCTTCCATTAAACTTTTCTTTGCGTTAAAAATTATTTCCGTAGACAAGTCCATATCTCGCCATTCTAAGAGGCCTAACTCTTTATAAAACAATGCCCAATCGTATTCCTCATAATCATAGAATCTAAATTTTTTACCTGGCCTTTCTACGACAATATCTTGACCACTAATACGCGTTTCTAGATATCTATCATTTAACTCCAAATTCTCTTGATTACTTATATGCTCTTCTAAAAATAATGAATATAACTCTTCTATTTCTTGATATGAAGTAACTTCTTCACAAAAAGTTTGAATTAAATATCTAATTATGGAAGTTTTGTTTTTAGTAATTGCCACTTCATCTAAGACAACCATATCTTTTTGGCTTTTATCAAATACTTTTCTTTTTAACTCTTCATCTGCCATTTCATCATTTATAATAGCAGACCAATTTTCTTCGCCTTCTGAATACACAAGTACCAGATAATTATAAGCATCATCTTCGAAAAGATAGTTATATATCGATTGATTTAATTTGTAATTTTCAAACCAATAGGCATTTTTGATTTCTCTTACATTTCTTGGTAAGTTGTTTAATGACTGCTTTATTAATTGTCTTGCCCTTTCACGTGTTAGTCCTATTCTGTCCCCTATTTCTTGTAATGTATAATTTTTCAACCTATATTTTAATGCTTCATATTGTTTTTCTGATTTTAAACGCTTAGCGTAATATAAGACAGGCTTTTTTAAGGTTAATATTTTTTCATCTTCTAAAATAACTAGCCCCTCATCTATTAAGTTGTTGACATTATCAGAAAAATTTATTTTATTATTTACTTTTCCAAACTTTTCTTCTAAGTATTTGTAATTCATTTTATAAGAATGATTTTTTAAATAACTATATACAAGCTCATTTGCTTCCTCTTTGTTTAACACTAAACTTTCAATGTCTTTAATTATTTCAGCATTATGAGAAATAAAATAAGATAATTCTTTAAAACTATGATAATTAACATTTACATAATTTTTAATTATACTATCAACTTTACATGCCAAAGAATTCAAGGTATCAACTTCGATATTTAACCAAAAACTATAATAATGGTTCCTGAAAAAATTATAAGGTAACTCTTCTAGCACAATTTCATTTTTATAAGTTATTACCAATTTACTTAATAATAACTTTAAAATACGCTCAGTACTTTTTTCATTCATACCATTTAATTGTTCAATATTACTAGGTGTTATTTTAATTAAATTATCTATCTTATTGATTTCTAATTTTTTAATTTTTTTAATATCACTATCTTTTGCTTCATTACATGTAATCTCGATTGATTTTTTTAATTTTAAACCATTTCTAAAATAAAACTCTACATCTTTAAAAGGCAAAGTATTAATGATAGCCTCTTTAACTTGAAGTTGTGGATTTAAAAAAGGGATTTCAACCACGCCTTGATAATTCAGATTCAATTCATCTCTTATATCATTTATGATAGCTTTCAATCCAAGCACTTGATTTTCATTTACACCCCTGAATTTCTTAAGATCACTTTTTTTTAGTTCTAATAAAACTTCTATGGTTTGAACATTATTATTTTTTAATATTATATTGAACTCATTATCTAGCTTAAGCATTTCAATGCTTTCATTTTTAATTTTATAGTAATTTAATACTTTTAGCTCATATGATTTATTTATATAATTTTTTTGCTTTTTTAAATTTAATATTTCCTTTATTGACTTTTCTCCCAAATTTCTTATATTTCTTAATTCTCTTTCAGTTAGAGTTTTTATTTCTTCAATAGAATAATATCCTGCAGTAGCTAAAGCATTTTGAGAGCGAATAGATAATTTAGATGTATTAGTCACTAATGGTAATTTTAAAAAATCAGCTATTTCTTCTCTTGATTTTTCACCTATATTTGATAGATTAATCAAATCATCTCTAGTCAGCTTTTTTAATTCATCTATTCTTTTATACCCAGCTTTTTTTAATGCATTCTTTGATCTAACAGATAGATTAGTTTCGCTAATTAGCAAAGCCTCTTCCCCTCTCAATAAAAAGTTTTAATTTTCAAACAACTAAAAAGTTACAAAATCCCCATTTATTTACTTTGCATAATTTTAATATTTACATTTATAACATATATCATTAAATATACAACTATATTTCAATTTACACAACTGTGTTCAATATGTATTTAAGTTGTTCAAAAGTTACATGCTCTTAAATTATATTTTAAATAAAGAATTTTTGAAATAATTGACGAATTTGAAAATTTTCATATGACTGCATTTCACCTTTTAAACGGTTATTTTTTGCTAGTGAAATGCTTACTTTACCCGCGTTATTTTCAAGATTAATATGACGAATCCTATTTAATAAAGTTGAAATTTCTTTTCTAAATACTAAAATTACAATCAATAAAAGCAATGGTAAACTAAAATTTTTATACAAATACGCTGAATACTTTAACAATTGCTCTAAAATAAAAATGATAAAATTTAATATTTCCACAAATATACCTCTTTTATGTAAAGTTATATAATGTTAAAGAAGAATTAATAACTCCTTAAACAATCAAAAATATAAAAATGCCTAAAATAATGTCAATATAGTCTTTACCAAGATACTAAATTAAATAGCATCACTTATGATAACTCTCCCCTTGCTAGTTAATTTGCTAAAAAAGACTAACTGTCTATTATTTTCAGTTAGTCTTTTCTATAATTCATCCAATTTCATTAGGAGTATATTTATCAATCAAAGTATTTAGTGTTTCTGCTTCTTCAAACGCAATTCCTTCTAAATTAAGTGGTTGATTACGATAATTATAGGATGCCTTATTGATAACCGTTATTGAATCATCAGGGTTCAACTTTAATCTGATATCTGTTTCATTTAGTTGTTCATAGCTTGAAAAATTTATTTGATAATAACATTGATAGAGAGTATATGAAATTTGCTTTGCAGTAATCTTTTTGTCAGAACTAAGCATCCAAAGTGTTGCTAATAAATTATCTAATTTAGCTATAGGGATCACCTCTTTTATGTGAATAATGTGACACTAAAAAACTAGGGAATGTATTAAATTGGTGTATGACACTGATTAAAACAGTTTTCTTCTTAATTTAACACTTGTACTGTACAAATTAATGTTTTCCTGTTTTAAATTTCAAATATGTAAATACTCTTAATATATACTCAAGTGGTCCGTACTTGAAGTATTTTTGATACCAAAACGCAATAATCACTTGAATAAAATACAATGTTATAAATGTAATGAAACTAAATGATAATGTGTCTTTACCAAAATAGCCTAAACCAAAACTATAGAAAATGCTCACACCCATTACACTTTGTAATATATAAAACGTTAATGACATTTTCCCTAAACTTTCAAGTCCTCTAAAAATCAGATGATTATCAAACTTTTGATATAAATATTTAAATAATGCAACATATCCCATTGCAAGTAGAAATCCAAATATATAAGTTAAATTTTCTGCTAAACCTTTATCTTCTATCCATAAATATGATGATTTTAAGATAAGTGAAATTGGTATTAAATAAATAAATAATTTAGACGACCAAAAGTCTTTAGCATCTTTTTCAAACCATTTACTTTTTGAAAGATAAATGCCTATTCCAAAGAAGGTCGCTTCCATTATAAACACAGCTAAAATTATAAAAGCAATCGATTCTCCAAGCATACCTTTTAATTGTTTGAAAAGCGGATCCTTTAGTTCTCCAGCTGCATTATTTATTTCGTTGTAACTTCCGTTTTGGTAAATATCTTTCACTTTTTCAACATAATTTTCTTGTTTGTGTTTATTTTCTGGTATTTCACTTTTATCAAAGAAAGTCGATAACAACAAAGCACCAAATAATAAAACCGCTATAATTGTAACGTATTTAAAGAAACCTTTATTTAACGATATAAACGGTAATACAAGTAACATAGAAATCGCGTAACCACTTAATATATCGCCCTCCCAAATGAAAGCAGCATGTAAAATACCGATAGTTAATATAAATACTGCTCGTCTAAAAAGTTTAATTCTTGGTCGCTTAATATTTTTACTTTTCATAGATTGATATAACTTATCTAATGAAAAGCCAAATAGTAGTGCAAAAATAGGCATAAAGCTAGCTTCAATAAATATTTTTATAAAATGAAAGATACCTAAATTAAATGTATTTAAATCATAATATTCTATGTATGATTTAGCCGACAGTCCGTATTGAAAAATAAGTAAGTTTGCTAAAAAAATCCCTAATAAACTGAATCCTCTTAAAGAATCTGCTACCCTTATTCTCTCCATTCTCTCACCTCGAAGCAAATGATAACACATTAAATAATTGTATAATACTTAAGTTTCAAAGATGAACACTTTATATTTTTAGTTTTATTTGTGATACGCTTCTGCTTGTTACTGATATTGCTAAAAATCAAATGACCTTTAACTTTAGACGCAAGCGTATTGACATATCTTATCCAACGCATACTTAATGTTCTCTCTACTTTCAAATGCATATGAGAGGCGTATCGTGTTTTCTTCACTTCCATAAATAAAGCCGGGGTTTATCAATATCTTTTCTTTATCAATTAGTTCTGAAAAGAGCTTTTTAACATTTATATTTTCATTAAAGTTAACCCATATGAAAAAACCACCTTCAGGTATTTCTCATTGGGCAATTTCTGAAAATCTTTCATTTAAAATACTTAACATATAATCTCGTTTTTCTTTTAATACATTTCTAAGTTTAGCCACATGTTTATCGTAATCTCCACTCTTCAATAATTCATAAACTACCATTTGAGAAAGTATGCTCGAACCATAGTCAATTTGCATTCTTATATCAGCTAATTGTTCAATCACTTTTTCAGAGGCAATGGCCCAACCAATTCTAATAGCAGGCGCAATTGATTTCGAAAAACTACTTATATGGATAACATTATTATTTGTATCTATTGACTTAAGTGATTTTATCGGTTGTTTATCAAACCATATATCCCTATAAATATCATCTTCTATAATTGGCATATTATGAGCCCTACTATAATTAACCATATCTACTCTAATTTTTTCTGATATGGATTGTCCAGTTGGATTATTGAATGAAGGCTCTATGTATATGGCTTTTTCTTTAATACTGGGCAGCTTATTAATAATATTTTGAAAATCGTTCAGTCCATTATATGGAATCTTCACTTTTTTCATATTTAAGTAGTCAAATACATGTGTAGAATCTATATAAGATGGCGTATTTGAAAATATAACCGTATTCTGACTTAAAAATCCAGTAACTAGAAGTTGAATTGCATGTAATGCTCCAGAAGTTATTAATACATTATCTTTATTAATGTTTATACCTTCTTTATTTAAGCGTTCAGCTATTAGTTCTCTCAACTTTGTATAGCCATATCCATTATTATATCCAAATGATAACTCTCCAATATAATTTGAGACATTAGTCATTGCATTTTTTAACTCTAGATGTGGAATTAAGTCTCTACCTAGTTCTCCTTTGCTTATATGAATATAGTCAGTGTCTGTCTCTAATTTATTTATTAATTCTACTGTGTATTGACTTCTACTTCTAAATGACCACGTCATCATTTCTGACCATTTATTTAATATGAATTTTTCATCTAAATAGTCATTAACGTAAGTTCCGCTTCCCTGTTTTGTATAAATAAATCCCTCTGCTTCCAGTACTTCTATACTTTTCACAATAGTCACTCTATTTACTTCAAATTGATCAGCTAACTTTCTATGGGACGGCATTTTCATACCATAGTACCAGTCTCCGTCCATTATCTTGTTTCTTATGTATGTAGCAATAGCCTTATATTTAATAAATACTCACCCTTTTTATAATTGGTTGTGAAAATTATTCTATCACTGGTTGCACTCATTATAATGCAGAACTTCTAATATGAACATATGCGATTAGAAAGGAAGTATCAATAATGAGAAAATCAAATAATAGCATGTTAGTTTACTTCGCATTTGGCATCACTATTTTTCTTTGGTCATCCGCATTCCCAGTAATTAAAATAGCACTGATTGATTTTAAAGCAGAACATTTATCTACTTTAAGGTTACTCATTGCAGCGATAATATTATTAATTCTAGGGACTATAAAAAGAATACCTCTCCCTAATATAAAAGACATACCGTTTATTCTATTATTAGGGTTTTGTGGTTTTACAGTTTATCACACTGCATTAAGTATTGGAGAGTACTATGTAAGTGCTGGTGTAGCAAGTTTAATTGTTTCAACAACACCTATTTTTTCGGCATTACTTGCCACTTATTTTTTAAAAGAAAGATTTTCAAAATTAGCTTGGCTTGGTTCACTTGTTGCATTTTTAGGTGTGGCCTTAATCTCACTAGGTAACGGAGATAAACTTAATGTTTTTATAATAGGTATTGTATTAGTCCTATTAGCTTCATTTGGCGAAAGTGTTTATTTTGCATTTCAAAAAAAATATTTAGAGAAATATGGTTTTATTCCATTGACGATTTATACAATTATTGCAGGCGCATTATTTATGTTTATACTTTTACCAGGAAGTTTTAATGAATTACAGACGGCAAATATGACATCGATATTATCTGTCATTTATTTAGGTGCATTTCCAACGGTTATACCCTATATTGCCTTAGCCTATACAATACAAAAAGTAGGAGTAGCAGATGCGACAATTTCATTATATTTAACACCTGTCGTTTCTCTAATATTAGCTTATTTTATGTTAGGTGAAACACCCACTTTATTTGCTATTATTGGCGGTGTTATTACATTAATTGGCGTAACTATTACATCATCAAACGCTAAGGAAAGTGTAGATTTGAAATAGGAAATTAGATACTTATAAAATCAAAAATTTTATAAGTATAAGTTTCTACATGCCATTTTTAATAATTATGGAGATTGTACGTATGGAAAAAGATATAATTAATATAATTGAAAGACACAGAAAAGATATACAACTTGATAACAATCAGCTAACTATCAAATTGTAATGTACTCCAATCAACAAAAAGGGTAAAGAGTTATTTGAGGTTTTAAATTATGTAATACAAGAAAATTATATTTTAACTTTTGGAAGCAATGAATATGAATGCTACAAATGGCAAGCATATTACAGTGGAGAAAATATTATAGAAAAATATCTAAATAAGTATCTTGATAACGAAATTGAATTGTATGCTGTACCAATATCAAAAACAAATGTTGATATAAAAACCAATTCAGTTGATATAAAAAAAGCTAATCAAGTTAATATATTCGCTGAAAGTATAAATTCAATCAACGCAAAGAAATTTATTTATAATGAAGAATTGACAGATACAAGTAATACTGATTTATTAGTTGTTATCAATAACATAGAAAATCCACTTAATAATTATGAGGCGCCTAATTATAATGATATGTCTGTAGTTAAACAATTCGCTAAATCATCATCTAATATCGCAAGCTTTGCTGCAGATGTTATTACCATTCTAG
The DNA here is from genome assembly GCF_017891705.1 of Staphylococcus sp. GDY8P196P. Lineage (NCBI taxonomy): Bacteria > Bacillati > Bacillota > Bacilli > Caryophanales > Staphylococcaceae > Staphylococcus > Staphylococcus sp. GDY8P196P. The sequence goes on along the minus strand of NZ_JAESJS010000017.1, from coordinate 49,496 downwards.
GGTTATTTATAGAATAGTACATTTTGCAAATAAGAATTTTATGTAGCTAAAATTTTTATTATAGTTTGCCCAATATCATCAAAATATAGTTAAGATATTAACAATTGATGAACTATAAATAAAAAGTGACCCTCAAATAAGAATAGAGGGTCACCTATTTTTTGCATAAACCTAAAATAATTTCTATTAACAACGTGTAAAACCATTATACTTAAGTAGTAATGCAAAAGCACTTTTATATTCATCATAAATTTTATTATAATGTAGTTACAAGCGCTCCACCTATAACATATAATTAAGATTTTACTAAAGCGAAGCTAAACTATTTAAAATATTCATCGCTTTAATGTGACTTTTAATTCTTCAAGTTTTCAATCATCAGACTATAGCAGATTTAAATAGTTTATGTCATTTATATATAATAATAAAATTTTGAGATTACTCTTATGTTATCCATTCGTACATAAAATTATTTACCGTTTTTTAATTTCTTCCATTCTGAATTGTTGAACTGCTTTATTTTATGTAAAAACACAGCTATTTGTACACTATGCTCAGTATTTAATAAATTGTTTATCTGTTCTTGAATTTCTAAGGATTGACTTACATCCCACTTTTCAAAGCCACCATAACTCCTTAATATTTTATACATTTTCTCTACTGAAGAAATAATTTTATGTAATTCATTATTAATTTCTGTATTGAATTCATCATCTTCAAAAAGTAATGCATCTAATTTAAATTGTTGTAAAATAATTTGCATTCTGACCTCATCAAATTCCTTTGTTAACTTAAAAGGCTGTTCATACCAATCAGCAACTTTAGGATCTGCTAAATTTTTACGAGCATTTACAAAATTCTTTCCATCCTCACCAATTAAATTGACGATAGTCTTTGTAATATTGCTAATTTTATATACGTTAGTTAAAAGTTCCGCTGTAATTAAAGTAATATCATCGATTTTTTTCTTTCGTCCATTATTTGTTAAATCTGCTTTATTTTTTTTAATAACCACTATTAGAGTAATAATAGAAACTATTGAAGTGATTAAATTAAAATTGAAAGTTCCTGATTTATTAAAAAATAGATGATTTAAAATAAAAATGTTGCTCACTCCTTTCATACCATTAAGTATTACATATTATATGCATAATGAAACACAAAGAATAGATTTAAGTCTACATTATTTCTATAGATAATACAAAATTCATTTGAAATCATAAGTTAACTATTCGTTTCTTTTATTAATATTCACTTTATAAGACACATAATATATCAAAAGCAATACCATTGAAACTATAGGCTGCTCTTTTACTTTCACCAGAATTTTTTTGAAATTTCTTCATATCAAGCTTATATATCAACTAATTTATCAATCCTTTTCTGCAATTGAGCTTTATTTTTAAGACCTAAAGCTTTCTCAAAATCTTTCTTTGTATATGTTTTTTAATTATTACTTTGAAATTAGATTTACTCAAACTATTCACCTCTTCGATTTATTACGATTAATATCGAAAGCTATTAATTAATAAAGTTTCTGATTGCTTTATTAATTTAATTATTTGAGATTCTTTCAACATTTGATCTTCAATTATTTCAGCCGAAGAATGATTGATTGGATTATATTGGCGTAATCTATATAATTCACTCAAAAAATTATCAATATTTTGGTTTTTATAATATTTTGGATTTAGTGCTTCAAAATCCTTTTTGACGTTACTTACTTTATAATGTCTATGATAATCTGGTAACTTCCTTTTGGTATATGAAATACCTTTATAACACATTAGTAATGAAACTATTCTATCAAAATAAGTTTTATAATAAGCAAACGCTTCTAGTGTATCACCATTTTTTTCATGAAATTTATATAAAAAGTAAAGATACCATACTTTAAAGCTATTATCTGAAAATTCATTTTTTAAATTTAAGTTTAAAATATAGTTATATTCTTTATCTAGCTCTATTAAAAAATCTTGTTTACAATATCTATCAATGTAATCAATAATATCTGAATCTACATCTCTAACTTTGCTCATTAAGTCATTATGTTGAAAATTTCTCAACAATAAGTAATTGATACTTATTGCTACATCAAAGGAATTAAATTTATCCTTATTAAATAACTCATTTAATAAAAATCTAATTAACTCACCATTATTCGTCTTTAATATAATTCTTAAAAATATATTTATTTTGTAATTTATAAAATTGTAATCAGTTAAAATAAGTCGTTTTATTTTACATATAATTACTTCATCTTGAAATAACTCATCTTCATAATATGCTAAATATCTAAGTACTTCATCTGAAGAGTATGTAATACCTTCTTTAGTAAAATATTTATCTAATATTTTTTTAAAATTTTCATGGTTATGAGAATACGCTAAGTTATATAAATCATCTAAAAAATGACCTATATTATATTTATCATAGAAATAAGCAATGTCAATTTCTTCTTTATTAACGTAATGATTATACAATGCAGCATTCAATGTCTCATTTACTTCGTTAGATTTTCCTAGTTTTGTTTTATTTTCATTTAAATTTAGTTTAACTTTTCTATATGCATCAATTACTGCATTCTTAATCCCTGATGATACTAAATTTAATTCATTTTCCATAGAGTTAAAAAAGATATACAAATCATCTACATAACGAATAATTTGAAAACTTTCTATTTGAGATTCATTTTGTAATACTGTCTCTAATTCATAATCAACTTTATCCAAATATATATAGGTTGCTAAATAAGATAAACTTGCACTATTTTCTACAGTAGGAAATTTGTTCCCACCGATTTGCTGTAATAATCTTTTATAAATCAAACTACTACGAGTATCAAGTATTTCTTCTCGTTCGTTTATTAATTTAAATAATAAGTTCATGTCAATTGCATCAAAAAAATTACTAATATCAAATTTATAAAAATTATCATATACACTTGAAAGTGCGTTTATATCTGCAAAAAATTTATCATAACTATTCTTATAAGAAAAATGATTTTCATTTAAATCACCTGAATAATAACAACGAACATTTTTCGACTTACGAATGTATTCTTGATTGATATGATATCCCATTGCTTCTATGTAAAGATATACAAACGGAGAAACAAGTGACATATTTCTAAAAGACGCACTTGTCTTTTGAGAGTAATGAGATGGAAAATTAAAAGTGTTAAATTCCTTAAAAATAGCTCCATTTTTAATAAAATTTAAAAAAATTTTTCACTTGATATTATATTCTTACTATTTTCTGTTAACTTCGAAAATGGGTACCACTGTAAGTAACTTTCTAGTTTTGACTCATTTAAATTAAAGAATGATTTACAGACTTTTTCCCAATCATTGAAATTTATATTAATCATTATTTAAATCCTTCCAATTAAATTACAAATTTATAATTGTAATCTATCTTTATTTTTTGGCTTTTAATTTGAAAATAAGTTGTTCAAAATCTATTTTATATCTTTACTTGTGATACGCTTCAGCGTATCGTTTTATACTAGGGTTTTTATAATAATAATGGTCCTTACATTTTCAAAGACTAAATTCACGTGTAGACATGTTGAATGCGTCTTATTAGGGTCTAATCTAATCAAACAAAAATTTAAGAGAGAAATCATATCTACAGGTTTTTTAACCAGAAGATTATTTTGATCTATTTCAAAAATTTTCAAACCGTTCTTAAAAGTGTATTTTTATAAACGTATGATAAAAGAGAAATTTTAGTCGCTTACTTCGTTTCAAGATATTACTGATACAATAAGGTTAAAAAATCGGTACGTTTAACAGAACAAGTGTAGGTATTATAATAAACGTTTTTGATTTTGATGAAAAATAAGCTGTTCAATTTTTGATTGAACAGCTTTACCTAGTTATCCTTACTTTTATTCTTTTACCCTCAAAAGGCGGAGAGCATTCAGTATTACAATAATAGCAGCTCCTGTATCACTTAATACGGCCATTCATAGTGTAAGTATTCCCAAGAATATCAGAACAAATGCCGCCAACTTTATTGTGATGGAAAACCAGGTGCGGTTGGGAAAATCCCCTTCCTGCGATTACCGTTCACAAACGCCCAAAAAGAGCAACTGGCCCTTTTAGCTCTGGGACTGTCTTGGCCTAGAGAAGGTAAAACCTTTCCCACTTAAAAGAACGGAAAAAGACGCTCTGTCCTGGCATTATCTTTGGCTCGACGCTTGCCCCCATACGGATATTAATCGTTTCGAAACTTTTAATACAGTCAATTTAACTTTTGAATGTAAACTGGCTGCCTTAAGTCACTGTTTATGATTTTATGCTTCCCATGCTCTTTAATTGCTTATTTGACCGCCCGTATGATAAAAACGGTATGCAAGGCATTGTTTTTACTCATAACATCTTTATTAGATTGCTCTGTTTTTTAGTGTCCAATGTTATGGGAGCATTGTAGAATCCACACTTCAAAGTTCATTCATGTCAATCGATTCGTTCATTATTTAGATCTTAATAATCGAAGTCCATTTAGTATAACAACTAAAGTACTTCCTTCATGAACAATTACACTGATTGTAATATCAGTTAATCCTAACAAACTAACGACAACTAAAAAGGCAACAACTGCCATTGAAAAAATAATATTTTGCCTAATAACACGACCCATATTTGAGGAAATTTTATGAGACTGTACTAATTTAGATAAATTGTTCTGCATTAAAACCAAATCAGATACTTCTACTGCCACATCAGTACCGCCCCCCATAGCTATACCAACATCAGCATTAACAAGGGCCGGTGCATCGTTCACACCATCTCCGACCATGGCAGTAACTCCAAATTTTTCTTTTTGTTCTTCTATAATTCTGGATTTATCTTCAGGCATTACATTAGCGATAACTTCGTCTATTCCCAATTGTTCGCCTACAGCTTTTCCCGTCATTTCCGAATCACCAGTAATTAAAGTCGTGTGGATACCAAGTTTCTTAAAGTAATTAACTGTTTCTTTAGCATGCTCATTCGGAATATCCATTAGAGCTATAATCCCAATAACTTCTTCATTTTCTGCTACGTATACAACCGTCTTTCCTTCTGATGCCCAATCATGATTGAACTGGGTATACTCTTCAGAAGCACTTTCAAAAGAAGTAGGCTTACCAATACGATAATTTTTTCCATTATAATCTCCTGTCAGACCTTTTCCAATTTGATTAGTAACTTCGATGTCTATTTTATTTTTAACTTCAAATTTTTCTAAAATAGCATTAGCGAGTGGGTGATTGGATTCCTTTTCAAGGGCGACTATAATATCAATAATATTTTCTTCGTTCACAGAATGAGTGAAATAGTAATTTGTTACTTTAGGTTCTCCGTTCGTAAGGGTTCCTGTTTTATCGAAGGCAATTGCATCTATATCCGCTAATTGTGATAGGTAAGTACTTCCTTTTGAAAGCACGCCTTTTTTAGCTAGGTTAGATGTTGTAGACAATGTTACAGATACAGTAGCTGCTGCCAAAGCACACGGTGAAGCTGCGACTAAAAGCACTAATCCCCTGTAAACACTTTGCGACCATGTCCAATCAAATAGAAAAGGAGCAAGTAACATTACTAATGGTATTGCGATTAAAACTATATTAACATATTTAGGCTCGAATTTTTGAATGATACTGGCAGCTTTTGTTTGATTACCTTGGTTTTGACTAACTAATTGTAAAATTTTAGAGAATACAGTATCCTTGTTTTCCTTAGTGACTTCCATAGTAAAAGTACCTGTTCCATTAATCGTACTTCCAAAAACTTCGTCACCCTTAGACTTCTCTTTCGGTATACTTTCTCCATTAATAGAAGATTCATCAATTGAGGTAGTACCGGATAAAATAATCCCATCAATTGGAACTTGATCACCGTTCAGCACTTGGAGTTGATCTCCAACTTTTAATTCACTGACATCAACAATTTTTGTGTTTCCATCAGGTAGAATTAATTTAGCTGTCGTTGGGTTCATTTCGAGTAGCTTAGTAATTTCTCTTTTACTTCTTCCTTCAGCGTAATCTTCAAGAAAATGAGCGCCGGAAAAAATAAGTATCAAAAGGGTTCCTTCCCAAAAACTCCCTATCAGAGAAGCCCCGATTGCAGCTAATCCCATTAGAATATGAGAATTAGGAGTGAATTTTCCCTTTAATTTAGTATTTTCAACTGTCTCTCCAATTCCTTCGAGAATAATTACATGGTAGCCGGCTGTGATTGTGGCAATTGAAAATAAGATGTTTTGTATTAATAAATTTGCATCACTTAAAAAAAGCCCAATTATAGCCAACACTAAGCCAATAAAATATGAAATAATTGGCATTTTTCCGTGATCATGATCATGACTATGATCGTGGCTATGACTTTCGTGTGCTTGTTGCTCTTGAATATTTTTCATTTCTATCACCTTTCTAAATAAATATGATATATCGGGTTCCAATATATTCGCAGTAAGCTTTACTAAACCAGGACGTTAATTGACCACATCCAAACTTTTTGTATCCAATAATACATCCTATGAATTTATCAACCGTATTCACTAACCCTCTCTGCTACACCCATCTCACTTTCCTTCGAGATATCATACAACGCTTTCCATTCTGTTTTTTTGTTTTCCATATCCATTGCAAAATCCCCTTTTCATATGCCTATAATATTGTTATATGATCATATAACAATATTAATGACGTGAATTATTATTAACACTCATTACTGGTTTACGGAATACTAGTGATGACAGGCGTGATCGATCGCCTGTTTTAGCATATTCATAGTATGTTCATCATCATGGGAATAAAACAATATTGTGCCTTCCCTTCGGAATTTTACTAACCGTAAATTTTTCAAGAACCGCAATTGATGGGAAACTGTTGATTGTCTAAGATGTAGCGTTTCAGCAATACCGTTTACCGAATACTCCTTATAAAAGAGCAAATGGAGAATCCGGATTCTCGTAGGATCACCTAACGCTTTAAATGTTTGCGATACGACAAATAATGTTTCATCATCTAAGTCCTTATTATTTACTTCCTCTAATTCCTTTTTTTCTTCCATTATCCTTCCCTCACTTTAGGTTTCAATTCAAAACCTTATATATAATAATCACTATTTATCTACATATATTAATATATGTTCATATATATGATATAACGATCTGAATAAAGAATCAAATAATATTTAATATGAATTCATATATTTTGTTTTGATTTTTTAGAGTAAAATAAACAAAGCCTTTTTAAGAATAGTGGGATGAGTGCAGTATGGATGATCGGGCGTTAGCTTCCGCACTTGGAATTGGTGTTGGCGGTGGACTCGCTTGGATAATGGAAGGTTTTCAAAGTGGTCATGGCTTTATTTATTCATTATGTGCAGGCCTTATAATTGGCTTATTATTTTTTGAAATGATTCCGGAAAGTATTGAATTAGGCGGGTGGGTAATTTTACTCGGTGGAATAGCAATAGGCTTAGTATTATTCCAATCCATTCATCTATTAATGGATAAAATTACAATTATCACTAATAGTCATCAAAAAGATATTTTCGTTCGATCGGGGGTACTTTTAATTATCAGTATAGCAATTCATAATTTCCCTGTTGGCAATATTCCTTTATTTGTGTAATTTGACCATTAATACTAAATTTATCAATGTCTTGAGAAATTGTTGAAACTCTAACATAACATCCTACAGATTTTCTTTTCATTTCTTTCATATTTTTCATCCTTTCATTAATTAAGCAATCGATGATTGCGTAGCTTGGTTTACAATGTTTAGCGGTTCATTTTTGAAATAGTTTCCCACAAGGCTTTTGTTTTTAGAAATATGAATTTCATCAATATATCGGTATAACATGCTTAACGTGAAGTGTTGTTGAATTACATTTTCAAAAGACCTTTGAATTTGTTGCTCATTTATTGATAGTGTTGGTTTTGATTGTTGAAGTAACGATTGAGATTGTTTTCTGAACGTTTCTGCATCGATGGCTCCTTTAGCTAATTTATCTATCAATTGTTCTTGTGTAAGTGTGCTCCTAGTTTCTAGGGCCCTTTGTTTTTTGATCCGTTTTTGAATTACATCATTGGTTTAAAGATAAATTGAAGGATGAAATAAATAATACTGGTATTCGTATGTTTAAGCGCTATGCAGCTATCACTACTTCGGCCAAGATTCTCAGTCATGTTTTACCTACAGATATTGATATCGCTAAAATAAGAGACTACTTTATTGATTATCATGCTCATACAGTCTCTGAACGATCACTGGCAGATAAAGCAATCGAAGTCATTACGCAATTTGTAGCACAAAACCGTGGTAAGTTTTCTGATGACAAAGCGTTAAAGAATATGATGGAGAACCATGGACTAATTGCCTTAAAAGATGAGTATATCGAAGTCAAAATCATTGCATCTGTATTTAAAAATATGTTGATAGAGAATCATTTCCAAGATGTCAACAATGTCGTGAATGCACTAAGGGATAAAGGATATATCGAATCTGACCGTGATCGAATAACTACGAAAAGAGCAGTCAAAGATGACTATGGCAAGAAACAGTCACTTGTCTTTTATCATTTAAAGTTAGATTCAGAGTATGCATCAATTCTTGGACTAAACAAAGAAAATGGAAGAGTTCAAAATAAGACTAAACAAGAGTTCGAAGAATCAATACCAGATGTAGAGTTCATCAAGTCTAATGTCATAGATTATTCTGATTTTTAATTAAATAAAGTATTAACATAAATCGATATGAGTACTGGAGTAGATAAAATGGATGAATTGATTGAATTACTAGCTGATTTAGTCGTTGAAGAGCTACAGAACGATAATTACTCATTACGGTCCAACGTGTTAAAAGCACGTTGGACCTTTCATTCTAATTTGCTCACAAATATATATTATCTTTTTGGAGGTGTATAACATGGAAGAAGCCATTGGTTATGTACGTCAAAGTACACTCAAACAACAAAGCTTAGCTACTCAGAAATCGCTCATTATGGATACCGCTAAGCAATATGGATGGTCTAATGTGACGTTTTATGATGATAAGAAAACAGGTCGACATACAAAACGTTCGGGTTATCAAAGGATGGTAGAAGCGATTCGTTCTGGAAAATGTAAAGTATTATGTTGCTATCGCCTAAATCGACTCCATCGTAATTTGAAAAACGCTATACAATTCTTTGAAATTTGTAAAAAGCATCACGTCACAATCATCAGCGTGAATGATGGCTATTTTGACTTATCTAAAGAATTTGATCGCTTTCGCCTAAACATACTTATGAGTCTAGCTGAAATGGAATCTAATAATATCAGTGAACAGACACGAAATGGGATAAGAGAAAAAGCCAAACAAGGTAAGTTGATTACAACACATGCCCCTTTTGGCTATCGTTATAGAAAAGGCCGCTTTATTGTACACAAAGAAGAAGCGTATACAGTTAACATAGTTTATCGTTGGTATTTACAAGGTCTAGGTTATAAGAAAATTTCTCAAAAGCTGGATAAAGATATGAATTTTATTCCTCGTGAGCCCTATCAAGTTAGAAATATTCTCTTGAACCCTAACTATTGTGGTCGTGTCATCAATAAGTATGGAACGTTTAATAATATCGTTCCGCCTATTATTGATGTTGATACATTTGAAGAAGCACAAGAGCGTCGTATTCATAAACAACACAATCGATCCAATTCTAGAAATAAGCTACAGCGACGAATCAAATGTCCTTACTGTCAATCAACATTAACAAACTTAACGATAAAAAAAGAGAACTATTCTCTACGTTACTATGTTTGCCCTAAAAATATGAATGACGCTTATCGTACATGCCCATTTAAAAGTATAAATGCACCAGAACTTGAAAGTGAAGTGCTCGACACTTGTAAAAAGTATTTTGAAGAACAATGGTTTCATAACCGATTGAATGACACAATACTCAAAGTCCTAAAACAGCAACAAATGAAGCATAAAGAAACCCATCTAACACAAGCACAATTGATTGAAAAGCTAGCTCAAAATCGTATTGATGTAAAAACGTTCAAACGTTTATCTGCTAGTTGTAAAAGTGAAGAGAATTACTCTACTTATTCAACCTACCAAATCGATGACAAATTAAAATATGTCATAAAAAATAAAATAACTTTACAGGATATAGCACCTTTTATCGATTGCATCAACATAACTCAAACTAAACAATTACAAGGAATCTACTTGAAACATAGTCCAGTGAATATCGTTGAACAATCGCATTTAATAACTCCTGAAAGGAATGAAGTCATATGAAACAACTCAAAAAGAAACGTATTGGATTATATGCACGTGTATCGACTGAAATGCAAACGGATGGTTACAGTATTCATGGTCAATTAAATCAACTTACAGAGTATTGTCAATTTCAAGGTTATGAAGTCGTTGGTGAATACACAGATCGAGGTATATCGGGTAAAACAATGCAACGTCCAGAATTACAGCGTATGTTAAAAGATGCCAACGAAGGTAAATTAGATTGTATTATGGTCTACAAAACCAATCGTTTAGCTAGAAATACCTCAGATTTGTTAAATATTGTCGAGGAATTGTATAAGATTAATGTCGAATTTTTTAGTCTAACTGAAAAAATAGAAATTGCCAGCTCAACAGGTAAATTGATGCTCCAAATTTTAGCCAGCTTCGCAGAATTTGAAAGAAATACGATTGTAGAGAATGTCTACAATGGCCAAAGACAACGAGCGATTGAAGGATATTATCAAGGCAATTTACCTCTAGGCTATGACAAAATACCTGATAGTAAAAAAGAACTGATGATTAATCAACATGAAGCGAATATTGTTAAATATATTTTTGAGTCATACGCCAAAGGTCATGGTTATCGTAAGATTGCGAACGCATTGAATCATAAAGGTTATGTGACTAAGAAAGGTAAACCGTTTAGTATTTCGTCCATTACCTACATCATCTCAAACCCTTTTTACATTGGAAAAATACAGTTTGCGAAGTATAGACACTGGAGCGATAAGAGACGAAAAGGACTCAATGAGGAACCTATTATCGCTGACGGTAAGCATGCACCTATTATTGATAGAAACTTATGGGATAAAGTACAGTTTAAACGCCAGGAGAGTCGCAAGAAACCACAAGTCCATGGTAAAGGGACAAACCTACTGACTGGCATTGTAAAATGTCCGAAATGTGGTGCAGCAATGGCGGCAAGTAATACAACCAATACATTAAAAGATGGCACTAAGAAAAGAATCAGATATTACTCATGTAGTAATTTTAGAAACAAAGGTTCTAAAGTTTGTTCAGCCAATAGTGTTAGAGCAGATGTATTGGAAAAATATGTTATGGATCAGATATTGGAGATTATCAAAAGTAAAAAGGTACTGAAACAATTGGTTGAAAAAGTAAATGAACAAAGCCAAATAGATAAATCCTCTTTGAATCATGACATCGCTTATAAACAGTCACAATGTGAAGAAATCAAAGCCAAAATGCATACACTAACGAAAACAATCGAAGACTCACCTGATTTAGATAGCGTATTGAAACCAACAATACTTGGCTACCAAGATGAATTGAATCAAATAAATAATCAAATCCATCAACTAGAACGAGATAAACAAGCGGAAGCTCCACATTATGATGCTGATATGATTGCCAATATACTACAAACAATATTCAAAGATATAGATAAATTAGAGAAATCTCAATTGAAATCACTATATCTAACAGTCATCGATCGCATTGACATAAGAAAAGATGAGCATTGTAAGAAGCAATTTTACGTTACACTCAAACTGAATAATGAGATTATCAAACAACTATTTGATAATCATCCACTTGACGAAGTGCTCCTCAGCACTTCGTCTTTATTTTTGCCACAAACACTATATCTTACTATTTATTAAAAGAAGTAAGTATAAAAGTAAACTGAAATAATAAATAATTAAAAATATAGTAGATATAATTATAAAAATTAGATAAAATTAATTTGTTAAATTTTAAATATTAAAAATACAGGGGAAAAATGAATGAAAAAAATTATTAATATTTTATTAATTGCGATACTATCCATCACATTTATTGGTTTAGCACTATTTGTAGTAAATTTTGCTAAAGATACGTTCATCAATGACAACACAAAAGCTGATACTGTAAGTAAAAAATCGAGTAAAGATAAAAAAGAAAAACAAAGTTCTGAACCAAATACAGAAGAGGTACAAACGTCTCAAGAAAATTCAAGTAACACTACTATAGAAAATAGTACAAGCGAACAAATACCTAATAACAATAATAATTCTGAATACCCTTCGAGCAAACAAGCAAATACAGAAAATGTACGAACTAATGAGTTTGGTCAAGTAATACATAAAACCAAGCGATATGGTATAGATTATATTGATGAATTTTCTTCTCCTGCTGAGGAAAGAGAGTATGAAGATCAAGTTATGTCACAAAGTGGAGGAGGCCCTACAGAACCAAAAGATAAAGTTGACGATGACGGAATGAGCCAAGATGAATTAGATAGTCTATCAGAAGATGAACAAGCAGGCATAGGATATAATCCAAATAATCCACGCGGTGACGTAGGTAGCCCTAGACCTATATATTCTGATGATGATACCGAAAGTTCTAGTGAAGATGAATAATATTTTTTATTAATAATACAATTGTAATACTAACGAAGTGCCTTGTAGCACTTCGTTTTTTCTTTCTTTAAAGTTTCTAACTAAGTTTAAGAATTCTCTTTATCAATTTCAATAACACTTATCTAATGAAACAGTCATTGTCGTAATTATTTTCATAACTACACGAAGCTTATATTGAAATTGCTAAAGAACATCCCACGATGATTTTTTACCGGGAAAGGAATGGGATTTGCAGATTCAAAGAAGCAGAAGGATTGTGCAAGCACAATCCCAAAATCCCGTTATTCTTTATAAATAAATAATATATATAAGGAAGCAGAGAGACCTACACATATCATCAATACTTATAAATAATGAGTTGATTGTTCGTCAAAATGAGTGGGATTCCGGGATTTCCTTGTTACACCAACGTTTGTAGCGGGTTTTTATATGGAATTTTCTCTTATTCTTACCGGGATTCGTAATAAACGACAAATCAAATATATATTATCCCAATGATGTATATCAACTACATCACTATCACACTATATAGGAGGCAATGATATGAAAACAATCACTCAAGAACTCAAACAATATATAACTCGTCTATTCCAACTATCTAACAATGAAACATGGGAATGTGAAGCGTTAGAAGATGCAGCAGAAAATATACTTCCTACTCGCTTTGTAGACCATACCCCACTTGCACATCTCACACTTGAAACCTATACCTACTATAACGATGAACTACATGAGCTAAGTATCTATCCATTTCTAATGTATGCCAATAACCAACTCATCAGCATTGGTTATCTGGATCATTTTGATATGGACTTTCTGTACCTTACAGATACTAAAAATACGATTATTGATGAACGTCATTTACTAAAACAAGGAGAGAATCACCATGAATAATTGGATCAAAGTGGCACAAATATCTGTTATAGTCATTAACGAAGTGATTGACATCATGAAAGAAAAGCAAAATGGAGGAAAATAGTATGCAAATCAATCGATATATCACAAGAGGCATTAGTGAACACTTATCTCTAGACCTTCAAATATTACTTTGGAACATGGTAAAAGAAAGAGATTATCCAAGTCATACAGATTACCTACACATTTTTAAACTACAAGAAGATAATAATATACTCTCTATTACGCATGAACAAGAACAACCCTCGTACAAATTGGAATATCACTATACAAACTATGTAAAAAATCAAAACGCATTACCTAAGAAAGTCTACGTCATCCGAGAAGATGACGTAGACGCTTTTTATTATGTGATGCTTTTGCCCGAAGAATACTAAAGGAAGTGATTATATATATGAATACAATCAAAAGTACGATACACACAGAAGCAATTTTTAGCGATAATGAACAACACCGATACTTACTCAAAAAGACGTGGGATGAAAAGAAGCCCGCATGTACAGTCATAACAATGTATCCCCATCTAGATGGTGTATTATCACTCGATCTTACCACTGTTCTTATTCTTAACCAATTAGCTAATTCTGAACAATATGGCGCTGTATATCTAGTTAATCTATTCTCTAATATTAAAACACCCGAAAACCTCAAACATATCAAAAATCCATATGATGAGCACACTGATATTCACTTGATGAAAGCGATAAGTGAAAGTGACACAGTGATTCTTGCTTATGGTGCCTATGCGAAGCGTCCTGTTGTCGTTGAACGTGTTGAGCAAGTGATGGAAATGTTGAAGCCTCATAAAAAGAAAGTCAAAAAGCTCATAAACCCAGCAACAAATGAAATCATGCATCCGCTCAATCCTAAAGCGAGACAAAAATGGACATTAAAATAAAGGAGGATTATCTATGAACCATGAAACCATACAGTCAGAATGGCGAACGGTTGCTAATTGTTTAGCATCACATGATTACATTTCAATAGTAAAAGGACTAGTACATCATTTCGCAGCAATTGAAGATGAAGAAATATTGGATAACATCTATGATGATTTTATGAATGACGATACTATAACAACGGTATTTAATAATGATTTAGAGACAATTATTAACCATTATCTATCAAAATGAAAACTATATTCTAATAAAACTAGAGCATCCTTCACTTTTACGGTGAGGGATGCTCTTATTACTATTTTTTTCTATTTTCAATCTCTGATAATATAGAAGTAGAGAATTTTAACTTTTTTGTCTATTAAAGGAGATATACATAATGAACGAACACAAAAGACATCAGCAAACATCAATTAATGTTCAAAAACAAGCAAACCTTATTTGGAACGTTGCAGACATTTTAAGAGGATTGTATAAACCTCATGAGTATGGGAAGGTCATCTTACCAATGACAGTCATTAAACGTCTTCATGATACGTTACTAAAAACGCGAGACGAAGTTCTTAAGACCGCAGAAAATACTCAATCAATAAATAACGTGATGCGAGAACGCCTTTTGAAGAACGCTTCAGGGTATTCATTTTATAATACAAGTTTATATACTTTTGAAACATTACTCGCAGACCCAGCAAATATTGAATCAAACTTTAGAGCTTATCTCAATGGTTTCTCTGAAAACATGCAAAATATTCTCGATAACTTTAAGTTCGACGTTGAAATTACAACAATGGCAGATAATGACGCGCTATTTTATGTGATTCAAGAATTTAACAAAGCAGATGCATATCTAGGTCCAGACAAGATGACAAGCACAGATATGGGATACGTGTTCGAGGAACTTGTACGAAAATTTTCGGAAAGCTATAACGAGGAAGCAGGTGCACACTTCACGAGTCGAGATATCATTTATCTCATGACTGATTTATTGCTTATCGAAGATAAAGATACTTTGTTTAAAGAACATGTATTCAAAACTGTTTACGACCAAACAATGGGAACTTCTCAAATGCTCTCAGCAATGACAGAACGTATTCACGATATGAATGATACTGCAGAGGTAGCCACATTTGGTCAAGAGCTAAACCCCGAAACTTATGCGATTGCGAAAGCAGATACAATGATTCGTGGTGGAGAGCCTGAAAACATGGCGCTTGGAAGTACATTAACGAGCGACCAGTTTGAAGGATTTATGTTTGATTACTGTATCTCCAACCCACCATTTGGTGTCGATTGGAAAAAGGACCAAAAAGCAGTAAGAGCAGAGCACGAACTCGGTGAACTTGGTCGTTTTGGCGTTGGATTGCCCCGAGTTAGTGACGGACAGTTGCTGTTCCAACTCAATGGCTTATCAAAGTTAAAGGAAACAGGGCGTATGGTAATTATTCATAATGGATCTGCTTTATTTTCTGGAAATCCAGGTGCAGGTGAGAGTTTAATTCGTCAGTACGTAATTGAGAATGACTGGTTAGAAGGTATCATTCAACTCCCCAACGATTTATTCTACAATACAGGAATTGCGACATATATCTGGATTATTACTAAAGATAAATCACTAGAACGTCAAGGAAAAGTACAACTCGTTGACGCGTCTAATATGTATGAAAAGCGCCATAAGAATATTGGTGAAAAACGAGTAGATATTTCCGAAGCATGTCGAGAAATGATTGTGCAAGCGTATGGAGAATTTGATAATAAAGAATACCATCTTGACGATAGAATAGTGGAATCAAAAATATTTGAGAATGATACATTCGGATTTACTCGAGTAACGATTGAACGACCTGAACGAAATGAAAATGGAGATATCGTTTATAAGAAGAATGGAAACATGAGTGTAGACACGAGCCTTAGAGATACAGAAGATATTCCGTTAACAGAAGATATTAATGAATATTTTCAACGTGAGGTGATACCATTCAGTCCAGACGCAAAGATGGACCGTAAAAAAGATAAAATTGGGTATGAAATTCCATTTACTCGATTGTTTTACAAATATACACCACCAGAACCTTCTGAAACTATTTCAGAACGTATTAAACAACTCGAAGAGTCTATTGTTAAAAACTTCCAAGTATTATCTGGAAAGGAAGTAGACACAGATGAATAGAGTGATGAAAGACAGTGGAATTGAGTGGATAGGGAATATACCACAAGAATGGGAAATCATTAAAAATAAATATGTTTTCAAAAGAAGAAATAACAAGGTTGCTGAAAATTATATTAATTATCAACTGTTATCGTTAACTAAAAAAGGAATTGTTGAGAAAAATCTAAATGAAACTGGAGGAAAACTTCCTGCTTCGTTTTCAACTTATCAGGAGGTACAGAAAGACGATATCGTCTTGTGTTTATTTGATTTAGATGTTTCTGCTGTTTTTTCTGGTATTTCGAAATATCATGGTATGATCTCTTCTGCTTATGATATTTTTAAAACTAACCAAGACTCTATACCAGATTATTATGATTATTTATTTCAAATTATAGGTTTTGATAGATTGTATCTACCTTTCTCAAAAAGCTTAAGAAAAACAATTAACAAAGAAAATTTCAATTCTATTTATACTATAAAACCTCCATACAATGAGCAGATTAAAATAGTAGATTTCCTTAATAAATCCACTATGAATATAAATAATATAATTACACAAACTCATCAATCTATTGAAGAACTTAAAAAGTACAAACAATCACTTATCGCAGAATCGGTAACAAAAGGCCTCGACTCAACTGTCGAGATGAAAGATAGTGGTATTGAACCAATGGTAAATGTACCTAAGCATTGGAAAATAAATAAAATTAAATATCTTTTTGAATTATATAGAGGTTTAAACATTACTAAAAAAAATTTAATAGATACAGGTATTCCCGTAATCAATTATGGTGAAATTCATTCAAAATACGGTTTTCATTTTGATTTACGATATGATGTCGTACAAAAAGTAGACTCTTACTACCTTGAATATAAAAATTCACTTATTAATCAAGGCGATTTTATATTTGCTGATACTTCAGAAGATATTGAAGGTTCAGGTAATTTCACATGTTATCTTAATGAAGAAATGTGTTTTGCAGGATCTCATACTATAATCTTAAACCCAAAAAAATTTATAAATTATTTTTATTTCTCTTATTTATTTGAGTCTCTACTGTTTCGCTCTCAAATCCAGAAAAAAGTAGAGGGAATTAAGGTTTATAGCATTACACAAAGAATATTAAAATCTTTGATTCTATTTGAACCACCAGCAGAAGAACAAGAACAAATCGTCCAATATTTAGATAATAAAATTTCTACTATCGATAGACTCATTGAAGATAAAACAAAGGTTATTGAAGAATTAGAGAATTATAAAAAATCATTAATTTATGAATATGTTACAGGTAAAAAAGAAGTGTAAGGAGTGATATCAGTGATAAAAAATAGAGAAATTAATTTTGAACAAGATATAGAAGCAAGTCTAGTTCAGCACGGAGGATGGACGTCTATACGATTTCAAGATACTTATTACGATGCAAATATCGCACTTGACCCAACAGTATTATTAGAATTTGTAAAACAAACTCAGCCTAAAAATTGGAAAAGATATATTTCTATTTACCGTACAGATGCAGAACAGAAGTTTCTAAAACGCTTAAATGAGGAAATTACAACACACGGAATATTACATGTCCTCCGCAAAGGAATCAGAGATCGAGGAGTCGCTTTTAAAGTTGTTTACTTTCAACCTGCATCATCTTTAAACACAGAAAATATTAAAAAATATAAAGCCAATCGTTTCCAATGTGTGCGTCAATTTCAGTATAGTAACCAGCATAGAAACACTATTGATATGGTTCTAATGATTAATGGAATCCCTCTTGTTGCGTTAGAACTTAAGAATCAATACACAGGTCAAAATGTAGAACATGCGAAATTGCAGTTTGAACAAGATAGAAATCCACGGGAATTAATTTTTCAATTTAACACTCGTTTTCTAGTATATTTCGCGGTAGATCATTTTAATGTGTTAATGACAACAAAACTCGCAAAAAGTAAAACTTACTTTCTCCCATTTGACCAAGGATCTAACGGTCCTGGTCATGTTGGCGGTGCAGGAAACCCACCAAATCCTGATGGATATCCGACTTCTTATTTATGGGAAAATGTACTCACAAGTCATCAGTTATTGGATATTATTGAACGGTTTATGAAGTTAGAAGAGAAGAAGAAACTACTGATTTTCCCGCGTTATCATCAACTGGATGTTGTGAAAAAATTAATATCAGATACTCATCATCATGGTCCTGGAAAGAATTATCTCATTCAACACTCTGCTGGTTCGGGTAAGTCTAATAGTATTGCTTGGTTGGCATACCATCTCGCTTCCTTGCATAATGATGAGAATCAACCGATCTATTCATCGGTCATTATTGTTACAGACCGTACTGTTTTAGATCGCCAACTTCAAAATACATTAATGAGTTTCGAGCACACCACTGGGCAAGTCGAAACTATTGGAGATAATAAAACTTCTCAAGATTTAAAAACAGCTATAAATGACCAAAAGAAAATTATTATTACTACATTACAGAAGTTCCCGGTAATTTATGAAGAAATAGATAATACAGCAGGTAGAAATTTTGCGATTTTGGTCGATGAAGCACATTCTTCTCAAACAGGAAGCAGTGCACAAAAACTAAAACATGCGTTAGCAGACAAAGAAGCTGCTTTAAAGGAATACCAAGAATTTGAAGAAAGCGTTGCAAATCAATCGCTAGATGAGCAAGATCAAATTGTTCAAACGCTACTATCTCAAGGTCAACATGATAACTTAAGTTTTTTTGCTTTTACAGCTACACCAAAAGAAAAAACCATTGAAATGTTTGGAACAAAACAAGCAGATGGTTCTTATCATCCATTCCATATTTATAGCATGAGACAAGCCATAGAAGAAGGATTTATTCTAAACGTTTTACAAAATTACATGACATATAGCACTTCCTATAAAATTGCGAAGTCGATTGAAGAAGACCCAGAATTGCCAAAGACAGAAGCTGTTCGAGCTATCGCTAAATATCAATCTCTTCATCCTTGGGTACTTAGACAAAAAGCCGAGATTATGATTGAACAATTTAGATCAGTGACACAAAAAGCAATTCAAGGTAGAGGAAAGGCAATGATTGTGACAGCTTCTCGACTCCACGCCGTACGGTATATGCAAGAGTTCAAAAAGTACATCAAAGAAAAAGGATACACAGATATGGATGTGTTAATCGCTTTTTCAGGTACAGTAGAAGATGATGGAATTGAATATACAGAGCCAAAGATGAACTTAACACAGTCTGGAGAACGTATCCAAGAAAATCAACTGAAAGAAGCATTTCATAGTGAAGACTTTAATTTATTAATTGTCGCAGAAAAATACCAAACGGGATTTGACGAACCTTTACTTCATACAATGTTTGTCGATAAGAGATTACGCGGAATAAAGGCAGTCCAAACATTGTCTCGCCTCAATCGTACTATGCCTGGAAAAACAGATACTTTTGTTCTTGATTTTGTAAATACAGAAGAAGAAATATATGAAGCATTCCAACCTTTTTACGAAGCAACTTCTCTAAAAGAAGAAATTAATATTAATTTAATTTATGATACACAGAGTAAACTCCGTAAATTCCATATATACAATGATGATGACATTCAAACAGTCATGAAATTAAATCGTCAGGCAAAACAAAAACAAAATGATCAATTACTTGGTCGATTGAGTAGCATGTTACGTCCCGTTATCAGTAGATACAATGATCTTCCAGAAGATGTTCAATACGATTTCAGAGTTACACTAAGAAACTTCAACAAATGGTATAATTATATCGCTCAAATTGATCGTACTTTTGACAAAGAGTTACTAGAAGAAAGTATTTTTACTGGTTTTTTATTAAAATTCATTCCTAAAAAACAACGCAATTATATCGATATAGAAGACAAAGTAAAGTTAGAATACTATAAATTGCAAGAAGATTTCAGAGGAAATATAGAACTCGTCAATGAAGATATAGAAAGTGGGCAATTGGCTCATCCTTCAGAAGTAAGTGCAACTGTTGGACCTGAAGAAGAGTACGATTCTTTAAATGAAATTATACACAAAATCAATGAACGTTTCCCAGATGATTTTACTCAAGGCGATAGAGTACTCGTTAAAAATATGCGAGAAACATTGATAAACAATACAAATGCGAAACTTGTAAACATGGCTCAAAACAACAGCGAAGAAATGTTTGCGAATAGTTTATTCCAACAACAATTCCAAGACTTCTTGATTGATCAATATAATCAAGGAGAAGCTGCATACTCTAAAATGTTTGGCAATAATAGAGATTTTTATGACACTGTTTATCAACTACTAGCAAAAGATTATTATAGATGGCTGCGATCCCAAAAAGCAGATAATTTTGCTTAAATTAATTATTTTTAAACTAACTTAAAGATTGTTCACAGTCTTTAAGTTAGTTTTTGCTAAATTTTTAATTTAGCTATAGTCTCTCATCCCAAGTTCACTTTCATACGATATGTTTTTTAATATTTAGTTATTCTAAAATTTCTAAATTCTTATAGGATTTTTAAAAGGTCATATTTACTTGCATGGAGAAGCAAATCACCTACATGCTCTAATTATAATCTACTCAATAAATGCCTCGCATCTTCATATGTCTCAATAAATTCCTATAACTCCAATTATTTCACTAACTATTTCACTTGCCCTTGTTACTCACTTCTGATTTTCAAATAAATTAAAGGATTCTAATATCTGATTAAATTTTTCAAGAAAAAACCGCATCATTTATGATATGCTTCTGCTTATCGGGTAGTGATGCGGTTTTATTTTTCACCTTTTAAAATTTCTTTTAGTTGATTTAAAAATAACTGTGCTGATATAGATAAAGGCTTCTCTTTTTTCCAAACTACACTTAAACTTGATTTGATATTTTGTTGAAATGGTACAAATCTAAGTGATGTATTATGAGTATTTACAATACCTCCGAGGCATAAAGCATGACCTACACCTTCTTCCACCATAATGGAAGCATTATAAAGTAAATTGTATTTAGCTACTACATTTAATTGTACATCTTCAAGATCCAATTCATTTAAAATCATTTTTTTTACACCTTGTTGCCTTGATATAATTAATGGTTTGTTAATGATTGATTCTGCACTTATTTTATCCATATCTTTAAATTCTGAATCATGCTTTGTCAGTACCCCCCAGACATCTGTCCTATTTAATGCTATTGAATCATAATCAACTTTATTGATTGGCTCTATAATTACACCGAAATCTATGATTCCATCATTAATTTTTTCTAAAATTTGTTCAGCATTTCCACTAAACGTATCAAAAATAATTTGGTTATACTCTTTTTTCAATGCTTTTATCGCTCTTGCAATCGGCTTGATACTACTTGATTCCGCCATACCTATATGAACTTCCCCAAAAACCTCTTTATGCGTAATATTTGAAGTAGTTTTATCTACTAAATTAATAATGTCTCGTGCTTTACTTGCTAAATAATGTCCTTCCCTTGTTAATTCTAAATATTTACCTTTTCTATTAAATAATGTTACAGATAGCTCTTCTTCTAAATCCTTAATTTGTCTCGACAGTGTCGGTTGTGTTATGTGTAATAACTTTGCAGCAGCACTTATATTCCCCTCTGCTACAACTGCTAAAAAATAACGCAATACTCTATTTTCCATATCCAGCCTCCTATGCTTAAAAAGTATAAAAAAGCATCCAATATAGGTATTTGTAATATTCATAGTAGCATTATACCATTATAAGTGTAATCATTCTTAAAACTTTAATTGGAGGAAATTTTGTTGTTTAATCATGTACTAATCGAAAATATTTGGGATAGAGTTGTCGAAGAAGACGAACCCGTCTTCAAACAAATTCATGAAATTGTTGATACAAATGCTAAATTAGTATTAAAACTCAATACTTCATATCATAATCACACTGACACGCTAACATTATTGTCCCAAATTATCGGACAAGAAATTGATTCAAGTGTAGGCATCAACTTACCTTTATATACGGATTTTGGAAAGCATATTTCTCTTGGAAAGCATGTTTTTATTAATAGTAATGCTATGTTTACTGATTTAGGAGGCATCACTTTAGAAGATCATGTGTTAATTGGACCACGTGCTAACTTGCTAACTGTGAACCATCCCCAAGATCCTAAACAAAGAAGAAGCCTTATCGTCAAACCAATCACAATTAAAAGAAATGCTTGGATAGGTGCCGCTGCTACAATACTACCTGGTGTTACAGTAGGAGAAAATGCCATCGTTGGTGCAAATGCTTTAGTCACTAAAGATGTTCCTGCTAACACAGTAGTTGGCGGTAACCCAGCCAAAGTTATAAAGGAAATTAAATAACTTACAAGCAATTTATGCAACTATGCTTTAAACCAATAAATAACGTGTGAAAAATTAAGTTTAGGTGTTATTAATTTATAAAATTTTTCAAGATAGGGGAATTATCAAATGGCAATTAAAAATAAAGTAGTCGTTATTACTGGAGCTTCAAGTGGTATTGGTGAAGCTACCGCTAAACTTTTAGCACAAAAGGGCGCAAAACTCGTACTTTGTGCTAGAAGAGAAGATAAATTGAAAACAATCGTAGATGAAATTAAAAAATCTGGTGGGGAGGCAATTTATGCCGTAACCAATGTAACAAACATCGAAGATAACAAAAACCTAGTCAATAAAGCTAAAGCACAATATGGAAGCATTGACGTTATATTTTTAAATGCTGGTTTGATGCCTAATTCTCCACTTTCAAAATTAAAATCTGATGAATGGCATGACATGGTTGTTGTAAATATTAAAGGTGTTTTAAATGGAATTGAAGCTGCTTTACCTGAATTTATAAAACAACAGTCAGGACATGTTATTGCTACTTCATCTGTGGCAGGATTAAAAGCTTATCCAGGTGGTGCTGTCTATGGTGCCACAAAATGGGCAGTTCGTGATTTAATGGAAGTATTACGTATGGAATCTGCTCAAGAAAAAAATAATATCAGAACAGCTACGATTTACCCAGCTGCAATTAAAACAGAATTATTAAATACCATTACAGATCAATCTACTGCTTCTAGTACTGAAGCAATGTATGATGAATACCAAATATCTCCTGACAGTATCGCAGAAATTGTAGCATTTGCTATAAATCAACCTGAAAACACGAATATCAATGAATTTACTGTTGGACCAACTAATCAACCATGGTAAAAGAAGGGAGTTAATACATTGAACACAGTTAAAATGACTATTGAAGATACAACATTTACTGCAAATTTTTTTGATAACCCAACTGCAATTGAAATCGAAAACCTTTTTCCAATGGAACTAACGATGAAAGAAATAAATAATAATGAAAAATATCATAATTTTTCTCAAAATTTTTCAACAAATCCTCAGTTTATGGAACAAATTAACAAGGGGACATCATGTTATACCAAGATAACTAGACAGTTATCTTTTATAAAGATTTTAAAACTAATATCAAATATACACCTATTGGTAAAATAAATAATATGGAAAATTTAGGAATCATAAATCATTCCTCTGAGATTAAAGTATCTTTTATGATTTAACATAAAAAATCGTCCAATTTAAATATTTAAATTGGACGATTTTTTTAGTTTATTTATTATAGGGCTCTGCTTATCAGTGATTTTGCTAAAATTTTTATATCGCTTAAAAAATAGGCAAGTTAGTATTTAAATAACTCGCCTATATGTTTGCAGAAATATCATTTAATTCAAAAATTATGTTATTTAAATTCTAAACTAATATTAAATGATAGGTTTCTGTTTACAATAGATTTATCAGCACCTTGCTTGGTTCCTCTATTTTTATGGGATGCTTTATATTCCTGAGACTCTTGCCAATGTTTGTAAGCTGCTTCGTCTTGCCAAAACGTAATGATAACATGATGTTCATGTGTACTATGTGGCTTTAGAAATAATAGATTTTCAAACCCTTCAGTATTCTCTAGATGTTTATCTCTATTTAAGAACACACGCTCGAAGTCTGCCTCTAAACCAGGATTAGCATATAAATGGTTTAAAACTGCATAACCATATTGTGGCAAATCATTAATTTGTTCTAATATAGTATAGTGATATGTCACATTAAATCTATTAATAGTTACCTCATTATTATTTTTTTCTAAATAAATACGATGTATTTCATTTTTCAACAAATGAATCACTCCTTTTTATTGGATGATATGTCAAAATTGCTTAAATTTATCCATAACATAATCTCTACTATTTTTATGATTCACGATAGTCTGTGGATAATCTTTTCCAATTTCAATATGATAAATTTCTTGTAACTTGTCTTTATATTTAGTTGGATCATGAATGTATTTACTGCTCACATCATTAAATATTTCTAGCTGTGTTTTAATAAAATACCCTTGCGCATCAAAACGCTCACTTTGACGTATAGGATTAAACATTCTGAAATAAGGCACTGCATCTGTTCCAGTTGATGCTGACCACTGCCATCCATGTACATTAGATGCATTATCATAATCTATCAAATACTGTCTAAAGTACTCCTCCCCCCAAGTCCAATCAATAAATAAATTTTTCGTTAAAAATTGTGATACGACCATTCGTAAGCGATTATGCATATATCCTGTACGATTCAGCTTCTTCATTGCAGCATCAACGATTGGGTAACCAGTTTGACCTTTTTTCCATACTTCAAAATGTGTTTTATTATACGACCATTGCATGTTTCGATATTTTTCAGAAAAAGATTTAGTTGCCGTTTCTGAATACTGTGTCATTAACACATAATAAAATTCACGGAATAGAACCTCTCTTATAAAAGCTTCAAAATTTTTTTCATCGCTCTCATAATCTTCAAGTAAATCATTTATAATTTCACGAATATCGAGTAGTCCATATGCTAAATATTTACCTAATCCACTTACAAAATCCTGCGACACATCGTCAGTCAATTTATCATAATGAGCTATGTCACCATTTAAAAAATCATCCCAAGCTTTACGCGCTAACTTTTCTATATCTTTATTATTTTCAAATTTTAAGTCACTTTGATTTGAACCCTTTTCCGCAATTTGAGACAACTGCTTAAATTGATAACTTTTTTTAGGGGTGTGTACTAAGTCCTGACGATTTGCTTTATAAAAACTAGTAAATACTTTATAAGGCTGTTGCTGTTTATTAAAAGTCTTTGTTGGCTCAAAATAATGATTCACGCGCTGTCCAATTACTGTAACTTGGTGATTTTCAAAAGCCTTTTTTACATGAGGATAGTCATATATTTCTTTGTGATAACTCATAATATCTTTTGCTACTAATACGTGAGATAACGCCAATGTTTCTGCTAATTCACCTAGCTTTTCGTATGTGACAATATAAGGTTGTAAATCATGCTTATCTAAAGCATTTACAAATCCTTTTACAACTTTATAGTAATAGTCACGTTTTACTTCTGATGCGTCAGTTAAATCTTCTAAAGGTAAGATAAAATACAATTTATTTATCTCATTTTGATGCTTCACTATATATTGAAAAAGTGGATTATCTTTCGTTCTAAAAACTCTGTTAAGTATGACTCCTAAATGCATTTTATTGCCTCCCAGCTTGTTTCATACAAATTCACTTTATAATTGTCCTTTAACTTAAGATTGTGTTTTCAATCATATACCCGTTTTAACTTTTGTATAATTCACTAAAAAATAAAATAAATTTTAATACCTTACATATTATAGGCAACTTCAGGGTATATTATTATCAGAGGTGATTAAATTATGAATAACAAACAATTACAAAATGAAATTGAAAATATATTAAATACATCAAAAATAGGTGTCCTATCTACTGCACATAACAATACACCTAATAGTAGATACATGGTATTTTATAATGATGGACACACACTTTATACTAAGACAAGCATTGAGTCTAAAAAAATTGCTGAATTTAAAGATAATCCCAAAGCTCACGTACTTATAGGTTACGATGAAACGAATAATCGTAGTTTTCTAGAAATTGATGCTAATGTTGAAATACTGAAAGATCAAGAGACTATTGATTGGATTTGGAACAAACAAGATAAGTCCTTTTTTGACTCTAAGGATGATCCAAACTTGTGTGTAATTAAAGTAATACCAAAATCCATAAAAATTATGAACGATAAAAAATTAGACGCACCACAAACCATTACGTTCGATTAGTTAAAAAGGCGAGCCTAGGACATAAATAGATGTCTCAGGCTCGTTTTCAATTTGGCAGTAGGTGACTGAATTGAAAATGCGATTATATCAAGCTTTTTTCAATCCTAGTCACCCTTGCCGGGGTGGGACTACGAAATCTATATTAGAAAATTTGATTTCTGTCCCACTCCCGTTTTTTATATACCATTATTAATATCTTCTAACATAGCATCAACTGTAATTTTAGCACTCGTCAGTACAATTGGCACTCCTGCCCCTGGATGAACACTAGCTCCAGCAAAATACAAATTTTTGTAATCTCTGCTCACATTAGGCGGTCTGTAATAGTTACTTTGCGCTAAAGTAGGCATTAAACCAAAGGCTGCTCCAAATTTAGCATTATAATCTCCTTCAAAATCCTTAGGCGTATAAATAATTTCTGTCACAACTTGCTTTTTCAAATCTTTTAACGCTTTAATCGTAGAAAGCTTATTGTAAATAATATCTTTCACTTGTATGATTGTTGACTCATCAGACCAATCCGTATCACCTGTTTTCAATTCTGAAACGGGCATCAGCACATAAATACCTGTTTGACCTTCTGGCGCTAACGACTGATCTTCCACACTAGGAGCGTATACATATATTGATGGATCTTGGGATATTTCCCCGGAAAATATTTCATTGATATTATTATCAAAATCCTTTGAAAATATAACATTATGTAACAAGATATCTTCAGATAAATCTTTATCAACCCCTATGTACATTAAAAAGGCTGAGCAAGAATAGTCCATATTATCAATTTTCTGTGTCGTATACTTCTTAGGATGATGTTCATTTTTAATTAAAGATGAAGTAGCATATGGAAAATCAGCAGTACAAATTATTTTGTCATACTTTTCTATATGTCCGTTTACTTTTAGTCCCTCCGCACGCTTATACCTACTATCAATGATAATTTCTTCAACGTTTGCGTTGGTATAAATTTGAGTACCTAATTCTTCATTTAGCGTTTGAAGCGCTCTGACAAAGCTATACATACCACCTTTTATAAAGTGAACGCCAAACATTAACTCTATCATGGGTATAATTGAATACAATGACGGGCTTCGTTTAGGGTCGATACCTATATATAATGTTTGAAACGCTAAAATCTTTTGGATTTTTTCATTATCAACATATTTTTCAATTAAATTATCTGCTTTATCAAATGTTTTGAGTTTCATACCCTGATATATAGTAAAAGGATTATAAAAATCCGTAGGTTTCCTAAACGTACGTTCTAGAAAATATTTTCGTGCTATTTCGTATCTTTCGTATATATCTGTTAAAAAGGACATAAAACCATATGTAGAGTTAGGTTCAATACCTTCAAGCATATTTCTTAATTGAGCAAGATCTGTAGGAACGCGAATTTGATCTGTTTCACTAAAATAAACATCATATATATGTGATAATTGTTTAATTTCCAAGTAATCATTCATATTTTTTTGAGCGTAATTAAAAACGTCTCGATAAATCTCAGGCATCATTACGATGGTTGGTCCCATATCAAATGTAAATCCATCTTGCTTGATCTGATTCATTCTGCCACCTATTTGTTGGTTCTTTTCATATAAATCTACTTGGTGACCGTTTGCTGCTAATCTTGAAGCTGCAGCTAAACCTGAAACACCGCCGCCTATAACTGCAATCTTCATAATGTTTCACTCCTATTATATTTCGCACTAAGTCCACGATAAATTTTCATTTTTTTCAATTTGCTTACATATACTTTCTTATGCAACGTATAGTTTGCCTTCCTTACTTCCACAAGTATTTCATGATAAGCTATCGCAGCTAATTCGATAATGTAACGTACCTCTTCGTCAAAATAATTAATACCGTTTAATGCAATATCATATAACCTAACTGACTCTGTAGCGTAACTTTCCCACAGTTCTATATAATTTGGCGTAACTCCTTCATAATATATAGAATGTAGATTAACTCGATATTGAGCTAATTTTTCTACACTTAGATAAATTCTTCCATTTTGAAAATCTTCGCCGACATCTCTTAAAATATTAGTTATTTGCATTGCCTTGCCTAAAGCAATCGCAGCTTCTTCAGCTTGCTCGAAATTATTTTCATTTGATGAAGTTAATATAGGAGTTAACAATTCACCGACAGTACCTGCCACACCATAGCAATACTCATATAAATCTGAATCAGTTTTCATTTCTTTTAAAACTAAATCTTCCTTCACATATTGAATTAAAGATTCAAAAGGTTTTTTAGGTATTGAATATGTATTCAATGTATTACTTAAAGCATTCATAATAGCTGCATCACTTTGATACGCTTGAATATAATCACAATCGCTATAAATCACATCTAAATCTCTAGCTATGCCGTTTAATTGCTCAAGGTCTTTGTATTTATCAATACTGTCATCTATAATTCTGCAAACTGCATAAATAGCCCAAATTGCTTTTTTCCTTTTTAAATCCAAAAAATCAAAGGCATATGAGAACGTTTTTGAATGTTCTTTCATTATATTGTGACAATGGTTATAATCTCTCTCTAATTGATTCATTTATTGGCCTCCTCAGTAAGCCTAGAACTTCTTGACATTTGTATAAAAAACTAAGCTATAAATCTATTCTACGGCCTTTCCAATATATACGTTTGAATACATTGATATCTAACCATGATTTAAAAAATATCACGACAAAGCATATGAAGAGCAGTGGATGACATAAACTCGCAACGATATTAAAATTTCCTGTTCTTCGAATAAATATATGAAATTGTATCGCATATATAAAATATAGAGTAATAGCTAATAATGTATATAACGAGCCTAAATTAATTGAAAAAATTATCGCTAAAACTGTTGTAAGTGAACCAAATAGCCATAAAAATACAAACGTAAGCGTAGACTTTTTAGTTACTTGAGAACCAAGTGCAAAGTGTTTACTCCAACCCTCTAATAGCGCTTTATATCCTTGAGAATACATTCTAAAATTCACTACGCCTTGGCCTTCATGCAAACTAACTGGCAAACCTTGCTGATTATATGCTTTACTTATTGCAAAGCCTTCAATGATTTGATTTTTAGCTTTCAAATGTCCTTGTGTCAATTTATAATCTTGCTTATTTGTCACAAGGACTGGTCCAAACGCGCCTTGCTCATTATTTGCTGATTTCGTGATTGAAAATTGATTCATACCTACGATTGTCATTAAATTAAAAATCGCCGATATATTTTCATATAGCTTTTTTATCTTGTGATAAGGTTGTATTGACAACAAACCTTTACCACCTTGTAAATCATATTGATTGGCTATATTTTGAATACTATCATCACAAGCAAACTGAACATCAGCATCAACAAACATTAATAAATCATGCGTTGCATATTTGCTACCTTGCCAACAAGCATGTGACTTACCTTGCCATGTAGTATCATTTTCAACAGTATATACGCTCGCACCATAATATCTAGCGACAACTTGTGTCTCATCAGTTGAACCATCATCCATAACAATTACTTCTATTTCTTGCTCTTTACTTATACTGTTAAGTAATTTAGGTAAGTTCTCCGCTTCATTTCTAGCAGGTACAATAACACTGACGGCTGTCTGACCTCTTCCTTTTTCGGAGTTATTTATAATCGCTCGACGCGCATACATACACATTCCACTTATTAGTGATAGTATCGTCAATACTATTGCTATTATATAAAGTATCATTCAGCCTCAACTACTTTCTCCATTAATAATAGCTTCTGCTACTTGCATACCACTCAAAGTAACCATAGGCATACCAGCGCCAGGATTTACAGAACCACCTACAAAGTACAAATTTTTGAAGTACTGACTTTTTTTAGGAAATTTAAAACCTTTATTTTTCTTCTTATTGGATACTACGCCATATATAGCTCCTTTATTAGAATTGTATGTATTTTCTATATCATGTGGTGTCCATACGTCTTCATATACAATGTGCTTTCTCAAATCTTTCAAGCCCATGGACTCTAATTTATCCAATATACGTTCTTGGAATTGCAGATATTCTGCTTCACTAAATGACTTACTCTGAATGTACGGTATGTGTGGCAATATTTTTATATTCTCGTGTCCCTCTGGCGCCTGTGTCTTATCTGTTTTATTTGTATTCACTACATAAATAGTCGGATCTTCAGGCAAAATATACTGGTGAAAAACTTGATCATAATTAACTTTAGAATTACTTGAAAAGAAAAAGTTATGATGTTGAAGCTCTGGATAACTTTTGTCCACACCAAGATGCATGACATAACCTGAACTAGCTGGCTCAAATTTACGTTCCAATTTGTTTATTTTGTTTTCATCAAAATTCAATAAATACTTATAAACAGGGATTACTTCCATATTAGATATAATGTAATCTGCATATATTTCCTTATTACTTTCTATTGTTATCCCTGTCACCTTATTTTGACTATTATAATTGATACGTTTTACAGGGGTGTTAAAATGTATGCCCACACCTAATTTTCTCGCTAATTGTTCCATCGCTTCCGCTAACTTATGAATGCCACCATCTACGTACCACAAACCTGCCTCATGTTGCATTTGAGGCAATAAACTCAATACAGCCGGAGCATCATAAGATGAGGAGCCGACATATTTTATGAAATAACCTAGCATTTCTCTTAAATAAGGGTTATCCACCCTTTTATTAATGGCTTGTTGCATTGTGTGAAAATAGTCGAATTGTTTTAAAGCTGAAAATGGACCATGATAACGAATGATTGCATACATCGTATCTAACCCCTTATCAAAGTAGCTTTTTTCAGCCACTTGATGTATCTTTTGTGCGTAACTAAAAAACGAAGAAAGTTGCTCTATATCCTTATTTGTTAACGATTCATTATTTGTTAACATATCTTCCATGGATTCATATAAATCTAAAATTTGGCCATCTGGATAAACGTTTCTAATCTGTAAACTTAACTTACGAATGCTAACATAATCTTCTAGCCTTTCATCACATCGTTGAAATAGGCGTTGAAATACTTTAGGCATGGTTAAAATTGATGGACCGAGATCAAATCCATAGTCATCTATGTCTAACCTATTTACCTTTCCACCGATATGCTTATTTTGTTCATATAAATCCACTTGATAGCCTGCTTGAGCCATACAAATTGCACTGGCAATCCCTCCCAAGCCACCTCCTATGACAACCACTTTCTTATTTCCCATTTAATCACCTTTTCTTTTTTGTAATTTATTATAAATACGTATTAACTTAGGGCGATTATAGCGCTGAACAATCATACAAGGCACATTAGCTATAATGACATATATAAAATTAATTATTTTAACGCTTTTTGACGCTTTAAAAAACGCAATAACAGGAAATATGGATAGCAGATGAACCACCTCTGCACGTCTAGTTTCTAATATAAATCGCTGTATATCATTCATATTTTTAGATAAATCGAAAGTCGCTTTACTATTGATATTAGGGTTAAGATTTTGACCGTCTGGCAAATAATCTTTCCAATATTGCACTTTAACTAATTGTTGCCATAATTGACCCTCTTGTTCAATATTCCAACTTCGAAAATACTTATTATCTTTTTCTAAGAACTTATATCTAATACGAGTACCAAGTTGAGCAATAATCATTTGAACTATAAACCAATATAGCGCAATATATATAATCTTTTTCATCAATTTAATGCTCAGATTTCGCTGTATAGCTTGGGTTATCTTTATTTAAATACCAATTACCAGCTGTTAAATAAGTAGCAAAAGCGCTCCAGAGCATATATGGAACTAGTAAAATGCCAGCAACTTTTTTTACATTGAAAAATTTTACAGTTGTTGTAACTACTGCGCCCAGTAATACAACACTCTCTATCAACGCACTAAAGCGTAATTTATATTTGAAGTATAATATCGACCATAGATAATTCAGGCTTAATTGTGAGTAATAAGCACCTTTCAAAGCCTTACTAGTAGATTTATTAGTCACTAATGCATAAGCTACGCCCATCGTTGTATAAAGTATTGGCCACACAATTGGAAAGACATAGCCGGGTGGTGAAAAAGGTGGTTTAACATTATTTTTATAATCTTTTCTCGCGTTTTTCACTGCAAATTTCCCTATAAATTTACCACCTGTAATTGGTGTTATAACTTTTATAATTGTTTTAATTATCTCGTTTGCTTTCATAGTTGATCCCCTCTTTTTTGTAAAAGTAACTAGCCTTTATTTTAGCCGTTACAATTCGGCATTGGACATGTTATTTTTTCTAGCTAAATACTTTTTCACTCCATATACTTTCAAAACAATTGCACCTGTAATAACAATTGGCAAAATAAACTTCTTCATATTAAAGTATTCTCCTTTATTAGTTTTTTGGCTATTAATCTTGAATTTAAAAAGATTCATTACACTTTTATGAACTTTTGCTTGGGTATACTTATATACCCACCAAGGTAACGTCGGTTCATATTCTTGTAACGCTATGATACATGCGTCACTATTAGGTAATCTTCTAAACTCTAATCTCGCATTACCACCATCTGAATCTAAAGCGAAATCTCCACCAACAATTCGATATAAAATTCTCTCATTATTAGAAGCTTTAAAATCTTTACTTAATAATAGTAAGTCCTTATTTAAACACGGCACACTAATCGTAAAGTTATCTTCGTTAAAATCACTATTAACGACATTTAATGTAATTCTATTTAAAAAATTTGCATATGATTCTGCCAATTGAATCATATTTACATCTTTAGGTAAGACTACCCTTGATATTGCTCTAACATCTTTAATATCGCCCTTACGTGATGACTTCCCTTTCTTTTGTGTCTTAGTTTCTTCTTCCAAGGCATTACGCACACTTTCCTTATAATCAATCTTGCCTATAGAAATGTCTTTCACAATATTTTCATCATTTCTAATCATATCATGAATTAAGCTATCCATTAACGGATAGACCATTTCTTTTGGAACACCTGAAATAAGTTTCACCCAATATTTACTTAGCCAAATGGGAATAATAGGCAAATCTATCGTAGGTAATCGTTTATCTAGTACCTCTGCAGTTTGCTTGAATAGATCTTTATAAGTCATATGACTAGGTCCACCAATATCTATCGATTCGTTCTCATTTGGATTACGCTCTACAATTTTATATAAACCGTCAATCACGTCGTCTATTGCAACTGGCAATGTTGTATTATAAGCCCATTTTGGCAGTAACAGGCCAGGTAATCTATCCACTAATTTTTTTAATATAGGGTAAGAACTTCCTTTAGAGCCTATAATCAAACCCGCTCTTAAAGTACTTACTGGTACACCATATGATCCTAAAATCTGTTCGCATTCTAAACGGCTTCTTAAATGTGGTGATAATTCATTTGTATTAGGTATCAAACCACTCATAAATACAATATGCTGAACTTTGTTATAACTTGCGGCTTTAGCAAAATTATCAGCTAATAATGCATCCATATCTTCAAAGCTCGCCTGCGTCAACTTAGCTGAAGGCATCATAGAATGGACAAGATATATAGCGATATCAATATCCTCCATTACCTCAGTGATTTCATTTAAATCAAACAAGTCAGCTGCCTTCCAAGTAACATTGTGTTCATTTGATTTATTTTCTATATTTCTAGAAATAGCTATAATTTCATAGTTATCTTTTAATTTATTCATTAAGTGACTACCGATATATCCCGAAGCGCCTGTTAATAATATTTTTTTCATATATTTAGCCTCCAAATAGAAAAAGATGAGCAGGTAAACTTTACCTCAGCTCATCTTTAACTTAACGAGCTCACTTGCTCATTATCTTAATTGACAAGAGCTCCAAGTCTCTTATTTAAAATTATACCCTTCTTAAAGCTTTTCAATCTTTATTTATAATAATTAATCAATAAATTTATCAAACCACAAGAATTTGACTAAAAAAGGAATAATCTTACTTGCTTTAATGATGTCACTAGTATAAAAAATTCTTTATCTTTTCCTGTATAATCTGGAATTAGTACCATATTTGCTTTGGTACTATATAATCACTTTCGATTTAATATATATCTTGATATTATTGAAAAGTATTTGAGCAATTTAAGTTTATTTTTACAATGTATCTACTACAACTTTATATTTTAAAAGTCATCATTTTCTATTTTATACATATATTCTTTGGCTCAGGCTGATGTAGATGTATACTTTGGTTCACCGTAATGATTCAATAATTTTTTTTGCTCACTGACTTACCGTCTAATAAGAAGAAAACACCATTCGTTTTATGATTAGAAACCTCGTAATATGTTGGATCGTGTAAATCTTTATTATTTTTAGCTAATGCATTTTTAATAATCTTGTGATTATTAATCTTGAAGTTATCAGCTTTTTGAGATGTTTTAAAATTCTTATCTAGAATAAAATTACTTTGATTTGCTGTATAACCACTGTAACTATAATAAGGTTTCACAGATTCTTGCGCATGTGCTTGAGTGATATTAAATAATTCGGGCGTTACGAAAAATCCCAAAACTAAACTACTAGCTAAAATAAAGTTAGAAACTTTTTTCATAAAAACCCTCCTTATATATGTCTTACAGGTCACGTTATTACATTAATGTTACAATGTTGCGATAGTACCACATGATAAAATACATTTTTTATTTCTTCTTACACTCATACACGCAAATTAACTTATGCTTTTCTTAATTTAGAAGCTTATCACTATAGAAAAATTGAAAAGTAAATGTCTGATATGAGCTTATTTAAACAAAGAGCACATAAGCGTTGTCAAGAGAATCATTTGATATACGTCGATTTTAAGTGTAAATATTAAAAATCGCCTGGAACAAAAAGTAATGTTCCAGGCGTGGCTATGATAAGTCTTATAATAGTTTCGCAAGTGCAACCATGACAAATTGTAATGGTAAACGAATGACATGCTGCTTAACACTATCTGTTTCATCTTTGTAAGAGATGTTCTTACGTGCAGCGTAAATATTTGCAGGAAATACGAGCCAAAGGAATCCTTGTACTACTTTTCTTACGCGTGATCTATTTTTAGCACCGAGTACATAAAAAGCAATTATAAATTCTAATATGCCCGAATACTTAACTATTGCGTGTTTGAAAGGTAAATAGGACGGCACGATTTTTAAAAACATATCTTTATTTTTAAAGTGTGCAACACCACTTTTATAAAACAGTAAACTAAATATGAATCTTACGATGATATTTTTCATAGCCTTTTCCTATTCTTCAGCGACTTTGACAACTTGTTTACCAAAATTCTCTCCTGTGAATAACTTTCTAAATGCAGAAGGTAAATTGTCAAAACCTTCATCTATCGTCACTTCAAATTTAATTTTACCTTCAGACACCCATTGTGCGAGTTGTTCGCTTGCTTCTTTAAAATGATCAGCGAATTGTGCTACTACAAAGCCTTGCATCAATGCTTGATTTTTAATCAACGTTCCTTGGATACGTGGTCCAATATCGTCTTTTTCATTATTATATGCTGAAATTGCACCACATACCGGAACGCGTGCAAATCGATTTAAGTGTTTAAACACTTCATCAGAAATTGCGCCGCCTACATTTTCAAAATACACATCAATACCATCTGGTACAGCCGCTTCGAGTTGCTGTGCGAAATCATCTTGTTTATAGTCAATGGCCGCATCAAATCCTAATTCATCTGTTAAATATGCTGTTTTCTGCTTACCACCAGCAATACCGACAACTTTTGCGCCTTTAATTTTAGCAATTTGTCCTACGACAGAGCCTACTGCACCTGATGCAGCTGACACGACAACCGTCTCGCCAGATTGTGGTTGACCAATTTGAAGCAATCCTGTATAGGCCGTCATTCCCGGCATGCCTAAAACACTCAAATATAAATGTAATGGTACATCTTTTGATGGCACAGGGGTCACATCGTCTCCATTCACTGTATTTATCTTTTTCCATGGTAATATGCCTGTGACATAATCGCCGACAGATAGACGTTCATCGTTCGATTGTGTGACTTTTCCAACAATATGACCTTGTAATGGCTCATTCACTTGGAAAGGTTGAACATAACTTTTTGTATCATTCATTCTGCCTCTCATGTAAGGATCTACAGATACATAAATGGATTCTACTTGAACCTCACCTGCATGTGGTTCTCGAGTTTCTATTGTTTCAAATCTAAATACATCGTCTTGAGGGATACTTTGTGGTCGTTTTGCAAGTACAACTTGTTGATTATTCATTTATTATTCCTCCAGATATTTAGTCGTAGCGTCTGATAATGACAAATCACCATTGATGATTTGGAATTCGTGACCTTTTAATGCTTCATCAGTTAACACAGAAACAAGCACTTCTGCTACATCTTCTCTTGTAATAGACGGATTTTGTACATTTTCAAATTGCGCACTCATATTGAATTGTTGCGTTTCATGATCGTTAGTTAATGCGCCTGGATGCACGATGGTATATTTTAAATTTGAATGTCTTAAGTAGTCATCCGCATAATGTTTTGCAATGGTATATGGTTTCAAGTCGCCTGACGCATCAAACGCTTCTCGACGTGAGTCGTACGTTGATACCATAACAAAGTGTTGACGACCGACGTGTTCACTTGCTTTAATTGCTTTCACTGCACCGTCTAAATCTACTATGATTGTTTGATCGTCACCTGTGCTTCCACCAGAACCGACGGAAAAAAGGATTTGATCATACGGTTTAAATAATTCTATTAATTCATCAATAGATTGTTTTGCAACATCAATGTAAGTTGCATCAATACCATCTGCTTTTAAAACTTCAACTTGTTCTTCTTTTCTAACACCGGCAGTAAAATCAACATCTCGTGCTTTCAGTTTACGTATAAGATGTTGACCGACGCCACCATTAGCGCCAATAATTAATGATTTCATGTGTATCGCTCCTTTATGAAATTATTGATTAGCTAAGATTTTTAAAGCACGTTCAGCAACAGCATGTCCTGATTGAGGATTTTGACCAGTCACAATGCGACCATCTACGACTGCGAAATTGCTCCAGTCATCCTCTTTTTTAAAATGTGCACCGTTACTAATAAATTCGTCTTCTAATAAATATGGCATGTATTCAGTTGTACCATTTGCTTGTTCTTCACTATTTGTAAAACCAGTCACGTCTTTATGACGAACGAGGTAATCGCCATTTTCTTTAATATCGAGTAGACCAGCCGCACCATGACATACAGAAGAGAGAACGCCTTGATTATTGTAAATACTTAACGCAATGTCGTTAAGTTCTTTGTTATTTCTAAAATCCCAAATCGCACCATGTCCACCTGCAAAGTAAATGGCTTGATAGTCGCTAGGATTAACCTCTTTTGGAGATAATGTTTGTCCAAATTTATTCATATAATCATGATCCGTGTAGTATTCCCAGTCCTCAGCTCCCATCATTTCAGGGCTAAGACTGATAGGATCAAGAGGCACATATCCACCGTTCGGACTTACGAAATCAACATCATAACCTGCGTCATAGAAATCTTTCGCAAAGTGCGTAACCTCTGAGAACCACGCACCCGTAGGTCTGTCTAAATTATCGTATTTCGCAATGTTTGTTACAACAATTAAAGCTTTTTTCATTGTATTTCCTCCTCATTCATGTTTATATAGAGTACAATATCAGTTAAACCTTGGTTTAAGAGAAAGGATATGCTTACATGAAACAATATTACATTGAATATGTCTCAGATTATTGCAATATACCTAAAAGCAAACTGCGTTATTACGAGAAAAAGAATATCTTGAAACACATCGACAGAGATAGCAATAACAAGCGTTTATACACAGACGACGATATCGAAATGATTAAATTTATCCAGTGCCTAAGCAATTTGAATATGCCATTAAAAGAAATCCGAAAAAACACAGATATGCTTTAT
The DNA here is from genome assembly GCF_017891705.1 of Staphylococcus sp. GDY8P196P. NCBI lineage: Bacteria > Bacillati > Bacillota > Bacilli > Caryophanales > Staphylococcaceae > Staphylococcus > Staphylococcus sp. GDY8P196P. The sequence continues at coordinate 10,776 of NZ_JAESJS010000017.1, read as the reverse complement.
CAAAACCAAATAGATGTCCCAAGCGTGTTACGCGCACACCTAAAATTCTTGAATGAACAACGGAATTTGATCAGTACACATATCGACTTAATTGAACAAAAATTACAAACTGCCATGACCGAGTGACGAGGGAAAAGGGGTGTGTGAATTAAAAGAACGATAAGAAGAGTGTGGAGGGATAGTGAATGAATAAGCATAAAGAAATTGTAGATTTTAAAGGTTGAGTGCGTAGATAAAGGCGATAGGTGAATAGGCAAAGCTGGAATGAGTTTTTCTTCATTTACATAAGTTTCAATAAGTTCAGCATAGCCTGTCTTTTTTGCTTTTTCTACTAAGTAATAAGTCGCCATTAACATTTCTAAAAATATTGGGAATGACGTTTCCCTTTGTTGCATATAATCTAAATAACTGGATACGGTCTGAATGCCAAATTTATAATATTTCTCTTGTGGGTCAATTTGTATCAATTCATTTGTACAATATCCTAACCAGTGATCATGATATTTCCAGTATTTTTTCTCTATAAACATTTCAAATAACATTTTGACAGTATTCAACAATTACATTCTTAGCTATCCCACAAACATTTTTTAAATATATAAAATTTTTGTTTTTCCCTATATAATGTGCTTTAGCTTTATCATTTGTTACTAAAGATGACTCATTACTAAAGTTAAAGATATCTATCTGTATGCTATTCTTTACAAAGTCCTCACTTAATTCCTATGAATATTTAGTGCTATCAAACAAAAATAGTAGGGTGTTTGAAATTCTTTTATGCTCTTCAGCTTTACCGTTATAATACATATTCGTCAAAAATGTAAGTATGGAAATCACCAAAGAAAATCCTGACATATACTTTGCTGATTCTGGCTTAATAAGCATGAAAACCATTAATAAGATTAAAAATATAATGACTTGGGTATTTTATTATCACAACATAGCCCTTCATTTTTTACATACTTTACACGATTTAATGTATACATTAGTAAGAGAATTAACCCATTCTTATGAAGTTAAATTAGAATTAGGTTTTAAAAGAGAACTAGTAGCTAAATTAAAGTCTTCTGACAATGAAACTTTTAACAAATTAGGGAATATACTTAATAAAAACAGTCCTATTCGTACCGTAAAGTATAGAGATGAATATACTCATAACATAACTCCATACCGATTAAATAGCCATCCCGAGAAAGATGATTATGGAAATGCTTTTTTTAAAGCTAATAAACCAATGATTAATGATATTGAGGAAGCTATAAAAGACATAGAGTCAGATTTGGAAAAACTGCAAAAAAAGGCTAAGCATATTAAAACAGCACTTACCATCTTATAGTAGTTATACCATTCTAAATTCACCCAAAAACATTAAAATTTTATAGAAATGGATGATTAGTATGATAAAGAACAAATGGAAAATAGAATTATGGTTTCAGAAATTCAACTATTTTATACATAAAATCAGCAATGAGTTTGAGCCAGAAAGCATCATATTTGATAAAAATAACTTAATTAAAGGAAGATCATTACCTAATGAAACAGTTTATATTAGTTACTTCGTAAATCAACCAGATCAAATTATTGAACAACATACAGTGAAATCAAATTCAAACGGTATCTTTACTGACAATGTCCCAAATATATATCAATCAGAAATTTTTAAAAATGATAAATTATCATTTTTTATAGATAGTCAAAGTAAAATCGATATTGATGATATATCACAAGAAATCGTTGAAGAAGGCTCTTCCGTTCTCCTATCCTTAGATTTAAAAACAATAGAATCATACTTTGATGAATTCTTACTTGCCATTTCAGACAAAACAGAATTTGCTAAACAAACTGCTGAAAATGTAAGAAGACAAATAATGGGTGAGATAAATCTTAAAAAATGGGATATTCAAATTAAAATGAATAAAAACAAAGATAAATTAAATTCATCTTCAGAATTCAACAAACTTAAAAATGAAATTATAAAGAACCATCAAGACTTAACTGCAGAATCATATAATGACATTTTAATAAGTGATTTCTTAACTAAATATCTTGTATATAAAGAAAAGCAGGACTCCTATCTGGAAAAAGGCATATTAAGTCAAAATAAGTCAAACTATTTTATAAAATTAATTAATAAAAACTTAATTAAACAACGAAAAAGCGCCTCCCAATATTTTGAGATTGCAAATAGTATTAAACCGTCAACTCATAAAAATGGTTCTTTAGAACAATCTGACAATATCGATCAATTCAGACAAGCTGCTATTGGTGTTTCACTTTATTTATACGATAAAAATGACCCTTACTTTAAATTTATTCGCAGCATTGCAAATGAAAGCTTGCGCAGAAAAACAATAACTGTTGATGACATTATACAGTCAAAAGAAAAAATTGATGAATTCATGGAGGAGGAAAATCTAATCAGTTATAATGAACTCTATTATAAGACAACTATTGAAGATACATTTCATTTTACCCTATTTACTGCTATTTCAGATTTATTAGACGAACTAGTTCAAACTGTGAGTACCATAATGCAAAAAGCAACAGAGCAAGACATACTAGTATCTTTACATATAATAAGTAATCTTAAACAGGACTTAAAAAGTTGGATTGAAAAATACGATCAAAAATCACAACATATAGAAAATTTAATTAATGGCTATGCTAGAAATTCAAATCTAAAATCGGTAATTGCTGAAACCATTCAAATGAATCGCAAGCTAACTTCAACTATTGAAAGTGAACTACTTTCAACACTTGCTGACTATGACATAAGCACATTTTATAGTAGATATGGTTTGACCTCTAATCCTAACGATTTTCGTGATACATTAATGACTCAACTTATTAGTAAATTTTATGAATCACGTTTTAAAAACAGTAAAAAGCATAGAAATATTTATTTTTAATAAATTAATTGCCTATCGAATACATGTATTCGATAGGTATTTTTTCTTTTAAATCCCTTTATATCAATGTCCTAAAATTCCCCTTGAAAATTTGAAACTAAGCCTACTTGTGAGGGATTAGTATGTAATTACATCAAATTTGATGATTTTAATTATTAGGAGGAATTTTATATGAGCAAAAAAAGTTATTGCTTTCTTTTGTTAAAAAGACGCGCTTGTGGTGTTGCTTTTAATTTAGCAATTGGTAAAGATTTTACGTTTAACGATTTAAATTTGGCGTCCAACGTTACATGTTCAACTGACGTACAACAAGATGTTGGTCGCTGGTTTGCATACTTTGTAAAGAACATGCCAAATGTCCCATTTGTCATTATTGGTAAGAATAGCAACGGGAACTTAGTTTATCGTAAGACAGGACCTAATCCAATGCTTCACAAACATAACTGGAAAGGTGGTAACAACTAATGACTAACAACATCTTCGAGCAATATCCATACTGGTTAGATTCAACTGCATGGTATGAACTTATTCGAGCAAAAAACAAAAATGACGAAGATAAGATAATTCGTTTATCTAGTCCAATCATCATAGAAAACAAATTTCTCGACCCTACTACAGGGGTTGAGAAATTGACTATCACGGATGGCAAAAATATTGAACGTATTGAAACGTCAGATATTCTAACGACACAAAAGTTACCTAGACTGGTTATGTTTGGGTTCAGCATCAATGAAAAGTACATTAAATCGCTAGGTAATGCACTACAATTAATGCGTCAATCACTGCCTATTTCTACATTGTATACAGGTGTAGGTGTCTTAAGTACTGATGAAGGTACTGTCATTTCACTAGATGAACCATATCTTTCAAAAGACATCGAGCAGTCTCAGGCTGATGAAATCATTTGTGAAACAAAGTATGACTTACAACCTAAAGGTACATTTGAAGGCTGGTGGCAAATGTATCTTGATGAAGTAAAAGGAAACTTGTTACTGGAGCTTGCTGTGATATTTGGTGTTTCTTCATTAGTGACTGCGTTCTTAAAAACAAAGCATGAAGTTGAATTCGCAGGTACCATTTTCTCATTTATGGGAAATTCCAGCACAGGTAAATCAACTGCCGCGGCATTAGGAGTCTCAATTGCAGGCAACCCATCTAAAGGTGACCAGACATTATTCAGAGGGTGGAACGGCACTCGTAATGCAATTGAAGGATACTTAAGTAACAACTTTGGTGTTCCTATTGTCTTAGACGAATTATCAGCAGCGACCTTTAAAGATACCAATGGTTTGCTTTATTCCCTAGCAGAGGGGCAAGGTCGTCTACGTGCTAATCGAGAGGGAAATGTAAAAAATCCTCACCACTTTGGATCTAGTGTGATCAGTACAGCAGAACACACTATTTTCAAAGATGCTAGTGCAAATGATGGTTTGAGAGCAAGATGCATCGAAATTTCTGATGTCTTTACAACAAGTGCTGACAATGCGGACGCCATTAAAAAAGGAACATCAAAAAACTACGGACACGTAATGCCGTTAGTAGCTGAATATCTTCTAAATCGTGAATATGAAGTAATCAAGTGGTTTCATAGAGAACACGATTGGTTCAAAACACAACTTAACAATGAAACAAACAATGTAGGCATACGTATGTTCAAGCGCTACGCCACCATTATGGCATCAGCAAGAATATTAGTACGTGTAATTGCGACACCCATAGATTTGGATGCAGTTAGAGAGTATCTAGTTAGTTATCATGTAGATTCCGTAAGTGAACGCAGTTTGGCAGCCAAGGCGATTGATAGTGTGGTTCAGTTCGTGGCACGCAATCGTAGTAAGTTTGCGGAAAATGAAAAACTCTCCACAATGATTGAAAATTATGGCCTTATTGAGCTGAAAGACGATCACATCCAAGTCAAGATGCTTAAAGATGTTTTTAAACATATGCTAGAAGAAAACCAATATCAAGATGTAAAAAATGTAATAGATAGTTTAAGATCAGAAGGATATATCCAGATGGATTCCGATCGGATAGCCATCAAACGTAGTGTCAAAGATACTCAAGGAAAACCTAGGAGTATTGTATTCTATCATCTTAAATTGGATAAAGAACTTGCCCCTATTTTCGGCTTAAGCTCAAATTCAGAACCATTCACACTACCGCACTTTGATGGGAATACAAATCCAAATTTGCTTAATGACTTTGTTAATCAAGCCAGAGAAAAAGAAGCAAGTGACGATTTAGAACTATAAATTTGAATGTTATACCGCTACAACGCTCTATGCGTTGTAGCTCATTAAATCAACCGGAGGAATTAACTATGAATGTAATTGTATTAGCACATAATATTACAGATGAAAGAGAAGCCTACTTAGACGAACCTATTGATACTGTAAGAGCATATTGTAAAGAACATGGTTATAAAATCATAAAAGATTATAACGACGATAACCAATTGATAAATGATATTAAACTGAAGCACGTCAAACCTAAACATATTGTCTTTTGGGGCATTTATGAAGATTATCCTAAATTGGTCAGACTCTGCTCAACACGAGGTATCGAACTCATTCCAACGTTTCCAATATTGGTATAACACTTTTACTACTATCAAAGTTAATTGGGAGGAATAATATGGACGAATTAATCACATTACTCGCTGATTTAGTGATTGAAGAAATCAATCACGCTGATGACTAATAATAACGCCCAACACCTGATTGGTGTTGGGCTTATGTGTAAATTCATTCATAAATATATATTATCACTGTGGAAGGAGGAAACAGGATGAAACAAGCAATGGGTTACTTACGTCAAAGTACAACAAAACAACAATCACTCCCGGCACAGAAACAAGCCATCAAGACATTAGCTGAAAAACACAATATTCAACACATCACCTTTTATAGCGATAAGCAATCAGGACGCACTGATAAGCGAAACGGTTACCAGCAAATTACTGAACTGATTCAACAAGGACAATGTGACGTACTATGTTGCTATCGTCTGAATCGACTTCATCGTAATCTAAAAAATGCATTAAAACTCATGAAATTGTGTCAAACGTATCATGTTCATATCTTAAGCGTTCATGATGGCTACTTCGACATGGATAAAGCATTCGATCGGCTCAAACTCAATATTTTCATCAGCTTGGCCGAACTAGAATCTGATAATATAGGCGAACAAGTCAAAAATGGAATCAAAGAAAAAGCGAAACAAGGTAAAATGATTACAACACATGCACCCTTTGGGTATCACTATCATAATGGTACTTTCACAATAGACACAGTAAAAGCACCAACAATAAAAGCTGTGTTCAATTATTACCTTCAAGGTTATGGTTATAAAAAAATTGCGCAATACTTAGAAGCTGATAATAAATTCATTAATCGCAAACCCTATCAAGTGCGTAATATTATCCTTAACCCTAATTACTGTGGCCGTGTTATCAATCAATACGGACAATATGAAAACATGTTCCCAGCTATTGTCAGTACAACGATATACGAAGAAGCTCAAGTTACCCGAACTCAGAAACAAGTAAAACGTAAGCCGTCAGAAAATCAACTCAAACAAAAAATCAAATGTCCTTATTGTCATTCGACACTCACAAACATGACTGTCCGAAAACCAGATCATTCATTGCGTTACTATGTCTGTCCGCAAAATATGAATAACGCTCGCTTTGTTTGTGAATTTAAAGGAATCAACGCACAAGAATTAGAAACCAGTGTTTTAGCGACTTGTCAGGACTTCTTTCAAAATCAACAGCTCTATTCAAAAATAAACCATACTATTCAACAACGACTCAAAAGACAAAGAGATGTAGAAACTAAAACTACACTCAATCACGAGCAGCTGATAGAAAAATTAGCCCAAGGCAAAATTGATGCAGAAACGTTCAGAGAACAAACGCAATCATTACATCAACAATCAAAACCTATATCATCAATCAGTGCGTATCAAATTCGAAAAGCTTTCCAAAACATCATTCAACAACGTTTCACACTAAACATGTTGTACCCCTATATTGATGAAATTAATATTTCTAAAAATAAAAGCCTCGCTGGCATCTATTTCAAAAACGAACCACTGAATATTGTAAAGCAGACTATGAAATGATCAATTGTATAATTAAAGAAAGGATAGATTATAATGGATAAAATGAAGAAAAAGCTTGTAGGAGGCTACATTCGCGTATCCACAGAGAGACAAGTAGAGGGTTATAGCATTGAGGGACAAATTACACAAATAGAGCAATATTGCAAATTTAACGGCTATGAACTCGTTGATATATATGCAGATCGGGGTATATCAGGAAAATCTATGAACCGTCCTGAATTACAGCGCATGTTAAATGATGCTAAAAATGGAAAATTAGACTGTGTTATGGTTTATAAAACAAATCGTTTGGCACGTAATACTTCCGATTTACTTACAATCGTCGAAGAACTTCATCGTCAAAATGTTGAATTTTTTAGCTTGTCTGAACGCATGGAAGTCAAAAATTCAACAGGTAAGTTAATGCTCCAGATACTTGCAAGTTTTTCCGAATTTGAAAGAAATACAATTTTAGAGAACATTTACACCGGACAACGTCAAAGAGCTTTAGAGGGCTATTATCAAGGCAATCTTCCATTAGGATATAATAACATACCTGATAATAAAAAAGAATTAATGATTAATCAACATGAAGCTAACATCGTTAAATATATCTTTGAATCTTATGCCAAAGGTCATGGTTATCGTAAAATAGCCAATGCACTCAATCACAAAGGCTATGTGACTAAAAAAGGCAATCCATTTAGTATTTCAGCTGTTACTTATATTCTCTCAAACCCATTCTATATTGGTAAAATTCAATTTGCGAAGTACAAAGATTGGAATGAAAAGCGTCGTAAAGGACTGAATGATAAACCTATTATAGCTGATGGTAAACACCCTCCTATTATTAGTCAAGAATTATGGGATAAAGTCCAATCACGCAAAAAACAGGTCAGTCAAAAACCTCAAGTTCATGGAAAAGGAACCAATCTATTAACAGGTATTATTCACTGCCCACAATGTGGTGCACCAATGGCAGCTAGTAACACAACGAACACATTGAAAGATGGTACTAAGAAGCGAATACGCTATTATTCTTGTAGTAACTTTCGAAACAAAGGCTCAAAAGTATGTTCTGCGAATAGCGTTAGAGCTGATGTGATTGAAAAATACGTCATGGATCAAATACTCGAAATTGTCAAAAGTGATAAAGTTCTCACACAAGTTGTCGAACGTGTTAATCAAGATAGTCAAATTGGTATGGATGCACTTAACCATGATATCGCATATAAGCAACAACAATTTGATGAAATAAACACTAAACTAAAAAATCTAATTCAAACCATCGAAGATAATCCAGACTTAACATCTGCACTCAAACCAACCATTCATCAATATGAAACACAACTCAATGACATTACAAATCAAATGAATCAACTCAAGCACCAACAAAATCAAGAGAAACCATCTTACGATACGAAACAAATCGCTGTCCTATTACAACGAATCTTTCAAAATATAGAATCCATGGATAAATCACAGCTCAAAGCTTTGTACCTAACGGTTATTGACCGTATTGACATTCGTAAAGATGAGAATCATAAAAAGCAATTCTACGTTACACTAAAACTTAATAATGAAATTATTAAACAACTTTTCAATAATAATAATCTAGACGAAGTGCTCCTCAGCACTTCGTCTTTATTTTTGCCTCAAACACTCTTTCTTCAAATCTAATATCTATGTACTGTCCTTTCGTCATTCAATAACACCTATCTAATAAACATCTTCAGCAACCTAAGCAGTCATAACTCAATGTGAAGCTTATATTGATATGACGAAAGAACATCCCAAAATAAAATGTAAGTGGGATAGTAACGGGATTGGCTAACTTCATGTAGGAGAAGGATTACGCAAGCGTAATCCCAAAATCCCGTTATTATTTATAAATAAATAATATAAAAAAAAAAGTAACTCGTAATAACACCACCAAATCCAAATGATATATAAATATATAGCTATATTTCCCGAGAAATGAGCGGGATAACGGGATTTCCTTGTCATATCAACAATTGTGACGACTTTCGATTGGGATCTTTTCTGTATTTCAGTGGGATTTCCTGGCGAAACAAATGGTATTTCAAACTTATATTATCAAAATGATGTATCACATGCATACATCCATCAAATACATTAGGAGGTCATAACAATGACACTAGAACAACAACTCAAGCACTATATAACCAACTTATTCAATCTGCCAAGGGATGAAAAATGGGAATGTGAATCCATCGAAGAAATCGCTGATGATATTCTACCTGAACAATACGTAAGACTTGGTCCACTTAGTAATAAAATACTACAGACTAATACCTACTACTCTGACACACTTCACGAAAGTAATATCTATCCCTTCATTCTCTATTATCAGAAACAACTCATAGCTATCGGTTATATTGATGAAAATCACGATATGGATTTCTTATATCTACACAACACTATCATGCCCCTTTTGGATCAACGATACTTACTAACAGGAGGACAATAATATGCATAAATACATCAAAATTACACAACTCGTCATTACAATTCTTAGTGAAATTATCATTTGGATGAAAGAATCAGAACGAAAGGAAAACGCTTATGAATAGATATATAACACGTGGTATCGCCAACAACTTACCTATTAACTTACAACACCAATTATGGCAACTCGTTTCTGAGCGAGAACAAGAACAAACCAAAGATAATACTTCAGTAGATTATTTTCATATATTCCAGTTTAATAAACATCGCAATCAATTATATATCAAACACAAACAAGAACGACCAGCGTATGTGAAAACTCAAAAGGCAAATATCAATCAACCTATCAATATCAATAAGGTCTACATTATTCGTGAAGATGATGTAGGCCTTTCTTATTATGTCATGTTATTACCAGAAGAATACTAGAGGAGTGAATATTACATGAAAACAATAAAAAATACATTAGAAACTGAAGCCATATTCAGTGATGACCAACAACATCGCTATCTACTTAAGAAAACATGGGACAGTGAAAAACAAACACTTACAATCATTACAATGTATCCAAATTTTATGGGCCTTCTTAGTATAGACTTAACAACTCAGCTCATTATGAACAAAGTTTCAGAAATGGATGCATTTGGCTCAATCAATTTTGTGAATCTATATTCCAATATTACAACACCCCTCAATCTCAAACATCTAGAAAACGCCTATGATAATCATACCGATATTCAAATTATGAAGGCAGTGAAAGAATCGGATGAAGTAATATTAGCCTGGGGTGCTTACGCTAAAAAGCCCGTTGTTGAAGCACGTGTCAATGAAGTATTAGAGATGTTGAAACCACATAAGACGAAAGTGAAACAACTCATGAACCCAGTAACCAATGAAATTATGCACCCCCTTAATCCAAAAGCAAGACAGAAATGGACTTTGAAAGCATAACCCATATATGGAGGTAAACGATGTAAGAAATCAATATTGTTTCACTACAAATGATAAAAACAGATACATTAAATTACCTAAAAAATCGTATTTCAAACCCTGGGGATGCGACAGAAATTATGCGTTCATTCATTGGAAACAGTGATCGAGAACATCTCATACTTATATGTATGAATAGTAAAAACGAAACTACACATATTCAAACACTATCGATAGGTTCTATTAACTAAACAGTGATTCACCCCAGAGAAACATTCAAAACAGCGATGCTCAGTAACGCCAACAGTATTATGCTAGGACATAACCATCCAAGTGGAGATGTATTAAACATAGTATCCTAAAC
>NZ_JAESJS010000016.1:978-3036 GCF_017891705.1 Staphylococcus sp. GDY8P196P | reverse complement strand
CAGAAAATAACCATTTTCTGTACACTCTCTTTTTATGTCTAAATAAGTATGTATTACATAGAATTATGTGTTCAAAAACCCAACAAAAAATCTATGTTCACAAAAGACCTTGTGATTAAGTTATGGTACACTGAAGATGTATATAGGAGGTTTGTATTTTGAAAATAGGTTATGCAAGAGTTTCAACTGGATTACAAAATTTAAATTTACAGGAAGATCGATTAAATACACATGGTTGTGAAAAAATATTTAATGACCATATGAGTGGTTCAAAAAGTAAAAGACCTGGTTTAGATAAAGCAATTGAATTTGCGAGGTCAGGAGATACCATTGTTGTTTGGAGACTAGATAGACTAGGACGTAACATGGAGGATTTAATCACATTAGTGAATGAACTTAACGAACGAGGCGTGAGTTTTCATAGTTTAGAAGAAAATATAACGATGGATAAATCAAGTTCTACAGGACAATTATTATTTCATTTATTCGCAGCATTTGCAGAGTTTGAACGGAATTTAATTTTAGAACGTTCTTCAGCTGGACGAATTGCAGCTCGTGCCAGAGGACGTTATGGTGGAAGACCTGAAAAATTGAATAAAAAAGACTTAAATTTACTCAAAACACTTTATGATAATGGCACCCCCATTAAAACAATTGCAGAACAATGGCAAGTTTCACGTACAACAATTTATCGTTACCTCAATAAATTGGAGGACAAGGAAGATGAAAAACAAGGAGAAGTATCTAACTAATTTTTCTGAAGCCAAACGTAAAAAAGCTACTCAAAAGTACAATATTATAAAACCTTTTATCCTAGGCGAACAATCTTTATCAAGTATTTCTAAAAGTAAAGGGATTGCGTTAAGCACCCTTTATAGGTGGAATAAGTCATATAAAGAACAAGGACTTAAAGGACTAATCTATGCGACAAGAGCTGATAAAGGAACACGTAAAATAGAACCAAAGATAATTGATGAAATTGAACGCCTTGCGCTTATGAATAAAAGAAATAGTATAGCCACAATTCATAGGAAAATCACTAATTACTGTAAAGAAAATAATTTTGATATACCAAGTTATAAACAAATTTATAGTGTTATTAAAGCAATGCCTAAGTCTGTTATTGATTTCTCTCATCAAGGTGAAAAATACTATCAAAATAAGTACGATTTAATACAAATTAGAGAATCCTCGAGACCCAATGAAATATGGCAAGCAGACCATACTTTGCTAGATATCTTTATATTAGACCAAAAAGGTAATATCAATAGACCGTGGCTAACTATAATTATGGATGACTATAGTCGTGCAATTGCAGGCTATTTCTTAAGTTTTGATGCCCCCAATGCTCAAAACACAGCATTAACACTACACCAAGCAATATGGAATAAGAATGATACCAACTGGCCAGTGTGTGGTATACCCGAAAAATTCTATACAGATCACGGAAGTGACTTTACCTCAAATCACATGGAACAAGTCGCTATTGACTTGAAAATAAATTTGATGTTTTCAAAAGTTGGTGTCCCTCGTGGTCGTGGAAAAATAGAACGCTTTTTTCAGACAGTTAACCAAACTTTCTTAGAACAACTGCCTGGATATATAAACAATAATGATACTCCTAGTAATCTAATAGATTTTCACAATTTTGAAGAAAAACTACGTTACTTTTTAATTGAAGATTATAATCAAAAAGAACATAGTGCTATTCATACCACGCCTATCAGTCGTTGGAATAGTAATCACTTTTTCCCTAATATGCCAAGTAGCTTAGAACAACTTGATTTATTATTGTTGGAAATACCTAAATCTAGAAAAGTTCATTCAGATGGCATTCATTTTCAAGGTTTTCGATACAGTAATACTAATCTAGCAGCTTATGTAGGTGAATATGTACTGATTCGTTATAACCCAAATGATATGGCTGAAATACGTGTGTTTTATAGAGATGAATTTCTTTGTACTGCTATATGTCCAGAAATAGCTGATTACTCCATAGATATAAAAGACATACAGCACGCTCGTAGTCAGAGAAGAAAACACTTAAAACAAAATATT
>NZ_JAESJS010000016.1:0-918 GCF_017891705.1 Staphylococcus sp. GDY8P196P | reverse complement strand
ATTAAAGAGGTATCGTAATGACTAAAAATCAGAATTTTATTGAAACGAAAGAGTATAAACGGTTTGCTGAATTTTGTGACGCTTGCATTAAATATCAATATATTGGTATCTGTTATGGTCAACCTGGAGTTGGGAAAACTTTATCTTCAAGATATTATACAAATTGGGATACAATCGAAAAACAAGTTAACCATAGAGGTTGGGAAGATCTAGCTAGTAAAACGACCGATGACATACTATCGGTGGATAAAATATTTTATACTGCACCAGCAGAAAAACAAACTAAATTAAGGAATGATTTATATAGTATTACTGCAAGCATTGATTTGGGTCAAAAATTACATGTTGTAAATAAGTATGGACATGAACATAGTAAACATTATAGTGATATGTTTAAATATATTGATTTAATTATAGTAGATGAGATTGATCGCCTTAAAGTGCAACATTTAGAGCAATTAAGAGCTATTTATGATGAACATAATTTAGCAATGATATTTATTGGTATGCCGGGCATAGAGAAAAAACTATCTCGTTATCCTCAACTATATTCGCGCATAGGTTTTGCGCATGAATTTGATAATCTAAGTAAAGATGAGACGCATCATATATTAGAATATAAGTGGCAAGATTTAGGATTTGATTTAAAACTCGAAGACTTTACTGATTATGAAGCAATAACGACGATTATTAAAATCACAAAAGGGAATTTTAGGCTGATTCATCGTTTATTTGCGCAGATAGACAGAATTATGGATATAAATGGTTTAGATAAAATAAGTACAGAAGTTGTAGAAACAGCTAGAGATAGTTTAGTTATAGGTATTCGATAATAGAAAAAGCAACGCATTTTAATATAGTGCGTTGCTTTTCTCATTTATTAGGTAAAGTCATTCTCATATATCGAATAAAGTGACA
>NZ_JAESJS010000015.1:0-38861 GCF_017891705.1 Staphylococcus sp. GDY8P196P | reverse complement strand
TTCAGTTTTCAATGTTCATTTAAATATATATGGTGGAGACTAGCGGGATCGAACCGCTGACCTCCTGCGTGCAAAGCAGGCGCTCTCCCATCTGAGCTAAGCCCCCATATCCTTTTAATAAGAGTCGGGAAGACAGGATTCGAACCTGCGACCCCTTGGTCCCAAACCAAGTGCTCTACCAAGCTGAGCTACTTCCCGTATTCATTATAATATTCATTCTAAAAATGGTGCGCCCAATAGGAGTCGAACCTATAACCGCTTGATTCGTAGTCAAGTACTCTATCCAATTGAGCTATGGGCGCTCTATTAAAATGATGGTGCCGAGGACCGGAATCGAACCGGTACGATGATCTCTCATCGCAGGATTTTAAGTCCTGTGCGTCTGCCAGTTCCGCCACCCCGGCAAAATAATGGAGCAGAAGACGGGATTCGAACCCGCGACCCCGACCTTGGCAAGGTCGTATTCTACCGCTGAACTACTTCTGCAAAATGAAACTGGATGAGCCATAGAGGATTCGAACCTCTGACCCTCTGATTAAAAGTCAGATGCTCTACCAACTGAGCTAATGGCTCATGAAATGGTGCCGGCCAGAGGACTTGAACCCCCAACCTACTGATTACAAGTCAGTTGCTCTACCAGTTGAGCTAGGCCGGCTATTCATTTTTTAAATGGTGGAGGATGACGGGTTCGAACCGCCGACCCCCTGCTTGTAAGGCAGATGCTCTCCCAGCTGAGCTAATCCTCCACATGATTATTATAAAGCCTGGCAACGTCCTACTCTTGCTGAACGTAAGTCCGACTACCATCGGCGCTAAGGAGCTTAACTTCTGTGTTCGGCATGGGAACAGGTGTGACCTCCTTGCTATAGCCACCAGACAAAATAACTTACTCAATGTATGATACATTGTTTGTTATTCAATTACAATAGTTAATTTTACACTATCTTAAAGAATTTCACAAGTTCTTTACTTAGTATTTAATATGTAAATGCTCGTTTTCGACGACTTTTATATAATACTATGTTTTTTTGCTGAAGTCAATAGTTTTCGTAACTTTTATTTAAACATAAATTTATTTCGTATGTATTTGCGTTTACTTAACTCGACTTGAATTATCTTACCATAAGAAATCGAGGTTTACCATACCTTTTTTAGTATATTTTTATATTTAAATAGCATAAATATGCATAATTGTATCTTATTACTTTTATTATTTTCTATTTTAATTCTAAGCCTTTTGTATTTCCTTGTTTCTTGCATAGTTTATATTTGTAAATAAAAAGGATTAAACTTCCCAGCTTTTATTTGTAAGCCACAATATTTAATCCTTTATTATTAAGTTGAGCTATATTACTTTTGTCTCATATATGGGAAAAGTAATACGTCTCTAATTGAAGCTGAATCAGTAAGTAGCATGACAAGTCTATCAATACCTATACCTAGACCACCTGTTGGAGGCATACCATATTCTAATGCTTCAATGAAATCTTCATCCATTTCATGGGCTTCGTCATTGCCTTGCTCTTTTTCAACTAATTGTGCTTCAAATCTTTCTCTTTGATCTATCGGATCATTTAATTCTGTAAATGCATTACCATGTTCTCTGCCTACAATAAATAATTCAAAACGATCCGTAAATCTAGGGTCTTCTGGATTTTTCTTTGCTAATGGTGATATTTCAATTGGGTGTCCATATACAAAAGTAGGTTGTATTAATGTTTCTTCAACTTTTTGTTCAAAGAATTCGTTTAAAATATGACCGTATTTCATATTTTCAGTAATTTCAACACCATGCGCTTTAGCCAGTGTTTTTGCCTCTTCATCATTTTGAACATTAAAGAAATCAACGCCTGTAGCTTCTTTGACAGCATCTGCCATATGAACTCGTTTCCAGTTTGATTCTAAGTCAATAACTTCTTCACCATAATTAATTTTTGCAGTACCAAGTACTTTATTAGATATATGTCTAATCATATCTTCTGTTAAGTCCATAATATCGTGATAGTTTGCATATGCTTCGTAGAGTTCGATCATTGTGAACTCTGGATTATGACGTGTAGATACGCCTTCGTTTCTAAACACGCGACCAATTTCATATACTTTTTCTAAGCCACCAACAATTAATCGTTTCAAGTGTAATTCTATTGCTATTCTCATATATAATGTAGCATCCAAAGCATTGTGATGTGTTACAAACGGTCTCGCTGCAGCTCCACCAGCAATTTGGTGCATCATTGGAGTTTCTACTTCTAAGAATCCTTGATTGTTTAAGTAATTACGCATTTCTTGTAAGATTTTACTTCTATTAATAAAAGTTTGCGTACTATCTTGGTTTGTTATTAAATCTAAATAACGTTGACGATAGCGTTGTTCAATATCTTGTAAACCATGAAATTTATCTGGTAATGGTCGTAATGCTTTTGTTAGGAGCGTGAATGATTTTGCTTTGACCGACAATTCACCTGTGTTTGTTTTAAACATAACGCCTTCAATACCTACGATATCTCCTAGGTCTGCTGATTTCCATAGTTCAAATTGTTCTTCTCCAACTTGGTCTTTTCTCACATAAATTTGAATTTGGCCTGATAAATCTTGTACGTGTGCAAAACCTGCTTTACCTTTACCACGTTTCGTCATTAGACGTCCTGCAATGCTAACATGACTTTCTTCTTCTTTTTCTTGTAATTCTTCTTTGGAGAATTGATCCCAATCATCATGCAATGGTGTAGCCATTGAAGTTCGTACAAATTTTCCGCCGAATGGATCGATACCTAAATCGTATAGTTCTTGCATTTTTTGACGACGCACTTGCATTTGGTCGTTCATTTCTTCTGACATAACTTTCTCTCCTTTATACTTCTTATCCAATTTTAATTTTAGCATTAACCTTTTTGTTAGAATTCGAGGAATATCTATCATTGATGATTACCGTATTTTGATTTGTTCCAATCATTTCTAACTTTACCATGACCACCCCATCTTTTAAATACAAAGATGGTATTTGCTTATGTGCTTAGTACCAATTTTTCAACTTTTAATTTTACTAGAGGTCATGAATGTAATAAAGTAATTTAAACTTTAAAATGTTATATCAGTATTATTAATCAATTGTAGATAAAATAATGCTATTGTATTCCCTTTGACATCTACTTAAATATTTTATTAGAGTTAACGATAATACGAAAGGTATTGTTACTCATTTATTATTTGGTAAGTTACTATCCTGTCAATATGATTGAAGAAACAACATGAATTTTACAGTTTTTATATAATAAAACTGAAAGTATACGCATTCAAGTATAGCGCTTTGCTATTCCGCTTCATCATGAAATTTACACACATTTGTTTCCTTACCCCTTATATTGTTTCACTGAATTATCTAACATTACTAAATCTCTAATTTTTTTATTTGTATGAGGTTCAGTAAAATCTGGTGCAATATCATTTAATGGTATGAGCACAAAAGAACGCTCTAACATACGTGGATGCGGTATGATCAAATCATCTTCATCTATGATTTGTTCCTCAAATAATAAAATATCAACATCTAATGTTCTAGGCCCCCAGCTTATATCTCTCACTCTATGCAACTGTTGTTCTGTTCCTAAACATGCCTTTAATAAATCATGAGGTGTCAGTGATGTTTCTATTTCAATACATTGATTTAAAAATTGCGGTTGCTCAACATATCCAACAGGTTCAGTTTCATAAATTGGTGATGTTTGTGTTACATTGATACCTTCTGTTTCATTTAAAATACGAATTGATTGATCGAGCTGTGCTTTTCTATCTCCAACGTTACTTCCCAAACCTAAGTACGCATATGACATTATAAATTCTCCCTCACTATTTCTACACCTACACCTTCATAATGACCTGGTATAGGGGGATTTTCTTTAGTGATTCTAACTTGCGTTTCCATTACACGATTATAGTGTGAATTTATACGTTTTGCAATACGTTCAGCTAGATGCTCTAATAAATTCACTGGTTCACTTTCCATGATTGATTTCACATCTGCATAAACTTCACCATAGTGAACTGTATCAGTTACTTGATCTGTTTCACCTGCAAGGCTTAAATCGACTTTCATAGTCAAATCAACGATGAATATTTGACCAATTTCATTTTCGGCTGGTAATGCACCGTGATAGCCATAAAACTTCATACCGTTAAGAAATATTGTGTCTTTCATCCTCATTCTCCTTTAAATAATCCATGCTTTGAGCCAAACGGACATTGAGCGCAACGTTATGAACCCTTACACCTTTAACGCCTTTCATTATACCGTATGCAGTAGTAGCTGCAGTTGCTTCATCTCTTTCAATTGCTTGCGTGTCTCGATCTATCATTTCTTTAATAAATCTTTTTCTACTTGTCGCTAGTAGCACAGGATAATCTGTAGCTACTAATTCATCCAAGCGTGCCATTACTTCTTTTTCTTCATCTCTTGTTTTTGCAAAACCAATGCCAGGATCTATCCAAACTTTTTCTTGTGGGATACCTGCCATTTCTGCTTTATTAGCTTGTTTCAATAAATGCACAAGCATTTCATCCACAACAGGCATTGATCTATGACCATCACCATTGTGCATCAATATAATCTCACCTTCATATTTAGATACAACGTCAAAGATTTTTTCATCATATAATCCAGCCCACTGATCATTAATCATTGTAGCGCCTAATTTCATTGCTGCTTCTGCTACTTCACTTCTATATGTATCAATAGACAATTGAACATCTAATTGGCTAAGTGCTTTTACAACAGGGACCACGCGCTGTAATTCTTCAGTAACACTTATTTCCTCATAACCAGCAGGACGTGTTGATATACCACCTACGTCAATCATATCTACACCCTCTTCAATCATTTCTTGCGCTCTTTTGACAGCCTTTTCTACTGAATTATATTTACCGCCATCAGAAAATGAATCAGGTGTTACGTTTAATATGCCCATAATTTTTGTATGTGCCATCGTTACTTTCTTCCTTTCACTATGAAATGACTCATCGTTAGCTTAGTAATCACTATTCTATAATAACGCTAATTTATAAATTTTTCAGTAACCAACGTTCATATCGTCGGAAAATGTAAACTCGTTTATTTCACCCATTTCCACATTTTGTAATTAATAGCTGGTATTCAGACATTTTAATCATTTCGTATTGTACTTTTTCAATTGCTTTAGTTGTCTTTAAAAACTCTACAAACAAAGCATTCACAGAAGTCATAAAAAAATGTCGACAAAGTCAGAAACCTTGTCGACATTTGAAACTGATCACTTACACATAATCGGTTTTATAAATATATTTTTAATCTTCAAATGAATATAGAGGTGTTGAAAGGTAACGTTCACCATTACTTGGTAATACAGTAACTACTTTTTTACCTTTACCTAAAGATTTGGCTTTTTCTATAGCTGCATAAATTGCTGCACCTGAAGAAATCCCACCTAATATACCTTCTTCTTTAGCAACCTTACGAGACATATCCATCGCTGTTTCATTACCAACTTTTATAACTTCATCATAGATATTCGTATCTAAAGTATCTGGTACAAATCCTGCACCTAAACCTTGAAGTTTATGTGGTCCTGGTTCTCCACCACTTAATACTGGAGAATCTTCAGGTTCAATAGCTACAAGATTAATGTCAGGGTATTTCTCTTTCAATACTTTACCTGCACCAGTTAATGTACCACCAGTGCCAACACCAGCTAAGAATGAATCAATGGTTTTACCTTCAAATTGTTCAACGAGTTCTGGACCAGTTGTCAATTCATGCACACGTGGATTAGCCGGGTTTTCAAATTGTTGTGGTTCATAATAACCAAATTCTTCTTTTAATTCTTTGGCTTTTTTAATTGCACCTTTCATCGCTTCTGATCCTGGTGTTAAAACAACTTCTGCGCCATAAGCTTTTAATAAATTACGACGTTCTTGACTCATTGTTTCTGGCATTGTGAATACTGCTTTATAACCTTTCGCAGCACATACAAAAGCTAAACCAATACCTGTATTACCACTCGTAGGTTCTACAATTGTATCTCCTGGTTTGATTTTTCCTTCTTTCTCTGCCGCTTCAATCATTGCTAACGCGATACGGTCTTTAACAGAACCACCTGGATTTTGATATTCTAATTTCACATAAACATCTGCAGCATTTTCATCCACCACATTGTTCAACTTAACTACTGGCGTATTGCCAATCACTTCAACGACATTATTTACTGGTTTGTTTGTCATAAGTATTGCTCCTTTTCATTAAAAAGTTTAAAACCTACTTTTTCTATCGGATATACTTTATATTTTATCAGATTTTGATTTGAATACAACTAAGAAGATTAAAAATTACAATATTTTTATACTTTATAGTGACTTAAACTTCATTTTAAAGGATTTTTTACATCTTTTCTAATAATTCCTGTAATTCATTTTCTGTATATTGATATTTATTTCTACAGAAGTGGCATTCTGCTTCTGCACCATGATCTTCACTAATCATACTTTCGATTTCAGCTTGGCCTAGTCCTTTAATTGCATTTAAAAACTTTTCGTGACCGCAATTACATTCAAAACTTGCAGGCATTTCTTCTAAAATTTGAACTTCATCTTCACCAAGTATTTCATATAATATTTCTTCTGGAGTTAAACCTTGATCAATTAATTTCGAAACGGGTGTCATGTTGTTGATTGCTGTTTCTAATTTATTGATTGTTTTTTCTTCTGCACCTGGCATCACTTGTATGATAAAACCACCTGCAGCTTTTATAGAGTTATCAGGATTCACTAGTACGCCTAACCCTACAGATGAGGGTACTTGTTCACTTTTTGCAAAGTAGTAAGTAAAATCATCGCCTAATTCACCAGAGACTAGTTCACTTGAACCAGAGAAATAATCTTTCATTCCAACGTCTTTTACTACAGTTAATGCACCATTTGTTCCAACAGCTCTACTAACATCTAATTTTCCTACGTTATTTAGAGGGAAGTGCGTTTGTGGATGCGTCACGTATCCTCTGACATGACCGCTGGCATCTGCATCAGCTATAATTTTTCCGATTGGCCCTTGTCCATCAACTGTAACTGTCAGTTTTTGATCGCCTTTTAACATTGCACCCATCATCAACGTTGCAGTCATTGTTCTGCCAAGTGCTGCGGATGCTGTCGGCCAAGTATAATGTCTTGTTTGTGCTTCTTGAACACTTTCTGTAGTTAATGCACTATATGCTCTTATCTGTCCTTCATAAGCCAATGCTTTAACAATGTAATCATTTGTCATTTCTTTAATTTCTCCTTTTATTCATTGTAAGTGTTTAAATTGTTTTCTAACTTCTATATAGAATTTTATAATACTTTTTATCAATGCAATTTATTGTACGTGTTCAATCAAAAAATTGCTACATATCTGTTTGTGATTTTATTGATTGATGAATAATAAAAAAGCTTCTTTCCACATCAATATGATAGCAGAAAGAAGCTTTTTGTTCAGTTATTAATTTCTATTGCTTGGATCATTAGGATCACTTGGGTTGCTAGGTTTATCGATATTTGGTGCTTGTTCATGACCTGTCTCTTCTGAGTCGTCATTGCCATGTTCACTTTCTTTGCTTTCTTTATCCATATCTTTTTCCTCTTGTTGGTCTTCTTCTTGTTGTTTTTTACCAACTTCTAGTTGTTCTTTTCGTACATCTTCATATGATTTACCATATTTACCTTCTTTAAATTCACTTTCTTGATCACTTACAACTTCTGCTGCATCGTAATCAACTTCTGGCAATACGCCATCATAGAATAATGAACGAATTTGTTCAGCAACTAATGTCTCTTCTTTTAATAAAGATTCAGCAATTAAAAGTAATTGTGATTTATGTTCTAAAAGAATGTCTTTACAACGTTCGTATTGTTCTTTAATAATACGTTGAACTTCTTTATCAATTTCATACGCAATTTGACCAGAATATTCTGGTTCGCCTTGCATGTCTTTACCTAAGAATACTTGTCCATTGCTGCTACTTGAGAATTGAACAGTACCAAGTTTCTTACTCATACCATATTCAGTAACCATTTGACGTGCGATTTGTGTTGCACGTTCAAAGTCATTTGAAGCACCTGTTGATACTTCGTTGAAATTAATATCTTCAGAAACTCGACCACCTAACAAGCCACAGATCTTATCAAGTAATTCTGGTTCAGTCATTAAGAAGCGATCTTGTTTTGGTAACATCATTGCATAACCACCGGCTTGACCACGTGGTACGATAGTAACCTTATGGACAACCTCTGCTTCATCAAGCACCATACCAATAATAGTATGACCGGCTTCATGGTGTGCAACAATATTACGTTCTTTTTCAGAAATGACACGTGATTTTTTAGCAGGACCAGCAATCACACGGTCAGTCGCTTCTTCAATATCACGCATATCTATTTTCTTCTTGCCTTCACGTACTGCAACTAATGATGCTTCGTTCAGCAAGTTTTCTAAATCTGCACCAGAGAAACCAGGTGTTCTTTGAGAAACTGCTTTTAAGTCTACTGTTTCATCAAGTGGTTTATTTCGAGCATGAACGTGCAGAATTGCTTCACGTCCTTTTACATCTGGACGTCCAACTTGAATTTGTCTATCAAAACGACCAGGACGTAATAATGCTGGGTCTAAAATATCAGGACGGTTTGTAGCAGCAATCATAATGATACCTTCGTTTTCACCGAAACCATCCATTTCAACTAGTAATTGGTTTAGCGTTTGTTCACGTTCATCGTGACCGCCACCAACACCTGCACCACGTTGACGACCAACTGCATCGATTTCGTCAATAAAGATAATACAAGGTGCATTTTTCTTAGCATTTTCAAATAAGTCACGTACACGGCTTGCACCGACACCTACAAACATCTCAACGAAGTCTGAACCACTGATTGAGAAGAATGGTGTACCAGCTTCACCAGCTACTGCACGAGCTAATAACGTTTTACCTGTACCTGGAGGTCCTACAAGTAAAACACCTTTAGGTATTCTAGAACCCATTTGCTTAAATTGTTTATTATCTTTTAAGAAGTCAACAATTTCTATTAATTCTTGTTTTTCTTCATCTGCGCCAGCTACGTCTGAGAAGCGTACACGTTTTTTCTGACTGTCGTACATTTTCGCTTTGGATTTACCAAAGTTCATCATACGACCGCCGCCACCGCCGCCTCCTTGTGCTTGACTAAGGAAGAAAATAAATAATAAGGCTATGATTAAAACTGGTATTAACGTCGTTAAAATACTTACAAATACGCTTTGCTTTTCTTCTTCTTTAACTGTAAATTTCAATCCATCTTGACTTTGTGCTTTATCTGTTATTTTTTCAAGCTCTTTATCATTATTATATAAAATAGTTGAAGAATAATCTTCATCTTTTTTAGTTTTACCGCTTACCATATATACATTTTGTTCTGGTTGAATTTCTAAGGATTTTAATTCACCTTTATCTAATTGCTTAACAAATTGGTTATATGTAAGCTGTTTTGGCATATTTCCGTTACCATTTAGCCACGAAAACAAGCCAAATATAATAACGCCAATGATTGCGATAACTAGCACGTTACGAAAGGCTTTCTGCATGCGTCGTTTCCTCCTACTTCAATAATAAAACTAACAAAAATTGTAACACAATACACAAGTTTTGGGCTAGTAATTCTACTTTTGTATGTACGTTACAGTTCTTGTTGTTTTTATACTTTTATATTTTTGATATACAAACATTTTACATATACTTTATGATTAATCCCTTAAATGATTTACGTATATGTTCGCGTATTTTATCAATATATTATGTATATCGACTCATTTAATATGATTACGTTTTACAGTATATAACAATATTTCATACGATTAAATTGTACTGCTTACTTTGAATAAATTTCTGGTTTAAGCGTTCCAATATATGGTAAATTTCTATAATTTTCAGCATAATCTAATCCGTAGCCAACTACAAATTCATCTGGAATTTTTTTACCTACATATTTTGCTTCGATATCTGCTTTACGGCGATTCGGTTTGTCTAACAATGTCACAATTTCTAGTGAATTGACTTTTCTTGATTCCAATAATTCAGTTATTGATTTTAATGTTGTCCCAGTTTCTAAAATATCTTCAATAATCAAGATGTCTTTCCCTTCTATTGAAGCGCTTAAATCTTTAAGTATTTGCACTTCTCCTGTTGATTCAGTACCGCCATGATAACTAGAAACATCCATGAAATCGATAGCTAAATGCGTTCCAATATGTTTAATAAGGTCTGTCATAAACATTACTGAACCTTTCAAAATACCTATACAAACAAGTGGTTTACCGGCATATGCTTCAGTAATCTTTGCACCCAAGTCTTTACAAATTTGTTCTATTTCTTCTTCATCTATTAATATTTCCTTTAAATCATCTCGCATAATTTCATTCCTCTCCCGTATTTCGTATGAAAATAGTATCTTTATATTCATTATTTAAATATAACGTACCTACAGCAATAATTGCTTCATCTGCATTAACTAAAATTGGTAATTGGTTACGTTCAGTTTGTATCACTTTATGATCAATCAGTAATCGACTTACTTTTTTGTGTCCTTTTATCCCATTTAGTTTGAATTTATCACCATTATTTCTAGTTCTAATAACTAACGGATAACCATCTTCCGGAAAATCATCTGTTATACTAATACTATAATGACCATAATGATATAAACCTGGCTGCAAAATTTTAGTTGGCATAAGAAATTTATCATAATTTGCCATTATTATAAATTTATCATAAGCGATATAAATATTCCATTTATCCGTTGTATATATTGTGCATTGAGTAACTTTGCTTTCGAGTTGCTGAAACCAAGATTCATACATTTTTTCAGTCATTGGTGCTGTTATCTGTAATTTTGAAAATATTTTATCTAATATTATGATTTTAATATTATGGTTCAAATTTGAAAATGCAACCCTTGGAATGACTATTTCATCTTTATCAGCATTTTCGTGAACATGCGTTTCTATAAAATGTAACGCATGGTCATGTAATTCTTGCAGTTGTATATCATGCCAATCTTTCAATTTTAGTAGCTGTTTTGTCGATAAATGTCGGTTGTCGTCAATAGCAGGTAAAATACGATTACGAATATCGTTTCTAACATAAAGATTTTCAGCATTGGTCTCGTCTTCATAATAAGGTACTTCATAACTTTGCTGATAGTTTCGAATGTCTGCTTTTGTTGTTTCTAACAATGGTTTACACAACATATAGGCACTTCGTGAAGTCAGATATGACATACCTAAACTACTTCGAGTTGAACGACCAGTCATCAATCGATAAAAGATAGTTTCAATTTGATCGTCTTGATGGTGAGCGGTTAATAAAACGTCTGCATCCAACTCCACCATCATAGTATCAAACCACTGATATCGTTCATTTCTCGCAATATTTTCAATGCTATTCCCCTGTTCAATAACTTCTGATAAATCTAAATGATGCACGAACAACGGAATCTGATAAAACTCACAATATTTTCTTATAAATGTTTCTTCTTCTTGTGCAATATCACGAATATTATGATTCACATGTAAGCAAGTTAATTTTCTATACGATTGGGATAATGGATGAATTAAGTTGTGTAATAATACCATGCTATCAATCCCGGTTGAAACGGCTAACACAATGTGTTGTTCTTTATTCCAACCATCAGCATTAACTTCTATCATAGCTTACCTCCTATGTCACAATACGAAATTTTTTTACATGCACCTTGTAATGTCTGTGAACAACAAAAAATAGACTGTTTCCTTAAGTAAGAAAACAGTCATTTATTGTCAAAGTCACACGTCGTTAAAATGATATTAAATGTTGTATTTGAGCAATTAATTTAAGTTCTCTTGGGAACAGTCTTATTTTATATATTTTAGCGTCTAGCGCCTTTTCCACCACGTCTAGATTCCGTTTGACGCTTAATAGAAGTCAATTTATCTTCACTATCTTTTAAGAAGTTTGTTAATTTCTTTTCAAAGTCCTCACCTTTAGGTTGAGTTTGTTTATGATTTGGTTTGTTTTGAGGTCTACGTGGACGATCTTTTGCTTTTTTGATTGACAAACTAATTTTTCCATCATCAGCAATTGATAGTACTTTAACTTCAACTTCATCACCAACAGATAAGTGATCTTCTACGTTTTCAACGTAGTTATCTGCAACTTCACTTATGTGAACTAAGCCACTCTTTCCTTCTGGAAGTTCGACGAAAGCGCCAAACTTTTTGATTCCAGTGACTTTACCTTTAAGCTTGTTTCCTACTTCGATTGACATATTATAAATAAATCCTCCCGATTCGTTTCGATTTTAACCCTATTATATGCCTGTTTGCATAAATTAACAATGGTATAATGATGCAAAAAATTAAATTCACTTATTTATCATCATTTTGCGCCTTAGATTTGGTGTCAGATTTATTTTCTCCGGGCAATTTGAAAATAACTTCCCCATCATTACTTAGATAGTAATCATCACGTGCAACTTTTTCAATATAATCTTTATCATTTAGATTATTTAATTGTTCTTTTAGTGCTAATTCTTCATCTTGTTGCTTTTGATACTTTTGTTCTTTTTGTTGGCGCTCGACTGCATCGTCATTGTTACTTTGTTTTTGAGTGACAAGCATGATGGATAAAATGATAATAATCAGTAGTAAAAGACCACCGAATAAAGTGATACGTTTACGAACAACACGCTTCCTCATTTGTTTGTGTTGCTTTTTTTTGTTTTCTGCTGAAGTATACGTATTGCCTATATTTTCAACTTTTTTATTCATTTGCTTGTCACCTCCCGTTCCTATATTTCACTTACTTTTTCTTCTTTAATGAGTTCATACATGCCCTTTGCATTTTCTTTTGTTGCATGTTCACTCAATCCCGTAACTTTGATTGTTACAACTTTTTGACCAAATCGGATAACAAGCTCATCCGATTCTTTTACATCGGTACCTGCTTTAGCAACTACACCGTTTACAGTAATACGTCCTTGATCACTGATCTCTTTAGCTAAAGTGCGACGTTTTACTAATCTTGACACTTTGAGATATTTGTCTAATCTCATCATTATTTTCCTCCTTGCTCTAAAATTCGTTTTAAAGCATTTTCATCTAACGACTTATTTTTTGTTTTATCATACAATGCTAAGAAGTGGTCTGCAAATACTTTCTCAAATTTCACTCGCTGTTCTTTACCTTCTTTAGACTTAGCATCGGACCAAATATTTTTCAAATCTTCTTCAGTTTCTGCTTTTGTGTCACCAAAAACATGTGGATGTCTGCGTATCATTTTTTCTGAAAGGCTTTGTATCACTTCATTTATATCCATGTAACCTTCTTTTTTGCCAATACTTGCGTGTAATAATACTTGTAACAGGATGTCTCCTAGTTCTTCTATCATATGCCAATCGTCTTCGTTATCTATAGCTTCAAACAATTCGAATGTCTCTTCCAGTAAATAGCGTTTTAACGTATGATGTGTTTGAACCTTATCCCATGGGCAACCTTTTTCATCGTCTACAAGATGATTTATGATACCAACTGCATAGTCAAAATCACCAAAGTATGCTTCTTCGGTTTCCACTTTTGGAATAAATACACTTGTTATATTGTTAAAAACATCATCGTAATGATCTATTTCATATAACGGTGTTTTGATTACATTGGCGTGATTATTGCTCGCACCATCTACGATATAAACAAGTTGGTCATCACTATAGCGTTCCATCAATGTCACTTTTAAATCACCTGCGACCATTGCACTATAGACTTGTGTGATAAGTGTGTGCGTACGCATATTCAACTTTTCTTTTTGAAGATCTGTTGCATCTAACATCGTAAAACCATCATTAGGGTCAACTTTTACCGCTTCAAAAATATCGTCTATAAAGCTCTTGCCGCCCAATATTTCAATTTCAATATCAGAATGTTGTTGAGCATACTGCTCTAAATACACAGTTGTCGTTTCAGCTACACGTGGATGCCCTGGTACAGTATATACAATATCATTGTCTCTTGCAGCATCAATCAACTTTGTCACAATAGCTTCATATAC
Organism: Staphylococcus sp. GDY8P196P; assembly: GCF_017891705.1. Taxonomy (NCBI): domain Bacteria; kingdom Bacillati; phylum Bacillota; class Bacilli; order Caryophanales; family Staphylococcaceae; genus Staphylococcus; species Staphylococcus sp. GDY8P196P. Next base: position 24,756 of record NZ_JAESJS010000015.1, on the reverse strand, counting down.
ATTTTGAAAAGCGTCATGGCGTTTATATTCTTGATCAAAACTTTCCATGTCGATACCTTCCGAAGTTAAATCTTGGATAACTGGATGGTCAAAGGTACGTGTGTAAACGAGTGTTTGTTTTTTTAAAAATTTATAAATTCCTAAGGGTAAATCTTCTATACCATAATTCCCTAATCCAACAATTGTTATTTTATTTGTCATTAATGTTTCCCTCTTTTCATATGGAATAGTTTATCTCCAAAAGGCAGGTGTTTAAGTTCTCTAAAACTTAATAAATGCATGCGTACGATAGAAAAAATCACTACAATAACGCCGATAGTTGCTGCTACAGCTAATTCGACTAAGCCTTGCATTCTACCTTCTCCCGGAATAAGAAACATAACTATTTGTACTGTAATTGATAACAGCATCATTGTAATTACTAACTTAACAATGAACTTTTTCATTGTTTGAAAATGATACAGCTTTAAGACTTGATACTGTAAAATCCACACAAAGATGAACAGTGAAATCACAGTACTTACACTGGCACCGAAAATTGAAAATTGCGGTATTAAAACCATATTCAATATCGCTTTGACCACTACCCCAATACCAAATGCACACAAAATAATTTTAACGTGATTTTTCACTTGTAATAAGGCGATATCCATCATTATAAGAGAAACGCATATGACGGTAAGCATATAAACGGATAACGTACCGTTCAAACTATCGTTTTTAAAGAATACGCTATTCATTACAGGTAGCAAATTGATTAAACCTATTGCTGCTGCAACACTAAATAAAACTGTAATCTTTATAGATGCGTTAGCATAACGATTTACCAGTATATGTTGTTTTGTTTTTAATGCATCTGTTAGTAATGGGATAAGTACAAAACAGAACGTTGTCGTTACAATTAATCCCATCTGTATAAAAGACGCACCTCGATCATAAATACCTTTAAAAATAGTTGCTTCGTCAAAATCTAAACCAGTCATTTGAAGCGCATGTATTACTGTAAAGCTATCCACGACTTGCCATACAATAACAATTAATTGGCTTACCGCGAACACAACGATACCTAACGTTAACTTTTTCCAAGCCACTTCCACATTGGCATGTGCTTTAGATAACTTAAAAGGTTTCCGCTGCATCAGAAACAAACTAGATGCGAAAAAGCCAATACCTGAACCAACAATCGCCAATGTACCTGCACGGTATATACTCCATGATTGACTCGTAAACATCACAATAGCAATCATAATAATGGCGACACGAATAAATTGTTCTATAACCTGGGAAATAGCGGGTATATTCATCTCATGATGCGCTTGATAATAGCCCCTATAAACACCAAGTATGCCAACAAATAAAAAGCTAACACTTGCCGCCCTTAACATAGGTGCTAAATTGACATCTCCCATAAGAAAGGCAACCCAGTGTGCACACATAAATAAAAGTAAGAAAAAGATAACACCAACAAATTGTAACCTTAATAACACGCGCGTATATTGACTGGGGTGCCCGTTTGCGTTGAAAGTTTGAGTGACCGCACTAGGAATAGCATTCATCGATAAAATAACGCCTAAAGCTACTATGGGGTACACTTGTTGATAGGCATATAATCCGCCATCGCCCAGTAAATTTTGATAGGGGACACGGTATAATGCACTGAGTATTTTAACGATAATAAGCGCTATTGTTAGTACAACAACACCATTAAAAACACTTTTCGTATCAGATTTAACGTTCATCTGGTATAACCATACTTTCCTCTAAACATTTCACTAAGAATTTCAAACTGTCCAACCATACTTTATCTTTATTTAGCGTCACTTTCATTTTACCTTCTTGAACACCAACTTTCATTGCGCGTCCAAGTGGTTGTGTTTGTTTAAAGAGTGCTTCGCCATTGATGTCAGTAGTACCTTTTTCGGATAAATAAACCTCTATTTTTTTACCTATATCTTTAATAAGTGTTACACCTGCATTCAATGCATGCACTTTAATTTCCATCATTTCAAGCAATCTTTCAACCTCAACAGGATAGTCATTAAAACGGTCAATGAGTTCATCTTTAACATCCATCAATTGTGATTCCGTCTCAATTTTACGTAATTTTTTATAAATTTCTATCTTAGCCTGTTCATTTGGAATATATTCAGCTGGTAAATAAGCATCAATATTTAGTTCAATTTCAACTTCAGGTGCGTCATGCTGTTCTTCTTTAATGCCTCGTTTTTCATTTACCGCTTCTTCTAACATTTGTGAGTATAAATCGAAACCTACAGAATCAATAAATCCATGTTGCTGTTTGCCTAAAAGGTTACCTGCACCTCGAATATTTAAATCTCGCATTGCAATCTTAAATCCAGAACCTAATTCAGTAAATTCTTTAATTGCTTGCAATCTTTCTTCTGCAGTCTCTGATAATACTTTGTTAGATGGATGTAAGAAATAAGCATAACCTATACGACTTGAACGTCCCACGCGCCCTCGTAATTGATATAATTGACTCAGTCCAAACTTATCAGCATCTTCGATAATTAAAGTATTGGCATTGGGAACGTCTACGCCAGTTTCAATAATCGTAGTCGTTACAAGAATATCAAATTCATGATTGATAAAGCTTAACATCGTTTCTTCCAAATCACGTTCATTCATTTGACCGTGGGCCACACCTATATTCGCTTCCGGCATTAACATTTGTAGCTGTTCTCTTTTTTCATAAATCGATTGCACTTTATTGTACAAGTAGAAAACTTGGCCCTCACGTGATAATTCTCTTTCTAACGCTTCTTTAATAAAATTCATATTTTGCTCTAATACATAGGTTTGCACAGGAAAACGATTTTCTGGTGGTGTTTCTATGACAGATAAATCACGCACGCCTAACATACTCATATGTAGCGTTCTCGGAATAGGTGTTGCAGTTAATGTTAACACATCAACATTTGTCTTAAGTGATTTAATCTTTTCTTTGTGTCTTACACCAAAACGTTGTTCCTCATCTACAATGAGTAGGCCCAAATCTTTATAATGAATATCCTTGCCTAATAATTTATGTGTACCCACAACGATATCAACATAGCCTGATTTTAGTCCTTCTTTCACTTCTTTCACTTCTTTAGTCGTTCTAAACCGACTAATAAGTTGAATTTCTATTGGAAAATCTTGCATACGTTCAATCAAAGTTTCATAGTGTTGTTGCGCTAAGATTGTGGTAGGCACGAGAAAAGCTACCTGCTTACCTTCCATTACAGCTTTAAATGCCGCTCGTACCGCTACTTCTGTTTTTCCGTAACCTACATCACCACATAATAACCTGTCCATTGGACGTTCTACTTCCATATCTTGTTTAATCTCTTCAATGGATTTGCCTTGGTCTGGCGTTAACTCATAAGGGAAATCAATTTCAAAATCATTTTGTTGTGGGGTGTCTGGACCATATTTATAACCAACTGACATTTCTCTTTCTTTATATAATTCTATTAATTCATCGGCCATATCTTCAACATTTTGTTGAACTTTGGCTTTCGTTTTCTTCCATTCTGTGCCACCAAGTTTATTTAATCTAGGTGATTTATCTTCGGAAGCAACATACTTTTGTACTTGATCCATTTGATCTACGGGTACAAATAATTGATCAGTACCTTTGTATTGTAATTTTATATAATCTTTGTGTACGCCTCCAACTTCAAGCGTTTCGACACCTAAATATTTCCCTACACCATGGTGAACATGAACAACAAAATCTCCAACTTTCAAATCTTGATAGGATTTGATTTTTTCTGCATTTGTTAATTTCTTATGTTGCTTTACCTTTTTCTTTTGTTTAGATTTAAACAGTTCACGTTCTGTTACAACAACAAGATGCATATATGGCAATTCAAAACCTTCTGACAAACTGCCTTCAGTGATAATCGCACTACCACCATCGCTTTGTGTGCTTGGTGTATCTATAAATGTTGGTATATGCATTTCATTTAACATTGATTGAATACGCTCTTTTTTCGCTTCAGTTTCTGCTAATACGACAATCGTATAGTCATTTTGAATAAATCGTTGAAATTCAGAACGCATGATATCATATTGTCCATAAAATTGTTGTACCGGCTTACATGAAAATTTAATGATTTCATTGAGTTCTACCGGCATCGTTGCCGTAAATAAAGTAAAATACGTAACTGGATATCGATTTAATAGTGACTCAAATCCGTCATATTGTAAGAAATTCTGTCCGATAAATCCTTTACCGCTTTCAATTAAACTTTGCATAAATTCTTCAGCTTCAGAAATCAGTGTTGTTTCAGTTTCTTTAATTCTATTATATTCATCCACTGCTACAATCGCATCAGACTTGAAGTAATCAATAATGGTTGCAGGTGCTTCATACATAAAAGCAGCGAGTCTGCGTAATACTTGATGATCAAATAAAGAAGATTCAAAAAGTTGAAAACTTTCATATGTTTCTTTCAAGTCATTACGTACAGATTTATCTATTTTGGGACGTGTATACTCATATGCTTCTTTTAATTTTAATTTAGTATGCTTCAATACATCATCTGTAATAATATAATCACTAGCCGTCGTAATATCTACTTGGTCTAAATTTTCTTCTGAACGTTGGGTTTCAACATCAAAGTTTCGGATTGAATCTACTTCTGTATCAAATAGTTCAATTCTTACAGGCATACCTATTAAAGGATATATGTCAATAATCCCACCACGCAATGAGAATTCACCAATATGCGATACTACACTCTCTCTACGATATCCCATGTTTACAAGTTTGTTTAAAAATTCATCAATATCAATGTCGTCACCAATGGTAAGTGTGAGTTGATGCTCCTTCCACATTTCAACGGGTGTTAACCATTTTTTAAAACCATTTAACGGTACGATAAATAACCCTCTCTTTTCTTGAGCAAGTGCCGTCAAAGTACGTACACGTTCACTCATGAATTGGGGGCTTTGTGTGGAAAATTCTTCTGTCATAATATCTTGCATTGGATACTTGTATATATCGTCAGTATCAACATATTGTTGTAAGTCGCTCTCTAGTTTGTCAGCTTGATACAAGTTGTTCGTTACTACAAGGAGTTGCTTTGAACTATGAATAAATTTTTCAGCTATAATTGTTGCCTTTGCCGAACTAGATAACCCAGTAACCAATACGTTGGCTTCACCAAATACTTCATTCAACTCTTGATAGCGTTTATCTTCTTTAATGTATTCTGTAATTATTGATTTCACTTGACCTCACCATTAAACTCATTCATCACACGGTCAAAACGAGAACTTTCAATATAAGCTTCTACTGCACGTGCTGAATGTTCTATTACGTTATTCATTGTTTCCATTTCTTGTTTTGAAAATTTTTGCAATACATAATCAACAATCGACATGCCGTTGGACGGACGATCAACACCAATACGAATACGTTTAAATTCGTCTGTACCTAAGGCTTGAATAATCGATTTCATACCATTATGACCGCCGGCACTGCCTTTTTGTCGTAATCGAATTTCCCCTTGAGGTAAATCCAAATCATCATATAGTACAAGTAAATCGTCTACATCAATATTATAATACTTCATCAGTGGACCTACAGCATCCCCAGACAAGTTCATCATCGTCATTGGTTCTATAAACATCACTTTCTCACCAGCCAAATGTTCGATTGTATAGGCACCTTTATACTTTTGTTTATCTAATTTAAATTGATTCTGTTCTAACATATAGTCAATCACTTCAAAACCAATATTATGTTTTGTCAGCTCAAAGCGTTTGCCGATATTGCCTAAACCTACAATACATTTCATTATGTTACCTCCAATTGTTGTATTCACTCAGAAACATTTATTATTTCGCAACACTCTATAGTTTCTTTTTATATTTTCATATCATTCACTATATTAACATAAAAAAACACCAGCTTAACGAATTAAGCATGGTGCTTTTTAAAATCATTTTTCTTATTGAAATCGCGTGTTTGAAAAAGGAATCGAAGAAATTACTCTTCTTCTTTTTCTTCTTCGTCGTCTTCTTTATCTTCACCAACAACTTCAGGCTCTTCAGTTTCTGATTCGCCTTCCATAGCTTCGATTTCTTCTTCAGTAGGTTCTTCAGTTGGAGGAACTACTGTTACTACAGACTCTTCAGGGTCATTTTCAATTGTGAAATCACCTGAAACTTTAATGTCTGCCACTGAATAGCTATCGTTAACATCTAATTCGCTGATGTCAATTTCGATAGATTCAGGGATATTATCCGGTGTTGCAGTTACTTCAAGGTCGAATAATGGTTGTTCAACAACGCCACCTTCTTTAGCTCCTACTGCTTCACCAGTAAGTTGAACTGGTACTTCAACTGTACGTTCTTCACTCATATTGATCGCTAAGAAGTCAATGTGAGTAATTTGGTTTTTAAGTGGATCGAATTGATAGTCTGAAACCATTACTTTAATTGTTTTAGAACCTACGCCTAATTCGATAACACCGTTACGTCCAACTTCACGAATCACTTTGATAAATTCTACTTCATCAACTTTTACTGAAGTATTTTTTGTACCATAACCATAGACGATTGCAGGTACTTTACCAATTTTTCTTAGTGTTTTAAGGTCTGAACGTGTTTGTTTACCTTGACGAATAATTGACTTTAATGAAGCCATATTATTTCCACCTTTCATTTTTTGTTCTTATTATCATAATAAGAACCCCTCACTTGCCCATCAACATAATGTTGCTTGCAAGTGTTTATTTAATCGTGAATTGAAATCACGAACGGAATAATTATACAACTATTGCATTAATTAGTCAAATAGTACACTAACAGATTCTCTTTCATATACGCGCACAATAGCTTGTGCTAATAAACCTGCAACTGACAGTTCTTTAGTATTGGCTGGTTTACGATTTTCATCTAATTGAATTGAATTTGTAACGACTAGCTCTTTAATCGCTGAATTTTCAATACGTTCTTTAGCTGGGCCTGATAAGACAGGGTGTGTACAACATGCATAAACATCTTTTGCTCCTTTATCTTTGAGCGCTTGAGCTGCTAATGTAATCGTACCGGCTGTATCGATGATATCGTCGATAATTATCGCTGTGCGACCTTCAATTTCACCAACAATATTCATTACTTCAGCCACATTAGGTTTAGGACGTCGTTTATCTATGATTGCAATTGGTGTTTTAAGAATATCTGCAAGTTTGCGTGCTCTCGTTACACCACCGTGGTCTGGAGAAACTACAACACATTCCTCTGGGTCAATGTCTGTATCATTTTGGAAGTATTCTGCTAAAATCGGAACACCCATCAAGTGATCTATTGGCATATTGAAGAACCCTTGGATTTGTGGTGCATGCAAATCTAAGGCAATCATGCGATCTGCGCCAGCAGTTTCGATTAAGTTTGCAACTAATTTTGCTGTGATTGGTTCACGGCTGCGCGCTTTTCTATCTTGACGTGCGTACCCATAGTATGGCACTACGATATTAATATTGGCTGCTGAAGCACGTTTGCAAGCATCAATCATAATTAATAATTCCATTAAATGTAAGTTTACTGGATTAGAAGTAGGTTGAATAATAAATACGTCACAACCACGAATACTTTCTTCAATATTAATTTGAATTTCTCCATCGCTAAAACGTTTTACAGAACATTTTCCTAGCTCGATTCCAACATTATCTGCTACTTCTTGGGCTAAGGGCTCATTACCTTTTAAAGAGAATATTTTCAAAGCAGAATTCTTATACTCATTGTTTAACATTTATAGTCCTCCAATTAATTCATTCAATTAGTTTCGTTCATAGACAAAGTTATATTTATTTCATTAATCTACAAAATGTCGATTGAGGTCTTACTTAGATCTACATTATATTTATGTGATTAGAATCATAATCTAATCGTGTCTATTTTTTCAAATAACCTTCTTTAGTTGTTTGTCTCGCTCTTGCTAATGCTAAACTATCATGTGGCACGTTATCAGTAATGGTAGAACCTGCAGCTATAAATGATCTATCACCTAAAGTAACTGGTGCTACTAAGTTGGTGTTACAACCTATAAATGAATCATTGCCGATGATTGTTTTTGATTTATGCTTACCATCATAGTTTACTGTGATAGAACCACAACCTACATTCGTACGTTCACCAATTTCTGCATCACCAATATAACTTAAATGCGGTAATTTAGCACCTGTTTTCACGACTGATTTCTTAACTTCTACAAAGTTTCCAACTTTAACATTTTCACCTAAGTCTGCCCCAGGACGTAATTGAGCAAACGGTCCAATTGTAGTATTGTCACCTACAACTGATTCGTTAATCACCGATTGCTTAATTGTAACGTTTGAACCTATTTTACTATTAAGAATTTCTGTGTTTTGGCCAACAATGGTATCTTCGCCAATTTCACAACTACCAGCTAATTTCACATTTGCTTCAATTGTAACATCCATGGCGATTTTTACATCTGCACCTATATATGTAGTAGCAGGATCGATAAGTGTTACACCGTTTCTCATATGGAAGTCATTGATACGTTTTCTATAAGCTGCCTCTGCCTCACTTAACATTAGACGATCGTTGACACCCATAATTTCTTCAAAATTATCTGTACGATATATTTCAACCGTTCCTTGTGCTTGTAAAATAAGAGATAAAACGTCAGGTAAATAATATTCAGCTTGGACATTATCATTTTTTACCAATTTCAATTTTTCAAAAAGTAATTTATTATCAAATGCAAAAATACCTGAGCTAATTTCATTGATTTGTTGTTCATCTGCTGTTGCATCTTTCTGCTCTACAATCTTAACTAAATGATCATTGCCATCTCTCACAATACGACCATAACCATATGGATTACTCGTCGTCGCTGATAAAACTGTTGCATCAGCTTGATTGCGCTCATGATGTTCTAATAATGATTTAAGTGTCTCTCCAGTTATTAATGGCGTATCACCACAAACCACTAATGTTGTACCTTGTTCGTCTTTCAAGTGCTCACTTGCCATTTCAACAGCATGTGCAGTACCGAGTTGTTCGTCTTGGAAACTATATAATGATGTATCTCCTAACGTTTCTTTCACGCTTTCTGCACCGTGGCCAACAATGGTCACAAGATTTTCTACTCCAGATTGTTTAACGTTATCAACGACATGTTCAATCATTGATTTGCCCGCAACCTCATGTAGTACTTTGTATTTCTTAGATTTCATACGTGTACCTTTTCCAGCTGCAAGTACTATTGCATGTCTTTGCATGTGTGTAACCCTCCATTAAATTATACACTTCTATATTATTATAATTTAACGCTAGTACCACTTTCAAGGCTCAAAACCCTAATGTTATACAATGGAAACAATTCAAGTTATTTTCTATCAACTTCACATATTCATAATTGTCATCTTTGACTGACACAAATCATCACAAAATGTTTTTCACAAACTGATTTCATACTTTGTGAAAAATTATATATTTTAGATGTCACACCGTTACTAATTTAAATGTCAGTTTTTCAATTATTAAAATAACTTGTAATTATTTAGAATAGTTTTTGATTTATTTGAAAACAAAAAAATATATTTTTGTCACCTTTTCATTATAATAATTTATTTCAATTCTTTATATTCTTATTTTTGAGTAAGACACAAAAAGACCAATCCGTTAGCATACGAATTGGTCTTTTTTATATTAAGATTGAGATCTATGTCCCAAGCCCTTTTTAATTTGATTCATCTTTTATATTAAGCTTCATCATTTGTTTCTTCTGATGATTGAGCATTCTTATCAGGGATAACTTCATCCGTTTCGTCATAAACTTTCATAACCGCATCTTGAATTTCTTGTCTCATTTCTGAATTAATTGGATGCGCGATATCACGAAATTCACCATCTGGTGTTCTTTTACTTGGCATTGCGACGAATAGACCTGAGTTGCCTTCAATCACTCTTAAATCATGTACTACAAATGATTCATCTAGAGTTATTGAAACTAAAGCTTTCATTCTTCCATCTGTTTGTATTTTTCTAAGTCTTACATCTGTCACTTTCATGTAGTGAGCCCCCCTAGTATCTCTTTGTTAGAAGCTTAACAATTTCATCAAAAATTATAAATCCCTTAAATTACTTCACTTCTGCGATTACTTCAATTTCAACTTTTACATCTTTAGGTAATCTTGCGACTTCGACACAACTTCTTGTCGGTTGATGTTTCGCAAAATATTCACCATAAACTTCATTTATATTTTGAAATTCATTCATATCAGCAATGAATATTGTTGCTTTGATTACTGAATCTATATCCGATCCAGCTTCATCTAATACAACTTTTACATTTTCTAAGACTTGTTTCGTTTGTGCTTTCACATCATCACTAACAATTTCACCATCTAAATTTAATGGGATTTGTCCTGATGTAAACACAAGTCCGTTAATGACCGTTGCATGTGAGTATGGCCCCAATGCTTCCGGTGCTTTTGATGTGTTGACTACTTTCATGATGTTGATCCGCTCCTTTAAGTAAATTTAGTTAAACTGTTGCCATTTTCCACTTTAAATTCCTGATTGTATTCATCTACATCAGACAATCTAACTAAGGAAGTATAATCTTCAATTAATCTTTGCTTAACTTCTTTTGATTCTACTAATACGGATACCCCTTTAACATGTGCTTTAAACTCATTCATTAAATTCATTACACCGTTAATAGAACCACCTGCACGCATAAAATCATCCACAACGAGGACATTAGAGTTTTCTGGTAATGTACGCTTAGATAATACCATCGTTTCTATCTTTCTAGTAGAACCTGATACATAATTTATCGAAACCGTAGAGCCTTCGGTTACTTTATTATCTTTCCTTATCACTACCACTGGTAAATTCAATACATTAGCTACTGCATTGGCTAATGAGATACCTTTTGTAGCAATAGTTACAACCGCATCTAACTCTTGATCCATATAAAGCGTTGCAATTAATTTCCCCACCTTATTCAATAAAGTTGGGTTCCCCATTAAATCTGATAAGAATAAATAACCACCTGGTAACAGTCTATCTTTTTCTTGCAGAAGTTCGATAACTTCATCTACGACTTCACTTGCTTCTGCTTTACTCATCTGTGGCTTATATGTAACGCCACCACTAGCTCCAGCGGTCGTTATTACTGTGCCCAACTTTTCTTTTTGAAAAGTAGACTTAATAATTTGTACATCTTCACTGATGGATGATTTTGCTTGCTTAAATTTTTGTACAAAAAACGTTAAAGGTATTAATTTATTGGGGTTATTCATCAAGTATTGTGTCATAAAAACAATACGTTCACTTCTTTTATAGCGCATTTTCTTCATCCCTTCTCACTAACCTAATAATCTTGCAATATAGACTTCATTACAACAACCATTGACTGCATTATATACATGCCTGGCTTGTCGTTCTTTTTGCGTTAATCCATATACGGTTGGACCACTCCCACTCATTACAGCACCATCTGCTCCATTTTCAAGCATATTTTCTTTAATTTTATAGATTTCTGAATACATTTCTCCAGAGATAGGTTCCAATCTGTTTGAAAGACTATTACATAATAATTCATAATTCCCTGTATCCAATGCTTCTTTACAAGTTTCAGTATAAACCTCATGTTCTTGAGTTAAATCTAGCTTTTTAAAAATATCTGGGGAGGAAATGCCTATATCTGGCTTGGCAACAATAACCCATGCCGACGGTGGTTTGTTCATAAACCCAATTAACTCACCTTTTCCTCTACAAAAAGCAGTTTTCCCATATATACAAAAAGGAATATCAGTGCCTATTTGTATTCCTAACTCACATAGTTCTTCTAAAGGTCTATTTAACTTATATAGTCGATTCATTCCTCTCAATGTTGCAGCGGCGTCTGTCGATCCACCTGCAAGGCCAGCTGAAACTGGGATATCTTTATCTATCGTAATCGTCACACCTTGCTGTAAATTATAAGTTTCTTTCATTAACGCTGCTGCTTTGTAGGCCAAATTTTTATTATCGGAGGGAACATAACTTTGCTCTACGTCTACAACTATTTTTTTATCTTTTCGCAGTTCAAAAGATAAACGATCATTAAGATCAATCGTTGTCATAATCATTTCAACTTCATGAAAACCATCATCTCGTTTGAAGAGTGTGTCCAACGTTAAATTTATTTTTGCTGGCGCAGTCTCATAAATCATATTCCCACCCTCTTTCAATTCGATATGGTAATAAAATGATTTTAACATATTGTTATACTTGCGTTATTCTTTTTTTAAAATTTATAAGTTATTTATCCAATTTACCTTACTTATGACTTAAATTAATCTGACATATAAAATAAGCGGTTAATTCCTTATTTTACATTAATATTTTGACGTAACAAAACTATATCTCCTTAATTCTGATGCGCTTTATATTATTTCAAAAAGAAAAAGGTATATTGATGATTATTCACCAACATACCTTTTACTAATCAATCTCATTATTAATGTCTTAAATAAAAATATGGTTGCTTTAACCAAAATTTCAATTTATATTACTGCTATTTAGTGTGCAATTGCTTCTTGATGATTATCATCTTCAAAAGAAACTTGTACGTTTTCTGTTAAAACGTCAGTGTATGTATATGATACACGCTCAAAATTATGAATATCTTGGTCTAGTTCAACAATAAAAACGGATGGGTACGTTTCTTTTAAAACACCGCTACGCTCAATTGTTTTTTTACGACCACCATTCGCTTTCAGTACAATACGGTTTCCTAATTGACAATCAAGTGAATTTTTGATGTCTCCAATAGATTTTGGCATATTGCTCCACCTCGCTACAAGTTGTATAATAACACATTTAGCGCGATTTTGTCAAACAAACATCAATTTTAGCAAGGTGAAACGCAGTTGTCAATCATTTAAAATGCTAATTCTGGGAAATTTTTCAATTCATTATATAATTTTGCAAATTCTTTTATAGAAAGTGTTTCTCCCCGTCTTTTAGGGTTAATGCCACTGGCTTCCAACCAATTCACAATGATTTCTTTATTTGCTTTTCCATCCACAAACAAACTTTGATAATTATTGTTAATGGTTTTTCTTCTTTGTCCGAATGCGGCTTTTGACATTTTGAAAAACTTATCTTCATCGTCTACATCGACAAGTGGTTGATCACGTTTCATTAATTTCACAACGATTGAATCTACGTTTGGTGGTGGTAAAAATACCGTTTTGGGCACAGTCAGCACTTTGCTCGTTTCTGTATAAAACTGTGCGACTATAGAAAGGGAGCCATAAGCTTTCGTGCCTACTTCGGCGTTTAATCGCTCACCAACTTCTTTTTGCATCATAACCACATAACCATCAATCGGTAATTTTTGTTGCATTAAGTTTAATAAAATAGGTGTAGTTATATAATATGGTAAGTTAGCAACAACTAAAATTTGGTCACAATCTGCTAGTTCATGTGTCACATAATGCGCAATATCCGCTTTCAATATATCTTCATTGATTACTGTAACATTGTTATATGGTGCCATTGTTTCATTCAATACTGGTATTAAGCGTTGATCAATTTCAAATGCAATCACTTTTTTTGCACTTTTAGCTAATTGTTCTGTCAATGATCCCATGCCCGGTCCTACTTCAATAACACCTGTTCGTTCATCTATGTGACTGGCATCAATAATATTATGAATAATGTTGACATCGATTAAAAAGTTTTGTCCTAAACTTTTTTTGAAACTAAAACCATAATGATTTAAAAGTGCCTTTGTTCGCGATGGTGTGGCAATATCTTTCATATCCAATTATTTTTCACTTCCTTTATTATCTTTCAAGGCATTTCTAACATCTTCTTCTGTATAACCAAAAGCATTTAACTTGTTAAGTAGTTGTTTGCCGTTAGAATGACCGATATGAAGTTTTCTTCCTAAAATTTCTCTTTTTCTACGCGCGTCTTTACCAATTATTAATCCAAGATCAATCAGAACTTCCTTACTGATACTTTCATGACCCTCTTCGAATGGTGTACTTACATAAATCAAAGCTTCTTTTATGTCTTCAATTTTCGCATGTTCGACACCTATTTTACCACGTTTACTTTTAGCTTTTTCTCGATCAATATAAGCGTGTTTAACCCCTGGAATATATTTTTTTATCGTATTACGAATTTTATCACCTGGGAAATCAGGGTCTGTTAGAACAATGACACCTCGAGTTTCATATGCTTGTGCAATCACATTTAAAGTTTTTTCGTCAATTGCACTTCCATTTGTTTCAATTGTGTCGCAATCCACAGCGCTTTTGACCCGCTCTGTATCATCTCTGCCCTCTACTACAATAAATTCATTTATCTTCATTTATTGTGACACCTTTCGTTTTTACTTCATTTTAGAAAAATTAAAAAGGTATCGGCATAAATTATGGTTACTCTTAGTATTCACTAGACCAACTAAGCCATATTTCAGACCGATACCTTTAAAATAATATCTTTATGCTTTTAATTTAAACAAACGTTCAGCGTTCTCAGTCGTTTGACGACAAACGTCTTCATAGCTAACTTCACGTAACTCAGCAATTTGCTCAGCTACTAAAGTTACACGTGCTGGTTCATTTCGCTTCCCTCTATAAGGATGTGGCGATAGGAACGGTGCATCTGTTTCAACTAATAATCTATCGAATGGTACATGTTTAGCAACTTCTTTAGGCTGTTTTGCATTTTTAAATGTAACAGGGCCTCCTAATGATACATAGAAATTCAATTTATTAATGACATCGTCAGCAATCTCAGGAGAAGCACTAAAACTATGCATAATACCGCCGATTTCTTCTGCATGCTCTTCTTTTAAAATATCCACACAGTCTTGTGTCGCCTCTCTATTATGAATAATAATTGGTAGATTCACACGCTTAGCTAGTGCAATTTGCTTTCTAAAAAGGGCTTGTTGGACATCTTTTGGAGACTTATCCCAATGATAATCTAAGCCAGTTTCACCAATTCCAATAACTTTAGGATGTGCTGCCAACTTTTCTATCCATGCCAATCTTTCTTCTGTGCAATCAATAGCATCTACAGGGTGCCATCCAATAATACCGTATATAAAGTCATATTGATCTATTAACTCCATCGTACGTTCAACGGTTGGTGTATCAAAGCCTACTACAAACATACGATCTACGCCATTATCTCTTGCACGCTCAATAACCGCTTCTAAATCTTCATCGTATTGTTCTGCATTTAAATGAACATGTGTATCGATTAGCATATTAAATCGCTCCCTTTATCTATGATTACTTAATTACTGCACCATTTGGAATTGCATTCGGAAGACTTACCAGTGTAAGTACACCATCTTTTTCAGCAGATAAAATCATACCTTCTGATTTTCGTCCCATTAATTTAGCTGGCTTCAAGTTGGTAACTACCGCAACTTTTTTGCCGATAATATCTTCGGGTTGATAGAACTTGGCAATACCTGAAACAATTTGACGTTGTTCATTATCTAAATCAACTTGGATTTTTAATAATTTGTCAGATTTTTTTACATTCTCAGCATCAATAATCGTTGCTGCTTTGATTTCTACTTTATCAAAATCTTTGATATCAATTTGTGATTTACTAGGTATTTCTGCTTTCGCTTCTTCCACCTTATCTGATTGCATAGATTGCTTAATATATTCTATTTCAGCATCACTTTCTAAGCGTGGGAAAATAGGTTTTGGCTTACTACTTACCATAATTGGCTCGGTTAATGCACCATATTGTTTAATACTGCTAAATTCATATAATTCAGGTGAATTGATATTTAGCTGTTCAAAAATTTGTCTTGGTGCATTTGTTAAGAATGGTCTTAATAACACTGCAATGATACGAATATTTTCTACTAAATGAGCCATAACATTGCCGAGCATTTCTTTCTGGTTCTCATCTTTCGCTAGAATCCAAGGCGTCGTTTCATCAATATATTTATTCGTTCTACTTATAAATTTCCATATTGTTGAAAGCGCTACTGAGAATTGCAAATTATCCATATTTTCATGGAATGTTTTCACAGTATCAAGCGCCAATTGTTCCATTTCTTCATCGAGTTCGTGCTTAGGACCTTCATAAGCTGGTAGTTCGCCATTAAAGTATTTATTAACCATTGAAATGGTACGGTTAACTAGGTTACCTAAATCATTCGCCAAATCATAATTTGTGCGTTCTACGAATCCTTCTGGCGTAAATACACCATCAGAACCAAATGGTAACTCACGCATTAAATAATAGCGTGTTGCATCTAAGCCATAACGATCAATCAACACATTAGGATCTACTACGTTTCCTTTTGATTTACTCATCTTGCCATCTTTCATTAAAATCCATCCATGAGCAAAGACCTTTTTAGGTAATGGAATGTCTAAAGCCATCAATAAAATCGGCCAAATGATAGAATGGAATCTAACAATTTCTTTCGCCATAATATGAATGTCTGCAGGCCAATATTTTTTAAACAAGCTATCATCATCTGATAAGTAGCCAAGTGATGAAATATAGTTTACTAGTGCATCAATCCATACATAAACCACATGTTTCGGATTCGATTGAACATGGATTCCCCAATCGAACGATGTACGAGATACTGCTAAATCTTCTAATCCTGGTTTGATGAAATTATTAATCATCTCATTTTTACGAGATGGTGGTTGAATAAAATCAGGATTTTCATCATAAAATTCTAATAAGCGATCAGTATATTTAGATAAATTAAAGAAATAGCTTTCTTCTTTTACCAATTCTACTTCGTGTCCAGAATCAGGGCTTTTACCTCCGACAATTGCACCGTTCTCATATACAGGATCAACAAGTTGTGTTTCAGTATAATACGTTTCATCCGGTACAGAATACCAACCCTCGTATTCACCAAGATATATGTCACCTTGCGCCAATAAGCGTTCAAATATTTGTTGTACAACTTCTTTGTGACGTGCTTCTGTTGTACGAATAAAGTCATCATTGGATATCTCTAATTTTTTCCATAACGCTTTGATGCCTGAAATCATTTCATCTAAATAATCCAATTCTGATTTCCCTGCTTTTTGCGCTTTTTCTTGTATTTTTTGACCATGTTCATCCGTTCCTGTTAAATATCGAACATCATAGCCTTGCATTCTTTTATAACGTGCGATGACATCACCAGCTGTAGTTGTATATGCATGACCGATATGTAAATTCCCACTCGGATAATATATAGGTGTAGTGATATAAAATGTTTCTTTCGCCATCAATGTTCCTCCTCGTTTCTCTCACTTTAAATATATCTAAATTTATTTTTATTTTCAATGAAGCAGATAAGTGTTCATTTTATATTTATTAATCATTTTAATACGTTTGATGTAGTATAAAATTAAGTATTTGTCCCTCGTCTATTTCCACTCATTTTACAACACGATAAATACTCTCTATCTTATCTACATTACCATAAATCAAGCTTGTTATGGGAATTTTTCACTTGATTTTATTGATAAAATTTCAAAAAATCTATTCTTCTATTTTCTTTTTAACGCTGAGATTTGTTAGTCTAATTTTATACATTGTGATATATATCATATACTTCACTTGTCTTCATTTGTCTTTCTTCAGCAACTTGTTTAATCGCTGCTTTAGGTTTCATATTTTTATTAATGTAGTGCTCAACGTGTTCATGTATCGACATATCTTCAAACCAAGAGGTATCTTCTATTGCAATGTCCCCTTCAATAATGATGACAAATTCACCTTTTGTAAGTATGTCGCCTTCATCTAGTTTCATTAGTAATTTTTCAACTTTGTCCGTGATAATTTCTTCGAATTTTTTTGTTAATTCCCTACCTATTGACACATTTCGTTGCGCATCTATTTTATAAATTGCCTTTAATGTATCTTTAACACGGTGCGGTGATTCATAAATAATCAATGTACTATCTTGAAACATGCGTTGTTCTAACAAATCATATTTTGCCTTTTCTTTCCTTGGTAAAAATCCAAGAAATGTGTATGTAAAAGAAGGTAATCCACTTGCCATTAATGCAGTCAAGCCAGCATTTGGTCCCGGTACAGTCTCAACTCTGATTCCATTATTTCTTGCAGCTACAACAAGTTCGTATCCAGGATCACTTATCAAAGGTAGGCCAGCATCTGACACTAACACAATATCAATCCCTTCCTGTAATTGTTGGATTAAATATTCTGTCTGCTGCGCTTTATTATGGTCGTGATAGGATTTCAACGGTGCATGTATATCATAATGTGCACAAAGCTTTTTTGTCACTCGTGTATCTTCACATGCAATCAAGTCTACTGTACGTAATATATCAACTGCTCTATATGTAATATCAGATAAATTTCCAATCGGTGTGCCTACTAAATACAATATCGCCATACTTCTACCCCTCACTTATCAACTGTAATTTTTTCTCTCTGGTAAATGTTTTGATTTCATATTCCCGCTTCAAAGCTTCTGATTTAGTATTAAACATTTCTTGATAAACTAACTCTACCGGCCGTCTTATTTTAGTATATTTAGCACCTTGACCGCTATTATGTTTTGCTATTCTTTGTTCTATATCTTTTGCATAACCTGTATATAAACTTCCATCTTTACATCTAACGATATATATATAATGCTTATCCATAATAGATTTCTCTCATTTCTTCTGAATATGTTCCATCTTCATTATAAATATAGAATGGTTGCTGTATGTCTAACCCTTGGTTACCACCTTTTCGTCCTTCAACTACAATTGTTTGTGCTACTTTACCCGGCTTACTATAAATAAAATAAAGCTTTTTAGGTTCTATGCGATAATGTCTCATACTGCTTAAGACATCCATAAGACGGTCAGCACGATGCACAATTAAAAATCTTCCGCCTTCTTTCAATAAGTGTCGTGCTTCAAAACAACAATCATCCAATGTACACATTATCTCATGTCTAGCTATTTTATGTGCATCTTTTTGATGTTGAAATTGTTGATTGACTTTAAAATAAGGCGGATTGCATGTAACAAGACTATACTGTGCTGGTTTAAACGTATGATGTGCTTGCTTCAAATCCATATGATACATATGAATTCTATCGGTTAGATGATTATGAACAATACTTCTTTTCGCCATGTGCACTAATTGTTCTTGTATTTCGATACCTTCAATAAACTGATTACCTTTATGAGATAACAGTAAAGGAATAACGCCATTACCGGAACATAAATCCATAATAACGTCCTTTTTCTTTATTTTTGTAAAATGTGCGAGTAACAAAGCATCCGTTGAAAATGAAAAGACATCATCATTTTGTATAATTTCTAATTTCTCTTTTAGTAAAAAATCATACCTTTCATTTTGCAATAACATTTTTGTAACCTCCAAAAAAGAGGATGAGCCTACGATGCTTCGCTAATGAAGCCTATCGCTTTTCTCATCCTCAACTCCATATTTTTTATTTGTATGAAAAACATTGATACTATTCACTTAGTACTTCAAGACAAAACAAACAGTCGTCGCCTTTTCTATGTTTCCCAAATAGCTCTCCGTTGCATATATGAAAACCTTCTTTATATAACATTGCTAAATTATCTTTGCTACGTAATGGGCGTTTAGGTTGATCTTTTTTACCGTTTTCTATTTTCTTAGTTTTTTCTTCTTTATCTATTAATGTTTTTAAATTCTCATTTTCGATTTGTAAGGCGACATTTTCTTCAATTAATTCTACTGTAAGATTTTTTAAATTTAACATGTCACGATTAATTTGATTAATGTTTTCCTCTAAATGAGCTAGATTTTCAAATATGTCGCTTCGATTCAATGTTGTCACGGCCTCCTACTTTAATGTTTCTAATTCTTCCATTTTATATTCTAATGGTTGCTCAAGACCCTCTACTTTAACTTGCATAGAGATATCTAAAATATTCAAGCCCACAACTTTACCATTACCTTCTGGTGTTTCAATGACATCTCCAACATCTGGTAACTGAGCTCTCGCTTCTTCATAATAATCATTTTCATATTTTAAACAGCACATAAGACGGCCACAAGCACCAGAAATCTTTGAAGGATTTAGCGATAAATTCTGATCTTTAGCCATCTTTATCGAAACTGGTTCAAAATCCCCTAAAAAAGTAGAGCAACATAACGAGCGACCACAAGGTCCAATGCCCCCTAATAATTTCGCTTCATCTCTAACGCCAATTTGTCTTAATTCTATTCTTGTTCTCAGCTTTTGAGCTAAAACCTTCACTAACTTTCTAAAATCTACACGCTCATCTGATGTGAAATTAAAAATAACTTTCGATTTATCTAAAGTAAATTCACAATTCACTAGGCGCATATCTAAATCCTGTTGTTGAATGATATCTTTGCACAAATTCAAAGCATCTTTAGCATCATATTCATTTTGTTCATATTGCATAATATCTTTTTCAGTAGCCTTACGAACAATCTGTTTTAATGGCAACGCTACATCTTCATCAGCTACATTTAATGGTTCATACTTCACTCGTCCAACTTCTAATCCTCGCTTTGATTCGACGACAACCCAGTCGCCCAAGCCTAAGTCAAAATTTTGCGGTGCATAATATTCCATTTTGCCTGAGTGTTGAAAGTGTATGCCTACTACATTTTGCATAATTATTTCACCCCTTTTATGACGATTTGTTCAAATACTAATGTTGGATTTACATTTTGATTTAATTTTTTATGTGCTTCTGTTAACTGATCAAACATTAAAACAATCTGATTATATGATAAATCTTGTGCGTATTGTTTAATTTCAACCTGTAAATCTTGGAATATCATTGCTTCTTCTAATCCTACTTTAGCATGCATAATATCTTCAAAGAAACTGTTAACTGCTGCCAACGACAATAACTGTAAACGTCTGTTTTTAGCTTGTTTTAATAAATCGACAACTGCTATTAATGCCATTGAACGGTTTTTTAATATTAACTGACACCATTTGATGATACTTTTGCGCAAAGCCATTAAATCTGAGTCTTCGTTTAACGCAACTGCAGTCTCTATCTGTGTTGTATAGGCACTTAACAATTCCGCAACAGGTCGAGTGATTTCTCGCTCAACTAATCTATCTATAAAATTCAATTTATTAATTGGTTTAAAATAAACATGTTGGCATCTTGAGTGTATCGTATCTAAAATTTGCTCTGGTTTTGTAGTTAATAAAATGGCAATGGTATTATCTGGAGGCTCTTCAAGAAATTTTAGTATACTATTTTCACCTTGAATGGTTAATTTTTCAAAGGATTCTATAATATAGACTTTATAATTTCCTTCAATAGGTAATTGATTCATATGATGCACTAATTGCTCTATTTGATCTTTTTTAATTGTTGTTTCCTCAGAAGACACATACATAAAATCTGGATGATTAAATGTTTCTACTTTTAACTGACATTGATCCTCTCCACCACATAAAATCATTTTAGAAAAATCAATCGCAACTTGTTGCATTGTCTGTCCATCGTCACCTTCAAATAAATATGCATGCGATAATTTATTAGATTGATATGCTTTTGTCAGTCTTTCTAGTTCATCCATGTTAATGTTGCTCCTTTATATAAAAAGGCTGCTAATACATAGTGCCTTTACGAATTACATTTAGCATTAACTAATCAAATAGCAACATGTAAGTCGAAAAGTTACCATATACAGCAACCATGTTTTTAGAATTGATGGAAAGCTTCTACTGGCATAACAAATACCGTTGCTCCGCCAACTTCCACTTCAACTGGATAAGGTATATATGAATCAGCACTTCCACCCATCGGGGTAATCGGCGATACAAGTTGTTCTCTATTTCCACAAGTATCATTAATAACCTGTAGCATTTCATCGACACGATTATCTTCTACACCTGATAAGAAAGTTGTATTGCCCGCTCTTAAAAATCCACCTGTTGTTGCAAGTTTTGTCGCTCTAAAATTATGTTTAACAAGTTTGTCTGAAAGTTCCTGACTATCCTGATCTTGTACGATTGCTATAATCATTTTCATACTAAACACCTCTTTTGAATATTATATCATAATTTTTCTAAATAATTGGTGATAGATTCATACGTAGCATCCACTACTTTATCTATACTTTGATCCGCATTAATTACAATAAAGCGCTCAGACTCATTATGAATAATCTTTTTATAACCTTCAACTACTTTTTCATGAAATTTTACATCTTCTTGATCTAATCGATTTTGATTTCTTTGATTTTTTAGTATTCGCTCTCTACCAACTTCGACACTAACATCTAGATAGATTGTTAAGTCTGGATATAATCCATTAATAGCAAATTCATTAATAGATTTAACTTCTTCTATACCTATACCCCTTGCATACCCTTGATATGCTAATGAACTATCAATATAACGATCACATAGAACAATATGATCATTATCTAATGCTGGAATAACTTTACCTACGAGGTGTTCCCGTCTTGATGCAGCAAATAATAATGCTTCAGTACGGTCATCCATATCTTCTCCCTCTAACAATACTTCTCTTATTTGCTCTCCTGTCTTCACGCCTCCTGGCTCTCTTGTAAGTACGATATTATACTCATGTTTGAGTTTTTCTGCAACTTGTTGTATTACAGTTGTTTTTCCAGAACCTTCTGGCCCCTCAAAAGTTATAAAAGCTGACATCTTATTCATCCTTAATTTCTATTTTAAAATTTTTTATTCCTTCTACTCTTTGTTGCTGTTCACACCAATAATTCATTAATTTTACCATATCTTCTGTGATTTTTTCTCCTTTAAACATTATTGGAATACCAGGAGGATACGGCACAATGTGATTAGCTAATATTTTATTTTCTGCATATTTAATGTCTATTTTCCGCACATTATGTATTTCGCCACCATAATACATACTACTCCCCGTTCTATACGGTACGCTGACATTTATATCGTGCTGTCTTTCTACTAATTGAACCTTTTCAATCCTTGATAGTAATTCATCAAACGGGAATTGATCACCTTCATGCCACAACGGCAAGACCATTAACACTTGAAAGTCATCAGCCAATTCAACATAAATATGGTGTGCTTCAAAGTATGATTGTAATTCGTAACCATGATACCCTCTACATCTTACATTTAGTTTTAGTGGGTCATCAACCTCAACAATTTCGAACCCTTTGTTTTCCAATTGTTGAACCAATTGTTCTCTCTTTTGAAAAAAGTATTCGCTATGATAGTCGTCATAAAATTTTTGTGCCAGTTCTAGGCTACTCATTAATAAATATGATGGACTAGAAGATTGAAAATAGGATAAATATCTTATGACTGCTTCTCGACAAGGTGCCTTTTTATGAATAAATATCACTGAACTCATCGTTAGCGATGGCAGTGTTTTATGATATGACTGCACAACATAATCCGCGCCCATGTTCAATGCCGTTTCTGGAAAATGTTCAAATCCTAGATGTGCACCATGAGCTTCATCGATTAGCATTGGTATTTTCAAAGTTTTTAAAAGTTCTGTAACAGTTTTTATATCAAAACATTCACCATAATAATTAGGATAAGTAAACACTGCTAGTTTACTATCTTTCACTTGATCATATAATGACGTTTTGTCAGGCCCTAGATATTGATTCGTAGCGTCACTGATATCCATTTTTAATAATTGTGCCTTTGCCTTTATTAAATCTAATGCATGAAATACAGACTTATGTACATTGCGCGCTATCGCATATTCACCATTTTTTGAAGAAAACGCTTGAATCACTGACAATATTCCTGAAGTAGTACCATTCACTAAATAATAAGCATCATAATCAGGGTGTTTGTCAACATTCTTCATGCTTTCAGCTATTACTGACTCAGGAGAATGTAAGTCATCAAGTCCTGTAATTTCTGTCATATCCATTTTAAAATCCAATTGATTCAAGTACCCAATAGTCATATTTTTATGTCCAGGTACATGTAATGAAATAGGTTCTTCAGCTAATAGTCCTTTCAATTTATGTAACAACGATTTGCTCATGCTTATCCTCGCTTTTCAATTCAATATTTCTTGTTTCATTACAATTCCACTATATAAATAATAAAATTAACATTACCTTATAAAACAGTATAACGTTGTAATCTTCTACATTTTAACATAATAATATAAAAAAATGCGTGCACTTAAAAACCATAGTTTTAAAGTATCACGCCTTTATGAATTAATGATATTGATACATGAACTTAACTCATTCTGTTAAAATTCTTTTTATGCAAAAAAGACCCTTTCGGGTCTTGATTGCCTGTAAAGTCACACTTCTTAATTTTAATTTTTACCTTTCACACTTATATATCTTATGAATTTACATGTTATTAGAATAGTGTGACTTATACATGAGCTTTAGCTCATGTATTCCTCTTTACCTACTCTTGTGGAACGTAAGTCAGCTACCTTCGGCGCTAAGCAGCTTTCCTGACTTCAGACAAGCGCTCGTAAAGTACCACTCTCAATTTATTGAGATAGCGGTACTTATGCATGAGTTTTTGCTCATGCATTCCTTTTACTATTTCACGCTTTCCTCACTCACTTACCGCTTGTAAGCTCGTTTCGTCTCTCGTTTACTTCGTCAGCTTCAAACGCTTTCTTTTGTCAGTTTGCAGTTCTTCGAACTGGGAAGTTAAGCTCCTTTTATGTAAAAAAAAGAGACCTCTCTGTCTTGTCTCATCGCATCCTATTTACTTGACTGGCAACGTCCTACTCTTGCGGAACGTAAGTC
>NZ_JAESJS010000014.1:0-94047 GCF_017891705.1 Staphylococcus sp. GDY8P196P | reverse complement strand
TCAGTTTTCAATGTTCATTTTAATATTTCATAATGGAGCGGGTGATGGGAATCGAACCCACAACATCAGCTTGGAAGGCTGAGGTTTTGCCATTAAACTACACCCGCATATTTTCATATAAATGATATGTAATGTATTTTGATGCGGCCGAGAGGACTTGAACCTCCACGGGATAAATCCCACTAGGCCCTCAACCTAGCGCGTCTGCCATTCCGCCACGGCCGCTCGGTTGACGCTAAAATTTTCCGTTCATCAAGTTAACGTACTCAATTGTAATATGTTTGAAATGTTTTGTCAATAAGTTTTTAAAATTTCTTTAACAAACTTAATAAGTCCTTCATTTAATTTCATATTATTTTCGCAACGTTTAATATCATATAACATAAATTATATATCGTCAACACATACAAATAACGAATTAGAGTAAAATATTCATTTTTATTTATTTTATCTAATTAAATGCACAAATTTCATATAATTATATCGTCTTTTTAATATCAAACGTGTAAAGTGATTCTTAAATAAAAAAGAGCTGAAAAGTATCAGCTCTCTTGCTACTTAAATTCACTATTTAAAAATGGCTTTGTTCTATCAATTTCCCTTTGCAATGTCCACAAAGCATTTTATTTAAATTCACTTTTCTTATTCTAGCATATTTCACACCACAGTTTGAGCATTTATAGATGTACCTAACTCGATTCTCATAGCTTTCAACTGCTGAACAAAATCTCGGGGCACCTGTTTGCGCACTGAGTAACTTGAAATCTTTATCTTTGTGTTTATATCCTTTTCCTTGTATATGAAGATGGTAATGACATAATTCATGTTTAATAATATCAATAACTGCCTTTTCACCGAAAGCGTCATATTGCTTTGCATTTATTTCTATATTGTGTGTATTCAGTATATAACGCCCCCCAGTTGTTCTAAGTCGTTTATTAAAATAAGCTTTATGTTTAAACGGCCTTTTAAAAATTGTGATAGAAATAGACTCTGTCATGCTTTGTAATTTTTCATTATCCATGAGGATCAATCATAGTTAGTGATACTTTCCCTTTCTTGTCATCAATATCTAATATCCAAACATCAACAATATCTCCAACACTGACAACATCCATTGGGTTTTTAACAAATTTTTTAGATAATTTTGAAATGTGTACAAGGCCATCTTGTTTAACACCAATATCAACAAAGGCTCCAAAGTCAACCACATTTCTTACAGTTCCACTTAACTTCATATCTTTCGATAAATCTTCAATCGATAAGACATCCGATTTTAATATTGGTGTCTCAAATTCATCACGTGGATCTCTATTTGGTGCAATTAACGACTTGATAATATCTTCAAGGGTGGGTTCGCCAATGTTTAGCTTTGTAGCCATGTCAGTCAAATCCACATGATTTAAAGCTGCTTTCAAATCAGCTTTTCCTAAATCATCTGCACTAAAACCAATCTCACTTAACAATTGATAAGTTGCTTGGTAACTTTCTGGATGAATTGATGTATTATCTAAAGGTTCGCTACCATTGATAATTCTTAAAAAACCAATACTTTGTTCAAATGTTTTAGCACCTAACCTTTTTACTTTGGCAATATCCTTATTGTGTTTAATAGGCCCATTTTCTTCACGGTATAAAATTATGTTTTGGGCTATAGTCGAAGACAGACCCGACACATATTGCAATAGTGAGCGTGAAGCTGTATTTACATCAACACCTACTTGGTTAACAGCTGTTTCGACAACAAAAGTTAACGCGCCCTCCAATGCTTTTTGGTTAACATCATGTTGATATTGACCAACGCCAATTGATTTTGGGTCAATTTTTACAAGCTCACTTAACGGATCTTGTACCCTTCTTCCAATCGAAACAGCACTACGTTCTTCTACTTGAAAATCTGGGAACTCTGAACGAGCGATTTCTGAAGCAGAATAAACAGAAGCTCCAGCCTCGTTAACAATTATAAATTGTGTTTTTAATTTATGTTTTTGAATCATTGAAGCTACAAATTGTTCTGTTTCTCTACTAGCTGTACCATTACCGATAGCAATTAAATCAACATCATAGTTATTTACAAACTGAACAAACGTTTTCTCCGCGTCTTCCTTTTTATTTACTGGTGGATGCGGGTATATTACTCCTTTAGCTATAAAAGTGCCAAAAGGATTTATTACAGCCAATTTACAACCTGTTCTAAAAGCAGGATCCACTCCTAGAATTTGTTTCCCTTTCATTGGTGGTTGTAATAATAAATTTCTTAAATTTTCGCTGAATACATCAATAGCATGTTTTTCAGCTTTTTCTGTTAGGTCACCTCTTATCTCTCTTTCAATCGAAGGCATGATTAGTCTTTTCAAACTATCAGCAATCGCATTTTCAATAATTGTTGAACCTTCATGATGATGAATCATTTCATGCTTACGAATAAAATTCTCAATGCCTTGAATATCCATATCTATTTTAACTGATAGTATTTTTTCTTTTTCTCCCCGATTGATTGCTAATGTTCTATGATTTGCAATTTTTTTAATTGGTTCTGAATAATCATAATACATTGAAAAAATCTCTTGGTCATCCTCAGCATTCTTTTTCTTTTGTGTAACAATTTTGCCATGCTGAAAAGTGTCTTTAAGTATTTTAGTTCTATATTTAGGTTCATCTGAAACTTTTTCTGCAATAATATCTTGCGCACCTTGTATTGCTTGTTCTATATTTTCTATTTCTTCATTGAAAAATTGAGTTGCTTTTTCTTCTATTGTCATTTCTAAACTAGGATTTTTGAGCCATTTTGCAAAAGGTTCTAAACCTTTTCTTTTCGCTTCCGTAGCTCTTGTTTTCTTTTTCTGTTTATAAGGTCTATATAAATCTTCAACTCTTTGTAGCTTTGTTTGCTTTAAAATGTCATTTTTTAATTCTGTAGTCAGTAAACCTTGTTCTTCTATATTATGTATAACTTCTTCTTTTCTTTTTTGAAGATTAACCATATATTGATATTCATCATTAATTTGTTTTATTTCTACTTCATCTAACCCGCCAGTCTGTTCTTTACGATAGCGTGCAATAAATGGTACTGTATTTTTTTCTTCAAGCAACGTTAATACTGCATTAATTTGTTTACTTGAAAATTTATATTTTTCTTTTATAGATTGTATTAAATTACTATCCATAGTATCCTCCACTCATAAATAAAAAATTTATTACTAATACTTATATATTCTAACATATAACGTTATCTTGATTCTTTTCCTAAAAATAATCGAAGTATAAAAAAGCAGAATTCATTAAATGAATTCTGCTTTAAGCATATATTTTATTGGTTTGCTGC
Organism: Staphylococcus sp. GDY8P196P; assembly: GCF_017891705.1. Classification (NCBI taxonomy): domain Bacteria; kingdom Bacillati; phylum Bacillota; class Bacilli; order Caryophanales; family Staphylococcaceae; genus Staphylococcus; species Staphylococcus sp. GDY8P196P. The sequence continues at coordinate 90,722 of NZ_JAESJS010000014.1, read as the reverse complement.
TTCTTGAAGTTTCTTAATTGCTGTTCGTTGTAACCGGGATACATGCATTTGACTTAAACCTATTCTTTCACCTGTTTCTTTTTGACTTAAACCTTCAATAAATGTGCACTGTATAATCTCTCTTTCCCGTTCAGATAAAATTGGGAGTATTTTTTCTAATATCATACGCTTTTCAGTTAAATCATAATTATCATCTTGTTGCCCCATAATATCTAATAATGTAACAGTCGATCCGTCTTTATCCGCTTCAATGGAATGGTCTACACTTAATGCATTATAACTTTGACCCATTTCCATAGCTTCGAGCACATCTTCTTCATTGACTTCCAACCTATCGGCAATTTCAGCAATAGAAGGTGAGCGCTCTAACTCATTTGTCAATTCATCAGTCACTTTCTTAATACGGGGTCCAATTTCTTTAATTCGCCTAGGAACGTGCACACTCCACGTTTTATCACGTAGATAACGCTTAATCTCACCAATTACAGTTGGTACTAAAAAAGCTTCGAACTTTCTATCAAAAGATAGGTCGAATCGGTTAATTGCACCAATTAAACCAACCATACCAACCTGAACGAGATCTTCGTGATGAGATTGACCTTTTGAATATTTATATGCCAATGATTCAATCAACTTTTTATAATGTTTAACAAGTTTATCTTGAGCATCTGAATTCTCATTATTTTGATGCTCCATTATCCACTGGTTGATTTGTTCAGGTGATACGTCATTAACTGATTTCGACTCTCTCGCCATTATTTCGCACCTGCTCTTTTTTTATATACTTAATCATGCTAATGGTTACACCAGAGTTTTTATCCACTGTAACTTCATCCATTAAAGATTCAATTAAAAATAAACCAAGACCTCCCTCTCTAAGGAAATCTATATTTTCATTGTCTTTATATGGTCCTAATTTTGCTTTTGTTTCTTCATAATCGAAACTTTCCCCTTGATCGGAAATTACTATTTTAATTTTATCATCAAAAATTTCAAAACAAAGGTTAATCATTCCTACATCCGTAGCATCGTTTTTATATGCGTGTTTTACTGCATTTGTTACTGCTTCACTCACTGCTATTTTGGCATCTTCTATATCGTCATATGACGCCCCAGCACGTGAAAATACACCTGATAGAGTCAAACGTATTAAGCTTACATACTCTGCTGATGCTGGTAAACGCATTTCTATATAATCTTGTTTAAGTTGCATGTTATTCGACCTCCGTTCCTTCATTAACATGCATCAAATCTTTTAAACCTGTGATATCAAATAGTCGACTTATTCGATCTGAAGCACCTAATATATATAATTCTTTATCGTTTTGATTTAAAGCCTTTAATGTTCCAACAAATAGTCCTAAACCGGTTGAATCCATATAACTAACATTTTCTAAATTTACATATATATCATGCGTTCCCTCTTGTCTCATCGGCATGAGTACTTCTTCAAGTTCTGGAACAGTATAAACATCTAATTCTCCGCCAACTTTAACTTCATAATGTGTATCATGTGATATTGTTTCAATATTTAGATTCATAAATTACACTCCTAAGCATAGTCTCATTAATAACCGTTATACCCTTTTATTTTAATCATTAATCTTATCTAATTCACTCTTTTTATTATCAATATTGTTAAATCGTCTCTTTTTTCTGGATTTTGAATTTTTAAAATTGCTTCATATAAAAGTTGAACAATGTCTTGTGGATGCATATGTTTATACTTTTTTATCATATCTAGTAAATAACTTTTATCTAAAAAGTCACCAGCTTCATTTCTTACTTCTGTGACACCATCTGTAAAAATGATAACTAAGTCATCTAAATGAACGGGTATTTCTTGTTGATTGTATCGTGTTTGTTGGCTAACACCTAAAACGCGACCTCTCACTTTAATTTCCTCAAATGTTTCGGTTTCAGCTCTATAAATATACCCTGGCTCATGGCCAGCAGAACTGCAATATAACAAGTGGTTTAATTCTTCATACAGTCCATAAAACATCGTTACGAACATATTTTGATTCACATTTTTTTCTACCACGCGATTCAATCGTTTAAGACCATCGCTTGGCAATTGGGAATGCCCATATGAATCCATACCAAATTTGATCATACTCATAGCTAAGGCAGCAGGTATACCTTTACCTATAACATCTGCTACTGCAAAACTCATCGTACCGTCTTTATGATCTATTAAATTAAAGTAATCGCCACTAACCTTTTGCGCAGCTACGGAAATTACACCGATTTGAATACTATCGAATTGAGGAATATCTGTCTTAAGCATCGTTTGCTGTAAACGGGATGCTAAGTCGATTTCTTTATCATGATATTGTAATCGATTTACAAGATCTTGATAATCTCTATAATTATAGCCAAATCCTTTTACTACTTCTTTAAGTACGTTGAATGTTTTAGAAATTTGTTCACTACTTAACTCTAATGCTTGAACATAATTTTTATGAATTTCAACGATATCTTCTGGTAGCAAGTCTTTTCTTTTCACTTCTTCGGTGAAGCCTTCACACTTTTTTAATAAATCTGTCTCATTTACTGTGTGTAGACTTTCGTCAATTAGCGCTTTATATTGATTTTTGAACTCTTTCACTCAGTATTTCCTCCTCAAAATGCAAATATAAATCGCATACATCGGTTTTAACAAGAATATATTCTGTTATATGTATGTGTATTAAATATTTAATCAAGCAATACAGTTTTGTTTCTAGCAAAGTGAGATGTTTTTAAATACATACTTTACGTTGATATCGAAAAAAGCTTTAGGATAACCTAAAGCTTTTCAACTTAAACATCCTATTCATAAATATTTGATTACAAACACATGCTTTATTTTCTCTGTTCTATTTCAAATTATCTTGGAATTAAGTGTTTGTTGCATGTATAAGGAATTGATGTCTGTTATTCGTTATTTTATTACGCTCACTTTTAAAAATTATGTTCTATGATTTCTAATATTATGTAAACCTAGGCTAATATCTATAGCATTATTAACTTCTTGCATTTTTTCTTCAGATAGATATGTCAGTTTTTCTTTTAATCTGTTCTTGTCTAACGTCCGTATTTGCTCTAACAATATAACAGAATCTTTGTCGAGTTTATACTTGCTTTTTTCTATTTCTACATGTGTAGGTATTTTAGCTTTATTAATCCTACCTGTAATTGCAGCTACAATTACGGTAGGACTATACTTGTTACCAGTATCATTTTGTATAATGACTACGGGCCTTATTCCCCCTTGTTCAGAACCCTGTACTGGTGACAAATCAGCTAAATAAACGTCTCCTCTTCTCATCATTCATTGTTATTCTTAGATATAATGTAGACTTCATTGCAATCGCAAGCTTCACATTCAAATGGAAATGCTTCCGCCGCAAGGGAGAGATTCAAGTCAGCCATTTGCGAATAGCCTTCTTTTAATAGTTGTTCAATACTATGATTTCTGCTTTGATTAAAACTTGCCATGAATAAAGACCTCCATGTGACTAAAATAGAATATATTGAGATTTCTTGTTAGATATATAATAACAAATTTTAAATACAGTGACTATACTATTTTAGTAATTCATTAAGGATTTCTAGGTCTTGAGTACCATAATAGATACGTGGCAATCTCCTATTTAAGCGACATAAAACTTCATAATTGATAGTATGTTGTTGATATGCCAGCGCTTCCACAGATTGTTCACTGTCTGAATGATGATCCAACAATATCACTTTATCACCAGTTTGAATTTCTTCTGGAATTTTTATAATTATTTGATCCATGCAAACTTTTCCAATAATTTCACATTGTTTGCTGTTAACATTTACATTAAATCCGGTCATCATTCTTGGAAATCCATCTGCATAACCAACAGGAATAATACCTATTTTTGTAGGTTCTGTCGCTGTATAAATACTGCCATAACTCACAGATTCGCCTGGTTGCAAGACTTTTGTTTGTACAATTTCACTAATCCATTGCGCACTTGGTTTTAAATGTATTTTCACACTGTCTTTAACATAACTTGAAGGATAATAACCGTATAATGATATACCCACCCGCACTGAATTACAGAATTGGCTATCTTTCATTAATGCGCCTGCAGAATTTTGCGAATGTATATACTGTGGCTTTTCTTCTTCATTGACAATTGATTCAAATAAACTTTGTTGCTGATTCATTGATTCTCCAGGTTCATCTGCACATGCAAAATGCGTAAATACCCCTTCAAATACTAAATGATCATGATTATGGATTAACTCAATAACTTCTTTATATTCCGCTGCATCTTTAATACCTAATCTTCCCATGCCAGTATCTATTTTTACGTGTAACCATAAATCTTTGTCGTTATCTTCTGGAATTTCTTTTAACGCTTCAACTAACCATGCTTTTGATGGAATAGTGATTGCTACACGATGTTGTATGGCTTTATTAATATTATATGTAGGTATAACTCCTAATATTAAAATTTTAGCATCTATACCGTGCATTCTTAATTCTATCGCTTCATCCAAAGTTGCTACGCCAAAAAAATCAGCGCCATGATCCATAAGGTAACGTGCGATTTTCACGCTGCCAAGGCCATAAGCATTCGCTTTTACGATTGGCATCACCGTTTTATTTGGGTGTAATTTTTGGAAAACTTGAAAATTTGCCACAATTGCATTTAAATCTACGTTTAAATATGTGGATCTATAATACTTATCAGTCATTAAACGAGACCTCCATTTCAAAAATAAAGTTACACTTTGACATACATTAAATTAATTTTATAACAATTAAATAAAGATAGCCAAAACTTTATATTAAAATCGTTTTTTATTTTTCTATAATGACTTGGCTCATTGCGTAATGTTCTGTGTGTGAAATACTTACATGAACTGTAAAACCATCATAATGTATACATGGTTTTCCAAGTTCATCATTAAAACAATCTATTTCATTTAATGCTATAGTTTTTCCAAGTCCTGTACCGAGCGCTTTGCTAAAAGCTTCTTTACAGGTAAATCTTCCCGCTAAAAATTCTATTTTACGCGTTTCACTTTTAAATTGATGAAAGTGTTGTTGCTCATTTTTTGACAATACACGTTCTACCAATTTGTCTTGTCTATAGTAAAGTTTTTTTATTCTAGCTATTTCTATTAAATCAACGCCTATACCATGTATCATTAGCTACTCCTGCCTTTCTATGACAAGTTTTTTATTATAAATTCTGTGGCATAGAATGATTACCTTTTTTTATTTCTTGTTTCAATGTATTTGCTTTATTTTTGTCAATTAGCTTTATTTCAGTATTTCCACCGGCTGTCGACAAGGTTAAACTCGCCAAATTATATTTTCTCATTAAGATACCTTCATGGGTATCGACATTTTGAATACGAAACAAAGGAATTTTCACTACATTAATAAACCACAAGCCATTTCTAACCGTGATTTCTTGATTTTCTAACTTATATCTAAATATTTTATATTTATAAATCGGTCTAATCATACCACCGATAATGATAACAATGAATGCAATTATGATATTAATCGTCCATAACCAAAACATGACTTTAGAACTTATTAAATGTAACCATACCTTATCTATTACTGTAATAATTGATAAAGCCAAAATTAATAAAATTGCAGTAATTATTGAAGCAATACAAATGACTGTTTTTCCTGATGGATCCATATAATTATATTCATTCATCAAAATCACCTCTCAAATACCATGATTTTAGTTTTTCCACATGACTAACTTCACTATATTTTAACCCTATTTCTGCACTGCCAGCCGCTTTAGCAATGATAAATTTAAAGTTTGCTAGGTTACTTCGAATAAGAAACGGATTTTCTGACATTTCCATACCTAACAATTTGTTGTGTTTAAAATATGTGTTTTTAAATCCAAACATAGTTACATTCCGCACAACTAATTCATCGTGATTTAAGTTTAAACCAGAGGATTTAATAACGATAAAACTGTGAAGAATCATTATTAATATTAGGCACCCTGCAATAACAAATGACCAAACAGACCAGTAATAAGTAGCAATCGTAGCACCGATAAGTAATACTAGTGATTCTCTCCAAAAATACCTATGAAATCCCCTCCAAGGCATGCCTAGTTTTGGTTCAGTGAATTTCATGTCTGGTATCAGGTGCTTTATCAGATAAAATGCTTTTTGCCTCTTAATAAATGGTAAAATCATTACATTGCCGCCTAGAGTAACATCATCCTTATCAACACCATCCATATCACTCGTAATTACAAAATGAATTGAAGTATAGCCAAATAACTTTCTTATAAATGATTGACGTTCTACAATCGCTTGCACACGGTCAGTTGGTACAGTAATACTTTTGACATTAAACAAACCATATTGAATATTTAACTGTGTACCTTGTTGCTTAACCGTATAATTAAAATTTCTAACTATTTCTATGATAGTGCCAAAAATATAACTCACTACAATGACCAAGACAACAATCATTAAAATAATCATAAAAGCAGTCTGAAAAATTTCAGAAAATGTATTGGTAATTTTATGCCAAGGTAAAATATCACTTAATGCAAACATGACTGGTGACAATGTTGCAAAAGCTACACCAATGACACCACTTGTTAAAGCCATAAATAAAAGTTCTTTAAAGTTTAATTTATAAATATTCATAGCTGGCGACTGCATTTTTTGTTCTTTTTCAGCATCCTGCTCTGCAAAAGAATCATTGTTGTCACTGATTTCGCTATTTTGAGTTAGTTTTTGCTGTTTTTCTTTTAATGTTTGCTGTATAAAATCACTTTGATTTTTGGATACAGTGTCTAACTCTATACCATCACTAGGCGTTTTAATTTGAAGTATTACCCCACCCACAATTTGATTAATAATACCTTGTGAAGTATCTAACGTTTGAATTCTGCGTATATTTAACTCTTTCCTTTCTTTACTAAAAATACCAGTGGCTAAAATAAAATGATCATTTTCAATCCAATATCTAGTGTTATAAACCTTTAATATTTGTATTATAAACGAAATCAGAAAGATAATAGTAACAATGCCTGGATAGATATATGATTTATAATCCGTAAAATCAAAGTTGCGTAAATTAAACACTAAAAAAATAAAAATCAAAATAATATTTTGTTTAATCGCCTCTATTATTCCAGTTATGTATGAAATTGGATGTAATTTTTGAGGACTATACATCATAATCAGCTCCTCGTAAGTATTTTAAAATATTATGTTCAAATACTTCAATTTCCTTTGTTAACATCAACGGGAAATCAAGTGAGTGGCCAGCTGTCACCAAAGTTAGCCTTGATATATGTAATTGTTTTAATAATGGATTGCTTTTTCTTTTTAAAAATTGCGTTCGCTCATATTTAACAATTTCATTCTTTTTAAAAAATATTCCTGTTTTGATTTCAATATATTGGTCTTTGACGCAGTAAAAAGTATATTTATACTTCAACCAAGGTCTCAACAGCATATATATTACATCAAAAATCGTTATTGCAATAAATATGTAAATTAAAAAATGCCACCAATTATAATGATTCCATAAAAATACTAATGCAATCATAAATAATAAACTAACAATCAATTCAAGAGCTTCTAGTATGTAATAATATCTCATCGCTTGTTTAGGGCTGCGCCTAAATTGTTGGTCGTTAGTCATAATTACACTCCTCCATAAAATTTTTCAATTCATTATAACATAGGGACATGTTTGCTTCATTATCGTCGTAGAAGGCAATGATTATTCTAATATTTTTATCATCACTTTAATTTCCCACTTTTTCTAATCACTTTTATGTGATTGAATCGATTTTAGATATAAAAAAATCACTCCAATAAATTGGAGTGACTAAACCTAAAATTCATATATGATAAAGTATTTTATTTTTTATGGTCTGCGAATGTGCGACCCTTCATTGATTTTTTGTTGTTTCTATCTGATGATCTATCATTTTTCTTTTTATTGTTGAAGCCGCCTTTATTTGGACGACGATTTCTGCTATCGAATTTGCCGCCACCACGTTTATGGTTTCCACCACGTTTTGGTCCACCTTTACCTTGGCGACCTTTGCCTCGAGATAATGGCTTTTCAAATGTTAATTGAACATCAACTTCATCGTTTGATTCAACTAACTCTTGCAATAATGCTGCTACTAAATTTACATCATTATATTCTTCCAGTAATTCTGTTGCAATACGTTCCAGTCTTGGTTCGCTATCTCTTGACATCCAGTTTTGAACTTTACCTTTAATGTCTTCTTCACGTGCTTTAAGCACTTCTTTACGATGCGGTGGTCTCAATGCAGTCATTTGTCGTTTGTTCGTTTGTTCAATTTGACGGATATAATCCATTTCAATTGGGTTAACAAAAGTAATTGCTACACCTTTTTTACCAGCACGACCCGTACGGCCAATTCTGTGAGTATAACTTTCAGTATCTTGAGGTATATCAAAGTTATAAACATGGCTTACACCTGATATATCGAGTCCTCTTGCTGCAACATCTGTAGCAACTAAGATATCTAATTGGTCGTTCTTAAATTTCTTCAATACTTCTAAACGTTTAGCTTGTGTGATATCGCCATGTAAACCTTCAGCTTTATATCCTTTTGAAATTAACGCACTTGTTAGTTCGTCAACACGACGCTTAGTACGACCAAAAACAATTGCTAACTCAGGTTGATGTACATCTAAGAAATTTGTAAATGTATCAAATTTTTCTAATTCTTTTACAATTGTGTAATATTCATCTATTTGAGGATCTGACATTTCATTATTCATAGTTTTAACAATTTCTGGTGATTTCATAAATTGTTGTACCAATGTTTGAATAGCTTTTGGCATTGTAGCTGAAAATAACATTGTTTGACGTTGTTCTGCTGGTATTTTATCCATAATAAATTTCATATCATCAATAAAGCCCATATTCATCATTTCATCTGCTTCATCTAATATTAATGTATGAATAGTGTTTGTTTTTAACGTACGACGATTTAAATGATCAATAACACGTCCAGGTGTACCTACAACAATTTGTGGACCCTTTTTAAGTGATTTAATTTGACGATCTATTGGCATTCCACCAAATACAGTTACTATTTGTACATTTTGGCCGGTCGCAAATGCTCTAAGTGATTCAGCAACTTGCATCGCCAATTCTCTAGTTGGTGCTAATATTAATGATTGAACTCCATCTTGTCCTGCCACTTTTTCAATAAGTGGAATACCAAAAGCGCCTGTTTTTCCTGTACCTGTTTGCGCTTGACCAAGAACATCCTTACCTTCTAAGGCAAGAGGGATACTCTCTTTTTGTATAGGAGTGGCCTCATCGAACCCCATTGATACTAGGGTTTCTACCGTTTTATCTGAGATCCCTAATTCTTTAAAATTTTGCAATATAATTCTCCTTTATTTATCTGTATTTCTCTACATATATGTTCATCTAAGTTTCTTCAACTTCTTTATAGTACCACCTCAAGTCTATAATCGCAATAAACCAAATTTATTATAATGACATAATTCCCCTCATTAATAATCAAAGTAAACTGAGAAAATACTGTGATATATAGGTTGTAAGCGTTTAATTATATTTACCAGTATTTATTTTTGTTTACGAAAAAAAATTGTAGATTTATTTATATTGATAATTTTTAGTAATTTTTAAAAATAGTAACTTAAATGAACTAGTTCAAGTTACTAACTATCGAAATATCTATTTTATTTATAACAAAATAAAACACCACTTTCCCACTAATAAAAGTGATATGAAATGTGGTGTTAATAATTTTAAATTAAGGCATCTACAACTTCTTCTAATTGCATCCCTCTTGAACCTTTAATTAGTATTTTATCTTGTGGTTCAGTATTTGATTTTAATGACTGTATCAGTGCAGCTTTATCTGTAAAATGTTCTGCATATTTTACAAACGCTTTGCCTGTACGATGAATATGACCCGCTTCTGTTCCATAAGTATATAACGCATCGATTTGTTTATTAACTAAATAATCACCAACCGCTTCATGCATTGTTTGACTATTAGGCCCTAATTCTAAGACATCACCTAACACAAGTATCTTGCGGCCTCCCATACTGCTGAGTGTATCAATAGCGGCTTTCATACTAGTTGGACTAGCATTATAAGCATCATTGATAACAAGCGTATCGGAGTCGGTATGGTGTTGTTCCATTCTCATACCTGTAAGTTGAACCGCTTGAATATTTTGATGTATCGTTTCATAACTCAGATTAAGCCGTTTACCAACAGCTATAGCTATAGTTGCGTTTTTCATATTATGTTCACCTAAAATTGGTAATTCATAATGCTCATTTTCATTAATATTAAAAATAATACCAGTATCATCTATATTGTCAATTTTACAAACTAAATCATTATTTTCTTTTTTACCTATACTCATTAAATCTATATCTACTAATTTATCGACATGAGGCTTTAATAATGGCTCATCTCCATCGTAGATAAATAGACCTTGAGGTTTAAGACCAAATGAAATTTCCGCTTTAGCTTTCGCTATACCTTCACGCGATCCTAAATCTTGCATATGTGATTCACCAATATTAGTAATAATTGCAATATCTGGGTTAGCTAATTGTGATAATGCTTCAATTTCATGAAAACCAGACATACCCATTTCTAATATAGAAATTTCAGTATCTTGATCTAATTGCAAAATGGTTAACGGCATACCGATTTCATTATTATAATTTCCTAGTGTTTTTTTCACTTTAAATTGAGGCTTTAATACACTTTCTATCATGTCTTTAGTCGTTGTTTTACCATTAGAACCTGTAACAGCGATCACAAATGGATTAACAAATGCCAAATAGGCTTTGGCTAACTGCTGCAATGCTTCCAATGTGTCATCTACCCAAATAATAGGTCCAGAAATTTGAGGGGCTAAAACACTGTCCTTCTGACAAAATGCCGCTCCCGCACCATCTTCCAATGCTTGATTCACATATTTATGTCCGTCGACATGTTCTCCTTTAAAAGGAATAAACAAATTTTGTTCGTCGATTTTTCTTGAATCTATAGAAACACCTTTAATTGTGTAATCTAAATAGTCATTATCAATCTCGCATGGAATCCAATCTTGAATTTGTTCTAAAGTTACTTCAATCATGATTTAACCGCCTCAATCAATTTTATATTTATTTTTCTTTTTATCTTCATGTTTTTCTTTTGCTAATTCAATTAATTTACTTATGAGTTCTGCATAACTTACGCCCATGTTTTCCCATAAACTTGGATACATACTATAAGCTGTGAAACCAGGCATAGCATTTGTCTCGTTTATAAAAATTTGATTATCTTCCGTTACAAAGAAATCAGCGCGCAATAATCCTGAACAATCTGTTGCTTTAAATGCTTCTACAGCCATATTTCTTAAAGTCATTTTTACATCATCATTCAAGTCAGCTGGAATATCCAATTTGATTTTTCCATCTTTATACTTAGCTTTGTAATCATAAAATGCCACATCTTTAACTACCTCTCCCGGCCAAGTCGTTTCTGGGTAGTCATTACCTAAGACAGCCACTTCAATTTCTCTAGCGTTGATGCCTTGCTCAATTACTAATTTACGATCAAATTGAAATGCTTCTTCTATACCTTGTTTCAACTCTTCCTCATCGTTACACTTACTAATACCTACGCTTGATCCCAAATTTGCAGGTTTCACAAATACAGGATATTCTAACTTGTCATGTACTAATTTCAAAATATTATTTTCGTATTTTTGATATTCGCTTCTTAAGAAACTTACATATGGTAATTGAGGTAAGCCTCTATGCGCAAAGAGTTGTTTCATCACAAGCTTATCCATTGAACTTGAGGCTGCTAGCACACCATTACCAACGTATGGAATATCTAACACTTCAAATAAACCTTGAATTGTTCCATCTTCACCATTCGGTCCATGTAGTAATGGGAAAACCGCACTATATGCTGTGCCAAGGCTACCTTCATTTAATAATTTGGAGATTTCTCCGGCAGGAACATCTGCTAATCGTAACGCATCTATGTCATCTATAGGATCTACGATATTTTCTTTCTTTTTCCAATCTCCATCGTTTGTTATGTAAATAATGTCCACTTGATATTTTTCTTTATCAATCGCATTTAAGACATTTTGTGCTGTTAATATTGATACATCGTGTTCAGCACTTTTCCCTCCATATACGATACAAACATTTTCTTTAGCCATATTTTAGCCTCCATATAGAATTCTTAAACTACATCATATCACGATTTATTAGCATTTTGCATTTGTTATGTAGTTGTAAAATAATTGTTTTTTATAAGTATATTGAAGTTTTTAAAGTATTTAAAGTGAAAACTTCAATGACACTTAAAATAATTATTTAAGTTTTACATACCCTACTTCTAGCAAAATCGTATAAAGTTCGGTAAAATCTATATATACTACAAGTAATTGAAATAATAGTTTTCCAAAGGAGTAAGAAATGAATACTTCACGTCAATCAAAAAATAATCATTGGATCCGAAAAATAGACTGGATTTTAATTGGCTTCATCGCATTACTAGCAATCATAAGTATTACGTTTATTAGTTCTGCAATGGGCGGAGGTCAATATAGCGCTAACTTTAGTATACGCCAGATACTATATTATGTTTTTGGGGCGATTATCGCATTTCTAATAATGCTAATTTCACCTAAAAAACTTATGAAATATACATATTTACTTTATATTATACTTTGTTTCTCATTGTTGTTATTACTAATTATTCCAGAAACACCTATCACACCGATTATTAACGGGGCAAAAAGTTGGTATACGTTTGGACCAATTAGTGTTCAACCATCCGAATTTATGAAAATAGTTATGATTTTAGCTTTGGCCAAAATTGTAACTAAACATAACCAATTTACATTTAACAAATCTTTAGAAACTGACTTTAAATTATTCTTTAAAATTATCGGTATAGCTTTTATCCCTATGGTACTTATATTATTGCAAAATGATTTAGGTACAACACTAGTTATCTTTGCGATTATTGTCGGTGTTATGATAATCAGTGGAATCACTTGGAAGATACTAGCACCTATATTAATAGGGTCAGTCGTTATTGCTTCTACGGTGATATTATCAGTGATTTATAAACCTTCTATTTTAGAAAATAGTTTCGGCATTCAACCTTACCAATTAAGTCGTATCAATTCGTGGCTTGATCCCTATACTTATAGTAGTGGTGATGGATTTCATTTAACAGAATCACTTAAAGCGATTGGTTCTGGACAACTATTTGGTAAAGGGTTCAATCAAGGTGAAGTTTATATTCCGGAAAACCATACGGATTTTATTTTCTCAGTTATTGGGGAAGAATTTGGTTTTATTGGTTCAGTCATTTTGCTATTGATTTTTCTTGCATTTATTTTTCACTTAGTAAGACTTGCTACTAAAATTGAATTACCGTTCAGTAAAATTTTCATCATTGGATTTACTACAATGATTCTATTCCATATCCTAGAAAATATTGGTATGACCATTCAGTTATTACCAATTACGGGTATACCATTGCCATTTATTAGTTATGGTGGTAGCTCATTATGGAGTTTAATGTGTGGTATTGGTGTGATATTATCAATTTATTATCACCAATCTAGACAATATACAACGCAAAACAAATAGCTACTTGTTTTGCATTGACATATTTAAAAAGCGTTGAAAACTCTTAGATCAAAAAGTTTTCAACGCTTTTGTTTTTTATAAATTTATCGTTCAACACGGCACACTAAAATGGAATGAGTAGAAAATCAATTTATTTAATAAGGCTTCACCGTACCATCCCTTCAAGTCAAGATTAACTGCTGCTTTAACAATAAGAGGCTGAGACAATTAATGTCTCAGCCTCTTAAATTTGCATATATGCTTTTAATCTTTGTATGGGTAACGCACTATTTCAATTCGTTAGCGGTTTTCACAGTCGTTGGTAAAGTATGCATAACTTCTAATCTTGATTTAGTTTTCTTTATGTTTACCCCTAATGATGATAATAGTTTAACTACATTTTGAATCTTTTCGTTATCTTTACTCATATCATCACTCCTAAATTCTAGCTTCTATTATATCTTACCCTATTTATTTCCGAATTACTACATGTTATTGAAATTTTCTTTATCTTATAAAATAATTTTTGTTTTATTACGTAATTTTAAAACATTCACTTATAATTATTATAAGCAATAAAAACAAAAACAGAATATAAATCAATACCAGTCAGTCTATTGATTGTTTCACCCTGTACTTTATAACATGATATGAGAAAGATAACATTTCAATGACTAAAGTCGATTTAATACAAAATTTCAAATCCTAAATCATATAAGTCTTTTTCTAAATTGTTTAAACTTGCTGGTGTTTCAAATTCTATAAACACTTGTGCTTTTTCAATTTCAACTGAAACATGATTCACACCGATGATTTGTGATAATGTTCTTTCTATTTGAAGCTTATCTTGTTTATTATCTATTTTACGTAAATAAATCGTTTGTGATTCCATTGGCGTCACCTGTTCTAATCTTTCATTAACTTTTGGAAAGTTACCAACAACTCATCCATTGCTTCTTGTTGCTCACCTTGGTTCACTTTATCCATAATACAACTTTTCATATGGTGATCTAATAATTTCGTAGCAACACTATTAAGTGCTGATCTTGTCGCTCTAATTTGTGTAAGCACATCATCACAATATACATCTTCATCAATCATACGATTGATCGCTCTTACTTGTCCTTCAATGCGATTTAAACGAGATTTTAAATTTGATTTAATTTGTTCAGAATGATGCGCTTTTTGCATTTCTGCCATGATCCAACGCCCCCTCTTAATATATATTTATAATATACCCCTATCAGGTATTAGTCAAGTGATAAAAACGTGGTACCATGTTACAATGATGAAGAATTTATCAATTGTAAATTAATTGAATAGCAATTTGGAGGTTTAATATGATAGATATTTTTGCTATAACTTACAACCATACAAACGTCATCATTAATGTTATTCTGATTGGCGCATTTATATTAAACCTAATCTTTGCATTTACAATTATCTTTATGGAGCGACGATCTGCTGGTTCTGTTTGGGCATGGATATTGGTTTTGGGTCTTATACCTATTTTAGGTTTTATCGTGTATTTACTTTTTGGTCGCCAAATCCAACGCGAACATATCTTTAGTTTAGATGAAGAAGATAAAGTCGGCATTGAAATGATTGTAAATGAACAACTAGAAGCCTTGAAAAATGATGATTTTTCTAAAGGCAATCATCAAATCGTAAAATTTAAAGATATGGTTCAAATGTTATTGTATAATAATGCGGCTTTCTTAACTACTGATAATGATATAAGCATCTTTATAGATGGAAAAGAAAAGTTTGATGCACTTATTGAAGATATATATAATGCCAAAGATTATATACATATTCAATACTATATTTTCCGTAATGATTATCTAGGAAAACGAATATTAACTGCATTAGAACATAAGCTTGACGAAGGTGTCGAAGTGAAAATGCTTTATGACGATATGGGTTCTAGAGGTTTATCTATAAAAGACTTTAAAGCTTTTAGAAAAAAAGGTGGACTCGTTGAAGCATTCTTTCCATCTAAATTACCATTAATCAATTTGAGAATGAATAATCGAAATCATAGAAAAATTGTTGTTATCGATGGACATATTGGTTACGTAGGTGGATTTAATGTCGGTGATGAATATTTGGGACTTAAGAAAAAATTTGGATACTGGAGAGATACACATCTCCGTATCGTTGGTGATGCCGTTAACGCTTTACAACTTCGTTTTATGCTTGACTGGAACTCACACTCAACACGTGATAATTTAAGATATGAAGAACGTTATTTTCCAGACGTAGATTCAGGTGGTACGACGGGTGTGCAAATTGCTTCTAGTGGTCCTGATGAAACGTGGGAACAAATAAAATACGGTTATTTAAAAATGATTGCTTCAGCAAAGCATTCTATTTATATACAATCGCCTTATTTTATTCCCGATCAAGCATTTTTAGATGCTGTTAAAATTGCTTCTTTAGGTGGCGTGAACGTAAATATCATGATACCTAATAAACCGGATCATCCTTTTGTTTATTGGGCAACATACAATAACGTTGCTTCTTTATTAGATGCTGGTGTGAATATCTTTCACTACAATAATGGTTTCTTACATTCTAAAACACTCGTCATTGATGATGAAGTTTCCAGTGTTGGAACAACAAATATGGATCACCGCAGCTTCACATTAAACTTTGAGATAAACGCATTCATCTATGACCCACATATTGCTAAAGCTTTAAGAAAGGCTTTTGAAAAAGATTTAAATGTCTCTTATAGATTAACTAAAGCACTATATGAACAAAGAAGTTTATGGGTCAAATTTAAAGAAGGCATTTCAAGATTATTATCTCCGATTTTATAGAATCATTATCAGTCCGAGACTTATCATATGTCTCGGACATTTTTAATCTTAGTAATTATAAACAACCGAATTAAAAAATGTATTTCTACGCTTATAAAAGCTTAAAGTATATACATGTTGTTTGTCACTCTAGTAAAAACACTTAATACTTTCATCTTAGAAAGATTGTTGATCACCCACTATTTAAACACATCAATGTATTATTTATAATTTTATAACAATTAAATCTCAATTAATAATTTAGTTTAGTTTTTTGTCAAAATGGAGGCAACTTGATATGACTAATGAAGATATAATCACTAAAGCGCAAAACTACATGAAACTTTTTCATAAAGATGATACAACCGGGCACGATATTGCACATATACAACGCGTAACAAGATTAGCAGAATATATTGCTAACAATGAACAACAAGGTCATTTACTCACCATACAATTAGCAAGTATTTTACACGATACTATCGATAGCAAACTTACAAATACTAAAGAAGCAAAAGTAAAGTTAGCACAATTCCTCAATGGTTTGGAACTTGATCTCGTAATACAACAAGATGTGTTACATATTATTGAACATATCAGTTATAAAAATGGTAAAAATGATCATGTTAAATTATCGATTGAAGGACAAATTGTTCGTGATGCTGATCGTTTAGATGCGATTGGTGCAATTGGTATAGCACGCACATTTCAATTTGCAGGTCATTTTGGTGAACCTATGTGGATTGACCAACAATCCAATAATATAAAAAAATCTAATCAATCATATTTTGATTGGAAACCTTCTGCAATAAAACACTTTTATGAAAAATTATTTAAACTTAAATCACTCATGCACACTCAAACAGCAAAAAATTTAGCGCAACAACGACATGAATTTATGAAAAATTATGTAGATACTTTTTTCAAAGAATGGTATTTTTAAAAATTCAAGTATGTTTGTTCCAGACTTTGTAGACCATCTTTATATATTGGATAGCTAAGTCACTTTCGAAACTAAGATACATTTATTTTAAATATAAAAAATAGAAGCACTTGAGATAATCATCTCAAGTGCTTCTAAACTTTATACCTGCTATATATTATGTACCAGGTCTATCATTTAAATTAATGATGTAATGCATTATTTCTTTTTAGATTTCTTAGGTGCTACTTGTGTGTTTTTACCTTTGCTAGCTTTTTCAGAATTATTGTTCTTCATTGCTTCAATCATTGGAGCAACTTCTTTTTTAGCAAGATTAGAATAATACATGTTGGCAACTTGAGTTTGTACAATCAAGAATGCCGCACTGACTGACCAATAAAGACCTAATGCTGACGCAGAACTTAAAGAAATCCAAACAATCATAATTGGAGAAATAATCATCATCATATAACCCATTTGACGTTGTTCATTTGGCATACTCTTACTTGATACAAAAGCTTGTAAGAAGTATAAAATACCAGCGATAACAGTAATCCAAATATCAGGTTGAGACAAGTTAAACCAAAGGAAATTTGGGTGTTCCGTAAATCCACCACTTGACGGATATTTCAATACGAAAAATAAGCCCATAATGATTGGCATTTGAATTAAGATTGGTAAACAACCTAACATGCTCTTCATTGGATTCATATCGTATTTTTTATATACTTCCATCATTTCTTGGTTTGCAGCCATTTTTTCTTCTTGCGTTCTAGAACGCTTAACTTTTTCTTGAACTGCATCAATATCCGGTTTTGCAACCTTCATTTTTTCTCGCATCATATGACTATTTTTATAGTTTGATAACATGAAAGGCAATAATACAACACGTATTGCCAATACAAGTACTACTATTGCTAAACCATAATCATTGTTGAAACTTGTTCCCAACCAATGAATTAACTTGTCCATTGGTTCTACAAACGTATTAAAGAAAAATCCATCTCTATTTTCAGGTTTAGAGTAGTCACAGCCTGCTAAAAGGACCATTACACCTAATAATAAAGGTAGTAGCGCTTTCTTTTTCATTTTTCCACCTCTAATGATATATTCACATAAAATTTATTTTATCATACTCAAAGGAAAGTAGAAAACAAAAAAAGAAATTTTCCGCATTATTCAACAGTTTGTAAAAATTGTTGTACAGTTTCTTGGATATTTGAACTTTTCGAGATTGCTGAAATAATTGATAATCCATCTGCACCATGATTCATAATGATTTGAGCATTTTTTGTATTAATACCTCCAATTGCAACGATTGGAAAATCTTGAACTTTAGTTCTTAATGTTTGAATCATTCCTGGACCCACTGGAGCTTTAGCATCTGATTTTGAGCCCGTATGATACATCGGTCCAACACCGATATAATCAACATTGGTTAAGTCCGATACTTGATATTCTTCTAAATCACTTACACTAAGACCTATTATTTTATTACTAAATGTACTGGCGAATGCATCAATATTGGCATCATTTTGTCCTACATGTACTCCATCAGCATCTATTGCTTTTGCTAAGTCTACATCATCATTAACAATAAAAGGAACATGATAACTTTTACATAAAGATAATAATTTTTGTGCAAGTTCAATTTTGGCATTTCCTGTTAATGAACCGTCCCCTTTTTCTCGAAATTGGAACATTGTAATTCCTGATTCTAAAGCTTCAGTCACAACATCTATGATTGATGTTTGTTTTGGTATATCTTGTGTACCACAAATAAAATATAGCTTTAAATACGCTTTGTTAAACATAGTTACACCTCTTGCTTATTTTGATATTGTATATCAGTTTCAAAGGTCATATTATACAATGCATTTAACAATTCTACTTTAAAACTACCAGGTCCTGCTGAAATTTGTTCAGCTTTTTCTGCAGCGATATTATATAGAGAGACCGCTTCTATTAACGCATTTATAGAAGGAGTTTCTGAGTCAACAAAACTTGCTACTATTGCTCCTAATAAGCAACCAGCACCAGTTATTCTTGCCAACAATGGAGATCCGTTAGATAGTTTAAATATGCGTTCATTCTGAGCAATAACATCCTCTTTGCCAGTTATGACAATCGACGTATTAAAGTGTTTGCGTGCTTCTTTTGCAATTGATACTGAATCTAAACTACTATCGCCGTCAGTTCCCTTCATTTTAGTATCGCTATTAATTAACGTTAAAATTTCAGAAGCATTTCCTTTAATAACAGTAACTTTTATTTCATTGAGAAACTTTTTGCAAAAATCTTTGCGGTATTGTGAAGCACCTACAGCAACAGGATCAAATATAATCGGTTTGCCAAGATGATTCGCTGTTTTAGCGATGTTTAAAATATCTTGTTCTCTTTCTTTTGTTAACGTACCAATATTTATTAACAAAGCGTTTGCAGCTGTCAGCATATCATGTGCTTCTTCAGGCGCCTCACTCATTGCTGGACTAGCACCAAGACTTAACAAACCATTTGCAGTAAAATTTTTAACTACATCATTTGTATAACAAATGACAAGCGGTTGATCCGCCCTTAATTTTTCTAAATTATTCATCATCTAAACCAACTTCCTTCATATATGCAAAATGGTTTACTGGACCTCTACCTAAACCAATTTCTGGTGTATGTTTAATACTAAGTGAAATAAATTTCTTCGCTTTTTGAACTGCATCGAACATCGATTTACCTTTTGCTAACTCTGCAGTAATAACAGCTGAAAAAGTACATCCTGTACCATGTGTATGTTTTGTATCATATCTAGGTTCTTCAAAGGTAAACACATCATCTTGTGTAAATAAATAGTCTATAGCTGTATTTTCATCACTTGAATGTCCACCTTTTATAACTACACCCTTGCTACCAATTTCATTGATAAATATATTGCCAGCTTGATAAATCGACTGTTGGTCATTAATTGTAATACCTGTAATTTCTTCAGCTTCTGGTAAGTTGGGCGTCGCTATTGTAGCGTAAGGCAATAAAATATTTTGTAAGTTTGCTTTAGCATCATCATCCATCAAAGAATCACCACTTTTTGCTAACATAACTGGATCGATAACATATGGAATATTGTCGTATTTTTTTAAATACATTTGAATAATCTCCATCATTTCTTTAGATGCAATCATCCCAGTTTTCAAAGCATGTGGTAGTTCATCTGAAAATACACTTTCCATTTGCTCTTCTAACCAATGTGAATCTAGATTATGAATATGTTGTACGCCTTTAGTATTTTGAGCCACAATGCTTGTTATTGCAGCCATACCATATACACCACATGCATGGAATGATTTTAAATCTGCCATGACACCTGCACCACCGGTAGGATCTGTTCCAGCAATCGTTAACGCAATCTTAGGTTTATTCATTATTTTGACCTCCGTATAACCAATTTTCTTGTATATATGCCATATTAAAGAAATTTCGTTCATGTATCGTACTTTGTAAGAAACAAGATTTTATTGCTTCTTTTTCTTCAACTGCAAGATTTTGCGTTAATCGGTCCATTAATTCATCAAAAATATTTACCAATTCATCCATTTCCGTACTATAAAATTCAAACCATTTTGATAAAATTGAGTCTTTATTTAATTCACTGTCTTTCAACGCTTCTTTAGCAATCACTTGATACACATATGGACAAGGTGCCATTGCTGCAATTGTATATGCAGCATTTTCTTTTGAATAGGCATTGAAATACATATGTTTGATATAATGATCTCCACTTGGTGGCCAAACTTTTTCTTGAACGATTTCACTATAGTTTTGTTGTACATATGTTGCTAAGATTTCGTGTGCTTCTACTTCACCATCAACTATAAATTGTATTTGTTCTACTAAAAATTGAACCTCTTCCAATCTACTCATTTTTGGTATTAACAATGCATATATATTTGCAAATTCTTTTAAATAAGAAGCATCTGCTCTCAAATAAAATTTCAAAGCCTCTTCAGAAATCGTACCATGCAACATTTCTTGGATAAATGGATCATTATAGATATCCTCAATAATTGGTTGTGAAGCTTTTTTTAATTCCTGTGAAAATAACAAATTTAGCCCTCCTAATTAAAAAAACTACATCCCACGTAGGAATGTAGTTTATTAATATATATTAGAGCAATTTCCCAAATATTAATGAATGCTACTTTCCTACGTTGGTCTTAACCAAATCAGGTTATAAGGGTCTGAATTTCTCATCTCAGCCATAAGGCTCCCCTAGTAGTTTCTTTATTATGTATTTATATAAAACATATCAAAGTACATCAACTATTGCAATAAAATGGTTTATATAAACCTTCTAGTAATACAAAAACCTTTAATATGATTGTACTACCAACAGTTATCAACTAAGTTAAATGTACTTATAATTAGCTTTATATACTCTAGATGCACATTATTTATAAGAAAAAATATGCAGGACTTTGGCTATCGTTCATGCATAATTACCACTAACTTAATATAGCAATAAAAAGCTGAGACAATTAAATTGTCTCAGCTTTTCCAAAAATAAACTTTATTGTATTTTGTTATATTATGCTGTAACCCATTGTGAAGGGCCAACTTCATCATATAATTTTTGAGCTGCTGCATCTTGAACTGCTTCTGGTGCGTTAGCAGCTGGTTGACCTTGATATTCAGCTGGAGCTACTGAATCCCATGTACTTTGTAAGAATTGGAACTTACCTGAAGCACCTGATGATGGGTTTGTAGCATGAATATCGCCACCTGATTCACGTTGTGCAATTTGTTGTAAGTGTGCATTCACACCTGATGAGCTAGTTGAAGCTTCATTTGAGCTTGATGATTGAGTTGAAGCTTTTGTAGTTGCTTCTTGTTGTGGTTGTTGTGTTTGTTCAGTTTGTGGAGCAGCTTGTTGAGCTGGTTGCTCAGTTTGTACTTCTTGTGCTGGTTGTTCAGTTTGTGCTTGTTGAGGTTGTTCAACAGAAGTTGTTTGTTCTGATGATACATCTTCACTAGAACCTCCACCAAAACTCCATGACCATGTTTGGCCATCTGATTCAAAATTATAATTTGTACCATTATAATTAAAGTTATAGTTATATGCACCCTCTTGTACAGGTGATGCATTTAATTGTTCTGGATTAGATTGTGCTAAGTTTGCTAATTCTGCTTTGTCAACACCTTGTTCAGCTGCGTCTGCTGAGTTTCCTGCTGCAAATCCTGTTACGCCTAAGCCTACTGCTAATGTTGAAGCTAATACTGTTTTTTTCATTTTTAAAAATTCCTCCTATAAGGTAAATAATTTTTTTCGTTATGATTAATTTGCAAGTACAACTATAACATCTTAAAAACAGTAGTAGGTTACAGCCAAATAAAAAAGTACACCTTTTCTTTACATGGTGATTACATTTATAAAATAGAATATAAGCATCATCAACTATGTTGAAAACTGCTATGAAAGTTTATGTGACTATTTAACAAATATAGTGAGTGTAATAAAATTGTAATTTATCAGATTATTCTGTATTATTTCGAGATAAATTTCTACCTTCTTATAAAAGTACATTTTCCTATAAAGTATGTATTTTAGCTATTCCTATTGTCTATTGTTAATTTAATAGACAATAAGAATAGCCTGATAGAAGTATAATTAAATAGTAGGATTAAATATATTAGATTTGATGGGTTAAATTAACGGGGAGTTGGGAGTGCTTGAAATATTATACAATTTCATAAATTTCGTTTTCTTCAAAATCAAATTGACTTATAAGATCTGGGTTTTGATCTATTGGAAGTGGATCAAAAAGTGTTTCATCTTCATTTTTAGAACGTGGGGACATAAATTTAATAGTTTCAATAAAAATTTCTGATACAAAATGCATCTGTCCTTCTTTTTCAAATTTTCTCGATTGCATTTGTCCAGTTATACCAACCAATGAACCTTGATTGATATATTTTTCGACATTATTAGCAATTTTTCCGAATGCCTTACAAAATAAATAATCACAAATAACTTTTTGATTTTTATCTTTATAATTTCTTGAGACGGCTACGCAAAATGTAGCTAGTTTATTACCTTCCTTCTCATAAATTTTAGGGTCCTTTGTTAGTCTCCCTACAATGACAATACTGTTAATCATATGTCACCTCCTCTATAAGTAAATCATAAAAAATTCACATGATTCCGTCAAAATACAGTTTTTATAATTTCAAAAAGTAAATGACTACAAAATTCTACTTTTTTCACCTTTATCATAGAAAATTACGTTATAATGATAATATAAATACATTTTATGTAGAGTTTAAATTAATTAAATGGATGTGAGACGATGAAAACATTTAAAGCCGTTCGATTTCAAATCGTATCAGAAAATGGTGGCTTAACTGAGTACGAATTAGAAGATGGTGTCATCATCAATAAGGAAAACAGTGGCACTGGCTGGTTGCTTGAAATCGTCATTTCAGATTATCATTATGAAACTATGAAAACATATATGGATAACGAAACATTATTAGACATACGTGTCGTTATCACTAGACCTGCTAACGATCCAGCTTTATTTGATGCAACCATTAAACATATCATTCAATTAGAAAATACAATTTCTGTTGTTTGTGAATGTCACATTTACACATTAAGACAAGTTTATGCTGAAAGTTTGTTAGAACAATTAATAGATGAAGGTTTATCTGGTGAAGACTTGAAGAAATCCTTTAATAGAATGATGCAATCTAAACCAAGACTGAAGGATGAAAAAGTAGATAAATAAAAAATAGTGTTACAGCCCGTTTTAAACAGTCTGTAACACTATTTTTTTATTATTTGTCTTGTAAAGCAAATGTTAACTCACAACTACATGCTAACTGTCCATCTACTGTTGCCTTAGCACTACCTTTACCAATAGGGCCTCTGAGCTTCGTGATTTCAACTTCTAAGCGCAAAGTATCTCCAGGTGTTACTTGTTTTTTAAAACGACATTTATCGATACCAGCAAATAGTGCAAGTTTTCCCTTGTTTGCTTCGCTATTTAACATAGCGACTGCACCTGTTTGTGCTAAAGCTTCAGTAATTAATACGCCAGGCATTACTGCATATTCTGGAAAATGACCTTGAAAGAATGGTTCATTACCTGAAACTTGTTTAATTGCTACACATCGTTGACCTTCATCGTATTCTACAACACGATCAATCAATAAAAATGGTTGCCTATGTGGAATAATCTCTTTTATTTGGTTGTAGTCAAAAATTGTTTCCATAATTTGCTTCCTCCAACTTTACTTCTCTCTGTTTCCAATTTATTAATATAATATATTATAACATTAATCTTGTATTCTTTTGATGTCAGCACCTAATGCCTTTAATTTACCATGCAAATCAACATACCCTCTGTCTAAATGCTTTAGTTCAGTAACATATGTTGTTCCTTCAGCTACTAGTCCCGCTAAAATAAGTGCTGCTGCTGCACGTAAATCCGTTGCTTTTACTTGAGCGCCTTGAAGTTGACTTTTACCTTCAATTTTTGCACTTCTTCCTTCAACAGTGATTTTAGCATTCATTCTTTTAAATTCACCGACATGCATGAATCGATTTTCAAACACAGTTTCCGTTACTACTTTATGTCCATTTGCAGTTAATAATAACGCCATCATTTGTGATTGCATGTCTGTAGGAAAACCAGGATGTGGAAGTGTTTTGATATCTACCGGTTTCAATTCGTTTTCAGCACTTACACGAATAGCATCATCAAGGTATTCTAGATTAACTCCCATTTCTTCTAATTTATAAACTAGACTCGTCATATGTTCTTTGATTGCACCGTTAACTAAAACATTTCCTCTTGTAATTGCACCTGCAATTAATAATGTACCTGCTTCAATTCTATCAGGTATAATTGAATGCTCGACGCCATACAAGGCTTCAACACCTTCAATCGTAATGGTGTCAGTACCAGCACCTAACACATTTCCGCCCATTTCATTAATATAATTTGCTAAATCAACAATTTCTGGTTCACGTGCGACGTTTTCTAAAACAGTTTTACCTTCAGCTAATGAAGCAGCCATGATAATATTTTGAGTCGCACCTACGCTTGGAAAATCTAAGTGAATCGTTGTACCTTTCAATCCGTTAGTAGTGTTTGCGTATATAAAACCACCATCCATATGGATTTCAGCACCTAGTTCTTCAAAACCTTTAATATGCTGTTCTATCGGTCTTGAACCAATTGCACAACCACCCGGTAAAGCAACTTTGGCATGACCTAATCGTGCTAGTAAAGGTCCCATTACAAGTATACTTGCTCTCATTTTACTTACATATTCATATGGTGCTTCTTCATTTAATTGTTTTGTTGCATCTACTGTAACTTCTTCTTGTTCTTTATTATAAGAGACCTCAGCATTTAATGTAGATATTACATTATTAATTGTTTCTACATCACTAAGTGCTGGTACATTTTTTAATTTGCTCACGCCTTTTGATGCTAATAGTGATGCTGTTAATACTGGTAATACTGCGTTTTTTGCACCCGAAACTTTCACTTCACCAGTTAATTTTTTACCACCATTAATTTCTATCTTATCCATCTTAAATCCTCCACTTAACTACTTATATATTGCCTAAAATTTTTATTCAAACTTACTATTAAATTATATCGATAATCATACGTAATATACAATTATTTGAATTATTGTACCAAATATTTTATTTGTGTAGAAAATTGTAATAAATCTACAATAAAATTACTGACCGAAGTTCCAATTAATATTGCTAAAAATATCATACAAATTTGAACTTGTACTGGAAAACCTTTTTTAAAAAATTGCTCTAATCTCACTGCATTCAATGCCCAATAAGCAATACAAATACAAAGGACATGTAGTATGAGATGTACAATTGAAAATTGTCCTAAATATTCCATAAGCCATTCTCCTTGATAAACACTATTTATATATTTTACACGAAACACTAAACAAAAGATACTTAATAATTAGATTACTGACTTTTAAATAATAAGCGTCAATTTAATATTATTTTCCCATTATATATATCATGTATGCATAACTATTAAAATTAAATATTTTTACTTACTTTACTTCTAAACGATTAAAAGTATATGTGAAAGTAAAACTTTTACTTTTTTATTCATACTACACTCTTAAATCTTTGGTACATTATTATAATTCACTTGTGATTTAAGAAAGTTACTATAATCCATATTTTGAATTAATGTTTCATTGCTAAATTAACGCTAAAAATTTAATTTTGACATGTTTAATTAGAAAAGAAAAAGTCGACAAAGTAAAAACTTTGTCGACTTTTTTAGATATTCGTCATAGTATATCTTTTATTCATTATTGTAATTGAGCGACACGAAGACGGTTATTAGCACGATCTAATGCGCGTTTGGCTCTATTTATGTCACTGCTATCTTCTTCATTGTTTAAATGAGATTCTGCTCTTGACTTAGCTAATTCTGCTCTAGCAACATCAATTTCATTCGCAGGCTCTGCAGTTTGAACAATGATTGATAATTTATCTTGTCTTACTTCAACAAAACCTTCACTCACTGCAATATATTCTGAACCACCGTCAAAATTAATTTTGGCATAGCCAATTTCAAGTGCTGCAACTGTTGGAATATGTCCATACATGACACCGATTTCTCCAGCAGTAGTTTGTAAAACTGCCAGAGTGACATCTTCTCGGTCGTAAACAGAACCATTAGGAGTGACAATATTTAGGCTTAATGTATTCATTATCCATACCTCCTAATTTTAAACTTCAACACCCATATCTTTAGCTTTTTCAATTACTTCATCCATGCTTCCAACTAGACGGAATGCATCTTCTGGAATATGATCGTAATCACCATTTAATATTGCTTTGAAGCCTTCTACTGTTTTTTGAACAGACACATAAGATCCTTTTTGCCCAGTAAATTGTTCAGCTACGTGGAAGTTTTGAGATAAGAAGAACTGAATACGACGCGCACGTTCTACAGTTTGTTTATCCTCTTCCGAAAGTTCATCCATACCTAAAATAGCAATAATATCTTGTAATTCTCTATATTTTTGTAAAGTAGATTGTACCTCACGTGCTACTTCATAATGTTCTTGACCAACAATTGATGGATCAAGGGCTCTAGAAGTAGATGCTAATGGGTCAACTGCAGGATAAATACCCATTTCAGTTAATTTACGCTCTAAGTTTGTAGTTGAATCTAAGTGCGCAAATACTGCAGCTGGTGCTGGGTCGGTATAATCATCGGCTGGCACGAATACTGCTTGAATTGACGTTACAGATCCTTTAGTTGTAGAAGTAATACGTTCTTGTAATTGTCCCATTTCCGTTGCTAATGTAGGTTGATAACCAACGGCTGAAGGCATACGTCCTAATAGTGCAGAAACTTCTGAACCGGCTTGCGTAAATCTAAAGATGTTATCGATGAATAGTAGAACATCTTGTCCTTGTTCATCACGGAAATACTCAGCCATAGTTAAACCAGAAAGTGCTACACGCATACGAGCACCAGGTGGTTCGTTCATTTGTCCAAAAACCATCGCTGTCTTTTTAATAACACCACTATCACTCATTTCAAAGTATAGGTCATTACCTTCACGAGTACGTTCACCTACACCAGCGAACACTGATATACCACCGTGTTCTTGAGCGATATTATTGATCAATTCTTGGATTAATACAGTTTTACCAACACCTGCACCGCCGAATAATCCAACTTTACCACCTTTAATATAAGGTGCTAATAAATCAATAACTTTGATACCTGTTTCTAATATTTCAACTTTCGTAGATAATTGATCAAATGCAGGTGCTTCTCTATGAATTGGATCACGACGTACTGAGTCATCTATGTCTTCATCTAAGTCTATCGTATCACCTAATACATTAAACACTCTACCTAACGTTTCATTACCAACTGGAACGCTAATGCTGTTTCCGCTGTCTCTTACTTCTGTACCACGTTTAACACCATCAGTTGAATCCATTGCGATTGTACGTACTACGTCATCGCCAAGTTGTAATGCAACTTCTAACGTTAATTCAACAGTACCTTCTTCTCTTTCTATATCGAGAACTAAGGCATTATTAATTTCTGGAACTTCATTGTGCTCAAAGCGAACATCAATTACTGGACCCATAACTTGTGTTACACGGCCTAATCCCATGCTATTTTCCTCCTTTAATCATTATTCAAGTGCAACTGCGCCACCAACAATTTCAGTAATTTGTTGAGTGATTGCTGCTTGTCTCGCTCTGTTATATTCGATAGATAAATCATCAATGATATCTGTCGCATTATCAGATGCATTTTTCATAGCCGTCATACGTGTTGCATGTTCACTTGCTTTTGCATCTAAAATCGTTCCATATATTAAACTTTCAACATATTGAGGTAAAATGACACTTAAAATTGCTTCTTTGTCTGGTTCAAATTCATATGAAGACATTTGACCATGTCCTAAGCTTGAATCTTCTGGAGACAATGGAAGCACAGTTTTCATCGACGGTGTATTTTCTAAAACACTGACGAAATGACTGTAATAAATTTTCACCTCATCCACAATCTCATCGTTATACAAATCTATTGCTTTTTTAGCAATTGCTTGTATTTCTTTAAATGAAGGTTGATCAGGAACTTCTGTTAAAGAATCATGAATGTCATATCCTTTATTTTTAAGAAAATCAACACCTGTTTGGCCTAAAACTAAGATGGAATATTCATCACTACTACTATGTTTGCGTTCAATATCTTTCATTAGATGTTTCAACACATTCGCATTGTATGCACCCGCAAGGCCTTGGTCACTAGTAATTACGATATAACCACTTTTCTTCACTTCTCGTTGTTGTAACATTGGGTGATGTGAATTTTTGTCCGCTCCAGCAACAGCTGTAATTGCATCTTGCATTTTAACCATATATGGTCTGAACTGATTCGTATTTTTTTCAGCACGACGCAATTTCGAACTAGAAACCATGTTCATTGCTTTCGTAATCTGTTTCATCTTTTTTGTTGATTTTATTCGTGTATCGATTTCTTTAAGAGATGCCATTATCTCACCACCTTTTATCTACATTAACTATTATGCTTCTTCTGATTTGCTAAAACTCTTCTTGAATTCATTAATCGCTGATTCAAATGATTCATCATTAGGTAAAGCACCCGTCGTTTTGATTTCATTTAATAAATCAGATGCATTCGATTTAGCCCATTGATTCAACTCGTCTTCAAAACGTGTGATATCAACTACAGGGATATCATCCAAATGTCCTTTTGTTAAAGCATAAATAATTAAAACTTGATTTTCTACAGGTAGTGGTTTGTTTTTATCTTGTTTTAATATTTCAACTGTACGTTTACCACGTTCTAATTTTTTAGCAGTAAATTCATCTAAATCAGATCCAAATTGCGCGAATGATTCTAATTCACGATATGATGCTAAATCTAGACGTAAAGTTCCAGCAACCTTTTTCATTGCTTTAATTTGCGCAGAACCACCGACACGTGATACTGATTGACCTGCATTAATCGCTGGTCTTACACCAGAGAAGAACAAATCAGATTGCAAGAATATTTGTCCATCAGTAATAGAAATTACGTTTGTCGGAACGTAAGCGGCAATGTCGCCTGCTTGTGTCTCAATAATAGGTAATGCTGTGATTGAACCGCCACCTAAATCATCATTTAGTTTAGCCGCTCTCTCTAATAATCTACTATGTAAGTAGAATACATCACCAGGATAAGCTTCACGGCCTGGAGGTCTACGTAATAATAATGATAGTTCACGATAAGCTGCTGCTTGTTTTGTTAAATCATCATAAACGATTAAAACATCTTTGCCAGCAAACATGAATTCTTCAGCCATTGCTACACCAGAATATGGCGCGATATAAAGCATAGGCGCTGGATCTGCTGCTGAAGCAGAAACAATAATTGTATAATCTAATGCACCTTCTTGACGTAATTTTTCAACATTTGCACGTACAGTTGAATCTTTTTGTCCGATAGCAACGTATATACAGATCGTATCTTGATCTCTTTGGTTCAAAATCGTATCAATGGCAACCGTCGTTTTACCTGTTTGACGGTCTCCGATGATTAATTCACGCTGTCCACGGCCGATTGGTACAAGCGCGTCAATTGCTTTTATACCAGTTTGTAATGGTTCATCTACAGATTTACGATCCATTACACCAGTTGCTTTCTTCTCTACAGGACGTGTTTTTGTAGTATTGACTGGTCCTTGACCATCAATTGCTTGTCCTAATGGGTTAACGACACGACCAAGTAACTCCTTACCAACTGGAACTTCCATGATACGTCCAGTTCGTTTTACTTCGTCTCCCTCTTTAATATCCGTGTAAGGCCCTAAAATTACTACACCGACATTGGATTCTTCTAAGTTTTGTGCTAAACCTAGAACGCCGTTATTAAATTCAATAAGCTCACCAGCCATAACGTCATTTAATCCGTGGATTAAAGCGATACCATCACCAATTTGCAGAACTGTACCTACATCAGTAACAGCCATTTCTGACTCATAATTTTCTATTTGTGAGCGAAGTAATGCACTGATTTCTTCAGCTTTAATGGCCATCTATGTCACTCCTTCGATTTTTATTTCACTCTAATAAATTGCTTTTCAAGTTTGGCAAGATCATTTTTAATACTTGCATCCATCACTTTCGTACCAACTTTAACTCGGATACCACCGATAAGATCTGGATTTATTTCATTTGTAATCATTAGTTTTGATAGTTTTGTACGCGATCTAATAATTGAATCAATACTTGCTATTTCATCCTCAGATAGTTCATACACTGATTCAATAACCGCAAAGTCTTGATTGTGATACGCATTATATAAAGTTTCAAAAGCTAAGAATATTTCATGAGTATATGTAAGGTGACGATTACTTGCAAGCACCATAAACATATTTTGTAAATATTGATGTGCGTGTCCAAAAATAATAGCAACAAAACGTTGGCGTTGTGCTACATCTTTTTGTGGGTCTGTATCTAATTCTTTTAATTTTCCTACTTCAGGTCGCACTGCTTCGTCAATTGTTGAAAACTCTTCATACATTTGATCAAGTAACGCTTTTTCTTTAGCAGTATCAAATAACGCTTTTGCATATTTTTTTGCTACATTAGCCATTATTTATCGCCTGCCTCTTTAATGTACTTTTCAACTAATTCTTTTTGATCTTTTTCTGAAATTTCTTTTTGCAGTACTTTTGAAGCAATGAGTACGGAAAGCTCAGAAACCTGATTATTAATATCTGCAAGTGCGCGTTCTTTTTCACTGTTAATTTCATTTTGTGCTGTTTCAATCATGCCATTAGCTCTAATATTGGCTTCATGAATAATTTCTTCGTGTTGTTTACGGGCTTGTATTTTAGATTCTTCTAAAATCTTATGAACCTCTTCTTGTGTTTCTTTTAGTGTTTGTTTGTTTTGTGCTTCTAATTTTTGAGCATTTAATTTAGCTTGTTCAGCATCGTCGATATCTTTATTGATATCGCGTTCACGTTTGTCCATTACTTCTTTAAGTGGGCCCCATGCAAACTTTTTCAAAAGTAAGAGTAATATGGCGAATGTAGCAATCGTAACAATGATTGTTCCCCATTGTACACCACCGCCACTAGCCGCACCTAGAACGAACATATTAGTCGTAGCAGTCACTTTCATAGACACTCCTTTCATCCAGTATAATCATAAGGTATTTTGATAAAAACGAACGGCGAGAGCCTAGAAGACTTCGCCATAAAGACTAGTTTACTTATAGTGACATGAAAGCGATAACTACACCTATAATTGGTAGCGCCTCAACTAATCCGATACCGATAAACATAATACCCATTAATTGACCACGTGCTTCTGGTTGACGAGCGACACCTTCTACTGTTCTTGAAACGATAAGACCATTACCAATACCTGCACCAAGTGCTGATAAGCCGATTGCGATTGCTGCTGCGATTAAATTCATTTAAAAATCCTCCTAATTTGTTCTTTTTATTTTTTAATTTAATGACTCTTTTGTACTTTATGTGACATATATACCATCGAAAGCATTACAAATATATATGCCTGAATCGTACCAATAAAAATTGAGAACCCTTGCCATACGATTAGGCCAGGTAATCCAATTAACCAACCCCATGCTGGGAAGTCGAATACTAAACCTGCTAATAATCCTAGTAATAATTCACCTGCAAAAATATTTCCGTAAAGTCGTAGTCCTAGTGTCAATGTTGAAGTGAACTCTTCAAACACATTGATAGGCAATAGGAATATCGGCTTTGTATAATTTTGAAAATACCCTTTAGTGCCAACCATTTTAACCCCATAATAATGTGTTAATAATATTATAAGCGTTGATAATGTTAATGTCACAGTTGGATCGGCTGTGGGAGATTTCCACCACAGGGTGTGTCCCGAAATTAATTGGAACGGTAAACCGAGCATATTACTAACAAATATGAAAAAGATTAATGTAACGGCTAAGAAATGGAACTGACCGCCTTTTGACCAAGCCATGTTACTTTCGATAATCCCTCTTACGAAATCAAAAACCCATTCGATAAAGTTTTGTTTGCCTGTTGGACGTTTCTTGAGGTTACGTGTACAAATAATAGCTATTACAAAAACAATAAACGCCGTAATCAACATCATCATAATCGATGATAGATTAAACACGATGTCTAGACCGAACACATTCCAACTGACTAGAGGGTCTTTATGATCCATGCTTTCTCACCTCTTTCATTATAAAATTTATTTCTTGTGTAAAAATGGTTTGAAAACAATTAAAACATAAGAAATCATTAAACCAACAACTACTCCAAAAATGTTTATATGGTCCTTATAAAAATACCATGTCGTACAAGCTAATATCACAACCAAATATCTCCAAATGTTGCCCGTTGAAATATGTATGTTATCCTTTTCTTTTGCTTCCGCCAAATAATATTCAAAAGTAAAAGTATTGATTAGCGATCCGATCATTCCAATTATAAGACCTAATATAAATGCAGAGTATGTGAAAATAAACACAATTACAAGTACAATAATACAATATATATAGTATTGCATGTACTGTTTAAAAATGATGTTGAAACGTTTCATTTCAGTGCCTCGCTTCACCTTATCTTTCTTATATGAAAACCATTCCAATCATACAATTTTAATAATAATATAGGGTACTTTACGTGTCAATTCTATTCAAATTGTAATTCAATTTTTTACAAGAATGTCACAAAAATGACACATAAATACGAAAATTATTTGAAAGAAGAAGGTTTTTTATCAATTAAACCAAAAAAATATTTAATATTTTGACAAATTCTATATGATGCATTGCCGTCTCCATATGGATTTTGAGCTGTACTCATGATCTCATACAAATTTTTGTTATCTAATAGTTCTTTTGTTGCTGCGAATATATTCTTTTCATTTGTGCCTACAATTTTTAATGTACCTGCCGCTACACCTTCTGGTCTTTCTGTAACATCCCTCAAAACGAGTACTGGTTTACCTAAAGAAGGCGCTTCTTCTTGTACACCACCAGAATCAGTTAAAATTAAATAAGACTGATGTGCAAAATTATGAAAATCAACAACTTCTAAGGGTTCTACAAGCTCAATTCTCGTGTGATTTGATAAATAATAATCTGCAATTTCTCTTACTTTAGGATTTTTATGTATTGGGTAAACGACAACAACATCCTCGTATGCTTCGACGATATCTCGTACTGCTTTGAAAATATGTGCCATTGGTTCCCCAATATTTTCTCGTCTATGCGCAGTGAGTAGAATAATTCGTTTATCTTTGTGCTTGGCTATAATTTCTGATTGATAACCATTATGAATTGTCGTTTTCATTGCATCAATAGCAGTATTACCTGTTACGACAATTGAGTCTTCTGGTTTGTTTTCAGCAATCAAATTATTTGCAGCATTATTGGTAGGAGCAAAGTTTAAATCGGACATTACTCCTACCATTTGTCTATTCATTTCTTCAGGAAATGGAGCATATTTATTCCAAGTTCGCAAACCAGCTTCGACATGCCCGATTGGGACTTGATTATATAATGCTGCAAGACTTCCAGCAAATGTACTCATGGTATCACCATGAACAAGTATCATATCTGGTTTCGCTTCTTTTATAACATCCTCTAATCGTACGAGTATGCGTGAAGTTATATCAGACAATGATTGTCCCTGCTTCATAATGTTCAAATCATAATCAGGTGTGATGTCAAAGCTTTTCAACACAGAATCTAACATTTCTCTATGTTGTGCCGTCACTACAACGATTGGTTGTAATTCAGCGTCTTTCTCCAATTCTAAAACGAGTGGTGCCATCTTTATAGCTTCAGGCCGTGTCCCGAATACAGTCATAACTTTTTTCATACTACTCCACTCCTGGGTCAAACTATTTTGTACCGAATAAACGGTCACCAGCGTCACCTAATCCAGGTGTAATATAAGCATGGTCATCTAATTTCTCATCTAATGCTGCGATATAGATATCGACATCTTCATGTGCTTCTTGTAATTTTTCTACACCTTCTGGTGCTGCAATTAGACACATAAATCTGATATGCTTGGCGCCACGTTTTTTAAGTGAATTAATCGCTTCAATTGCGGAAGCACCAGTCGCTAGCATTGGATCAACTACGACAATTTCTCTTTCTTCAATATCTTGTGGTAATTTCACAAAATACTCAACTGCTTCTAGCGTTTCAGGATCTCTGTATAAGCCAACATGACCTATTCTTGCTGCCGGCACAAGATTTAAGATACCTTGTGTCATGCCAAGACCTGCTCTTAAAATGGGAATAAATGCTAATTTTTTACCAGTTAAACGCTTAGCTATCATTTTAGTAACAGGCGTTTCAATTTCTACATCTTGTAACTCTAAATTTCTAGTCACTTCGTAAGCCATTAACATGCCTACTTCATCTACGAGTTCTCTAAATTCTTTTGTACCTGTATGTACATCTCTAATGTAACTTAATTTGTGTTGAATAAGTGGGTGATCAAAAACATGTACGTTGCCCATAATTACTTCCTCCAATTTAATTATATAAAGGATGTTTCGTAGTTAATGCTTTAACTCTTTCTTGTCCTTCTTTTAATGTTGTTTCGTTTTCAGGATCTTTTAACACTAAGCTTATAATTTTAGCTACTTCTTCAAATGCCGCTTCATCAAAACCACGTGTAGTAGCTGCTGGTGTACCAAGTCTTAAACCACTTGTTACAAAAGGTTTTTCTTGATCAAATGGTATTGTATTTTTATTACAAGTAATACCTATTGAGTCAAGGGCTTCTTCTGCTACTTTACCAGTAATATTGACTGATCCTTTTACATCTACGCATACTAGGTGATTATCAGTACCGCCAGATACTACTCTAAATCCTTCTTTATTTAGTGTATCAGCTAATACTTTTGCATTTTTAATAACTTGTTGCTGATATGTTTTAAAATCATCTTGTAGTGCTTCACCGAACGCTACTGCTTTGGCAGCAATAACATGTTCTAAAGGGCCACCTTGAATGCCTGGGAAGATTGTTTTGTCAATTTGCTTTTTGTATTCTTCTTTACATAAAATCATTCCACCACGAGGGCCACGTAATGTTTTATGTGTTGTTGTAGTTACAAAATCAGCATATTCTACTGGACTTGGGTGTAAGCCTGCAGCGACTAATCCAGCGATATGAGCCATATCTACCATCAATTTAGCGCCCACTTCATCAGCAATTTCTCTAAAACGTTTGAAGTCTATTGTTTTTGAGTATGCAGAAGCCCCAGCAACGATTAACTTAGGTTGGTGCGCTTTTGCTACTTTTAATACTTCGTCATAGTCTATTTGTTCGCTTTCTTTGTCGACACCATATTCGACAAAGTTATAAAATTGACCACTAAAGTTTACTGGCGCACCATGAGTTAAGTGCCCACCATGACTTAAATTCATACCTAATACAGTATCTCCGTGTTCTAATGCCACGAGATAAACAGCCATATTTGCTTGTGAACCAGAATGTGGTTGAACGTTAACATGTTCTGCACCAAATAATTGCTTTGCTCTCTCAATAGCTAATGTTTCAGATACATCGACATATTCACAACCACCGTAATATCTTCTGTTCGGATAACCTTCAGCATACTTATTAGTTAATACTGAACCTTGAGCTTCCATAACTGCTTCCGACACAAAGTTTTCTGACGCAATTAACTCTATATTGTTATTTTGACGGTTGAACTCGTTTTGAATCACTTCATAAATTTCTTTATCTTGATCTTTAATAAATGACATTAGTAAACCCTCGTTTCTGTATTAGTTGTATTTTGCTCTTTCGCCACCAATTTTTTTAGGTCTTGAAGAAGCGATTGTAACAATTGCTTCGCCAATTTGCTTCACGCTTGTACGTTCGGGTATTGCTACATGTTTGATATGCATACCAATTAATGTTTGACCAATATCTATACCTTTCGGAACAGTTATAGTTTCAACCACCATAGGCGCTTCCATATGCTGATATGCATACGTAGCTAAACTACCTCCAGCATGGACATCGGGTACAACAGTTACTTCTTCCATCGTTGCGGGGTCGAAGTTAGCTTTTTCAATCGTAATTGCTCTATTGATATGTTCACAGCCTTGAAATACAAAAGAAACGCCTGTTTCCGTTTCAATCTCTTTTAATGCTTCAAATATATCTTTAGCTACTTCCATTGAACCGACGCTACCTATGCGTTCGCCAATCACTTCTGAAGTAGAACAACCTACAATACAAAGCTCATCCTTTTTAAAGAAAGATTTAGACTTTAGTTCATCTAACAATGCTCTTAAATCTTCCATATTAAACACCCCTTATTTATTTTGATAAAAAAGTAAGCCAAAATACATAAGTCCAATCTGGCAAATTTAATTGCTAGCACATTTGCTACACGTAATTATTATAACGTATTTAATGACTTACTCATACTAATTTCACATATTTATTTACTCTAATATTTTATTTTTTAATTTTTCAATCAATGAATTTAATTCATTATAAATTTCAATATAATCTGATTTAGTTCCTCCAAATGGGTCAGAAACATCATCACCATGCAATACATATTCACTTAAAGTAAATATATGTGTATTTACGCCATACGTTTGTTTAATCGCATCTCTATGACTCCTTGACATTGTCAAAATAAGATCTGCATGCATGTCCATCTCAGTGAATTGTTGCGCATTGTCAGGTATTGGCAATTGTTTTTCTTTTAAGATAGCACGCGTATGTTCTGAGGTAGGTGTGCCATCTAATGCAAATAAACCACGCGAAGCAACTTCGATGTCAGGTATTTTAGCTTTTGCAATACTTTCTGCCATTGGACTTCTACAAGTATTACCAGTACAAACAAAAACGATTTTCATAATTTTTCTCCTTTAACGACGGTAAAGTTTGCCGCCTTTTGCATTCGATTCATAATAGCAACTGCTTCGCCACTATTTTCAAATCCAAATATATAAGCTTCTTTTATCTTTTTATTTTTGTCTATATCGTGCAATATTTGATACAAATTATGGTTTGCCCCTTTAATATCTCTTTCATTTTCACACAGTGGAATGAAAGTTGCGTTTTTTGGAATATATTTACATTTATCTTTCGGGAATATAAACGCAACATCACTCCAATCTTTACATGAGGATGGTTGTTGATGAACGCCGTATACAATCGTTATTGGCGTATCTGGCGCATAATGTTTATATTTCATTCCGGGGGCTATAGGTTTTTCTTGATTTAAATCATCTTTTGCTGAAATAGAACCTGGCAAAACATTTTCAATCATCGACTTGGTGATAGATCCTGGACGAGCAATTTTAAATGGGTATTGCGTGCAATCTAACACGGTACTTTCTAAACCTTCTTCACTTTGATCACCATTAACAATACCATCAATGCTTTGGTTTAAATCATGATATACATGTTCAAACTTAGTTGGAGAAGGTCTACCACTTAAATTAGCGCTCGGTGCGGCAATCGGTATATCTACAAACTCTAATATTTTTCTCCCAATCACATGACTTGGCATTCTAACCGCTATGGATGAAAGCCCACCACTTACACTTTCACATAAATATCCTTTTTTTAATGGTAAAATAAACGAAATTGGTCCTGGCCAAAATTGATTCATCAGTATTTTAACTTCTTGTGAAATATGCTTCGTAAATACATCTAGTTGCTTAACATTATGTATATGCACGATGAGTGGATTATCTGAAGGTCTACCTTTTGCAGCAAAAATATTTTTTATAGTTTGTTCATTTCTTGCATCACCACCTAAACCATATACAGTTTCAGTTGGTATAGCGATGAGTCCACCAGCTTCAAAAATATTTTTTATCTCATTAAAAGCATCTACATTTGCATCTTCTGTCACATGATTTCTTAAATCCCATATTTTTGTTTTCATTTATACTCACCCTTTCATCTTAATTTCAATTTTAAAACAAAATAAGAAGTTATGCACCTTCATGACATATCATGTTAGGTACACAACTTCTTAAATTACCATTTAAAAGAAACCATTCTATCATTATCATTAATATCTTTTATTATTTGGACACTTACAGCAGGATATTTTTTTTCAATTTTGCTTTTTAATGTAGCTCCTTGTTTATAACCAATCTCAAACACAACAATTGCATTAGGTAATAATACGTCTGGTAATTGATCTAAAATCTTTTCATAAACTTGAAAGCCGTTGTTTTCAGCAAACAAAGCACTCATAGGTTCATATTGTAAAACAGTATCATCCATTAAAGCTTTTTCGCTCTCAGCGATATAGGGGGGATTTGAAATCAATCCATTCACTTTAATATGCTTTTCTATTAATGGATTTAAGGTATCGCCTTGTAAAAATATAACATCTACATCATGATACTCAGCGTTTTCTTTTGCCACAGATAAGGCTTCATCATATAAATCTGTAGCTATAACATCCAAATTTTGATTCATTTTTTTTAGTAAAATAGGTATGTTACCACTACCTGTTCCAATATCTACAACCTTATCTCCCGATTTTACCAAATTATAAAAATGTAGTAATACTTCCTCGGTTTCTGGCCTTGGAATTAAACAATGCTCATTCACTTTAAATATTTCACCATAAAAAGTTTGCGTTCCTACAATATATTGAATCGGTTCGCCTTGTAACATCCTTGCTTCCGCATTATCAAACAACACGTTGTGTGCTTCCGTCATAACTTCATCTGCGTGTAGCAAATAATCTAATTTTTGCCATTGAAATAAATCAAGCATTAACCATTCAGCTCGTGTTACTTCAATACCTTTAGTTTCGCATTTGTCTTGTGCGATTTTTAATCGTTCTCTATAATTCACCATCATTCAGTTCTTTCAATTTATCAGTTTGTTCAGCTAAAGTTAGTGCATCAATAATCTCATCTAACTTACCTTCCATAACTTGCTCTAATTTCTGCAATGTCAATCCAATACGATGATCCGTTACGCGACTCTGTGGATAATTGTATGTTCTAATTCTCTCTGAGCGATCACCTGAACCGACAGCTGATTTACGCTGTGCAGCATACTTTTGTTGTTCTTCTTGTAATTTCATATCAAATAAACGTGCTTTTAACACTTTCATTGCTTTTTCACGGTTTTGAATTTGAGATTTCTCAGATGATGTAGCAATGACACCTGTCGGTATATGTGTAATTCGAACGGCAGAATCAGTGGTATTTACGTGTTGTCCACCTGCACCACTAGAACGATATGTGTCTACTTTAATATCTTCATTTCGAATCTCTATCTCAACATCTTCAACTTCTGGTAATACGGCAACAGTAGCAGTAGATGTGTGAATACGTCCTCCAGACTCAGTTGCTGGTACACGTTGTACACGATGTGCACCATTTTCGTATTTCAATTTACTGTAAGCGCCTGTTCCTGAAACAGAGAAGCTAATCTCTTTGTAACCACCATGATCACTTTCAGTAGCTTCTACGATATCAGTTTTATAACTATGTGCTTCTGCATATCTAGAATACATTCTAAATAAATCACCAGCAAATATTGCAGCCTCATCCCCACCAGCTGCTGCACGAATTTCAACAATTACGTCTTTTTCATCGTTAGGGTCTTTTGGTATTAACAAGAATTTTAATTCTTCTTCCAGTTCTGGAATTTTTTGACTCAATTCTTGCTTTTCGTCTTTAAGCATTTCGACTTCTTCATCGTCTTTTGTTTCCTGTAACATATCATCTATTTCAGTTACATCTTCTTTAACCTGTTTATATTCACGATATACTTCTACTGTTTTTTGCAAATCAGCCTGTTCTTTTGAATATTTTCGTAAATTGTCTGGATTATTTACGACTTCAGGATCACTTAACATTTCATTTAATTGCTCGTATCTTTCCTCTACAATGTCTAATTGATCAAACACTACATTTCCTCCTTCTCATGATTACTTGGTGCAACAATATGATGTGCCCTACATCTAGGTTCATAGCTTTCGTTAGCGCCAACGAGAATCACTGGATCATCTATTTTTGCTGGATTACCATCAATTAATCGTTGTGTACGGCTTGATGACGAGCCACATACTGCACATACAGCTTGTAGTTTAGTCACTTCTTCACTTACTGCTAATAAATGGGGAATTGGTTCAAATGGTTCACCTCTGAAATCCATATCTAAACCTGCAGTAATCACTCTATGCCCCTTTTCAGCTAATTCTTCAACAATATGGACAATATTATTTTCGAAAAATTGAACTTCATCAATTGCTATAATATCAAAATTTGTTAAATCGTGTTTATAGATCTCAGCTGCTGTCGAGATATTAATTGCCTCAATTGCATTGCCGTTATGCGACACAATCTTATCTTTATGATAGCGATCATCTATTGCCGGTTTAAATACAACCACCTTTTGTTTAGCATATAGTCCACGTCTTAAACGACGAATTAATTCTTCAGATTTACCACTAAACATACTTCCAGTTATACATTCTATCCACCCGGAATGATAAGTTTCATTCATTATGCGTTCCACCCTTTTTCAAAACATAATCGGTTTATTATATCATATTTTCCATCTTAAAATATCAATTTCTCATAAGATATTTGTAATTTAATATGTAATCAAAGTGCTCTAACAACTGTGCAATTCTGTTCAAACCTTCACATCGTCCATGTTAAATAAAAAAGCATTCTCATAAAATGAGAATGCCTTATGACAACAATTATTCGTTGCTTGATTTGAATCCGAATTTCTTGTTGAAACGTTCCACACGACCATCCGCAGCAGCGAATTTTTGACGTCCTGTGTAAAATGGATGTGAATCAGATGAAATATCTAAACGAATAACTGGGTATTCATTTCCATCTTCCCATTCCATTGTTTCTGATGAAGATTTTGTTGAACCACTTAAGAATTTAAAGTCTGTAGTTGTATCTAAAAAGATAACTTTGTGGTATTCAGGATGAATATTTTGTTTCATTTTTTTCAGCTCCTTTGCCCTGAACCATCTGGAACAGAGTTGTTTGTGAGTTTTTTTACCCAATACTTGATAATTATAATTGTTATAAAACTAAAACGCAACCCTAAATCACATATTTAAATGTTAAGCTGCTTTAAATAATTGGCTTACCAGTTTTAGTACTTTCTTTGGCAGCTTGTTGCAATTGTTCAAAGAATTCTTGATTCGTTTTTGTACGTTTTAATTTTCTTACAAATCTTTCTGTGAAATCAAGTGAATCTGTGAACATGTTACGTAGTTGCCAAAGTGACTCTAAATCTTTTGGCGGTATTAGTAATTCTTCTTTACGTGTAGAACTTCGACCAATATCAATAGCTGGAAAGACACGGCGTTCAGCCAGTTTGCGATCAAGGTGTAATTCCATGTTTCCTGTCCCTTTAAATTCTTCATATATCATGTCATCCATACGTGATCCTGTATCTACTAAAGCAGTAGCTAATATCGTCATACTTCCACCAGCTTCAATATTTCTCGCAGCACCAAAGAATGCCTTAGGTTTGTGTAATGAAGCTGGATCTAAACCACCTGAAAGTGTGCGTCCGCTTGGCGGGATAACCAAGTTATATGCACGTGCAAGTCTTGTAATAGAATCCATAAGAATAATGACATCTTTACCTATTTCTACTAAACGCTTGGCACGTTCTAATAGTAATTCTGCTACTTTGACATGGTGCTGTGGTGGTTCATCAAATGTTGAATGAACGACTTCTGCTGATTCTACAGAACGCTCAATATCAGTTACTTCTTCTGGTCTTTCACCCACAAGTAGCACAAATAATTCTGCATCAGGTTTATTGCTTGCGATGGCATTTGCAATTTCTTTCAATAATGACGTTTTCCCAGCTTTTGGTGGGGCAACAATCAAACCACGTTGTCCTAAACCAATTGGCGTAATTAAATCCATAATACGTGTAGAATAATTTTCTTTTGTTGTTTCTAGCTTGATGCGCTCTTCTGGATATAATGGTGTTAATGCTTGGAAATGTGGTCTTTTCTTAACTTCTTCTGCATTCTCATCATTAACAAAATCTACTTGTAGCAAACCATAATACTTTTCATTATCCTTTGGTTTCCTTACTTTACCAGTTACTTTGTCGCCTCTTTTAATTTCAAAACGACGTATTTGGCTAGCAGAGATATAAATATCTTTTTCACCTTTTGAATAATTGACAGTCCTTAAGAAGCCATAACCATCTTGTTGGATATCATCTAAGATACCTTCCATATAATAGTTGCCATCTTTTTCCATCTGGGCTTCCATAATTGCAAGAACTAACTCTTTTTTATTTAATTTACTATAGTTTGTTAATTTCAGTGATTTTGCTTTTTGAGTGAGATCTTTAGTAGTGTAATTTTTATATAACTCGTGGAACGATTCGTACTGAGGTGATGTTCGTACTTTATCAGGCATTATCTTGCACCCATTTCATAAAAAAGTTTTAAATAACATAGAGGGCTACGCTATTTACCTTTATAACTATAGCAAATATTTTATTTAATTACAAAATGTATTTCAATTTTTGAAATTTATTAATACTGCTTTAAAGCTAATTAGTTAATAAAACAGTATGTTAAATTGTAAAGCTTTAATTTATAATTCAAAATTTCTAAAAATAATTAGAGCTAAGCATAGGTATCTCTGGTTCAATCATTAACATCAATTGTCATTGAGAAATATAAAAACTGACCTTTGCATATCGTAATAGACTTATATTAGGAATTGGAGATTGTCGTTTCGTTAAGTAATATAAGTTAAACATTCATTTTTGGCGATTTTATAATGTCCTTACACCGAAGAAATGGTGGTTATGAGAGGCTACAGGCTCAAATCATATCCTCACGCATGCATGTTAAAAATCGGAAGATTAAAAAATGACTAATCCATAAGCATACGGATTAGTCATTTTTAAGCTTGAGATTATTTGTCACAGTATATTTTTATTACAACTTATAATTTTATTTTGTATTAAATTACGCGTTAAAATATCCTGCAATAGATTTAACTTCTAAGAATTCTTCTATGCCATAATCTCCCCATTCGCGTCCTAAACCTGATTGTTTATAGCCACCGAATGGTAAGTCTGGTTTTCGTCCAGCTTCATTTATTTCAACTGTTCCAGCCTCAATTGAACGCGCAACTTTATGCAGTTTTTCTTTGTCTTGTCCATATACATAACCAGCTAAGCCATATTTCGTATCATTTGCAATTTCAATTGCTTCGTCTAAATCGTTGTAAGTGATCACAGACATAACAGGACCGAAAATTTCTTCTTGTGCAATTGTCATATCATTTTCAACATTATTAAAAATAGTTGGTCTTGCAAAATAGCCTTTTTCCAAGTTTTCAGGTTTTCCAGGACCACCGTATAATAATTCGGCACCTTCTTCTACACCTTTATCAATATATGATTGAACTTGATCAAATTGTTTTTTACTAATAATTGGTCCTACTTGTGTACCTTCTTCACGAGGATCACCAACTTTAACTTGGCTAAATTTTTCTTTAACAGCTGTTAAGAATTCTTCTTTTATACTTGCTGGTACCAATGTTCTAGTCCCTGCAGTACAAACTTGTCCTGTATTATTGACGACTTTACCAGTTGCTGCACTTGCAGCACCATCAATATCAGCATCATCTAAAATAATATAAGGAGATTTACCTCCTAATTCTAATGATACTTTTTTGAAATCTTCAGCTGCTTTCTTCATAATGCTTGCACCAGTTGGACCAGATCCAGTAAAGGACATCATTCTTACTTTTGGATGTTCACTTAGTGGATTTCCAACGCCTTGGCCATCACCATTCACTAAGTTAAATACACCTTTAGGTACGCCAACTTTATCAAA
This sequence comes from Staphylococcus sp. GDY8P196P, assembly GCF_017891705.1. Taxonomy (NCBI): domain Bacteria; kingdom Bacillati; phylum Bacillota; class Bacilli; order Caryophanales; family Staphylococcaceae; genus Staphylococcus; species Staphylococcus sp. GDY8P196P. The sequence goes on along the minus strand of NZ_JAESJS010000014.1, from coordinate 45,891 downwards.
TATTTCTGCTAAAATGATGGCTGCAAATGGTGTTTCTTCTGATGGTTTTAATACAACTGGGCTTCCTGCCGCAAAAGCTGCTGCTAATTTTAATGAAGTTTGGTTAGTTGGGAAATTCCATGGTGTAATTAATCCAGCAACACCAATTGCTTCCTTAACAACTAAATCGTCGCCACGTCTTTCTTCAAATTCAAAATTATCTAATGCATCTCGTGCAGCTTCAAAATGATTTAATCCCATTTGATAATGGACATTTTCAGATACTTTTAAAGGAGCTCCTAATTCGTCAGTTATTGCGTCAACAATATCATCTTTTCTATTTTTATATTCTTGAACAATTTTATCTAACAGTTCTTTTCTTTCTGCTACAGAACTTTGTCTAAATTCTAAATATACTTTATCTGCTGCTTCTACCGCTTTATTAACATCCTCTTTATTGCCTTTAGCAATTGTGCCTGCCACTTCTTCAGTTGCTGGGTTGATTACATCAAGTGTTTCTCCACTTGCACTTTCTACCCATTCTCCGTCGATATATTGTTTAGTGAAATTTCTCATCAATTATTCACTCCTTAATTTGTGTTCATGCTTTTATTCTAACCTAGATTTTTAATTTTAAAACATATCTGCTCATTCCAAATCATTGCAAACGTTGTTATTACAGGGTTTTACGCCTGAAATTTATGCATAGTTATAATAGCATTATTGCGTTATATATCAATTAGAAATAACATTTATATCCTTAAAATTTTGCTTTTTTTAGAATATTTAAACATACCATGACATGTCAATCGGCACATCCACTCTTAATCAACAAAATTATTTTAACACTACTAAAGGTTAGATGATTCGACAATAAATAAAAAAGCTATAAAGCAATCTTTAATTAAAGATTGCTTTATAGCTAATCTTAGTATGTTAAAAACAGACTAGATATAACAATCATATTCAAATAAAATATTACATGAAAATGTCAAATTAAAAAGTTAAAATCATTCGCTTTCTAACTCGATATATTCTTGGGCCCATTTTTCCATAGGAACCAATGCCGATGCTAAGGCATCACCTTTATCTGTAAGTTGATATAAAATGTTCATAGGACTAGTAGAAATAATTTTTTTCTCTACAAGTCCCCATTCATTAAGGTCTGTGAGCTTTATGCTAAGTGCACGAGGCGTAATTGTTTTCAAATCACGTTTCATATCAGAAAAATGAGCAGATTTTTCCGTGCACCTAGACAAGTAATTAATGATAAGACCGTTCCAACTTCTACCTACTATTTTAAAGGTCTCTTCTAGATAAGGGCAAACCTCCATGGTCATCACCTCATATCAATTATATTTCCCCACTGCATAAATTATAATTTACTTTATACATTCAGTATAATTATTATACCACATGTTTTATATTTTTTCAGTCCAAATGTCTGCTCCAAGTGATTTTAGTGTTTTAACAATATTAGTATAACCACGATAAATATGTTTTACATTATAAATTGTAGTAACACCTTCAGCTAATAAGCCAGCTACAATTAGACAAGCACCTGCACGTAAATCACTCGCGTATACTTCTGCGCCTGTTAATTTAGATGGTTTGATTGTTGCAGTACCATTATCTGATGTAATATTAGCACCCATATTTTTAAGTTCTTCGACATGCTTGAATCGAGCTGGATAGATTGTTTCAGTCACAAAAGAAACTCCATCAGCCATAAATAATAATGGCGTAATAGGTTGTTGTAAATCTGTAGCAAAACCTGGGTATACTAATGTTTTAATATCTACACTAGAATATGGTGTACTTCTCTTAATTGTTACACTATCATCACCAACATTTATGTTTACACCAAGTTCTTTCAACTTAACAGTTAATGGCTCAACATGGGTAGGGATAATATTATTAATCACAATATCTTCACCACAAGCTGCGGCAATACACATATAAGTTCCTGCTTCAATTCTATCTGGTATCACTTGATGATGTGATCCATGTAAATGCTCAACACCTTTTATTTTGATTGTACTTGTACCAGCACCTTTAATATTAGCGCCTAAACTTGTTAAGAAGTTAGCTACATCAACCACTTCTGGTTCTTTCGCTGCGTTTTCAATTACAGTTTGTCCTTCAGCTCGTACTGCTGCCAACATAATATTAATCGTTGCACCTACACTAACGATATCTAAAAATATATTAGCACCTATTAAACGATCAGCTTCAATTTTCATAGATGTTTCACTGGATTCATCAACATGCGCTCCTAATGCTTTAAAACCCTTGATGTGTTGATCAATCGGTCGTGGACCTAATGGACAACCGCCAGGCAACCCAATTACACATTTTTTAAATCTACCTAACATTGCCCCCATCATATAATATGAAGCACGTAGTGATTCTACTTTATTATTAGGTAATGGAGCATTTTCAATTTCATTTGGATCAACTTCAAGTGTCGTGCCGTCTAGCTTTGCATCAATATTCAAATCACCTAATAAACTCACTAGCGTTTCAACATCTGAGATTTGTGGTAACCCTTCTATTGTAACTTTATCTTCCGCTAGAATTGTAGCTGGAATGATTGCTACAGCACTATTTTTTGCACCATGATTATTAACTTCACCTTTTAGTGTTTGACCGCCTCTAATTTTTATTACTTCTTGAGCCATTCGCTTGATCTCCTTTGCCTTTCAATCAGTATTTCAATTTAATTACATTATTTGCATTATAAAGTAAAAAAATGAAGTTTGCAAAACACACCAATGAAACAAAACTTTTTTAATTTTAAATTATGTATTGCTTCACTTTTATGTATACTATAATGATATTTTTATTCCCTATTTAATAGGGTTCAAATCTTATTTATCTTATTTCTGTTTAAAATTTATGTTGATATTTCAATTTGCTTAATTTTAACGCTCATAGATTATAACATAAAAAAATAAGACTGCGACATTAAAAATTGTCACAGCCTTACCGATTGAATCATCAAGATTACTTTAAAATATGCATCTTTCTATTATAGGCAGATTATTTAGCTCTATTTGATGTACCAAACTCTTTAATTTTACCCACTACTGTTGTTTTAATCGCTTCACGTGCTGGTCCTAAATACTTACGAGGATCATACATTTCTTTGTCATTGTCTAAAGCTTCACGTACTGCTTTTGCAGAAGCAATTTGATTTTCTGTATTAACATTTATTTTTGCAGTGCCAAATGGAATCGCTTTTTGAATATCTTTAGTTGGGATACCAGTTCCACCATGTAATACTAATGGTAAGCCAGTTGAAGCACCAATTTCTTCCATTTCTTTAAATCCTAATTTTGGTTCACCTTTATACGGTCCGTGAACTGAACCTAACGCTGGTGCTAAAGTATCAATACCTGTTCTTTCAACAAGCTCTTGACATTCTTTAGGATCTGCATAAATAACACCTTCAGCAACAACATCGTCTTCTTGTCCACCTACTGTACCTAATTCAGCTTCTACCGATACACCATGTTCGTGAGCATATTCAACTACTTTTGATGTAATTGCTACGTTATCTTCAAATGACTCATGAGAAGCATCAATCATAACTGATGTAAATCCAGCATCGATAGCTTCTTTACATTTATCAAAACTTGAACCATGGTCTAAGTGAATTGCAACTGGAATCGAAATTTCTTTATCGTGCATTAATCCTTCTACCATTTTAACTACTGTATAGAATCCGCCCATATAACGTGCTGCACCTTCAGAAACTCCTAAAATAACTGGAGCATTTTCTTCTTGTGAAGCTTCCAATATCGCTTGTGTAAATTCTAAGTTATTTAAGTTGTATTGGCCAACCGCATAACCATTTTCTTTTGCATCGATTAACATTTCTTTCATTGAAACTAAAGGCATGAAAGTTCCTCCTTAGTGCATTGAGCACATATTTTTACAATTTAATTATATCAAAATCCCAAACAATTTGCATTCTTCTATTCATTTGTAAGCGTTTTTAATTTATTTTTTTAATTTATTTCATTTAAATCAGTCTTTAGCATTCATATTTTTATATAAAATTGCAATATTTTCTATCATTATTTAAAATAAGTTGAGTGAATAGATCGGAGGTACATATATGTCTAAAATTTTAAACACACAATTAAATGGTGTTTTCAATCGAATTGAAGCACAAGATTTAGATATTCAAATGGCAGCTCAATGCTTAATTCAAGCAATAGGTGGAGAAGGTAATGTGTTTGTTAAAGGTTATGGGGACTTGAATTTTTTTGAAAATTATATTTTAAATAGTAATGAAAAGTTAGAATCTAGTGTTGCATTATCCTCACTTAATACATTCGAAGATATTGACACAACAGATAGAGTGTTTCTTTTTTCCCCTTACTATACTGAGAATGTTGAAAATGATGTTAAGTCATTAATTGCAAATGATGTAGACTTTGTCTTAATTTGTAATAAACCAAAAACAGGAAATTTTCCAGATCATTTATTTCATTTTGTTAATCTAAGTACACCAAGACCTATTGTGTATACCGAAAATTACGATAAAATTGTTATACCACATCCAATTGCATTCAACTACATTTATTATGATATATATACACAAATGGTTGAAATGGTTAGAGATTTAAATCTTTAACATCTAAATCACTATTATTCTTCATATCTCATCTAATTTAATAAACAAACTAACTTTAAAAAGGCTGAAACGAATGTCATCGTTTCAGCCTTTTTAATCAATATTTACTTTGTTTGTTGATGATTCAATGATGCTTCTACAAATGCTTTGAATATAGGTTGTGGTCGATTAGGTCTAGATAAGAATTCTGGATGAAATTGACATGCAACGAAGAAATCATTTTCAGGAATTTCTACCATTTCAATCAATCTACCGTCTGGACTAGTTCCAGAGAAAATCATACCTTTTTCTTCTAGTTGATCTCTATATTCATTATTGAACTCATAACGATGACGATGTCTTTCTTCTATATCTACTGCGTCATAGATTTTATGCGCTAAAGTTCCTTCTTTAATATGACATGGGTACAGCCCTAATCTTAACGTACCACCTAAATCTTCAATGTCTTTCTGTTCAGGCAATAGGTCAATGATCGGATGTGGCGTTGAGGGATCTAATTCTGCAGAGTGTGCATTTTCTAAGCCAAGTACATTTCTTGCAAACTCTACTGTAGCAAGTTGCATTCCTAAACAGATACCGAAATATGGTACATTATTCTCTCTCGCGTATTTGATAGCGGATATTTTTCCTTCACTTGCTCTGAATCCAAATCCACCAGGAACTAAAATGCCATCAACATCATTCAGTATATCATGTACATTTTCATCAGTTACTTCGCTAGAATCTATCCACTTAACTTCAATATCCTTTTTAAATGGATAACCTGCATGTTTTAACGATTCAACTACTGATAAATAAGCATCTTGAAGACTTACATATTTACCAACTAAGCCGATAGTTATTTTGCCATCTAAACTGTTTACTGTATCTAGTAAATACTGCCATTCGTCTAACTGAGTTTCATACTTTGCGTTAAGTTCTAAGCGTTGAATTACAATATCATCCATGTCCTGCTTACTTAATTGTAATGGAATTTCATAAAGTGAATCTGCATCGCGACATTCAATGACACTTTCTTTGTTAATATCACAGAATAAAGCAATTTTATCTTTTAAATCTTGTGTTAATTCATATTCTGTACGTACTACGATTAAGTCTGGTTGAATACCCAACCCACGAAGTTCTTTAACACTATGTTGTGTGGGTTTTGTTTTCATTTCACCGGCAGCTTTTATAAATGGTAAAAGTGTACAATGTACGTACATGACATTTTCACGACCCAAGTCACTACGAATTTGTCTAATCGCTTCTATAAATGGTAATGATTCAATATCTCCAGTAGTACCGCCAATTTCAGTAATAACTACATCAGCATTCGTACTTTCTCCTGCTAAAAGTAAACGTTCTTTAATTTCATTTGTAATATGAGGAATTACTTGAACTGTACCACCAAGGTAATCACCACGGCGTTCTTTTTTCAAAACATGTGAATAAACTTTACCAGCAGTAACATTTGAATACTTATTTAAATTAATGTCAATAAATCTTTCATAATGTCCTAAGTCTAAATCTGTTTCCGCACCATCATCAGTAACAAATACTTCACCGTGTTGGTATGGACTCATTGTACCTGGATCAACATTTAAATAGGGATCAAATTTTTGTATTGTAACTTTTAATCCTCTATCTTTTAATAAACGTCCTAAAGATGCTGCTGTGATACCTTTACCTAGTGAAGATACAACCCCACCAGTTACAAAAATAAATTTTGTCATTTTCTGCCTCCTATTATTAAAACAGTCATTCCCACAATACCAACAAAAATTTATGGCATGTTTCATTAATCATTGAAATAGTTATAATTTATGTAAACGTCTAAGCGTTATAATTTTTAAATATCATTATATTCACTAAAAATAACGTCATAAATTAAAATTTTATAAAATTTGTATAGTCATTTAAATAAAAAAATCGCTCCCTCTCACAGTATTTGCAAGGGGGAGCGTATAATATTTATACACGTCGTCCTAATTAAAGGAGCCCGAATAAAATTTTATCATTTTCGCAGAAAAAGTCAAATGAATATTGATAGATTAATGATTAATTTTCTTCATCTTCGTCATCGTCTTCATCAATAACGATTTCATTTTCAGGAATCTCTTCGTCAACTTCTTCTTCATCAGGTTCTTCGATTGTCTCTTGGTCATCAGTGACTGCTGGGATGTCATCATCGTCGTCTGCCTCATCTTCACCAAGTAATTTTAATGTTTTATCTTCTTCATCGTCATCGTCTAAAATGTCGAATTTTTGGATAGTTGGTGCTATTTTTTCTTCAATATCGGCAACTGAATACCAATCACGTAAGCCCCATATGTTTTCTCCAACATTTAGGAAACGACCATCTGTGTTTAAGTCTGTATAGAATTGAACAATTCTATTTTCAATTTCGTGGTCTTCGTAATGACCTAAAGCTTTAAATTCGTCAATAATATCATATAAGTTCATTGTATCGCCTTTTTCAAGTAATAATGTGTAGGCCATATCAATAAATGATTTCTCGTCAACCATTTCTTTAGTGTAATCTTGAATTCTCATTATTTATTCTTCCTTTCAGAGGCATTTATGCATTTATCCAAATCAGTACTATTCATCTTAAGTAATAATAACAAAAGTAAATTATAAATGACAATCCCTGATTTCGCAAACACTATTAATAATTAATATATTTTTCAAAAACAGAAAAATCTTCTGCCTTTTCAATTTCAACAAAATTACTGTTTACACATAGTGGTTTTAATTCATTATTTTCCCCATAAAGTGTAATCGTTATTAGCTTTATACCTTCAAAATGTTTTCGAATATATGTAGGTAATTGTCTCAATGCACTTTCCGCTATACCGTTATGTCTCTCTGCTTTATCAACTTCAATTGAATTAATATTCATACGCTGTTCATGTTGCTCAATTGCTATAAAACCTACCTTATTATCGTCTTTCATCATATCAATAATATGCACATCATAAGGTGATCTATCTCCATTTGCTGTTAGCTTTAAAGAAGATACATGTTTAGAATCTAAATCTAAATAATATAGACGTTCTTTGCCAATCGGGCCTTCTTCTTTTGTGGCAGCATGCATAAAACCTGCACGTTCATATACATTCCATGCACCTTTATTTTCCGCATCTACAACTAAGTATAAATGATTAAAATTTGGAAATAGCTTTTGAACATATTGTGGCAAATACATCATCATTTTTGTACCATACCCAAACCCTTGAAAATCTTCGTTTACAGATAAAGAACGAACATATATAACTTGTTTAGGTGTATCGTATCCTTCATGTTGATAATATTGATGTAAGACAAAAAAACCTACTACTTCTCCTTCATCATTCAAAGCAATATTAGCTACTCGGTCGTTATCCTTCAACGCATCACTAAGCACATCTTTTGGCAATGAAGAATATATCTGTTGGCGCTCACTTAATTTAAAATGACAAACAGCTGATTTATATTTTTCTTCAAAAACTTGTATTGTAATATTTTCAAACGTTTCTTTAATAAACATATTATATCCCCTATTGTGTTTAACTTTTATTAGTTATTAATACCACTTTTACACTAGTATAATCGAAAGTTGAACATTTTGTCTTATTAGTCTAAGAAACAATTCATGAGCCAGTTGACTTCAAATTGGTCTTTCACTTGTCCATGCATCGCATTAAAAAATGTTTTAGACAGAGGCATATGTGCGTCTCCCGCTTCGCTTAATTTATCATATACTTGTTTTTGAGTTTCCAAATCGTCGAAAGTTAAAATTATATTTGTGTTGTCATTGCTCCATTCCCGTCCATATGTGCTGGAAATATGTAATACAACTGTTTCATTAATATGGAGCTCCGCGTGTAAAATTTTACCGTTTGTTTCGTTTAATATTTTTTCGCTACCACCAAACGCATTTTTATAAAATGTTAATGCTTGTTCTACATCATCTACTTTAATAAAAGGGCTTAATTTCATTAAAACCATTCCTTTCTAATTTTCTATATTTGATTTTCCCTCATTTTATTATAATATAAGTTATAATGTAAATTTTTTAGGAGGTACACAGATGAAAATAGGCATTGATGCCGGCGGAACACTTATAAAAATTGTTCAAGATGATAATGGTAAACGACAATATACTACAAAATTAACTACTGAAATAAATGACGTCATTGAATGGTTGGAACAACAATCTTGTGAAAGTATCAGTTTAACAGGGGGGCAAGCTGGGACAATTCAAAATAGTTTAAATTGTGAATCTCGTATTTTTGTAGAGTTTGATGCTGCTGCAAAAGGCTTAGAACTCTTGTTAGAAGAACAAGGTCATCATTTAGATAATTATATTTTTACTAATGTTGGTACTGGAACATCATTGCATTATTCAAATGGCAAAGAACAACAACGTGTTGGTGGTGTCGGTACAGGCGGTGGTATGATACAAGGTTTGGGTTATTTATTAACTGGATTAAAAGATTACAAACAATTGACAGATACTGCCCAAAAAGGAGATCGCGAATTTATTGATTTAAAAGTAAAACATATCTATAAAGATAGTGAACCTCCTATTTCAGGAGATTTAACTGCTGCTAATTTCGGTCATGTGTTACATAATTTAGACAAGGATTTTTCAGATTCTGACAAATTAGCTTCATTGATTGGTGTCGTGGGAGAAGTCATTACTACGATGTCTATTACAGTAGCGAGAGAATATGGTACAGAAAACGTAGCTTATATCGGTTCTTCGTTCCACAATAATCATTTACTTAAAGAAGTTGTAAAAGATTATACGGTATTACGTGGTTTTAAACCATTTTATATTGAACACGGTGCCTTTTCCGGTGCACTAGGCGCAATTCATTTAAGTTAAAAAAATACCATGACATAAATGTAAAGAATTGTTTTTTCTTTACTTATGTCACGGTAAAAAATGAACGTAATTATTCCGTTTGAATATCACTATTCATTCAAACGGAATAATTACTTCCAACAGTGCTTGTATTCAATGATATTAAAACGGTAATTGATCTAATACTTTCTGAGCTGAGACTACGGTACCTACAACGCCTGATTTCAAATCAATCGCTACTGCTTTGTCATCATCTCTTAAAGTATCTAACCATTCTGCGAAGACTTCACCTTCTATTTCAATAATATCGCATTCTTCAAAATCTTCATTTCTTACTTTTTCTGCCCTATTTCTAATACTCCACACCGGCATAATATGTGGTTTTTGATGCTCATCATCACTAATCATAATGAATTGTTTGGCATCTTTATTAGATAAACCAAATACAGCATCTTCTTCTGCTACATCAATAACAAATTCTTTGAGACGAATTTCATCTAAATCTGACATCAATTCATTTGTAAAATCAATAATATTTACTAAATCACCATCTGTCTGAGATGAAGCATTCATCAACACTTCTTCACCTTCTGCAAACACATCATCCATTTCATATGTTACGAAACGATCAATATCAATTTTTTTAATCTTATCATAATCGGTGTCATGTTTATTTAAGAATGTTTCAGCTGTTTCTTTTTGAGTCCAAACACAAATGACATCTTTCCCTAAAATTTCATGTCTAATTAGTTGTTTTGACTTTGTTGCTATATAAAAATATTCATTTACCAGAATATCTTGAAAAAATGAACTTGCTTTATAAGACATAATCACACCTTCAATTCATTAAAATATTTAACTATATTTAAAATATAAATGAGTATAATACTATAGTCAATTAACGTCATACAATAAATATTAAAATTTTAATATATCTAAACAATAAACTAAGTTAACAAATCCTATTAACTGAATTTTTCCTATATTACTGATTATATTTTTAATTCTTTTAAAAATTGTTGTTCTAGTTTATCCACTTGTTCTTGAGATTGTCCATGCCAAATACATGCAAATCTTGAAGGAACGTTTTCATTATTATACCAATCACCATCATAATATGATAGCGGAAACAAGCAACCCTTACGAACATATTTTATAATTGTTTGGAAGAAATGTTCATTATCATGAGGTGCAATATAACTATAAAACTTTTGATATCCAGACTGAATTAATGGATCTAATAAAAGCATGCTTGTTGAGCCATTTTGTCTAAAATTTAAATCAATCGCAAATATATCACCGTGCTCATCTATAAGTAAATCAAAACCCGCAATGCCAAAATAACCTTTCGACACACCTATTTCCATGATTTCTTTGCCTGCTTGAATGACTGATTCAGGCACATCATGTACATTTTGATTACCACTATAATGTCCATATTTGTCTGTAATTTGCTCTGATGTACCTATATAGTGAATATCCCCTTCTTTTTCACATGCAAATTGCACGCAATAATTAGCTATTTCCTGAATTTTTTGTTCGATAATAATTGTGTCAGTCTCATCTTTTGCTTGTTCAATACGTGATTTTGCTTTAATCAAGTCCTCATCGTCATAACATATCATCACGCCATAACCGCCTGCAGTTGGTAAGTCATCACCAGGCTTCAAGACAAAAGGAAACGTCCAGTTTGTAATCGCATCTTCAAACGCTTCTACTTTTACCACTTCACGTGCAGGTAAATATTTTTGATTCGTCCATTCTGGAATGCGTGCTTTATTATTTAATGCAACAAAAATATCTTTATCCATTGCGTAATATTCTTTTTCTAAAATAGATTCACTATGAATATATTGAAAATAAATGCGTTTATTGTCTTGTTTGGCAAGTTTTTTTATTGTTTTTTCGTACGAAGTTTGATCATAAAAAGTATAGATATTGGTCGGCATTGGTTTGCCAATCAATTCCAATAACCTTTCCAATTTCTTTGTGACACTTGCTTGATGCACAATAACAGGCATTTGATCAGCTATAATCAATTCCCTACCAGTCAAAAAATTAGATTGATGTTCCTCTGGTTCTAACCATGGATTGGAAATATAAGATGGTCTAGAAGTATATACGACATCATCATTGTATAAATCACTAAGTGTTAATTTAGGGTGTTGAGTACTTAGTTTTTTCATTTTTTGTTCCCCTTTATATATTGGTGCTGTTCAACTATTTCATTAAGTTCTGCTTGATTTTCTATTAATTCTAATCCCATTAATGCAAGGATTTTAGCACCTCTTATTAAAGCTTGATCTCCATGGGCACTTCCTGCCGCCTCTCGAAAACGATGTGTATGTCCCACTAAATTTCTAGAACCTATTTTAATATGAGGATGAATCGTTGGTACAACGTGACTTACATTACCCGTATCTGTCGAGCCAAAACCAAAATCATCATCTATCACTGCCTCTCCCATTTTCGTAGCATATTTTGCAAATAAATCATCTAATTTGGGCGTTTTAATAAATTCATTAACACCATTTTGTATGGGACCAAATTCATAGTCACATCCCGTTTGAATCGCGGCTCCTTTTGCAATTTGCCCTACTCTATCAGTTAAAATATCCAATTCTTTACGAGATGTTGCACGTGTATAAAAGCGCGCATGTGTGTAGTCTGGGATAATATTAGCAGCTTTTCCACCATCTAATATAATACCATGAACCTTTTGACTTTTTTTGATATGCTGTCTTAGCTGAGCCACGCCATTAAAATATGTAATCATTGCATCTAAAGCATTTCTTGCTTCTTCAGCATTCTCAGACGCATGTGTACTTTTACCATAAAATTTAATGTCTAAAACATCTACCGCTAATGTGTTAATTGTTTTGTAAGTTTCATTTCCGGGATGTACCATTAAAGCAACATCCATTTCATCTACAATACCTTCTTTAACGTAAGCAGCTTTTGCGCTACCATTGACACCACCCTCTTCGGCTGGACAACCAAGTATTACTACTTTTCCACCCGTTTGTTCAATCACTTGCTTCAAAGCTATACCAGCAAATGTACTTGCCGTACCTATAATATTGTGTCCACAAGCATGTCCTAAGCCTGGTAAAGCATCATATTCTGCTAAAAAACCAATAGTTGGTCCATCGATGTCTGAATCATAACGCGCAATAAAGCCTGTAGCATAACCTGCAATATTTGTTTCAACATCAAACCCATGCTTCTCTAAATCTTCAATTAACGTTCTTGAAGCAAATATTTCTTCATTACCTAATTCAGGTCTTTGATGAATAAGGTGACTCAATTCTATGTATGTTAATTTTTCATTTTCTATATAATCTAATATGATTTGTTCATGTGTCATTTTCAATACAACTCCCTTGTACTACAACATTTTACACGTATTATAAAACTTATAAATAAAGCATATTTAATACTAAATGTGCAAAATACATTTTTATTATTACTTATTCTATCCGTTTTGATTAATTCTGTCATTATTTTTCTGAAATTTTAAAAAATGATATTTAGTTGTGTTTTCTAAAATTTATAGAAATTGTAAATAGCGTTACGTCTTGTTACAATTATGATAATTATTATTTTAGGAGGACATCACATGCCAAAAATGAACGTTGAAAGTTTTAATTTAGATCATACCAAAGTAGTAGCACCATTTGTTCGACTTGCAGGTAAAATGGAAGGTGCTAATGGAGATGTTATCCATAAATATGACATTCGTTTTAAACAACCAAACAAAGAACATATGGAAATGCCTGGTTTGCACTCACTTGAACATTTAATGGCTGAAAATATTAGAAATCATTCAGATAAAGTTGTTGATATAAGTCCAATGGGTTGTCAAACTGGTTTTTACGTATCTTTTATCAATCATAGTGATTATGATGATGTGTTAAGTATAATTGAACAAACACTTCAAGATGTATTATCTGCTACAGAAGTTCCAGCATGTAATGAAGTACAATGTGGTTGGGCTGCTAGCCATTCATTAGAAGGTGCCAAAGAAATTGCACAAGCATTTTTAGATAAAAAGAATCAATGGCATGATATTTATGGCGAAGGCAAATAATATCTTATTACCGTTGTAAAATAAGATACAAAAATCAAATTCAAAATATAAGTAACTATTTTTGAATAAGCACTGACAATATTCTAATTTATTTAAAAAGATTGCTTGATTTGAATCGTTATCATCTAATGTCAAAATACACAAGAATCTGAGACATAAAACCTAGAAAAATAGCACGCAGATGATTTAATTAATACATCTGCGTGCTTCTTTATTATTCAATACTGCGGCGTATTATTGTTGGCTCGCTTGCTTAAGAGGACGACTTCAGCCTGTCGTTTTCAGATTGTTCCGTTCCCTCAAGCGTCTCGCCAAAATACAACGTATTTATATGTAATTTCACATTAAAACACTTTAAAAACAAGTCCATATTTGAATCTTTATTTCTTTGTTTTAATGGCATTTAATATAAAAAAGTAGTAACTCAATGCGCTAATGATAATTAAAACAAAATTGAAAAATGGTATTTTTTATATTTTTTTCATTTTTATACGTTTATGTTTATCAGAAATATATTTTTGTAAAGTTTGAACATGCAACCGCTCAAATTATAAGGTTACCTTGGCTGTCCGCATGTTTCGACTCAGCTATAAAACTTTATTTTTAAAAGAAATGATGTTATCGTTTAAGTTTTGTTTTTTCAAGTTTACACCTTAACTATGATATATAAAACATAGAAAACGCCAATTTCTATATTAATTTAATAGAAATTGGCGTTTAGTCTATAATCAGAGCATTCTAACCATGGCGCTTTATAATGTATATCCAGTCACGCAACTATTGATTGTTCACTTTATAGTTTGTTCACGATTTTTATTAAGACAAATTGTAGTGGGATTCGACTGTATAACAAACTATTCGGTAGTTGTTTATCGCCTAGTGGCAATTTTTTTCTTGCCATATAAATATTTGCAGGCAATACTGCTAATAAAAACATATTAATCATTTTCTTGAGACATTGGCCAGGTCTATTAACTATTAAAAGCAAGCCAAAAATTATTTCGACTACACCCGAAATAATAACCGCAGATTTTCTAAGTGGTAAATATTCAGGTACAATTTTTCTAAAACGTGACTCATGTTTAAAATGTAAGACACCAATAATCATGAAGCAACAGCCTAAAATCAAGCTTAATAACCGCTTCATTTATCGACACTCATTTCTTTTAAATAGCTTCGACCAAATTCTGGTAATGTAACGTCAAAATTATCCGCAATTGTAGCACCTATAGAACTAAAAGTATTGTCCGTAGATAGTTCATGGTAATCTTTTATTTTAGGACTAAACATTAGGACTGGGATGTATTCTCTTGTATGATCTGTCCCCGGTGCCGTAGGATCATTGCCGTGGTCTGCAGTAATGATTACTAAGTCGTCATCTTTAAGATGTTTGATAAGTTCTGGTAAACGCTCATCAAAATCTTTCAATGCCTCAGCATATCCATTTTTATCACGTCGATGTCCATACAGAGCGTCAAAATCCACTAAATTCAAGAAACTTAACCCCTTAAATTCACGTTGTACAGTTTCTATGAGCTTATCCATGCCATCCATATTGCTTTTTGTTCGAATTGCTTCAGTAACACCTTCACCATCATAAATGTCATTGATTTTTCCTAATGCAATCACATCAAATTGATTCTCTTTCAACTCATTCATCACTGTTCGTCCAAATGGTTTTAACGCATAATCATGTCGATTAGAAGTTCTTGTAAAAGCACCTGGTTCACCTACATATGGTCGTGCAATGATTCGACCAATTAAATATTTTGGATCTTTAGTTAGTTCTCTTACTTTTTCACAAATATCATACAATTCTTCGAGTGGAATAATATCTTCATGTGCCGCAATTTGAAGTACTGGATCTGCTGATGTATAGACAATCAGGTCTCCAGTTTTCATCTGATGCTCTCCCCACTCATCAATAATTTGTGTACCAGAAGCTGGTCTGTTTGCAACTACTTTTCGACCTGTCATCGTTTCAATTTCACTGATTAATTCTTGTGGAAATCCATCAGGATAAACTTTAAAAGGTTGCATAATATTTAAGCCCATAATTTCCCAATGGCCCGTCATCGTATCCTTACCTACAGAAGCTTCACTCATCTTAGTATAAAACGCTTCTGGTTTAGACACTTTTTCGACATTAGGTAATGCAGCGATATTACCTAGACCTAACCTTTGTAAATTAGGTAATGATTTATCAAAACCTTCAAGCGTATGCTTCAAAGTGTGACTGCCTTCATCATTAAATGCTTTTGCATCAGGCCCTTCGCCTATACCCACTGAATCCATGACAATTAAATGTACCCTTTTAAATGGTATAGTCATCATTCCATCTCCTATTCAGTAATTATTTTATGAATCAACGTAGGAACTTCGCCGTGTGAACTTATCGTAATGCTTTGATTTAATTTTTCCTTAACATCATTAATTTGCTCACGGTTACTATGAATCGTTAATAAAGCTTCGCCTTCATCAACTGAATCTCCTACTTTTTTGTGAAGGACAATGCCAACACTTAAATCAATATCATCTTCTTTAGTTTGTCTACCTGCCCCTAACATCATAGATGCAACACCGATTTCATTGGCAATAATTTCGGTTACTGTACCAGATTTTTGCGAAAGTAAATCAATTTGAAAACGCGCTTGTGGTAGTTTACTAACATCATCAACTACTGAGCCATCACCGTCTTGATTTTCTAAAAATGTACGGAAACTTTCCAATGCTGAACCATCTTCAATTGCTTTTTCTAATAATGCTTGGGCTTCCTCTAAATCTTTAGCTTTGCCGCCAACCACTACCATTTGCGAACCTAAAGTCATAACTAACTCAGTTAAATCTTTTGGACCTTGACCTTTCAGTGTTTCAATCGCCTCTTTAACTTCTAAGGCATTACCTATTGCATTACCTAATGGTTGACTCATGTCTGAAATAATCGCCATCGTGTTTCGGCCAACATTATTACCAATACTAACCATCGCATGTGCAAGTGCTTCAGCATCTTCGATTGTTTTCATAAAGGCACCATTGCCTGTTTTGACATCCAATACAATAGCATCAGCGCCAGCGGCAATTTTTTTACTCATAATAGAAGATGCAATCAGTGGTATTGAATTAACTGTTCCAGTCACATCACGTAAGCCATAAAGTTTTTTGTCTGCCGGTGTTAAATTCCCAGTTTGTCCTATTACAGCTACTTTTGCTTCATTTACAAGTTCAACAAATTTATCTTCACTAATTTCAACGTGAAACCCTTCAACTGATTCTAATTTATCAATTGTGCCGCCAGTATGACCTAATCCTCTACCACTCATCTTAGCCACAGGAACACCAACAGAAGCTACTAATGGAGCTAATACTAGTGTAGTTGTATCTCCAACACCACCTGTAGAATGTTTATCAACTTTTATCCCATTAATCGCTGATAAATCAATCACGTCACCAGAATTAACCATTGCCATTGTAAGTGCTGCTCTTTCTTGATCATTCATATCCTGGAAAAAAATTGCCATCGCTAAACTCGAAGCTTGATAATCTGGTATTTCACCACTGGTATAAGCATTAATAAAGAATTCTATTTCTTCATTTGTTAAAGCTTGACCATCACGTTTCTTTTCAATAATATCTACCATTCTCATTTGAGTTGGCCTCCCCTGTTAGACATTTATGTCTTTATATGTCTCATTTTAAACTTAAAGATAGTGATTAATAATCTGAATTACTTTCTAATCCTTGGATGATCTGTACACCTGCACTAGCGCCAATTCGAGTAGCACCAGCTTCTAGCATTTTATTGAAATCTTCTAAGTTTCTGACACCACCTGAAGCTTTAACTTCTAATGCATCTCCGACTGTATCTTTCATTAATTTAACATCCTCAGGTGTGGCACCACCACCAGCAAATCCAGTTGATGTTTTCACAAAGTCAGCACCTGCTGCTTTACTGAGTTCGCAAGCTTTTACTTTTTCATCATCAGTTAAAAGGCAAGTTTCAATAATTACTTTTACCGTTTTACCATTAGCTGCTGCTACTACGCCTTCAATATCTTTTTGGACTTCATCATAACGTCCGTCTTTTAAGGCACCAATATTGATAACCATATCTACTTCTGATGCGCCATTTTTAATAGCATCTTCTACTTCAAACACTTTCACTTCAGTATTTGTAGCACCTAATGGAAAACCAATAACTGTACATACTAATACGTCAGTATCTTGTAATTTATCAGCTGCGTATTTAACATGTGTAGGGTTAATACACACTGACTTAAAATGGTATTCTGTTGCCTCATCAAGAATTTTATCTACTTGTGCTCTAGTAGACTCCGGTTTTAGTAAAGTGTGATCTATATATTTTGCATAATTCATTCTAATTCCTCCTAATATATTAACTGTATGAAATTATTCTAATTCTTGAAAGTCATTACTTTTCTAAAAAATTAATAACATCACAACAAGTGCTTTACCTCTATATTACAAAAATTCGCAAAAATAATAAACAAATGTTATCTTTATTTTGATAAAAGAATTTAAAGGAGAAGAAGTCTATGACAAAATCTACACCACATATTCAACCTAACGGAGTTAAAATTGCTAAAACTGTTTTAATGCCTGGGGATCCCTTGAGAGCTAAATATATCGCTGATAACTATTTAGAAGATGTAAAACAATTTAATGAAGTTAGAAACATGTTTGGTTATACAGGCACTTATAAAGGAAAAGAAGTTTCTGTTATGGGTTCTGGAATGGGTATTCCAAGTATTGGTATTTATTCATACGAACTATATAATTTTTTCAATGTCGACACAATTATTCGAATTGGATCATGTGGCGCTTTACAGGAAAACGTTAACCTATATGACATCATTATTGCTCAAGGTGCTTCTACGAATTCGAGTTATGTAGAGCAATATAATATTCCAGGTCACTATGCGCCTTTAGCTGATTTTGACTTAATGTTAAAAGCAAAACAAAAAGCGGATGAAATTGGTGCTACTACGCATGTTGGTAATATTCTTTCTTCAGACACATTTTATAATGCCGATCCAACATTTAACGAAAAATGGCAACGTATGGGCATCTTAGGCATTGAAATGGAATCTGCTGCATTATACTTAAATGCAACTTTTGCTAATAAAAAGGCTTTAGGCGTCTTCACTGTAAGTGACCATATTCTACGTGATGAAGCAACTACTGCAGAAGAACGTCAAAACTCATTTACTCAAATGATGGAAATTGCATTAGAAATTGCTGAATAAAATTTTATAGCGTTCATACATGAAGTAAGTTCTTATTTCTATCTCTATTACAAAAAAGACAGGAATCAAATAAAAAATTTGATTCCTGTCTTTTACTGTTTTAAATATAAATACTGTTTGTCTATCTATAAACTATTATTTTCCTAAATAAGATTTTAACATCCAATTATGTTTATCAATATTGGTTTGCATACCGATAAACATATCTTCAGTTACATCATCTTCGGCATTAGAAGCAACTTCAATTGCTTCTTCTAATTGTTTTGAAATATTTTCAAAATCTGTTGATAATGCTTCAACCATTTGTTCTGCTGTATAACCTTTACCTGCTTCATCTATAATTGATAACTCTAAACTTTCTTTTAATGTACCTACTGGATTACCGTCTACTGCTAAAATACGCTCTGCTAAATCATCTATATATTGACTTGCTTCATCATATAATTCTTCAAATTTTGTGTGTAGTGAGAAGAAATTTGGTCCTTTTACATACCAATGAAAATTGTGTAATTTGGTGAATGCAACTGTCCAGTTTGCTACTTGTTGGTTTAATACTTTTACAACTTCTTCATTATTTTTTGACATATCAAAAATCTCTCCTTTAAATTTTTGTCGTAACTAAGCGACAATCAATTTTCGATTACAATAATTATTATATTATAATAATTACAATCTGTAAAGTGTTTATCAGTATTAAATTATAATTATTATAATTTAGAATGCAGCTTAATCACTCACTTATATTATACCCTGAATTAAGTCATTTAATCTAGTTCTTTTCTGTATGGCATTGCACCTTGAGCACCTAATCCTGTAACTGAAAAACTAGCAGCTAAATTGGCAAAATTAACTGCTTCCTCTAATGACTTATTTTCAATTAGAGCAACTGCTAGCGCACCATTAAACGTATCTCCAGCCCCTGTAGTATCAACTACTTCTTTTTTATATCCCTTAACAAGTTGTTGAGAATCACTGTAAAACAATGCACCCGCAGCCCCTTTAGTTACGATTAATTTTTCAGGATACATCATAAGAGCTTTATCAACTTCATTTTCAAATAATAGTTCACTTTCTGATTCATTTGGCGTCAACCAATTAACTTTCTCAATTATTTCTTTATCTAATGGTCGAAATGGTGCAGGATTTAACATTACCCTCATTTCATGATTTTGTGCATATTCCACTACTTTTTTAATAGTCTCTTCAGGTATTTCATGTTGCATTACAATAATATCGCCAGCAGCAAAAAATTCTAGTTTTGGAATTACTTTATCTGGCGTTACATAATTATTTGCTGCCGGCACTACAACAATTCGATTATCATCTTCAAACAACGTTATATGTGCAGTTCCTGACGCTTCATTTTCAATAATATCCATATACTTTGTATTTACATTGTTTTTTTTAAGATTTGACAGTATTTGCTGTCCATTATCATCATCGCCTACAGCCCCGATCATATAAACATGGTCGCTTAAGTGTGCAGCCGCAACAGCTTGGTTAGCACCTTTACCTCCAGGATTTGTGAAAAATGATTCTCCCATTACTGTTTCACCTACATTAGGTAAAATATCTGTTTTTACCACTAAATCGATTGATGCGCTACCAATCACAACTATGTTTCCCATATTCTTTTCCTCCATCTATGCATTCAGTCAATAAAAAATGATTGCTCATAATCATTAGGTTTGTGCCAATGCGTTTTCCACATTCTGTTTCTATTATCTGCAAAAAGTTGATAACCAAAATCTCTTAACCATTTAGGGGTTATATATAATAATAAGCCAATCCATTTATAATTTGTTAAAGATGAAATCAATGATGCTATTGCATCTGATTTATACTTAAATTGGTCTCCTTCTTGCAAAATAACACTATCGTGTTGTTTTGTTTCTGGATAATTTTCAAACATATTTTGAGCTGTAGACCCTTGAAGTTTTGCAAATTGGTAACGTCTAGACAACCCATTTTGAATAAGCCAAATTGCGTAATTATAACAGTATACGCAGTTACCATCGTAATAAATTATTGGCATGCCTTCATCTCCTTTTATGATTTGTAACCATAAAATATAAATTATTTATTCACAGTTCTATTATATCCTAAAATGATAAAAATAAATCATTATATGAAATATATTATTAGGTATCCTTAAGTATTTATTTCACATACAAAATTGGGCAGAAATCTCATTTTATTTAAAATATTTCGTCACCTCACCACAGTAATGATGACTAGAATAGAAAAAGTATTAAACTTTACCTGAATTGAGCTTTAGTCTTCTACAGATAATATAAAAACGCCCAGGACGAACCAATGATGTCCCAGACGCTTATTCACTATTTTTAAACTGTGATTTTAATCTTGATTTACCTTAACAATTCTTGCATATTTTAAAAACTGTTCAGTATATTTTTGTTTTATATCATTTATGCTATCATACGTAATGCCAACGATATGCCAATTGGGATTAAAATGATAAAATGAATCTTTCTTTCTGGACCATTTAACCATACTTCCATCTCTATTATATCTTGGTAATGTCATTTCATAGCCTTCTAAAACATTAATATAAGTTTGAAAAATGTCTGGATCTATACGATTAAAATTATCTATAACCAGATAACTTTTATCATTTCTTGGCATAAGATTAGTAATGAAACCCTCTCTATAATACAAAGCACCCGCCTCATTTGGTAAATATTTACCATATAACATATCCTCTGTAAAATCTGGATGCCCTGCTGTAATTACTGGATTAGCATTTGTCTTTTGTAGCAAGTTTTCTGCAGCTTTTAGACCTTCGCCTTTATCAACTACTAACAGAATAAATGGTTTTACATCCTCATCTGCTTTATCAATAACATCTTGACTTTTAACTGCTTCAAACTGAGATTTCATTCCATCGTTTTCACTCATTTCAAGTATTGCATCAAATTGTGTACGTGACATACTCGCAATCGCTTGTTTTGCATTTTCTTGTAAATAATATAAGTTTTTTAATTTTGGGTGTTTATTTAATGTACTTAATGTTACGGGCTCGATTTCTTTTTCAAAATAAACCTCTATCGCTGTACTATTTGTACGACCAGGGATTGGAGATTTTTCATGTAAATGTTGACTTACTTCACCAACACCAATCACTGATTGTTCTCTATGTTTATTATAAAAAACGAGTTGGTCTCCAATTTCAAGTTGTCTATAAAAATGGTATCCATTTCGTTTAATACCATTATATGTGTGTGTAAACAACGTATTATAAGAATTGGGTTCAAATTCTTGCTCCTCTGATATAAAGAAATATCTAGGTATTTTCGTTTCTCCTTTACCCAAACTCACGATTAAGTCAAATTCGTCTTTTGTAATTTGATTAAATAGTGTTTCTTTCATATTAGTAATACGAAATTCTAATTGTTCACTTCTTTTTAAGTAATCAGCAGTTAATGGTTTCAATTGTTCTAACAACTGAAAATGAACACGAATTTTATTCTGTGCGCCTGTTTGAACGCTAGTAATTTCACCAAATCCTAGTAAACCAGTATCCATCTGTACTTGATAAAATACAACTTTATCTCCTACTTTAGCTTGTTTAAAAGATCGGAAACCTTGTGACGGATTAAATTGAGCACCTGATTCAAATAATGTTGTTTGACCCACTAATGGTTCGTTATGATTCCAGCGATTATATCCGCAATTTAACCAAAAATAATTTGTTTCCTCTGCCATTTAGATACTCCTTATCTCATATAAAAAATTCTATCTTCTCATTATATTTAAAAATTAATCCGCAAACAACGATTACAATAAATTAATCAATTTCATTGATATCAAACTTGTTATGATTACTACTATCCAAGTCACTAGCCCTAATAAAATCGGCTTTGCACCAGCTTGTTTAAATTGTCTGAAATCTACATTTAATCCTATACCTGCCATTGCCATCGTTATTAAGAATAGTGATATTTGTTGAAATATATGAATAACAGTTGGTGAAAAATTAAAAATTGTACTAATTAATGAGGCTATAATAAACCAAACTATAAACCATGGAAAGATTTGTTTGATCGACGTGCCTGTTTGTTTAGATTTTTCTTTACGAATCGTTCTATATGTAAAAAATAATACTACTGGAATAATCATTAACGTCCGTGTTAATTTTACAATTGCGCCAGTTTCTAATGCTTTATTTCCGTAATTAGAAGTCGCAGCAATAACACTAGATGTATCATTTATTGCCGTACCCCCAAAATATCCAAAAGCCGTTTGACCCATGTTCATTAAATGACCGAGTGGTGGGAATATAAAAACTGCTATTAAGTTGAATAAAAATATAGTTGAAATAGCAAATGCTACTTCGTTTTCTTTAGCCTTGATAACTGGGCTTGTGGCAGCAATCGCAGACCCACCACAGATAGATGTCCCAACCCCAATCAGGATGCTAAGATTTTCATTTATTTTAAATATTTTCATCAAAATAAACACGATTATAAATGCAGCTAATAAAGTTATAATTATAATTGGCAGAGATTTCCAACCAATTGAACCTATAGATTGAAAGCTCAACGTAAAACCGAGAACAATAATACTATAATGCAATACTTTTTTACTACTAAATTGGATACCGGCACGATATTTTTTGGGAATTTCAATAAAGTTATTTAAAAGAATACCTATAACAATGGCAAAGATTGCACTTCCTATTACTGGAAATTTGCTTCCCATAATGGTTGCAATAAGCGCAATAATAAATGTCATCAATAAACCTCGAGATTTCGACATTTAGCCCACCTCCAATTTAAATTCTATTTTACCATAAATATTTTATCGCTAAAGAAAATTTTATAATCTTTTAATTATAAAACTGATTCATTTTAATTATTAATATCCATTTCGTCCAAACTGAATTTGATTTAATTAATAAAACTAATGATTATTACTTATAAAAAAAGTATCTTTAACTTCAAAAGTAAAGACACTAAATTTATTGATTATTGAACCATCGTCAATGCACCCATAATTGGCATTAAATTAATGAGTACACCACCAAGTTTTAATAATCCACTTATTTCTTTGTTAGGTATCGTAATTAATGTAGCAATTATACCAATTGCACCAATGATTACGGGTAAGAAAAATGAAGGGAAAATAGGTATTTTTAAAAATATCCCTGCGCCAGCTAATAAGCCGCAAATTAACGATACATATAAATACTTATACATTTTAAAACACTCCGTTTTTATTCTCTATAAATAACTTATAATTAATTCATAATTCCCTTCAAAAATTGTATCTAAATCGTCTGAAGTTAGTATGAAATTTTGACCTTGTGTTACATCATAAATATCTCCATCAACTATGACTTGTCCATTGCCTTTTAATACAGAAACTAAAACAAATTCTCTCGGTTTCATATAATTTAATGTGCCAGATATTTCCCACTTAACCATTGTAAAAAAGTCATTTGAAACTAGTTGAATTCGTTTGTGATTTTCAATAATTTCAGTATCCGTAGCTATATTAATATTTTCTTGAGTAACTTCGATGACATCCTTTGCTTTTGCTTGATCCAATCCTCTGCTATGATGCGCTTTTTCCTCTCGACCAAAATCGTATACGCGATAAGTGACATCAGAAGATTGCATTGTTTCATAGACAAGTACACCAGCACCTATAGAATGAACCGTTCCTGCTGGTATGAAATAAAATTCACCCGGCTTAACCTTAACTTTATTAAATAAATTTGCATAGTCAGTTTCATTGATTTGATTCACTGCAATATCTTTCGAATCTGCATTCACACCATAAATGATTTCTGCGTCTTCTTCTGCATCTATGATATACCAACATTCTGACTTACCATATTGTCCATTCTCATTTTCATAAGCGTATGCGTCATCAGGATGCACATGGATTGATAATGCTTCTTTTGCATCTACAATTTTTGTCATTAATGGAAACTCTTGGCTCGGGAAATCACCAAACAATTCTCGATGATTTTCCCATACCATATCTAGTGTCTGCCCCTTGTATGGCCCATTCAACACTTCACATTTTCCATTTGGGTGTGCTGAAATCCCCCATGCTTCTCCAATATTTTCAGCCGGCAAATCATAACCGAGTGATTTCAACTTTGTGCCACCCCAAATTTTCTCATGTAATACTGGTTTTAAAAATAATGGCATTCACCACACCTCCAAACTTAGTTAATATATTATTTAATCTGATATTTCCAATTTAGAAAAATATAAATTTATACTATTAATATTACATTTTAAAATTAATTTGACAGAACTATTGAAATTGTATCACATATCTTAACGCATTATAAACTGTCACTTCAACGTTTACTCATATTTAAATCAATAATTATTATATCAATACGTTTCATAGACGTATAGTTAAATTAATGTGATTCAATTACATTCAGTTGAATTTGACAATAAAATCATTCAATTGTCATAAATTTTTTAAATAAAGACTTGCCTTGTCAATATTTTTCACATTATAATGATACTAGAGTCTTTTACATATAAGGTAATGAATTATGATGATTTTGATCAGATGATTACTGTTCAAAATTTAAAATTTGCAATAAAAGCCCAAACTGCTATAGTTTGGGCTTTTTATTCATTGAAATTTAATTATACTCGCCTTAGACTTTATGAATTTGGAAAGCATTAAAATAAATTTGAAGATTACCGCCATGATGCTTTCTCAAATCTATTTTTCTTTGAAGTTGGCTAATATTGTTTCTTTGACTTCTAATAAATGTGACTCCATTGCTTTAACTGCTTCTACATCATCTTTGTTAGCAATCGCATTATAAATGACTACATGCTCCTCTAGCAATTTATTCATTGTTTTTTGTTTACTATAAATAAATATCTTTCTTGTTTCTTTCATAGAATCTTGCATGAGTTCAGATATATTATTTAGTAATTCAACTAATAAAGAATTATTGCCAGCTTTAGCAATTAATAAATGGAATTCTAAATCAGCTCTTTCTCCTGACGTGCCATCTGTTATCGCTTCCCCCATTCGATTCAAAGCATTTTTCAAATCAATTAAGTTTGCTTCTGTACGATGACAAGCAGCCATTTTAACGGTGGCGCTTTCAACAATTTCTCTTAACTCTAACAATTCTTTTATCTGAACTACTGAATTAAATTTATCTCCTAATTCAAAAAAAGTTGGTTCAATTTGTTTTACAAATGTCCCATATCCTTGTTTTATTTCTAATACGCCTATCGTTCTTAATGCATTCAAAGCTTCTCTTACCGAAGCCACACTCACACCAAATTCTTTACTGAGCTTTTGTATCGATGGTATTTTATCTCCGACTTGATAATTTCCAGATTTGATGCTTTCCAATAAAGTATCTGCGACTTGTTCATAAATTTTAGTGTTTGAAATCTTCATAGTTACCTCCAAACGATATCTATTATTGTATCAAATTTTCTTCATAAAATTTATTAAAATAATAGATATTTCAGTTAAAAATGGACCAAATTACTATAAGTTGTAAATTGGCCCATCTTTGTAACTATTAATTATTTATTTTTAAAATTATCTAAAGCTTGTGGTATCTCCACATCTCCACTAATAATTTGGAATTCAGTATTTAAATAATCATCAGTTGTTACAACTTCATTGATAACTGAAGCGACATCTTCTCTTGGAATTGAGCCTCTACCTTCAAAAAAGGCTCCTACTTCAATCTTGTTTGTGCCATCATCATTTAATAAAACACCAGGATGTACAATCGTATATGATACTGATGCTTGTTTTAAATATTCATCAGCATAATGTTTAGCAATTGTATAAGGCTTCAAGTCTCCACTAGCATCAAATGCCTCTCTTCTAGAATCATATGTTGACACCATAACAAATTGCTTAACATGATTTGCCTCACTTGCTTTAATAGCTTTAATAGCACCATCTAAGTCTACAATAATTGTTTTATCAGCGCCTGTACTACCACCTGAACCAACAGAAAATACTACACGATCAAAACCTTTGAATTTTTCAGTTAAAGCTTGAATATCGTCTGTTTCTACATCAATTAATGTTGCTTTGATATTTTTTTCTTTTAACTGTTCAACTTGGGATTCTTTTCTAACTCCAGCGGTAAAGTCTATATCTTTTTCTTTCAATTGTTCTACTAAATGTTGGCCAACGCCACCATTAGCGCCAATAACTAAAATACTCATATTGGTACCTCCTTAATTAAGTTAATACTAAAAGTCTACCACTTTTATAAGAATTTAAAACAATTATGCACTTTTTGTTGACATATTAGTACGAAACCATTAATATATGAACATATACTAATATATTCATATATAGAGGTGAATTTTGTGGATGCATCAATAAACACTGAAACATTAAATCATGTAACCGATATTTTCAAAGCATTAAGCGAAACAAATCGCATACGCATCATGCACTTATTATCTCAAAGTTCTAGCAGTGTAGGACATATTGCGCACACTTTAAATATGGGCCAATCTAATGTGTCACATCAGTTACGTATACTCAAACAAGCCCACCTAGTCAAATCTACCCGAGAAGGCCAGTCAATGATATATTCAATTGACGATACACATGTAACTGATTTACTAAAACAAGCAATACATCACGCAAATCACAAACTATAAAACTATAATGAAAGGTGTGGACCTATATGACTCAACAACACGAACACAATCACACACACAATCATACACATGGACATGTACATACCAATAATAAAAAAATCTTGCTCATTAGCTTTTTAATTATTGGTATATTTATGATTGTTGAAATCATCGGAGGTTTTTTAGCACATAGTTTAGCACTATTATCTGATGGTTTACACATGTTCAGTGATTCAATTTCATTAGGTGTGGCTTTATTAGCTTTTATTTATTCTGAAAAACACGCTACTAAATCTAAGACTTTTGGATACAAACGCTTCGAAATATTAGCTGCATTATTTAATGGCGTAACGCTATTTGTTATCGGTATTTTTATAATCATAGAAGCAATCGACCGTTTCTTTAATCCAGTAGCTGTAAAATCTACAGAAATGTTTATTATCAGTGTAATTGGACTCATCGTTAATATCGTTGTTGCTTCCTTTATGTTTAAAGGTGGAGATACAGATCATAATATAAACATGCGTGGTGCATTTCTCCATGTTATTGGTGACTTATTAGGTTCAGTCGGAGCCATTACAGCAGCTATTCTTATTTGGGCATTTAATTGGACATTTGCAGATCCTATTGCGAGTATTATCGTTTCTCTACTTATTATTAAAAGTAGTTGGGGGATAACGAAATCATCCATCAATATATTGATGGAAGGTACGCCAAGCGATGTCAATATGAGTGAAATCATAAGTGCTATTACAAGTGAAGCGCAAATAATAAATGTACATGATTGTCATATTTGGACTATTTCTAACGAAATAAATGCTTTAAGTTGTCATGCAGTTGTACCAAATGACATGACAATTGAAGAAGGTGAACAACTTTTAAACTTACTCGAACATCGTCTAACACATTTAAACATTCAACATATGACAATACAGTTTGAAACAGAATATCATAATCATGACAACAATACTTTATGTTCAGCAATTTATACAGAAAAATAACATGAATAAAAATAACATGAATAAAAATAAAAAGTGACTAGATTTTAAAGCTTAAAATAAGCAATATCAATCTAGTCACTTTTATTATTTAAATTTCTTTTAAAATATATAGCAAATCCAAAACATTTTATGCCTATAAAAATTTATCAAATATCAGCTCTTTAGCTGGCACTTGTTTTTCTTTAAAACCTCTTATAAATTCTTCATTATCATAAGGAACTTTAACCCTTTCAAATGAAAATTCATTTTCATCGATAGTAACAATACCATATACAGCATATGCGCCATTATTCAATCCAACAGATCCAGGATTAAAATAAACTTTAGATTTATCATCAAACAAATGAACCGTATGATTATGACCAAAAACAATTAAATCTGCTTCTTTATCCTCGAATAGTGATTTAATATTTTCTTCTGTAGGTTCCACAATGGGACTAAACGGCTGCCCATCAATTGGCGTGTTCAATTTATCATTTGGGATTTCATAATGAATGAACATGATTTTTTTATGATTTATAGTTTTTTCAATAACACGAGGTAACGCATTTAATTTATCATAATAATCTTCGTCTAAGTGACTTTCAATCCATTGGTGGTGTTCATAAAATTTATCTTTTAAGTCTTCAGGATAAGGCGTATCGTTAACAATTGACATCACCGCTTCATCATGATTACCTGCAATAATTTCCATATCATCTCTTTCAAATATTTCGTCAAGTACTTTATTTGTTTCATGGCCTACACCAATATTATCGCCTAGGTTATATATTTTATTTATATCTTTTCTTCTATCAATATCATCCAATACTGTATCCAACGCATCAAAATTGCCATGTACATCAGTAAGAATTGCAAATTTCATGATGATATCTCCTTTCAACATTTTCTCATTTGGTCATTTTAACATTTTATAGCCATTTTGTTACCTATTAATTTTAAAATCTCTAATTTTTTGATAGCATATGCTTATCACTAAAAAGGAGTGCTTAAAATTTGTTTAAATTTCATAAACTAGCATTACAAAATGCTAAACCGCAAAATGCTAAAATTTTACTATTCACAATTGTAAGTTTTATCATATTATTTGCTTTGACTGTTCTAACTTTTATACCAGTTCAACCAGCAATATATAAGTTTTTAATGTCAATGGCAATGCAACAACCTATTGGTAGTGCCTTAATTACATTAATACTAGCAATATTAATTCCATTAGTGGTTTTCATATTTGTAGGCTATCAACTTATTGCTGGAACTATATACACTATAGACAATGCAATTAATAAAGACAAGGTTAAATTCAAAGATTTATTTTCAATATTTAAAAAAGGTAAATATGCTAAATCGTTAAAATTATCTTTAATTACTTTATTAAGTATTATTATTATATTATTACTTAATATTCTAATAAGTAAGCTATTACAATTAGGCATTGTACAATTATTCACTGCATTACAAGGACCGTTAAGCAGTTCTGATCATGCACTTGGATGGTCATTAACATTCCAAATCATTGCCGCTACTTTACAAGTATTTATATTGTCATTTGTTTATTGGTTCTTTACAATCCTAATCATCAATTATACATTAGCTTTTGTTAAAGAACCTAGTAGAGGCGCTTGGTCATCTGTGAAACGTGGCTTTAAAGCTATTAAAAACGGCAATAAAACTTGGTTTAAATTCTATATAGGTATATTATTGCTAAATTTACTTGTTATCATCTTAGCAAACCCAGTAAGTCAATTAGTTTCTATTAGTACTGGTAGTATTTCACAAACATTAGCAACGACTATTATCTATATTGTGTCAGTAATCGTTATTATAATTAGATTAATCGTTTATTACACAAACTTATTAGCAATTATTCAATACTACAATAAAAATGGCGAGAAAATAGATAAATCAGAAGTTAAAAAATCAAAAGCTTCTACACAAGCTAATCAAACATCTAAAGTAAGCAATAGTGTTAATCATACAACTGAGAAAGCTACGGATAAAGTTAATCAAACTTCTGATCAGTTTAAAGATAATGCTGAAGAAAAGGCTTCAGATATCAAAGATCAAATTGATAACAAAGAAAAATAATATCAATAGGAAACAGTTAGGACCATCGTTCTACCTTCAAAAAGGACTAATCCACGTTCAAAAGGATTAGTCCTTTTGAATTTATACTTGTCTTTTTTTACGATACTACTTAACTGTTTATATTATACTTGCACACTCTCAATTGATTCTTATGCTAAAGCATGTGAACAGTCAATTATCCATATCAAAAAAAGACACTTTATCTCATTTAATAATCATTATTAAACGAGAAAAGTGTCTTTTTTAATCAATTTATCTATACGTATATTTTATAATAAATGTTTTTTCAAGTATAATGCCGCACCGTTTTCTTCATTTGTGAATGAAGTGACATCATCAGCTAAAGCTTGAATTTCTGGCCGAGCGTTCTTCATCGCTACAGTATAATTACCAAACGCAAACATCGCTCTGTCGTTATCACTATCACCAATGACTAATGTTTCTTCTTGTTTAATGCCAAAGTAGTCTATCATTTCTTTAATTCCAGTGCCTTTGTCAATACCAAAAGCCATTGTTTCCGCGTTAAAGCGCGATGAATTTGATACACTGATTTGAAGTGCTGTTTGGTCATCGATTAACTGATTTCGAAATTGAGTAATCTTATCATAATCTGGTGAGAATAAATAAATTTTTGAAAATGATGTGTCAGGGATAATTGGTTCCCAACTTACTTTTTCAACAATAGATTCTCTACGGGATGTCCACTCACTATAGCCTACGTTTTCAGGTGGTGTTGATTGTTTAAACATAGCTTCTGCCCACGTTTGATCTTCATTAAGAATGATACGATTGCCGTCGAAAGGAAACACTTCATAATAAATTGCTTGTGCTTTTGCTCTTTTCACAATTTCATTTACCGTATCAAATGTTAAACTATGTTTAAAAATAGTTTCATTGTGAACGACACCGTTCGTACCATTAGAACTAATAATACCATCCACTTTAAAGTCTTTAGGTACAAGGTAATGAATCTCATCATGTGCTCTTCCAGTAGCTAAAAACACTTTATAACCATGATTTCTTAAAGTCTGTATTATTTCTGTCGTTTCGTTATCTACACGATTGTTTTTATGTAAAATTGAACCATCCATATCCAAAAATATTGCTTTAACATTTTCCATTTAATATAAATCCTCCATCATATGTTATCGTCTTAAATTATGGCACTTTGTCTATGTTTCTGCAATGTCTTCATCTTCTAAAAACAATGTATAGCGCCCATGGTTATATGTTATGCTGACATTCCGCTTAAAGAAGTGACTTAATGTTGTATTATTTAGAATTTCGGATAATTGACCTTGTTTGAAAGATTGTCCATTTTTCAATAAAAAACCATAATCAATGTCCTGGGTGATTTCTTCTACAAAATGCGTGACATAAATTACTGCTAATTGAGGATTTTGCTTATACAATTGTGTCAATGCACTTAATAAATCTTCTCTTGCAATAAAATCTAGTCCTGAAGCTGGTTCATCCAAAATTAAAAGTTTAGGGCTCCCCATCAAAGCTCTTGCTATCAACACTTTTTGACGCTCTCCAGTAGAAAGATAACCATAATATTGATTTTCAAATTGAGTCATTCCCATTTGCTTTAAATATTGTTTTGCCAAATCTATGTGTTGTTGTTGTACATCCTGAAACACACCGATTGATTTAAATATCCCACTCATTACTACATCTAAAACAATTTCACCATCTTGAAAACGATCCATTAAACTACTAGATACAAATCCAATTTGCTGGCGTACATTTTCAGCAGAATATCCTTTGTTTCCAGGCTTCATACCAAATAAAGTCATTTCACCTGACGTATTTGGCTCATAGGCATTTAAAATATTCAATAGTGTCGTCTTACCTGCCCCATTCAAACCATATAACATCCATTTTTCTCCCTCTTTAATCTGCCAACTCACACCTTGAACAATTTCTTTTCCATCTTTTCTTCTTGCTATATTGTTCAAATCAACTAGCATATATATCCCCCTTTGTTAAATTGCCATTTATTTTTGATTCTGTCTAAATATATTTTCCAATGTCTTACCTTTAGCTAATTCATCAACCATCTTGTCTAAATACCTAATCTCTTTCATTACTGATTCTTCCATATTTTCAACACGAATCCCACAAATAACACCTGTCACTTTAGTTCTATGTGGATTTAATTGTGGTGCTTGTTGAATAAATGTTTCATAATCAGTGCCATCTTCTACCATTTCATCCAACTGAGGTTGACTATAGTCGGTCATCCACTTAATGATCGTGTCCACTTCATTTTTCGTTCTACCTTTTTTTTCGGCCTTTTTCACTAAATGAGGATAAACATTTCCAAAAGCCATAGTATAAATTTTAGGTTTTGTCATTATTTTACACTACCTTTCTTTAATTTCTATATGTAATCGTTCTTCTTAGCATATTAAATTTTCTAAACTTTTGAAAACATTTCACTTTCAATAAGTTAAAAATAAAAGCTGAGACAATTTAATGTCCCAGCTCAAACTTATTTATAAATTTATTCAACTGTTACAGACTTAGCTAAGTTACGTGGTTTATCCACATCTAAATCTCTGTGCAGTGCAGCATAATATGAAATTAACTGCATTGCAACAACAGCAACTAATGGTGTTAACAACTCATGGACATGAGGAATAACGTATGTGTCGCCCTCTTTATTTAATCCATCCATAGAAATTATACAAGGGTTTGCGCCACGTGCAGCAACTTCTTTCACATTGCCGCGAATAGAAAGGTTTACATTTTCTTGTGTAGCTAAAGCAATCACTGGAGTACCCTCTTCAATAAGAGCAATCGTACCGTGTTTAAGTTCACCACCTGCAAAACCTTCTGCTTGAATATAAGAAATTTCTTTAAGCTTCAATGCGCCTTCTAAACTAACATTATAGTCGATTGTACGACCAATAAAGAATGCATTTCTAGTTGTTTCTAAGAAATCTGTAGCAATTTGTTTCATTACATCTGCATCATCCACAATTGTTTCAATAGCAGTAGTCACTTTCGCGAGTTCTCGTAATAACTCAACGTCGGCTTCTTTACCGTGTTCTTTCGCTACAATTTGTGACAAAATTGAAAGTACTGCAATTTGTGCAGTGTAGGCTTTTGTAGATGCAACGGCTATTTCAGGACCGGCATGTAATAATAAAGTATGATCTGCTTCACGAGATAATGTTGAACCAGGAACGTTTGTAATTGTTAATGATTTGTGCCCTAGTTTCTTAGTTTCTACTAATACAGCACGACTATCCGCTGTTTCACCTGATTGTGAAATGTAAATAAATAATGGTTTTTCAGAAAGTAATGGCATATTATATACAAATTCTGAAGCAACATGTACTTCTGTAGGCACGCCTGCCCATTTTTCTAAGTATTCTTTACCAACTAATCCTGCATGATAACTTGTACCTGCTGCGATGATGTAAATTCTGTCTGCATCTGCTACATCTTTTATAATATCCGCATCCATTTTCAAATTACCTTCAGCATCTTGATATTCCTGGATAATACGACGCATTACTGCAGGTTGTTCATGGATTTCTTTCAACATGTAATGATCATAAACACCTTTTTCTGCATCAGCAGCATCAATTTGTGCAGTATATGCTTCTCTGTCTTGTACCGTACCTTCTTGGTCTTTAATAACTACATCATCACGTTTAACAATAACAATTTCATGATCATGAATTTCTTTGTATTGGTTTGTTACTTGTAACATTGCAAGTGCATCTGAAGCAATAACATTAAAATCATCGCCTACACCAATTAATAACGGCGATTTATTTTTTGCAACATACATAGTGTCACGGTCATGACTATCAATTAATCCTAATGCGTAAGAACCTTCTAATAACGATACAACTTTCGTAAACGCTGCTTCTGTAGAAAGTCCAGTATTTGAGAAGTATTCAACTAATTGAACAATAACTTCTGTATCAGTTTCAGATAGAAATTTTACATCTGATAAATATTCATTT
Source organism: Staphylococcus sp. GDY8P196P (assembly GCF_017891705.1). Taxonomy (NCBI): domain Bacteria; kingdom Bacillati; phylum Bacillota; class Bacilli; order Caryophanales; family Staphylococcaceae; genus Staphylococcus; species Staphylococcus sp. GDY8P196P. The sequence continues at coordinate 11,371 of NZ_JAESJS010000014.1, read as the reverse complement.
TTTAACTCTTCATAGTTTTCAATTACACCATTATGCACTAAAGTGAAACGTTTAGTTGCAGATTGATGTGGGTGTGAATTTTCATAATTTGGCACACCATGTGTTGCCCAACGTGTGTGACCAATACCTACATTGCCATCAACGTCTTTACTATCTGCAACTTTTCTTAACTCTGCAATACGTCCTTTTGATTTAAATACATTTGTGCCATCATCGTTAACAACAGCAACACCAGCAGAGTCATATCCTCTATATTCTAATTTTTCTAATCCTTTTAGTAACAATTCTTTGGCATTATCATGCCCGATATATCCAACTATTCCACACATATAAATACTCCTCCAATTTAATGGTGAAGGGTATTGAACGTTCGGCGTATAGGAACCTGTTCAATATATAAGACCAATTCAAATAAATTTCTTAACATTCGTTTTTGTAAGAAATTTTAAAAATAGGCACAGAAATCCCATTCACCTTTACTTTTAATTTTTATTTAATTTGGCTATCTTATTAACTTTGTGCACTAGGTCACCCTAATGTTTTCCTTAATAAGTTTACGAATGAGCCACATCCGGGATAGCATCCGCCGATGGTTCGATAACTATCCTCCTCGTCTACAAGCTTCGATTTCATATCTATTAAGATTTCTGCTATAAATCTTAAATGTTAAATATTTAACCGCTTCACTTGCACAGGCGCTTTTATTGATATATTTAAGACAAACTTTCCTCCTTTCCTTCAATACCACTAATTGTACAATGTATTTGTGACCAAATGCAAATTTTTTATTAACTTCATCCTTAAAATAATTGCAAAATGTTTTTATTATTAAAAATTCAAAACCTTCCATATATTAATAGTCATAAACTTGTCAAAAAATATGTGACAAATTTGAGATTACTATTTGTTGTTTATTTATGTAAACAGACCTACAATGATACTTAAATACAGAGAAAAAGAGGTGCAAATTATGTCACAAACAGATGCTCAAGAAAATAAAGGAATTGGTCGTAAAGTTCAAGCCTTTGGTTCATTTTTAAGTAGTATGATTATGCCTAATATTGGTGCTTTTATTGCTTGGGGTTTTATAGCAGCAATATTTATAGATGGCGGTTGGTGGCCAAATAAAGATTTAGGTGAATTAGCTGGACCAATGATTACTTATTTAATACCATTATTAATTGCTTATAGTGGTGGTCGCCTAATACACGAGATGCGTGGCGGAATTATTGCAGCTGTAGCAACAATGGGTGTTATTGTAGCATTACCAGAAACACCTATGTTACTAGGTGCAATGATTATGGGACCACTTGTTGGTTGGTTAATGAAGAAAACTGATGAATTCATTCAACCAAGAACACCACAAGGTTTTGAAATGTTATTCAATAACTTCTCAGCTGGTATTTTAGGTTTTATTATGACTATCATAGGTTTTAAAATATTAGCACCAATCATGGAATTTATCATGCATATTTTATCAGTTGCTGTTGAAGCATTGGTACATGCGCATTTACTTCCATTGGTAAGTATTATTGTTGAACCTGCTAAGATCGTATTTTTAAATAACGCTATAAATCATGGTGTATTTACACCATTGGGTGCAGATCAAGCTGCATCTGCAGGCCAATCTATTTTATACACAATCGAATCAAACCCTGGTCCAGGTTTAGGTGTTTTAGTTGCTTATATGATCTTTGGTAAAGGGACAGCTAAAGCTACTTCATATGGGGCTGGGATTATCCACTTCTTAGGTGGTATTCATGAAATTTACTTCCCTTATGTGTTAATGAGACCTTTATTGTTCATCGCAGTAATATTAGGTGGTATGACTGGTGTTGCTACTTATTCATTATTAGACTTTGGGTTCAAGAGTCCAGCTTCACCTGGTTCATTTATCGTATATATGTTAAATGCCCCTAAAGGCGAATTCTTACACATGATTACAGGTGTGTTATTAGCAGCAATCGTTTCATTTATTGTTTCATCAATTATTTTAAAATTCACAAAAGAAACAGAAGAAGATTTAGAAGCAGCGACAGAGAAAATGGAAGCCTCAAAAGGTAAAAAATCGAGTGTATCTTCTAAGTTAACAGGGAATAGTGATGATAACACTTCAACAACTACAAAAGATACAGCTGACAAAAATAGTGATAGTCAATCAGAGGATGATTTACTAGATAACTATGATACAGAGAATGTAGATGCACATGACTACAGTAAAGTAAATCATGTTATCTTCGCTTGTGACGCAGGTATGGGATCAAGTGCTATGGGCGCAAGCATGTTACGTAACAAATTCAAAAAAGCTAGCATTCAAGACGTTGAAGTAACGAATACAGCGATTAATCAATTGCCAAGTGACGCTCAACTTGTCATTACTCAGAAAAAATTAACAGATAGAGCAATCAAACAAGTTCCAAATGCAATTCATATTTCAGTAGAGAATTTCTTAAATTCTCCTAGATATGATGAATTATTAGAAAACCTTAAAAAAGAAGAAAACTAATCACTCACTAAAAGAGAAATAAATTGGAGGGTATGGCTATGTTTTTGAGTACACGTGAAAAGGAAATTATCGAAATGTTAATTAAGTATCACGGTCAATATGTCACTATTTATGACATTGCTCAACATTTAGCTGTATCCTCTCGTACTATTCATAGAGAATTAAAGTCTATTGAGCCATTTTTAGAAAGTTTTAATATTGAATTGGAACGCGTTACGAAAAAAGGTTTACAGTTATCTGGTAGTCCATCAGCGATACATTCATTAAAAAATGAATTACTTCAACAAGTTACGATTGATTTGTCTCAAGAAGAACAAAAAGTAATTATATTATATGCACTTATTCAAGCTAAAGATCCAATCAAGCAATACAGTTTAGCACACGAAATTGGTGTTTCTACGCAAACCCTAGCTAAATTACTAGATGAGTTAGATGGTGAACTCGTACAATATCAATTAACGCTTCAAAAAAAGCGTGGTGAAGGTATTCACCTTTATGGTGCTGAATCAAAAAAAAGAGAGTTATTAAGTCAATTGATGGTTAATAATTTAAACAGTACGAGTGTTTATTCTGTAATAGAAAACCACTTTGTGTATCAATCCATTAATCAAACTCAGTTACCAATGGTAGATTTAGATAAAATCTTCCAAGTTGAGAGAATTCTTATGGATCATTTAGGACAACTACCTTATTCACTGACAGAATCAAGCTATTTAACTTTAACAGTACACATTGTGCTCAGCATTGATCGAATGCTTAAAGATGAATATGTAGCTTTAAATGATGATATTTATAATCATGTCAAAGATACCTTTGAACATCAAGTCGCCTCAGCTTTAGCATTACATTTAGAGCACATCTACGGCGTTCAGTTCAACCAAGCCGAAATAACCTTTATCACGATTCATTTACGCGGGGCCAAACGCAAAGAAACTACTGAAGTGTTTAAAAATAATAAAGATGATCAACGCATCAAAAATCTTATTCAAATGGTATCAGAGATTTCTCAACAAACATTTAAAGATTGGCGAACATTAAGCGAAGGGTTAAAATTGCATATAATACCTGCAATCAATCGATTAAATGCTAATATTGAAACGCATAATCCTTTAACTGAAATGATTAAGCATAAATATCCAAGATTATTTGAAAGTGTACATCAAGGTTTAATAAAAACATGGCCAAATTTTCAATTTCCAGAAAGTGAAATTGCATTTATCGTATTACATTTCGGTGGTGCAATTCAAAAACAAGCCACATCTTTTTATAAGGTGCTCGTCGTTTGCAGTAGTGGGATTGGTACAAGCCGTCTACTTGCTACACGATTACAACAAACATTTAGTGAAATTCAACAAACAACGCAAGCCTCTGTGGGTGATCTTAATTCCATTGATATTCAACAATATGATGCTATTATTTCAACAGTTAATCTAGATATCAGCTTACCATATCTCACTGTTAATCCATTGTTACCAGATGCAGACATTAATCACGTAGCTGCTTTTCTAAACATGCAACAAGACAAGCCACAAACGCAAATATTTGATGATGCTGATATAACCTTTTCAAATCCTGAATATCAATTAGATTATATCCGTAAAGGACTTGAAGTCATTGATTCGATATATATTGATTATACACATATTCAAGATTGGATTATTTATTTAACAAGACAATTATTTAAACATCAAATTATTGAAGATAAACAGTCATTCGCTGAACTTATTAAGCAACGCATGGATGAACAAGGCTTTGTTTTAGATCCTTATCCTATTGCTATGCCACACTTAAAAAGTGATTTAATTAAAAAACCATTTATCCTAGTCACTATATTAGAAAACCCACTTTTGCTTAAAAGTAATCAAAATGACAAAGTTTCTGTAACATATTTATTAAATATGTTCATACCTCCGGATGATATCATGGCACAACTTATTAGTGAATTATCTGGAAAAATTGGTGAGCATCTCGATAATATCGATCAATTTATGCAACAACCAGAACAATTATCAGATTTACTAAAACAAAGTTATCTGAAAGCATTACAAAATCAATTAAACATGGAGTGAATAATATGAGCGAATTATTTAGCAATGACAATATTTTTATTAATCAAACAGTGAAAGATCAAAACGAAGCAATTGAAAAAGCAGGACAAGCACTTGTATCCAGTGGTGCAGTTACAGAAGACTACATTCAAGCTATGAAAGATCGTGAGCAAGTTGTAACAACATTTATGGGTAATGGATTGGCCATTCCCCACGGTACTGATGAAGCGAAAACTAGTGTATTAAAATCAGGGTTAACTTTAATTCAAATTCCTGATGGTGTTGATTGGGATGGAGAAGAAGTTAAAGTGGTTGTAGGTATCGCAGGTAAAGATGGTGAGCATTTAGATTTACTATCAAAAATTGCTATTACATTTAGTGAAGAAGAAAATGTTGAACGCATTATCAATGCTTCATCAGCTGAAGAAATTAAACAAGTATTTGAGGAGGCTGACGCATAATGAAAGCATTACATTTTGGTGCGGGTAACATTGGTCGTGGTTTTATTGGTTATATTTTAGCTGATAATGATATTAAAGTTACATTTGCAGATGTCAATGCTGAAATTATTGATGCTTTAGATTCAAAACATGAATATGATGTGATACTAGCTGACGATGCGCAAACAACAACTCGTGTGCACAATGTTGACGCAATCAATTCAGGACAACCTTCTGCTAAATTAAAACAAGCTGTATTAGAAGCTGATTTAATTACTACTGCAGTCGGTGTAAATATTTTACCAATTATAGCTAAAACGTTTGCGCCTTATTTAAAAGAAAAAGAAACACCGGTAAATATTGTAGCATGTGAAAATGCCATTATGGCTACGAACACATTGAAAGAGGCAATCTTAGATATCACTGGTCCATTAGATGACCATATTCATTTTGTCAATTCTGCAGTTGATCGAATTGTTCCTCTGCAGTCCAATGAGAATATTTTAGATGTCATCGTGGAACCTTTCTATGAATGGGTTGTAGAAAAAGATGCATGGTATGGTCCAGAATTAGATCATATCAAATACGTGTCTAATTTAACGCCTTATATTGAACGAAAATTATTGACGGTAAACACTGGTCATGCATTCTTAGCCTACGCTGGTAGATATAATAATCAACCTACGATTTTAGATGCAATGAATGATAAAATAATCAAACATGACCTGGAAGAAGTTTTAAAAGAAACCAGTCAATACATTACGAACCAATTTGATTTTTCAACATCAGAACAAGCAAAATACGTTGATAAAATTATTGAGCGCTTTAAAAACCCTCATCTTTCAGATGAAGTAACTCGTGTTGGTCGAGGCACAATCCGTAAAATTGGACCTCAAGATAGAATAATTAAACCATTAAATTATCTCTATCAAAATAATCTAAAACATCATGCCTTAATTAAAGCAGCTGCATTACTATTAAAATACGATGATACGAATGATCAAGAAACAGTTGAAAAAAATAATTATATTAAAGATTATGGTGTTGAAGCCTTCTTAAAAGATTATGCTAAAATTGATGATCACTTGGCTTCTGAAATTAACAAAGAATACAACGTTTTATAAAAGATAATGTATTATTAAATATCCAAAATTATAGACTAATCCTCATTTATATGGATTAGTCTTTTTAGTTAATTTTTATAACATTAGTTGTATTTGCAAGAAATAAGTGACTTTATAGCTCAATTCTGTACTTTTCTTATGCTTCTGATTCTACTAGATATCTACCTAACTTAATTTACAAAATGAATTTAAAATATAATATTATGAATTACACACTTCGTTTGGTTTATAGCTAATAAAAAAACTGTCAATACATGTACTAACACTATCATTAGTATCTGTATTAACAGTTTCAAATAAGACATAGAACTTATTCATTTAACCCCATTTTCTCTTTAACTACATCTGCAATTGTTTGGGCATAATGTTGTGCTGCTTCATCAGTTGCTGCTTCAACCATAACTCTTACTAATGGTTCCGTGCCTGATGGTCTAACTAAAATACGCCCTTCTCCGTTCATTTCAACCTCTACTCTAGTCATAACTTCCTGAACATCTACATTTTCTTCTACGCGATATTTATCAGTCACACGCACATTAACTAAAGATTGAGGATATTTTTTCATTTGTCTTGCAAGTTGACTCAAGCTTTTACCAGTCATTTTAATAATGCTTGCTAACTGCACGCCTGTTAATAAACCATCACCAGTAGTGTTATAATCCATTAACACGATATGGCCAGATTGTTCTCCACCTAAATTATAATTACCTCTACGCATTTCTTCAACTACGTAACGATCTCCTACTTTTGTTTTATTAGATTGAATACCTTCATCTTCTAAAGCTTTGTAGAATCCTAAATTACTCATGACGGTTGAGACGATCATATTATTATTTAATTCTTGGTTCTTGCTCATTGCTTGACCAATGATGAACATAATTTGATCTCCGTCAACGATATCTCCATTTTCATCAATAGCGATTATTCTATCGCCATCACCATCAAACGCTAATCCAAAGTCACATTCAGCTTCAACAACTTTTTCAGACAATGTTTCTGGATGTGTTGATCCTACATGATCATTAATATTATAACCATTAGGATTACAACCAACCGTAACTGTATCAGCCTCTAAATCTCCAAATAAAAACGGTGCTAGAGATGAAGTAGAACCATGGGCACCATCTAAGGCGATTTTCATACCATCTAAGTTAACATCAATCGTTGATTTTAAATAACTTAAATACTTCTGCGCACCTTCAAAATAATCAGAATAATGCACAATGTCTTCACCGACAGGACGTGGTAATTCTGGATTTTCTTGGTCTAATAATTGCTCAATTTCTCTTTCTTGATCATCAGATAGTTTGAAACCATCTGAACCGAAAAATTTAATACCGTTATCTGGGACAGGATTATGAGAAGCAGAAATCATAACACCTAATTCAGCTTCCATCTCTTTAGTTAAATATGCTACGCCAGGTGTTGATATAACGCCTAAACGCATGACTTCTGCACCGATTGAAATCAATCCAGCGATCAACGCAGATTCAAGCATTTCACCAGAAACACGAGTATCTCTACCTACTAGTACTTTAGGGTGCTTTTCACCTTCATTATGGGCTAACACGTAACCTCCAAAACGCCCTAATTTAAACGCAAGTTCTGGCGTTAATTCTTTGTTTGCAACGCCCCTTACGCCGTCTGTACCAAAATATTTTGCCATGATTTATATCTCCTTTATAAAAATCTATTTAATATTAATTTTTGCTGTTGTTTCATTTGGTTCAATTTTTGAAACGTCATCTGGTAATTTAAATTCTACATTTTTTTCAGTTGATTCTGTAACTCCATCTAAATCGATTTCTGCAGTAATTTCGTCAATATCTTGAATGTCGTTTCTATTACCGAAAATTTCTACTTCTTCTTTATCTAATTTTATATCATCTATCTCTTTACCTTTAGGTAAGGCGCCTATTGCTTTAGTTTTCACTTTTACTTTCTTGCTATAATCTTCCAATTTGACGCTCAAATTAACTTCATTTGGTTGTATTAATACTTTGATTTTATTGAGTTTTCTATCAAAAGCAGTGATACGTGCAATATCCGTAGTATCTTTACTAATTTTATCTTTATCTTTAAACGTAGCTTTTAAGTATGCAATTTTATCAATTTGCTTGTTACCACCAGTAACTTTAACTGTTTCAGGCGATACGCTTTGGTCACTCACTTTATAATTGGCATCTAAGTCATTATCACTCACATCAGGTTCTACTTTAAGTTTCTTAGTAACTTTTTCTTCAAGATTAACTGTTGTTTCTTTTGGCTTAACTGTATAATCAACGTCTTTATTTAAACCATTGACCTTGAATTGTGTGGTATGTTTTCCAGCCTTCTCACCACTCAAATCAAGTACAGCTTTAATATTTTCGCCGTTTTCAGCTTTCAACACTTGAGATTGTGGACCAGATATTTCAATATCCACTTTATTCGGTACATCGCTAGCATATAACGATTTACTATCATAATTAACTTGTACTGGTACATCCTGAAGTGTTTCAGTAGATTTTTGTCCCAGTTGGTCAGCATTAAAGATATTACCAAACATGTTATTGACAGATAAGAAGAATACTAATGCTAAAACTAATGCGATTAATCTTAATCCCCATTTACTTTCTAACATATTAATTCACACCTTTCTCTTGAAAGTGTGTGCCAAACCAATGTTCAGCCAATAATTCTTCAAATGCTTCATTAGAGATATCTTTTCTTAATTTACCATCAAACGTGACTGAAATAGATCCTGTTTCTTCAGATACTACTACTGTAAATGCATCTGAAACTTCTGAAATGCCCACAGCTGCCCTATGTCTTGTTCCCAGACTTTTAGCTATTTTAGCACTGTCTGACAGTGGCAAATAACTGGCAGCACTTGCAATTTTGTTCGCTTGAATGATCATAGCACCATCATGTAAAGGTGTATTTGGTATAAACACATTAGTCAGTAATTCTTGAGAAATTTCGGAATTCATTGCTATACCTGTTTCAATATAATCTTGTAATCCTGTTTCTTTTTCAAATACGATTAATGCGCCAATCCGGCGTTTAGCCATATACTGAACAGCCTTAGAAACAGATGAAATAAGCTTGTCTTCATCACTATTCAAACTTGTAGAATAGCGTTTAAATAGACTTCCTCTACCCAGTTGTTCTAAAGCACGTCTAATTTCCGGCTGAAATATAACGATTAAAGCTAAAACACCCCATTGTATTACTAAATCAAACAAACGAGATGTCGCTGTTAAGTTTAACATTTTACTCACTTGTTGGCCGATCACAATTACTACAATACCTTTCAGTAATTGAATCGCTTTTGTACCTTTAAATACTGTAATGAGAAGATAAAGTACATACCATACAATGAGCAAATCGAGTACACTAGCAATTATTTTGACTGTACTCCAATCATCAAAAAAGTTGGATAAATCCATAACATCTCCTCCGGTTATCTGTTCCCATGTTATATATTATACCAATCATAACATTAACTGTCATATTAAGTATTAATTTTTTATCATAAAATTAAAAGGAATAATATGGAATTACCCCCCATATTATTCCTTTTATTGTTTTACAATAATGTTTCACCAAAGAAACTACCTACTAATGAAACTGCCTGTTCTGCCGTGTGATTATTCATATCTATCAATGGATTTACTTCAACTAAATCCATGGAAGTGATTAAATTTGAATTATGTAATAATTCTAGCGCAAAATGACTTTCTCTATATGTTAAGCCTCCTAGTACTCTTGTACCAGTTCCTGGTGTTTCAGCAGGATCTAAGGCATCTACATCTAATGACAAATGAATGCCATCTGTTTTAGATTTCAAGTAATCTAAAGTTGTCTCCATCACGTGCTTAATCCCAAGTTTATCAATATCGGCCATTGTATATGTTTTTATATTATTTTCTTTAATATATTGACGTTCTCCCTTATCTAAATCTCTCATACCTATCAGTACAATGTTCTCTGGTCTAACTTTTGGCGCATAATTAGAGATATTCACTAATCGTGAGTCCCCTTCGCCTGCCAACACTCGCAGTGGCATCCCATGTATATTACCTGAAGGTGATTCTTCAGGTACATTTAAATCACCATGTGCATCATACCAAATCACTCCTAAATTTTCATAGTGTTTACTAATACCAGAAATTGAGCCTATTGCTATGGAATGGTCACCACCTAATATAAGTGGAAAATTACCATTATCAACACTTTGTGATACTGTTTCACTAAGTTGGTTAGATACTTCAACTATTTCATCTAAATTGCGTAATCCTTTTTGAGCTGAGTTGAACTTCTCTAAATGTATTGCAGGAACACTAATATTACCTGAATCTTTAACATTAATTCCAATATTTTGTATTCGTTCTACAATACCTGCATAACGGATTGCGTCCGGTCCAAAATCTACCCCCAATTTTTTTTGGCCATAAGTCGAAGGTGCACCAATAATCTCTACTAATTTATCCATTTAAAAAACCCCTTTGTTTTCGTTTGATACTAGGATAATCTAAAGTGATATGACTTTCAAGCTAATACAAAAGCCCCCAATTATGTAAATTTAAGCAAATTACATAAAGAAACAAAATAACGATTTTTAATTCAAAATAACTAGGTATAGCAACATAATTTCATTATTTTAAACAAAAAAATGTATATAATAAATATCAAAAAACTTCTATTAAAAACAAAAAAAGCATTCCCGAAGGAATGCTTAAAAGTGAGCCATAGAGGATTCGAACCTCTGACCCTCTGATTAAAAGTCAGATGCTCTACCAACTGAGCTAATGGCTCTAATGGCTGGGCTAGCTGGATTCGAACCAGCGCGTGACGGAGTCAAAGTCCGTTGCCTTACCGCTTGGCTATAGCCCATTAATGGTGGAGGGGGGCAGATTCGAACTGCCGAACCCGAAGGAGCGGATTTACAGTCCGCCGCGTTTAGCCACTTCGCTACCCCTCCGTATTATTAAATTAGCAATGGTGGAGGATGACGGGTTCGAACCGCCGACCCCCTGCTTGTAAGGCAGATGCTCTCCCAGCTGAGCTAATCCTCCAATATGTATCAATGACCCCGACGGGACTCGAACCCGTGTTACCGCCGTGAAAGGGCGGTGTCTTAACCGCTTGACCACGGGGCCATATGGCTCCACAGGTAGGACTCGAACCTACGACCGATCGGTTAACAGCCGATAGCTCTACCACTGAGCTACTGTGGAATAATAATACATTGCCTGGCAACGTCCTACT
>NZ_JAESJS010000013.1:0-3117 GCF_017891705.1 Staphylococcus sp. GDY8P196P | reverse complement strand
GATGATGCAATATATTAAGCAGCAAGAAAATAAGGAATTTATCTTTTTAACTTTGACTACACCTAATGTAATGAGTGATGAATTAGAAAATGAAATAAAACGTTACAATAATTCTTTTAGAAAACTTATAAAAAGAAAAAAAGTAGGTAGTGTTATAAAGGGATATGTCCGTAAGTTAGAGATTACATATAATAAAAAAAGAGATGATTATAATCCTCATTTTCATGTGTTAATTGCAGTAAATAAATCGTATTTCACAGATAAAAGATATTATATTAGTCAACAAGAATGGTTAGATTTATGGCGTGATGTAACGGGCATTTCAGAAATCACACAAGTTCAAGTTCAAAAAATAAGACAAAATAACAATAAAGAGTTATATGAAATGGCTAAGTATTCTGGTAAAGATAGTGATTATTTAATAAATCAAAAAGTATTTGATGCATTCTATAAATCACTTAAAGGTAAACAGGTATTAGTTTATTCTGGATTATTTAAAGAGGCTAAAAAGAAATTAAAAAATGGGCATTTAGATTATTTAAAAGAAATTGATCCAACCGAATATATCTATCAAATTTTTTATATTTGGAAACAAAAAGAGTATTTAGCTAGTGAACTTTATGACTTAACAGAACAAGAAAAAAGAGAAATTAATCACAAAATGATAGACGAAATCGAGGAAGAACAATAACAAAATATAAGTGCTAACAGCTGACCTCCCGATAACACCATGTAGTTATTGGGAGGTCAGCTGTTGAATTAAGCACGAGTATTTTAAAAGTTATTGTGATGACGACGATAAACGATTATCAAAAGTATAATGTTAAAATGCTTTATTATACTAACGTTATATAAACATTATACTTTCGTTATACAAATTTTAACCCGGTAGGAACTATAAAAAATCATGAAAATTTTAATTTGCATGTAACTGGGCAGTGTCTTAAAAATCGACACTGGTTTTGCTCAAATTTTTGCTTTTGGAAATAGCATATATTTATTTGGCTCATATTTGCGTTTTAAGAGCTTATATAAGTTTTTAGGCATAAAAACTATATGAATTACCCCTAAATCTTTAAAATGCCCCCTTAAAATTCAAAATAAGGGCATAAAAAATAAAAGCTACCTCACTTTATCTGGGGTAGCTTTTTCTTTTATACGGTCTATTTATTTTTCTTTCGACGCCGTATCGTCGATGTAATTCAAAAAAGTTATGGGCTATAAATCTACATCACTTTTTCAAGAATGTAGTAGCAATATTCAAGACAAATTAATTTTTATAACTGCTCGGAATATCTCAAGCCGTTTCTTTAATTTTGAAATAAAAAAATCGACGAAGGTCGATTATGGTTTTTACATGCGTTCTTTTAGAACGCATAAGTGCGCCCTTACGGGATTTAACTAGATTATAACGATGAAAAATAGACCTGTAAAGCGATAACTATTGCGATAAAGTTTGCTAAAAAGGAGTGTTTTATTTTTATGACTATCAAGACGATAATAAAAAATAGAACACGCATTTATGCCGAGAAAATTTATTGATGTTGAGAAGAACCCTTAACTAAACTTGTAGACGAATGTCGGCATAGCGTGAGCTATTAAGCCGACCATTCGACAAGTTTTGGGATTGTTAAGGGTTCCGAGGCTCAACGTCAATAAAGCAATTGGAATAAAGCAATTATTTTTTATTCGATAATTGTTATATATAAATTATCGAGTTAGTTCTTTGATTATTGATTACTATAGGATTGAAAGGTGATGGATATGATATTAAAAAATTTAAATAATTCTATAGATTATATAGATCAGAATTTAACAAACGATTTAAATTTATATGATATAGCGAATTTTGTTGGTTTACCTGAGCAGCATTATAGAAATTTGTTTATATTTCTTACTGGTATCGGTTTATCTGAGTATATAAAAAAAAGAAAATTGTATTTTGCTAATAAAGATTTATTAAATAAAGAATCAGTAACGAGTGTAGCTATAAAATATGGATATTCAATTGATGGTTTTACAAAGTCTTTTAGAGATTGGAGTGGGTATTTACCATCTCAAATATATGAAAAACAAGTTTTAATTTCATATCCGAAACTTTCATTTGCTATTAATGTTAAAGGAGGAATAGGCATGAAAACTAGAATTGTAGATTTGCCAAAAATTAATATAGTAGGCGTAAAAAAACGTGTTCGTATGCAATACGAGGGTGTTAACAATGAAATTGAAGAACTAGCAAATAGTATTACTAATATACAAAAAGAAGAAATGAATAATTTACAAAACATTGAACCTAAAGAAATTGTAAATGTTTCATATGATGCTGATGAGAATTTTATTAAAGAAGAGGGTTATTTAACTCATATGATTGGTGTTATAACAACAGAAAACAATATAAGCGATCAACTTGATGTTATAAATATTGATGAAAGTAAATGGATAGTCTTTGAAAATGAAGGTAAATTTCCAAAAGTTTTACAAGACACATATGCTAAAATTTATTCTGAATGGTTGCCAGAAACAGAATATAAATTAGCTAATGTACCAATGTTTTCTTTTACTAAATTTAATGATTCAGATAGAGATAATGCTTATAGTGAAATTTGGGTCGCAGTTAATAATTGATTTTAGATATTTAAGGTTTTAGAAACGAGTTGAAAACGAGTTTCTTCTTGTCTTGATAATAAGGGTAACTATTGCCGGCGAGGCTAGTTACCCTTAAGTTATTGATATGACTGGTTTTAAGCATAAAAAAAGTTGCTTTTCCGTACCTATTAATGTATCGTTTTAAATGACTAGTAAAAAACATACATAGAAAGGGGAAAAAGCAACTTTTTTTATTGTCATAGTTTGTGAAAACTAAGTTGTTTTTATGTGTTATAACATGGAAAAGTATACTGAGAAAAAACAAAGAAATCAAGTATTTCAGAAATTTATTAAACGTCATATTGGAGAGAATCAAATGGATTTAGTTAAAGATTGCAATACATTTCTGTCTTTTGTAGCTGATAAAACTTTAGAAAAACAGAAATTATATAAAGCTAATTCTTGTAAAAATCGATTTTGTCCTGTCTGTGCTTGGAGAAAAGCTAGAAAAGATGCTTTAGGTTTATCTTT
>NZ_JAESJS010000012.1:0-108404 GCF_017891705.1 Staphylococcus sp. GDY8P196P | reverse complement strand
TTTTTTTACATAAAAGGAGCTTAACTTCCAGTTCGAAGAACTGTAAACTGACAAAAGAAAGCGTTTGAAGCTGACGAAGTAAACGAGAGACGAAATGAGCTTACAAGCGGTAAGTGAGTGAGGAAAGCGTGAAACTGAGGAAAGATGCGAGCGCTTGTCTGAAGTCAGGGATGCTTCTTAGCGCCGAAGGTAGCTGACTTACGTTCCGCAAGAGTAGGTAAAGAGGAATACATGAGCTAAAGCTCATGTATAAGTCACACTATTCCAATAACATATAAATTTATAAGATATATAAGTGTGAAACGTAAAAATTAAAATTAAGAAGTGTGACTTTACAGGCAATCAAGACCCGAAAGGGTCTTTTTTTTACGTAAAAGGAGCTTAACTTCCAGTTCGAAGAACTGCAAGTGGTACTTTATATAAAATAAAAGTCTAGCATAAGCTAGACTTTTAAATTAATAGTGAATAAAGCATTTTGTTTTCGTTAATATAGATATTGGAAGGATCGAATTCATTGACATTCGACTTTAAGTTATCTAAATCTTGATGGTTATTTAATTGTATGCCGATGATGACAGTTCCTGTATTTTGAGAACTTTTCTTAAGGTACTCAAATTTAGTAATATCATCCTTTGGTCCAAGTACGTCATTTACAAATTCTCTTAATGCGCCAGGTCTTTGTGGGAAGTTGAGAATGAAGTAATGTTTCATTTCTTCAAATAATAAAGAACGTTCTTCGATTTCTTTCATACGGTTGATATCATTGTTGCCGCCACTTACAACACAAACAACTGTCTTACCTTTAATTTCTGAACGATATTGTTCTAATGCTGAAACACTTAAAGCACCAGCAGGTTCCGCAATAATTGCTTGTTTAGAATACATGTCCAAGATCGTTGAACAAACAGCGCCTTCATGTACTTGAATATAGTCATCTACTACATTTTTGGCAATATCATATGTGATTTCACCGACTTTTGCTACAGATGCACCATCCACAAATTTATCAATTTCAGGTAACGTTACTATTTGATTTTCTAGTACAACAGAGGCATACATACTACTCGCACCGGCAGGTTCTACGCCAATGATAGAAGTTTGTGGTGAATGTTCTTTGAAGTAAGTGCCTACCCCTGAAATTAACCCACCACCGCCTATAGCTGCGAATAAATAATCAAATTGAATGTTATCCTCTTTAGATTGTTTTAAAATTTCTTTAGCTAACGTACCTTGGCCAGCGATTGTATAAATGTTATTAAATGGATCGATGAAATTCATTTTATTATCTTGAGTATACGTAAGTGCCTCTTTTAGACAATCATCAAATGTATCGCCGGTAAGCACAACTTCAGCGTTACTACCACCAAAAAATTTCACCTGATTTATCTTTTGAAGAGGTGTAGTTACTGGCATAAATATAACAGCATTTAAATTAAGTTTGTTGGCAGTGTAAGCAACACCTTGTGCATGATTACCTGCACTTGCACATGTAATTCCGTTTTGTCTATCATTTTCATTTAACGCTATAATTGCGTTATAAGCACCTCTTAATTTAAAAGATCGAACCCATTGTAAGTCTTCTCTTTTTAAATAGACATCACAATCGTATTTAAGCGATAAGTAATGATCCTTTTGCAAAGGAGTTTCTTTAACAACATCTTTCAATTGTAAGAAAGCTTCATCTATATCTTTTGAAGAAACAGTTGTTTTGACAGCCATAAATTTCACACCTTTATTTAAGTTTCGTTAAAAAGCTTTTGACGTTTCATATGCTTGAATTTCATTTTCGAATTGTAGTGTTACAGCAATATCATCAAGTCCATTAACAAGTTTATTTTTCCACGTTTCATCAATAACAAAGTGAAATGTTTTATCATTCGCAGTCACAGTTTGATTAGGTAAATCAACAGTGACTTTACCTGCTTTGGCAATGTATTGACGTTCTTCTTCATTTAATACGATAGGTAACATCGCATTTTTAGTACAGTTCATATAAAAGATATCACTATAACTACCAGCAATAATAATATCAAAACCATAATCCTTAATTGCCCAAGCTGCATGTTCACGGCTCGAACCACAACCAAAATTATCCCCAGTTACTAAAATCGTGGCATCTTGGTATTCTGGCTTATTTGGATTGAAATCTGGATTGTCGGATCCATCCTCTAAGTAGCGCCATTCATCAAAAGCAAAAGGTCCAAAACCAGATTTAGAAATTCGTTTTAAATGTACTTTTGGTATGATTTGGTCAGTATCAATATTATCATGAAATAATGGAACAACTTTACCAGTATAGGTTGTGATAGGTTGGATTTCCATATTATACAACCACCTTTCTTACGTCTACAAACTTCCCGTTAATGGCTGCAGCAGCTGCCATAGCAGGGGAGACTAAGTGTGTTCGAGCCCCTTTGCCTTGGCGTCCTTCAAAGTTACGATTACTTGTTGATGCACAATGCACACCAGCAGGTACTTGGTCAGGGTTCATACCAAGACACATTGAACAACCAGGTTCTCTCCATTCAAATCCAGCATTTTTAAACACTTTATCAAGACCTAATTTTTCTGCTTCTATCTTTACTGTTCTAGAACCAGGAACGACGATTGCTGTAATATTAGGATGCACTTGATTTCCTTTTACAATATGGCTTGCTTCTATTAGATCAGATAGTCGAGCATTCGTACAAGAACCTAAAAATACATAACCTAAATCAATATCTTCTGCTTTTTGGCCAGGTTTTAGTCCCATATAGTTATAGGCCCGTTCATCATTAACATCATTAATTTCAGGAAATGGTGTATTAAAGCTAACACCCATTTCAGGGCTAGTACCCCAAGTAACTTGTGGTTCTAAATCAGAAACATCAAGTCGTATGATTTTATCAAAATTTGCATCATCATCAGTGTAAAGTTCACGCCATTCATCTACATCATATGCAAAGTTTGTTGCATAAGGTCTTCCTTTTACATATTCAAATGTAGTTTCATCAGGCGCCATCATCCCATACTTTGCACCAGCTTCGATCGCCATATTACAAATCGTCATTCTTGCTTCCATTGATAGACTACGAATAGTTTCACCTGAAAACTCAAGTGCATATCCAGTACCAAAATCAACACCATATTGGTTAATAAGATGTAAAATAATATCTTTTGCATATACGCCTGTAGGTAGTTTACCAGTAACATCAATTTTTAAATTTTTTGGCTTTGTTTGCCATAGTGTTTGTGTTGCAAAAACATGTTCGACTTCACTAGTTCCAATACCAAATGCAATAGCACCAAAAGCACCATGTGTAGCTGTATGAGAGTCTCCGCATACGATTGTTTTTCCAGGTTGTGTCAGTCCAGTTTCAGGACCAACCATATGCACGATACCTTGTTCGTCAGAACCCATATCAAAAATATGCACATCAAATTCTTCGGCATTTTTTTGAAGCGTTGTTATTTGTTTATTAGCAATTTCATCTTTAATATTAAAAATATCAACTGTTGGAACGTTATGGTCCAGCGTCGCATAGGTTAAATCAGGTCTGCGCAGCTTTCTATTTTGTAGTCTAAGTCCTTCAAAAGCTTGAGGAGATGTGACTTCGTGTATAAGATGTAGGTCTATATATAATAATTGTGGGTCACCTTCTTTACCGGTTAAGACATGCTTATTCCAAACTTTGTCAAATAGTGTTTTACCCATATGACATCTCCTCCTTTTTAAAGATTTTGTTTAATGAATTTAAAAATATCAGTCGTTTTATACTTACCATTGAGATCTTGAGTTGTTTTTTCATCTTCGATAAGTTGATAAATAACTGATTCTAATCTATGAGCAGCCTCTGGTGCATTAAGACTTTCTCTTAAACACATAACCACTGATAAAAGCATACCGAATGGATTTGCTATATCTTTATTTGCAATATCAGGTGCAGAACCATGAATGGGTTCATAAAGTCTTGGTCCTTTTTCACTAAAACTAGCTGATGGTGAAAGACCAAGCGAGCCAGGAATTACAGATGCCTCATCACTTAATATATCTCCAAATAAATTTTCTGTTACAATGACGTCAAATTGAGAAGGATTTGTAATGATATGCATTGCACAAGCATCTACAAGTAAATGATTAACTTCAACATCTGGATAGTCTTTAGATACATCATTTATTACATTTCTCCATAATTTACTGGAAGAAAGTACATTTTCCTTATCTACAGAAGTTAATTTTTTGCGACGGTTTTGAGCTAAATCAAAAGCAACTCTTGCAATTCGTTCTATTTCTGTACGTGTATAAGTTAAGGAATCTAAAGCTTTATCCTCATTCCAATGTTTTGGTTCACCAAAGTAAATACCACCTGTTAACTCTCTCACTAAAATAAAATCTGTACCAGCTACACGCTCTTTTTTAATAGGTGATAAGTGACTGGTACCACTCGTTACTGTAGTGGGGCGAATATTAGCAAATAGACCTAAAGCTTTTCGAATACCAAGCAGACCTTGTTCAGGTCTATTATTAGGGTCTGTCCATCTTGGGCCACCGACAGCACCCAATAGAATTGCGTCTGCTTGTTTACAAGCACTTAGTGTCGTATCAGGTAGTGGCGTACCATGATTATCTATAGCAATACCACCGAAATCATGCGTTTCTATTTCATAGTCGAAATTATAGATATTACTCAGTTGTGAAAGAATTTCTAGTGAACCATTTAAAATTTCCGGTCCAATCCCATCCCCGGGAAGTGCTACAATCTTATAACTCATGAGTGAATACCTTCTTTCACTTCTGAATTAGAAACGTATTTAGCATGTGCTTCAACATATGATTTACATGATGCTAATAAGATGTCATGATCAATACCTACACCAGTAACGATTTGATCTCCAATTTTAATTTGGACATGTACTTCTGCTTGTGCATCAGTACCTTCAGTTACAGATTCAATACGATAGTCTATAAGTTCAGTTTTGCGATTGAAAATTCGATCTACTGCATTATATACAGAAACAATTGATCCAGTACCAATACTTGAATCTTGATACGTATTTCCATCTTTATCTTGAATAACTACGACTGCACTTTGTAGTCCATTTGAGACGAATTGTAGTTGCAGAGCTTCAACTTTATAGATGGCATTTTGTTCATGTTCAGTTCCTTGAATTAAAGCGTGTATATCCCTGTCAGTAACAGACTTTTTCTTATCAGCAATTGTTTTAAATTGCTTAAATAGTTCTTTTTGTTCTTCGGCATCCACATCATATCCCAATGCAACTAATTTTTCTGAAAAAGCGTGTTTACCAGATAATTTACCGAGCGGTAATTCAGTTGTTTTGACGCCTACTAATTGTGGTGTCATAATCTCATAAGTTTCAGGATTTTTAAGAACACCATCTTGATGAATACCTGATTCGTGACTAAAAGCATTTTGTCCGACAATAGCTTTATTTCTTGGGACTCGAATTCCTGCATATCGTGCTATTAAATCAGATGTATTTTTAGTTTCTTCGAGATTTATTTGTGTTTGATTACCATAATGATCTTGTCGAACGTATAGGCCAAGTGCAACTTCCTCAAGGGCTGTGTTACCTGCACGTTCACCAATACCATTTAAAGTACCTTCAATGCGTTTTGCACCATTTTCAATTGCAGACATACTATTTGCAACAGCTAAGCCTAAGTCATCGTGACAGTGTGCACTATAAATAACTTCATGATTCGTTTTAATGCTTTCTTGGAGTGTTTTAAAAATTTTGCCATATTCTGTAGGGTAGCTGAATCCAACTGTATCAGGTATATTGATGACACTTGCTCCCGCATCAACTGCAGTTTGAACACATTCGATTAAGAAAGGTAGTTCCGTTCTTGTAGCATCTTCTGGTGAAAATTGAACGACGTCAAAATATTCTGTAGCATAAGCAACATGCTCTTTGATTGATGCTAACACTTCTTCTTTGGACATCATGAGTTTTGAGTCACGGTGAATAGGGCTAGTTGCTAAGAACACATGTATTCTAGGTTTTACTGCCTCTTTTGTTGATTGATACACTGCATCAATATCTTTTTTGACACAACGTGCTAAGCCACAAACAGCAGTGGTTGTTAATGTTTTAGAAATCGCTTCTACGGATTTAAAACTACCTGAACTTGAAGCAGGGAAACCAGCTTCGATGATATCAACACCCCATTTTTCAAGTTGTTTAGCAATTTTTAAGCGTTCATCGAAGGAAAAGTTTACGCCTGGCGTTTGTTCTCCGTCTCTTAGTGTCGTATCAAAAATTTGAATATGGCTAGTCATTTTAAACATCTCCTAATAAATAGATTTTAGTTCAATATGATGAATGAGCCGAACAATCTAAAATTGTCCTAAAAATTAAAGTAGGGGACTTCTCTTGATTCTTCAGGCATCACCATAAAACTAATTATTTTTCAATACTCTTGGATTTAATAAATGGCATCATCTCACGTAGGTCTCTACCAACCGCTTCAATTTGATGTCCATGTTGTTCTTCACGTAGTTTATGGAATTCTTCAAAATTATTTTCGTTATCTTTGATGAAACGATCGCTGAAGTTTCCTTGTTGAATATCGTTAAGTACTGCTTTCATATTATCTTTAACATCTGGAGTGATTACGCGTGGTCCTGATACATAGTCTCCAAATTCAGCTGTATTTGAGATTGAATAGCGCATGTTTTCCATGCCACCTTCATACATTAAATCAACAATTAATTTCATTTCATGTAAAACTTCAAAGTAAGCAATTTCTGGTTGATAACCAGCTTCAACTAATGTTTCAAAACCAGATTGAATTAGTTTTGTTGTACCACCACAAAGTACTGCTTGTTCACCGAATAAATCTGTCTCGGTTTCTTCTTTAAATGATGTTTCTAAAACCCCAGCACGAGTTGCACCAATACCTTTTGCGTAACTTAGTGCTAAATCAGTTGCTTCACCACTTGCATCTTGTTCAACTGCAAATAGGGCGGGTACGGCGCTACCTTCTGTGAAAGTACGTCTAACTAAATGTCCAGGCCCTTTTGGTGCTACTAAAAATACATCTACTGTTTCAGGTGGTTGAATAACATTAAAGTGAATATTAAAGCCATGTGCGAAAACAAGTGCATTATTTGGCTCTAAATTAGGTTCAATTTCTTCATTATATACTTGTCCTTGAATTTCATCTGGTAATAATACCATGATGACATCAGCCTGTTTTGCTGCCTCATTTACAGGATATACTTCGAAACCATCATCTTTTGCTTTGTCAAATGAACGACCTGGTCTGATGCCAATAATCACGTCATAGCCGTTATCTTTTAGGTTTTGCGCATGTGCATGTCCTTGTGAACCATAGCCGATGATGGCTACTTTTTTACCTTGTAATGCATCTTTCGTTACTGATTGGTCATAATAAACTGTTGTCATAATAAAATCCTCCATGTTTTAAATATAGTTTGATGAATTGTGTTTTAAACTAAACCGGCTGAACCAGTTCTTGAAACTTGTTCAATGTTATATGATGATAGATCATCTAATAAATTATCCATTGTATATTGTGGACCTGAGGCTTGAAGATAGGTGTAAGGATCCTCATTTTTTAAAATAGAGACTAGCGCATCATAAGGTTTAATTACTTTTTGTAAATCTTGATGGTTACTTGGTGTTTCTAATTTCACAAGCACTAATTCTCTGTTGTAAGTGTTTGTATCAGTGATGTCTTCTACATCAATAATATTTATTTGTTTTTCCAATTGGCTAATTAAGTTTCTTAAAACATCTGAATCTGGGACTTCCGCTACAAATGTGATATTAGAAACGCCATCTTCTCTCGTTGGAGTAACTGATAACGTGACAATGTTAAATTGCCTGCGAACAAAGATACTCGTTAATCTATTTAAAGTACCAGCTTTATCTAAAACTTTTGTTCTAAATGTGCGTCTCATAATAATCCCTCCATCTCATAATTAGCTTTACCGCTAGGCACCATTGGATTAACAGGTTCGATAGGTGAGATACGAACATCAATGAGAGCAGGCCCTTTGTGTTCAAAAGCAGCGTCTAGTTGTTCTTCTAAATGTGTTGGATCTTCGATAAGGAAACCTTTCACATTGTATGCTTCTCCCAATTTTAAGAAATCAGGTTGTCCATTAAATACGGAATGAGAGAAACGTTTGTTAAAGAATTTATCTTGCCATTGTTTAACCATACCTAACGTGCCGTTATTTATAATTACAACTTTTATGTCTAAATCGTATTCTTCTAGTATTGCTAACTCTTGATTGGTCATTTGGAAACCACCGTCGCCAACAAAAGCTACGACTGTTTTATCAGGTTCAGCTAATTTTGCACCTATTGCTGCAGGTATGCCAAAGCCCATTGTTCCTAAGCCACCACTCGTAACTAATTGACCGTGATTTTTAAATGGATAATATTGGGCAACCCACATTTGATGTTGACCGACATCAGTTGTAACAACTGCGTCACCTTTAGTAATTTCTCCTATATATTCAATAGTACGTTGTGGTTTTGAAAATGTACCATCTGGATCTTCTTTGTATGCAAAAGGTTGCTCTGCTTTATTGTTAAAGCATGTTTCTAACCAGTCATCATGGTTGATTGAATAGCTGTCGAATTCAAGTAATGCTTCTAAAGTTGCTTTACAATCTGCAACAATACCTAAATCAACTTTGATTATTTTATTTATTTCTGATGGATCAATGTCGATATGAACAATTTTTGCATTAGGTGCAAATTCATCTGGTTTACTTGCAAGTCTGTCATCAAAACGACTGCCAAAGTTTATAAGTAAATCACAATCTGTTAATGCCATATTGCTTGCGTATGATCCGTGCATTCCCCCCATACCTAAAAATAGGGGATTTTCATATGGTATGGCACCTAACCCTAATAAAGTACTAACTACAGGCAATTGATGTCGTGTAACAAATTCAGTGAAAACTTCATTAGCCTTAGCGTGATTTACACCAGCTCCTGATAAAACCACAGGTTTTTTAGAAGATTTTAAATAATCACGTAATTTTTGAATTTCTGTTTTGTCTGGTTGATTAGGAACTGAATAACCAGGTAGGTTCAATTCGTTTGATACTTCTGCGTTAGTAGATAAGATTCCCATATCTTTTGGGAAGTCAATAACGACTGGTCCTTTTCTTCCTGAGTTTGCTACGTGAAATGCCTCATGGATTATCTTAGGTATTTCATTTACATTTTTAATCTGATAATTATGTTTAGTTATCGGTGTAGTCATTGAAAGCAAGTCTGCTTCTTGGAAAGCATCTTTCCCTATACCAGCTGTTGCAACTTGACCTGTGATAACGACAAGCGGTAGTGAATCACTATAAGCATCAGCAATACCAGTGATTGCATTTGTTGCTCCAGGACCACTTGTAACGACAACGACACCAGTTTTTCCAGAAACACGCGCATAACCCTCAGCAGCGTGTGAAGCACCTTGTTCATGTCTCGCTAGAATGTGTTTAATTTTCCCATCATAAAATGTGTCATATAGTGGAAGTACAGCACCACCAGGGTAACCAAATATAAAATCTACATCTTCATTTACAAGTGAATCTACTAATAATTCTGAACCAGATTTCATTTCATCAATTGTTTCTTTTTCTAATTCAACTTCGGTCTCAATTGCTTCTGCTGTTTCAAAATAATCTAAATTTTCTGATTTTTCATATTCAAGTATTTCAGTTTGTTTAGACATCATACTCACTCCTTAAATGAGATCTTCAGGTACTTGCATAATACCACCAGTATTAGCACTCGTTACTAATGCTGTATAGCGTGCAAGATAACCTGTTTTCACTTTTGCTTTAAATGGTTTCAAGTTTTGTTTTCTAGATTCTAATACTTCGTCTGTAACTTCTACATTTAATGTTCTGTTTGTTAAATCAATTGTGATATCGTCGTTGTTTTCAATTAAAGCGATAGGTCCACCCGCCGCTGCTTCTGGTGAAATATGACCAACAGCAATACCTCGTGTTGCTCCGGAAAATCTACCATCAGTGATTAATGCAACGTCTTTACCTAACCCTCTTCCTACAATAGATGATGTAGGGGCCAACATTTCCGGCATTCCTGGTCCACCTTTAGGGCCTTCATACCTAATCACAACCACATGACCTTCACGTACTACGTGATTGTCAATTGCTTCAACTGCTTCATCATGTGAATCAAAACAAATTGCTTTTCCTTTAAAGACTTTAATTGAAGGATCAACACCACCGACTTTGATAACCGCACCTTTAGGAGCTAAGTTACCATAAAGGATTGAAAGGCCACCTTGTTTATCGTATGGATTATCAAGGTGTCTGATTACATCACTATTTAATATCTCTTTGTGTTCGTTATTTTCACGAAGTGTTTTACCTGTGGCTGTAATTCTGTCTGGATGAAGTGTACCTTCTTTTTTAAATAATTCGTTAATGATAGCTGGAACGCCACCAGCTTCATGTACATCATGCATAGAATAGGAAGAACTTGGTGCTATTTTTGACAAATAAGGCGTTTTTTTCGCAATTTCATTTATTCTTGATAAGTCATAATCAATGCCAGCTTCATTTGCAATCGCTAATGTGTGTAGTACTGTATTGGTAGATCCCCCCATAGCCATGTCTAAAGCAAATGCGTCATCAATTGCTTCTTTAGTAACAATATCTCTTGGTTTAATGTCATTTTTGATATTATCAACAAGTTTAAATGCTGCTTCTCTAATCATTTCTCTACGTTGGTCACTTACTGCTAGGGCTGTTCCGTTATATGGGAGAGCTAAGCCTAAAACCTCCATTAAACAATTCATTGAATTTGCTGTAAACATACCAGAACATGAACCACAAGTAGGGCAAGCATTTTGTTCCATATCTAAAAACTCATCTTTTGAAATTGAACCATCTTTAAATGCTCCAACTGCTTCAAACATTGAAGAAAGTGTTAATGCTTTACCTTGTGATGATAAACCTGCTTTCATAGGTCCACCTGAACAAAAAATAGCTGGAACATTGGTTCTTACAGCTGCTAGTAACATGCCAGGTGTAATCTTGTCACAGTTCGGTATGTAAAAGACACCATCAAACCAGTGTGCATTGATAACTGTTTCTGCAGCATCGGCAATAATTTCTCTAGATGGCAGTGAATATCTCATTCCAATATGTCCCATTGCAATACCATCATCTACACCGATTGTGTCAAATTCAAAGGGGATGGCACCTGCTTCTCGAATTGCTTCTTTAGCAATGTCAGCTAATTCTCTTAGGTGAACGTGTCCTGGTACAATGTCGATATATGAATTACATATAGCTACGAAAGGCTTATTCATATCTGTTGGTTTTTCTAAAGCGCCTGTTGCATGCAAAAGGCTTCTTGCTGGAGCTTGATGATCTCCTTTTTTGATCATATCGCTTCTCATATTAATTCCCCCATAAATTTGAAAATAAAAAAGCGTCCCAATAAATAATTGGGACGCTTTCAAGTCCCATTCAACTAGAAATAGGACTTAAACATTTAGTAGATTCTTTACTAAAGTTCCAGTCCTAATAGCATAATAAAATGACTAAAATATTTGAAGTTGTTGGTTGGTATTGCATTGTATATTTGGTCATCTTATTATGCTCCTTTCCGTTAGAATGGTTTATCTGTTAATGTATTAAATTGAATTGTCTAAAAATTCGATAAATTAAATTTACTATATTGAACTTGTGCTGTCAATGATTTTTTTAAATTTTCTATCAATTCAAATAATTTCAAAATGTTGGAACTTGTTTTAGTTTGAAGTAAAATAAGGAAAAATTTGTTAAACTATAGTAGTTAATTTAATGATAATAAAGTATTAAAGTAATAGATGATCATTTAGTGCTGATAAAAATCAATAAGAAAGTAGTCACTTTTAATGTTAGTGAATTTAAAACTTTTCTTATTCATCATTATTGATTTGGAAGTAAATAGAAATACTTGAGCGATGCACAAGCATATGCGACACTAATCCAATCGATTTGGAAGTGTCGTTAAAAAAGGAGAGACATATGATTAAAATAAATGATTTAGAAAGTATGGAACATTTTGCAAAATTGTTAGCGAAACATTTATCTGCAGGGGACATTATTTTATTAAATGGTGATTTAGGTGCTGGTAAGACAACATTAACGCAATTTATTGGTAAAGCTATGGGCGTAAAACGCAATATAAATTCTCCAACGTTTAACATCATTAAATCTTATCAAGGAAATGCATTTAAGTTACATCATATGGATTGCTATAGATTAGAAGATAGTGAAGAAGATTTGGGATTTGATGAATATTTTGAAGATCAAGCTGTCACATTGATTGAGTGGAGTGAATTTATCGAATCATTTTTACCAAATAATCACCTAACTATAAATATTAAAACCATAAATGAAACGACAAGAAATATAGAGATGAAAGCAGTAGGTCAACATTACAAAACGTTAAAGGAGGCCGTTGAATATGATTTATCTGTTGATTGATACATCTAATCAACCGTTGTCTGTTGCAGTTATGCAAAATAATGTAGTACTAGGTGAAATCAATACTAACGTGAAGCAAAATCATTCTACTCAGTTAATGCCGGCGATTCAACAGTTGTTTCATGAGAGTGGAATTGCAAAAGAAGAAATAAATGCGATTATTGTCGCGCAAGGACCTGGCTCTTATACTGGACTTAGAATTGGCGTAACGGTTGCTAAAACTTTGGCCTATGCATTGAATGCTGAACTATATGGTGTTTCTTCGCTAAAAGCGTTAGCTGCAACTGTTCAAGACGATGAACGACTTTTGGTGCCGATATTTGATGCACGTAGAGAAGCAGTATACAGTGGAGTTTATCGATATAATGGAAATCAATTGCTCCAAGTAGAAGAAGATCAATATTTACCAATACAAGAACTTCTCAACTTATTACATAGAATGGGAAAACCATATGTATTTGTTGGCATAGACACTGAAAAAGTAAAAGATTTATTAGATAGTGATTGCATACCTAATATACCAAAA
This sequence comes from Staphylococcus sp. GDY8P196P, assembly GCF_017891705.1. NCBI lineage: Bacteria > Bacillati > Bacillota > Bacilli > Caryophanales > Staphylococcaceae > Staphylococcus > Staphylococcus sp. GDY8P196P. The sequence goes on along the minus strand of NZ_JAESJS010000012.1, from coordinate 95,384 downwards.
GCAAAATATATGAAGCATTTAGTTGAAACTACTGAAGATATACATCAATTTAAACCCAATTATATTAAATTGTCAGAGGCCGAAAGAAATTGGTTAAACCAACAGAAAAAGAACTAAATATACGCTTGATGACTATGAAGGATGTACCTCAAGTATTTGATATTGAAAGAAATAGTTTTAACAACAGTAGTTGGACAATCGATGCTTTTTATCATGAAATAGAACAGAATGAGTTTGCACATTATTTTATAATTGAGTTTAATAATGTGATTATTGGTTATATTGGCATTTGGATAGTGATAGATCAAGCGCAGATTACAACAGTTGCGATAGATGAATTATATAGAGGCTATGGATTAGGACAATTATTATTAAAATATGCGATGAATTATGTACAAACCAAATGTGAAATTATGAGTTTAGAGGTTCGGATAGATAATGTGGTGGCACAACATGTGTATACAAATTTAGGATTCCAATTTGGAGGCAAACGTAAGAACTATTATGGTGAAGGTGAGGATGCAATAGTGATGTGGGTGAATTTAAATGAGTAATCAAACATTGATTTTAGCAGTTGAGTCAAGTTGTGACGAAACAAGTGTAAGCATTATTAAGCAAGGCACAGAAATTTTAAGTAATATTGTATTGAGTCAAATTGAAAGTCATAAGCGATTTGGAGGTGTGGTACCTGAGGTCGCTAGCCGGCACCACGTGGAAGGTATTACAACGACAATTGATCAAGCATTATATGAAGCAAATGTATCCATGGAAGATATAGATGCAGTAGCGGTAACTCAGGGTCCTGGACTCATAGGTGCATTGTTAGTAGGCATTAATGCAGCTAAGGCGTTAGCTTTTGCTTACGATAAACCATTGATACCTGTACATCATATTGCAGGACATATTTATGCGAATCATTTAGAACAACCATTACAATTTCCTTTAATAGCATTAATCGTGTCAGGTGGGCATACTGAACTAGTATACATGAAAGATCATTTGAATTTTGAAGTCATAGGAGAAACTAGAGATGATGCTGTTGGCGAAGCCTATGATAAAGTGGCGAGAACGATTGGTTTAGGCTATCCAGGTGGGCCACAAGTTGATCGATTAGCTGCAAAAGGTCAAGATAGCTATAATTTCCCGAGAGTTTGGTTAGAGGCTAATAGTTACGATTTTAGTTTTAGTGGATTAAAAAGTGCAGTCATAAATAAATTGCATAATTTACGACAAAAAGGAGCTGAAATAAAACCTGAAGATGTAGCAACGAGTTTTCAAAATAGTGTTGTCGAAGTTTTAGTTGGCAAAGCAGTGTCAGCTTGTGAGGCATATGATGTGAAACAGTTAATTATTGCGGGTGGTGTCGCCAGTAATAAAGGTTTAAGAGCAGCGCTTGATAAATCCTGTAAGCAACATGAGATTAATTTGCGAATACCGAGCCCAAAACTTTGTACAGATAATGCTGCTATGATTGGTGCTGCAGCACATTATTTATATCAAGCTGGATATGTTGGTGACATGTCATTAAATGGATTTAATGATATGGATATAGAGCAATTTTCAATAAACAATTAAACTTGATAGGATGAACATTTAAAAATGTAATCACTTCATTTAGTGTAATATTAACTTAATATGATATTATCTCTATAAAAATGGATACAGCTTAGATTAATTATATATGAAATTAGGAAGTAGGAATATTAAATCAATGTTTGATGTTTCTACTTCTTTTTTAAAAGTTTAATGCTATGTATTTCGTTAAATAAAAAAATATGTACATTATAAATATTATTAAGTTCAAATGTTTAAATATTAAAAAAGGGGTATATATTTTAATGTATAGTCATACTATATAGAATAATGTAAATTTAGAATTACATTATCAGGAGGCGGCTTATCAATGAAATCAGTTCAGTATTTTAATTTTGAAAATAGTTTAGCAGCATTAGACTTTTATGAAAAAAATTTAGGTGCCACAGATATTCAACGTATTGGTGGTGACCATGAAATGTTTAAAGATATGCCAGAAGAATTCCAAGTAGACAAAAACTTTACAATGAATGCTTCATTTAAAGTTTTAGGTGAAACATTTTATTGTAGTGACACATGGAAAAATAAAAAAATCGATAATAGTGGTGCAATTGTAACATTTACATTTGATCACAGTAATGAAGCGGATAAACAACTAGCCATCGATTTCTTTAACAATGCAATAGCAGCTGGTTGTGAAGAGGCAATGCCGTTAGGTAAAACGGAGTGGTCAGAATTATATGGCATGTTTAATGATCCTTTCGGTATTACTTGGATGATTAATGCTGAATAAAATAGTTAAAGCAAATAAAGGAACAATGAAGCGAATATAAACTTCATTGTTCCTTTTCTGTATTTATTAGCGCATTTATAGTTAAATGATTCGGTCTAAGACTTAAAGGAATTGATTGGAGGATGTTTTAGCACGTGTATATACTTGATTAGGAAATTTTAAGATTCTTAATAATTCAATTGCATTTCTTGTATCTGCTTTGCCAGGTTTAATTTTAAAATCAAAAGCAATCTCATTTTCATAAATGGTTTCGTTAAAGTGAAAGTTTTTGTACTGATATTCTAATAATGTAGCTAATTCAATATCATGGGTCGCAGCTATGATTTCGTAATTTTGGCTATTGCCTAAATAATTTAACACGGATTCAGAAGCGGCAATTCGTTCTGTTGTATTAGTCCCTTTAAATATTTCATCAATGAAGCAATAAATTTTATCCTCTGTTTTTAAATCAAACAATCGTTTAATAGATTTGATTTCTGTCATAAAATAACTATCGCCAGACAAGATATCATCTTGGTTCACCATGGAGGTGAAAATTAAGCCAGTTTTATATTTAAAGTACTTTGCTGTAACTGTATTTATCGTTTGAGCGAGTAAAAGATTTAAGGCGATTGCTTTCATAAATGTTGACTTGCCTGACGCGTTCGAACCAGTTAATAATATATGACTATTAATTACTAAATCATTAGAAATAGCATCGACAAGCAGTGGGTGTGTAAGTGCTTCAAATTCTACTGAATCATCATTACTTGCTTGAGGCAATGCATATTGTGTTAATGTTTCTCTCCACAATGCTATTGCATAGTGATTGTCTATACTTCCTATATATTCATAACACGCCATAACTTCAGCTTCATATTTTTTAAAGCTATGTTGTATTAAATGGAAGATATGGTAGTCCAACATAAATATTGCTTTTAATAAGAATGCAAATACCATAGAATCTTCTGCTGTATTTACTCTTCCCAATAGACCACTTAGCCTACGAGCAACTTTAAAATGACTAAAGTCAACATCAATGGTAGGGGCACCATCTATTTTGTGAATTGCATAAGCCTTTTTAATAACATTTGATGTATAAAATAATGAATTTAAGTCTTGATCAAATGTCCTTTTGAGTACGCCACTTAAAATCATATTAAATATAGCAACAAGTATAGTTAAAAGAATACCGATTTCAGGTTTTAAAAATGCAAACAGTAAAAAGACTAACGGTAAATATGTAGTCAACATATACAGATGATTGCGTTTCACTGTGGTTAGTTGATCAGGGAACGTTGGATAAATTGCTTTACCGATTTTAGCAAGGTGGGTCGATATCTTTAGTCGAAAAAGTTCGTCATTTTTAAATTTTTGAATTAACATCTGATTATGAATGGTAAACATTTTCCTTAAAGTTGCATATAAACGCATCTCACCAATAGCAGTGAAATTAAAGTTCATGCTGTCGAAAAGGGCTTTTAAATTCAAGTCTGCGTAAGTTTTATCATCTATCAGATTTGTTTCATCAAACTGGTGTTTATATGTATCGAATTGATAACTATACCTGTGATTTGGTCGTACAAAAGATTCTAAAGGCTTTCTTAAGGACCATAAAGGTTTGATATCATGTATTAACTTTTTATTGGCAATGATTGTTGTGATAATAAATAAAAGAGTTGTTCCAATTATTAAAGCGATTAGGAACCAAAGAATAGGAAACATAAGTTTCACCTCATACTAGATTAATATGCTTTATTATGTCATGAAATAAATTGATATACAAATCGCTATTTAAGTTAAATATTTATAGATGTCAATAGAGAACGTGCGTACTTATCAACAATTAGTGTATAACTTGTTGATAAGTCGTGGGCAAATGTGTGGACATACATTGTTTTCTGAATATTCATTGGCGAAAAAGTAACATTTTACCTGTGTATAACTAGGATAACTCTGTGGATAGCTTTGATGATAGGGTTAAAGTTGTGAATAGTTAATGTGTAAAAAGTTAATAAAAAAGTACGAAAAATGAATTTTTCATTTTCGTACTTTTAGTTCAAATATGCTTTAAATTAACTTTTCTTGTAATTCTGCCCATTCTGACATAACTTGTTCTAATGCTTGTTCGTTATTTTCTTTCTCGTTAGCTAAACGCTTTGCTTCCTCTGGATCACTGTATATATCTGGTAGAGTTAGCATTTCATTGATTTCATTGATTTTAGTTTCAAAGTTATCTATTTTAGTTTCGCATTCATCAATTTGTCTTTCAATTTGGCGTTGTTCACGTTTTTGAAGTTTTTGATCGGTATAATGATCATTTTGTGATTCTATTGGTTTTGTTTGATGTGAAGTTTCATTTTCCTTTTTAGCTTGAATTGCTTCATTTTCTTCTTTCTTCTCAATAAAATATTGATAATTGCCTAAATACATAGTGCCACCATGAATGTCCAAATCATAAACTTTGTTTGCAAGTTGATTGATAAAATAACGATCGTGAGAAACAAATAAAATCGTACCTTCAAAATGATCCAATGCTTGCTCTAACATTTCTTTTGAATCTATATCGAGATGATTTGTAGGTTCATCTAAGATAAGTACATTGTTACGCTCAAGCATTAATAAAGCTAATTGCAATCTAGCTTTTTCACCGCCAGAAAGGTCATTAATGATTTTTTTAACATCTTCTTGTACAAATAAAAATCGGCCGAGTACTGCGCGAATATCTTTTTCATTCATTGAAGGGTATTGGTCCCACAGATAATCTAGTATTGTTTTACTAGATTTGAATTCAGCTTGTTTTTGGTCATAGTAACCGATTTTTAAATTTGCACCAGTAGTGATTTCTCCGTTCAATTTCGGTTGAATACCTGCAATTGTTTTGATTAAAGTTGATTTTCCAATACCGTTAGGCCCAATAATGGCGATATGGTCTCCTTTAGTCACTTCAATATTGATACCTTTGGTAACTGGCTGCTCATATCCAATATCTAAATCTTTGATATGGAAAACATCATTTCCTGTATTTCTATCAAAGTCAAATTGGATATTAGCACTTTTGGCATCAACCATTGGTTTATTGATTCTTTCCATTTTTTCAAGCATTTTTCTACGGCTTTTTGCCATACCAGTAGTTGAAGCCCTTGCTATATTTTTCTCAACAAAAGTTTCTAAGCGTTTAATCTCATCTTGTTGACGTTCATATTCTTGCATGCGTTTTTCATAATACTTATCTCTTTTTTCAATAAATTGTTTATAATTACCTATATAATGTTGCACATCGCCAAGGGCTACATCATAGATTTGATTGACTATTTTATCTAAAAAATATCTGTCATGGCTAATGATAACAATAGCACCTTTAAAATAGTTTAAATAACTTTCTAACCATTGTGTTGTTTCCATATCCAAATGGTTAGTAGGTTCATCAAGTAATAATAAATCAGGTTCACTTAATAACATTTGGGCTAATGAAAGCCTAGTTTTTTGACCACCACTAAAATCATTAATAGGGCGATTGAAATCCGCTTCAGTAAAATTCAGTCCATGGAGAACGGTTTTTATTTTACTTTCATATTGATATCCATCCTGTTGTTCGAATTCATTGGATAAATATTCATAACGATCGATATGACTTTTATATTCGTCTGTATCATATGCATTTGCATGTTGTGCTAACCAATCTGTTTCTTTTTTCATTTCAGCTTCTAGCTTTTTCATATTTTCAAAAGGTTTAGACATTTCTTCAATCACAGTTTGGTTTGTGTTGAGTGTCATTTGTTGTGTTAAATAACCAAGTTTTAAATTTTTACTTTTTGAAATATGTCCACTATCATAACCTTCGACGCCAGCAATAATTTTCATTAATGTAGATTTACCAGCACCGTTACGTCCTACGATACCAATACGTTCACCAGTTTTCACTTCAAAATCTACATTGTTAAAAATATCTTCTCCGTCGAATGATTTAGTAATGTCATTTAATTGTAATAATATCATCCGATTTTGCACCTCTCTATTCATTATCATTCTACCGTATTCTGCGTGTTGTTAAAACTACCAGTGTTTATTTTTATAATGTATTAATGTATAATGTTGTAGTAATTATAAGATTAATTAGACATTATAGTATAGGAGGACAAGATCTTGGCTAACCAAAGCGAAAAGATTCCTCGTGCCACGTTAAAACGGTTACTGTTATATTATAGATTCGTCAATACTTTGAAATCTAAAGGGATAGACAGAGTTAATTCTAAAACAATTAGTGAAGGTTTGAACATTGATTCTGCAACAATTCGTCGTGATTTTTCTTATTTTGGTGAATTAGGCAAAAAAGGGTATGGTTATAATATTGATAGCTTGTTACATTTTTTTAAAAATGAAATAAGTGAAAATGATGAAATTAAAATAGCCATCGTAGGTGTAGGGAACCTAGGTAAAGCATTACTAACATATAATTTTTCTATTCATGATGAAATGACTATTACAGAGGCGTTCGATATACGAGATGATGTGATAGGAACACAAATAGGCAATGTGGTTGTAAGCCCATTTTCGAAAATCACCGATGTCTTAAAGCAAGAGCAAATTGATGTCGTGATATTAACAACGCCTGAAAATGCAGCACAACAAGTTGCAGATACATTAGTTGGAGTTGGCATTAAAGGGATTTTAAATTTTACACCAACACGTGTTTATACGCCATCAGATGTTCAAGTTCATCATATTGATTTAGGGATTGAACTACAATCTTTACTTTTCTTTATGAAAAATTACAGTAATAAATAATAATTTTTAATATTAACTTTGTATAGATGCAAACATTTTTGATGTTTAGTTGTCTATGCAAAGTTTTTTTACTAGCAAGTTTTCATAGCACATCTTTTCATAAGACTTAAAACAGAAAGGTTGAAATTTCACTGTAAATCTAATATGATAATTCATATTGATTTCATCGGAAAAGAGGTAATGTTATGACGTGGTTAGTAATCAGTGGCTTAATCGTAGGCGGGCTTTTGGGGTTTGTCATGCAACGTACACGGTTTTGTCTTGCTGGTGGATTTAGGGATATGTATATCCAAAAAAGTAATAAAATGTTTTATGCCTTATTAATAGCAATATCCGTTCAAAGTATCGGACTACTCGTTTTAACTTCAACAGGGTTAGTGCAAATACCAGAGTCCACATATCCAATCATAGGTACGGTTATTGGCTCATTTATTTTTGGTATTGGCATTATATTAGCAGGCGGTTGTGCAACTGGCACATGGTATAGAGCAGGAGAAGGATTAATTGGTAGTTGGATAGCACTTATTGCATATGCATTTACATCAGCTGCTACTAAATTTGGTTTATTATTACCTTTAATGGACGGTATCAATAAACCTACTAATGTAAATACAAGTATGGCTCAAACTACAGGTATTCCTACATGGATTTGGGTCACTTTATTAACAATGATAACGCTCATATTTGTTGTAAAAACACTACGCAAACCAAAACCCAAATTTGCCGTACCAAAGTTAAAACAAAAATTTACAGGAATTCGCTATTATTTATTTGAAAAAAAATACCATCCATTTGTTGCAGCTATTGCAGTTGGACTCATTGCATTATTGGCTTGGCCAGTGAGTGAATCTACTGGTAGAATGTACGGTTTAGGCATTACAACACCATCTGCAAACATTGTTCAATTCTTTGTAACTGGTGATGTCCAACTATTAGATTGGGGTGTCTTTCTTGTTTTAGGTATCTTTGCTGGTTCTTATATTGCAGCAAAAGGTGCTAGAGAATTTAAGTGGAGATTACCAGATAAAAAAACAATCCGCAATAGTGTTATTGGTGGCGTATGTATGGGATTTGGTGCATCAGTAGCAGGCGGTTGCTCTATCGGAAATGGTTTAGTTGAAACAGCTACAATGTCTTGGAAAGGTTGGATCGCGCTTGCATCAATGATATTAGGTGCTTGGTTTATGAGTTACTTCATATTTATCAAACCAATGAAAAAAGCTCAAAAATCTACAACGCAAAAAGTTTCTACACAAACACAGACGACGTAAATTTTATTTTTTAGGAGGATTTCATTATGGTATATGAATTAGGTACAGTAGGTATGGTTTGTCCTTTTCCTTTGATTGAAGCACAGAAGAAAATGACTACTTTAGAGAACGGGGACGAATTAAAAATTGATTTTGATTGTACCCAAGCAACTGAAGCAATTCCAAATTGGGCAGCTGAAGAAGGTTACCCAGTTACTAATTATGAACAACTTGATGATGCTTCTTGGACAATCACTGTTCAGAAAGCTTAGTGATATAAAACTAAATTTGGATATCTGAATAAGATAAAACACAATGCTATATGAAGTGATTTCACTTCGTTAAAGGCTGACTACAGAAAAAAAGTCCGAGACATATTTTATGTTTCGGACTTTATTTAGTTCTATAAAAATTTCTCATTTAGTTACACGCGTTGTAAGGTTAAACGAGGTTAGTCCGAGTTGAACTATTTATAAATTTACTTAAAACTAACAAAGTATATTGATGATTTTTTGAAAGTGTTATTCATAAAGTTGTCAATTGTTAAAAGTGTTTATAAAGCAAGTTGACTTTGATTTTTAATAGTATTTAAAGGGATTACAATATGATAAAATAGAGGATGTTTACAGTGCCAAGTAGATTGATTGGAAGAGATAGTAAAAATGATTTACATATCAAAGCGAATTGTCTGTCAGATGATAGAATATCATTTCAATTACAGTCTATATGAATATTTATGATGTCAAAATAATGTGCGAAAAGTTAAATTAAGGCATTTAATAAAGCTATACTAATATTAATATTAAGTTAGAAACTATTTATAGGGATGAATGTTGATGAAACAGAACTTATGTTAAGCATTGTTGATCTGATGTGGTCTTAGACATAGGAATCATATATTGATTAAACATCATACAAGGTGTAATGATATTGAAGAAGAGAAGCCATAGCGCTTTGAATCGATAAAAAGACAAATCTAATTAAATAGGAATGAAATAAAAACAAATGATGCATAAATGTTATGCTGAGTTGAATTGAGATGGACAATATCCGGAAAGTAGTAGTTAATAATAGGAGGAAATAAAGTGAGTGAATGGACAAGAGATGAACGTTATCAGCGTTACGAAGATATTGATCAAGAAGTAATGGATGAATTAACTGAGCTTGTGAATCAATCTAAATATAGACAATTATTTCATATTCAGCCGAAAACAGGACTCTTAAATGATCCTAACGGTCTAATTTATTATAAAGGAGAATACTACATCTCACACCAGTGGTTTCCTTTAGGAGCAGTCCATGGTTTGAAATATTGGTATACATATAAAAGTAAAGATTTAATAAATTTTGAAGATCAAGGGATTTCACTAAAACCAGATACAAAAGATGATAGTCATGGTGTTTATAGCGGCAGCGCATTTACATATCACAATAACTTGTATTATATGTATACAGGAAATCATAGAGATGAAAATTGGAATAGAAAGTCGACACAACATATAGCTAAAGTACTCGATAATGGCGAGGTTCAAAAATTTCCAAAAGCAGTAATAGCAGCACCGCCGTCAGGATATACACAACATTTTAGAGATCCTAAAGTGTTTGTTAAAGATGGAATTTACTATGCAGTCATTGCTGCACAAAATGAAGAAGGATATGGAAGAATACTTCAATACCAATCAACAGACATTGTGAACTGGACATTTCAAGGAGAAATAAAAACAAAGCTTGAGGCGTTTGGTTTTATGTGGGAATGCCCAGATTATTTTAATTTAGATGGCTTCGATTTACTGTTATTTTGTCCACAAGGTATTGAACCGGAGGGTGAAAAATTTAGGAATATTTACCAATCTGGTTATATTATGGGGCAATACGACATAGATCACCTTGTTATGGATCATGGTGATTTTCATGAATTAGATTATGGTTTTGATTTTTATGCGCCTCAAACTTTTACAGATGAATTTGGCGACAGAATACTCATTGGTTGGATGGGCTTACCAGAAGTGACCTATCCTACAGATTCAGATGGTTGGGCGCATTGTTTAACAATTCCGCGTATTTTGACAATTGAACAAGGCAATTTAAAACAACGTCCTATTAAAGCACTTCAACAATTAAGAACGAATAAAGAAACAGCATTAGGTTACGCTAATAAATTTACGCGATTCTTAAAACCATATGAAGGTAAACAATTTGAATTGATTATTGATATCTTGGAAAACGAAGCTACTGAAATATATTTTGAAATAAGAGCTTCAAAATCACAATCTTTACGTATCGCTTATAATACAAAAAACAAAAAAATTACATTAGATCGTAGTGAAAGTGGCGCATTACCAGAACCAGTAGAAGGTAAAACACGTAGCACTTATTTGGATACACCTTTATCACAATTACAAATGTTCGTTGATACATCTAGTATTGAATTATTTTGTAATGATGGTGAACGTGTAATGACTTCAAGAATTTTTACAGATGATGATGCGATAGGATTTAAAGCTTCTACTGAATCTGGGCAAGCCTTTCTCAATTTCACAAAATATGATATAAAGGGTGGACAATAAATGAAACGTTTACTTGCAATCGGTGAAGCACTTATCGATTTTATTCCTAATCAAAAAGATTCAAAATTAAAAGACGTAGAAGGGTTTACAAGACAAGTAGGAGGCGCACCTTGTAACGTTGCTTGTACAACCACAAAATTAGGTGGTCAAGCAGCTATGATCACTCAGTTAGGAAACGATGCTTTTGGTGATTTAATTGTAGAAACAATAAGTAATATTGGTGTGTCTACAAACTATATCCGACGAACAGATGAAGCGAACACAGCTTTAGCATTTGTAAGTTTAACCAAAGAAGGAGAACGAGATTTTTCATTTTATCGTAAACCATCAGCAGATATGTTATATCAACCTAGCAATATAGATGCAATAACTGTAACAGAAAATGATATGTTACATTTTTGTTCTGTTGATCTCGTAGATAGTCCAATGAAACAAGCGCATAAATCGTTAATAAATAAAGTGAAATCAGCAAATGGTACGATTATATTTGATCCTAACGTACGGTTGCCATTATGGCCAAGTGAAGCGGAATGTAAAAATGCAATTCGTGAATTCTTGCCATCAGCACATATACTTAAAATTTCAGACGAAGAATTGTCATTCGTCACTGGAAAAAAAGATGAAAAAGAAGCAATCGCTTGGTTATTCCAAGGTAGTGTAGAAGCTGTTATATACACTAAGGGTAAAGAAGGTGCTGAAATTCATTTCAAAGATGGTACCGTGCATAGTCATGGTGGTTATAAAGTGAAAGCAATAGATACGACTGGTGCCGGTGATGCTTTTGTAGGTGCATTAATTAATAGATTAGCAGCATCTGATATTATCAATCCGATAGAAGCATTAAAACGAGAAGGTGGAACTATGCTTCAATTTAGTAACATCGTTGCTGCAAAAGTTACTACAAAATATGGCGCTATTGAGAGTATACCTACTTTAGATGAAGTTCAAGTGTTACTTGATTTTTAACAAGAAAGGGAAGGACTGCAATAATTCTCTCAAGTTAAGGTGATTAAGGTTGAATGGGTGTTGAAGGTTGAATGGGTGTTGAAGGTTGATTTAAGCTAAACGCATATATGAGTTTCACACAATAAATTGAAGAGTGATGTTAAAAGGCTGAGACATTTTTGTAGTCTCAGCCTTTTAGTTTATGTATTAAATTTTTTTAACATTACGTACAGAAGCATAGCAGTGTTCATTATTTTTGAAATAAACAATACGTGACTTAGAATCAATGGATTCAATATTGTGTCTATTGACAACAAAACTATTATGACATCTGAAAAAACGCTCGTCCAAATTATCAATTTCTTTTAAATTACCATAAAATTCAATTTGCCTATTGTCCAAATGAGCAATCAAACGATGCGAATTCGAAGATGATTCAAAGAACATGACATCATCGTATTGTACATAAATAGAATTGCTGCCGCGTTTAAGTTCGATTGTTTCAACCGTGCTTTCTTTTGAAAGTAATTTCAATCGAGTTTCTGAAGTTTCGAGGCAATCAATCACTCTGGATTTTAATTCGTCAGGATCATCTTTGAAGATGAAATCCATAGCAGCAACTTTATATACAAAGGTTAAATAAGTGAGCTCACTATGACTTGTGACAAATATGATATTGCTCACAGGATCATATTTTCTAATCTCACTTGCTAATTTAATACCGTTAATATCGGCCTCTAATTGTATATCAAGAAAATAACAACCAATATCTTTAAGTTCCTTTGCACGTTCCAATACCTCATAAGGATCTGACGTAGCTACTTCAATTTCCATTGGTTTTTCTTCTATCATGATGTAATTATTGATAATAGAAACTATATTTTCACGTTGTCTTACATCATCTTCACAAATGAATATTTTCATATTTACACATCCTTATGAATTAGAATTTAATATTTCTACTTTTTGAATAAAGTAGTTATTGTCTATAGTTGTATCTAATAAAACATTGGAAGTTGCATCGGTTATTTCTTTTAAGTTAGATAATCCTAAACCACGATTTTTTCCTTTTGTTGAATAATTTTCTTGGAATAAAGTATGTACTCTAGGCATATCAGGCTTACATTTGTTCATGATGATAAACATAACTGAATCGTCTTCATTTTTGATAAAAGCAATGCGAATTAGAGGATCATCCTCTATTTTTTCTGAAGCTTCTATAGCATTGTCTAATAAAATACCAATAATTCTACTCAAATTGATAATAGGCATATCAATTTTTTCAATTGGCTCTGGAACTTCAATACTTAATCTTATATTTTTTTCTTGAGCTTGTAATATTTTAGTTGTGATTAAACCTTTAATTTCACGGACTTTTAAATTTTCAATACCATTAATTTTAAGTGTTTTCATTTGCATATTATCTTGCATAGGTATGATTTCTTCATTGAAATACTTGCGTAAACCTTCCATATCATTTTCTCGAATATAATCAGATAATGTTGAAAGGATATTAACATAATCATGCCGAAACTTACGCATCTCATTATTAATCTTTTCAATTTGTAACGTATATTTATAATAATTTTCTATTTCTTTAATATTACGTTTATATTGGATTTGACGTATAATGCTAAAGGAAATAGTAATGATTAAAATTGCCGTAGTAATGATAACCACAGCATACATGATTGAAATAAATTTAGCATCACCAAATGAAACATTTTGATTTGGTAAGTAAAAATATATCAACCCTAAGATAATAAGTAGAAATAAACTAACTAATATTAAATATAATTTATTCAAAGATAAATCTGAAAAAGAGAGTCGTTTTATAAAAAATTTTGCTATGTATGCGTAAATTAATGAAAATATAATATATGTGATAGCATAAAATATTGAAAAGTTATATTTAATAACTATTATGTCTACAATTAGACTACTTAACCACAAACTTGTGAAATTTGCCATGTACAAAATAAAAAAACAAATCATTGCGGTAACAATACCAAGAAATTTGTTTTTATAATACATAAATACTAAACTTGCAAAGAATAGAAATAGAACAGCTTGTGATTCAATTGTAAGAAATAAGATAGCAGAAAGGATTATAATTCCAATAATAGAAATATAATCCTTCACAGTATAACTAATCCCGCTTATAAGCTTCATATTATAAAGTAAAATAATTGCTTGTATTATTAATATAACTACTAAGATTAAAACCGCCATATTATACACACTTTCTAAGTAACTATTATTTTATTTATATAAATCTGTTAACTCTTTAGGAATCTCAGGTTCATCAGCAAAACCTGTACAAGGTTTAACACTTGAAATAGTACCAATAAAAGCAAAGAACTTAGCAAAAATAGTTAAAATTGATTCGAAAATATTCATAATTAATAATCCTCCTTAGGGAAAAATATTGGAATTTGTAAAATTGCAATGATGGTAATACCAAGCAACATTAGTTGTTGGTATGGTTCATCTAAAAATACAGAAATAATTAATAATAATAATGTTACGGCGATAGCTTTGATTTTTTTTCCTTTTCTAAGTCGTTGTGGAATAGGTTGCTTTTTAGTTGCAGATGGTGAGAAAATTATGATTAAAACTAAACCTATTAAAGACAAGGTATACATTATTTCAGACGGTACTTTAATATACCCGACTATCCAAGGAAGTAAAACAAAGTAAAAAAGACTTTCTAAATAACATAATAGAGAACTTCTAGCATGTGCACCATGTGCAAAATGTCTGATTAAAAAAAATGATAAGTGTACAGTCAGTGTGTATAAAAATAGGTTGAAAAGGATTGAAATGCCATAAACTACAATAGTTTTCGCAAGATTGCTAACTACAACTTGCATGCCTAAACGCATTTTCAAATACTCTATATTATCTAGATTGTTTCGTATTTGAAGTTGTTTAGCAAGTCTATCTATTTTATTGTCAATTAATTTTACCATTGGCTATTCTCTCCTCACCCATATTATACAATTTTAATTATATTTTAGGCGTCTCATTGCTTAAGTGTATGTTTTGTATTCCTAACTGTTTGTATTTCTTATCTTTTTAATTTTAACATATAATTCTTAACAAATAAGTATGAAATATAACGAGTTAGGAATTATTAAACGCAATTTCAAAAATTCATGGTTTAATAAACTTGTATCACAAAGAAGTGATAAAATTATTTAGACTTAGCCGTTTAAATGATGTTGTTAGTTAGGCTTTTGAGCAGGAGCCTAATTGACTTTACTAAATTGTGACTGTATCTTCGTATAGTTATTGGAGTTACAAGTTTAGTTGTCGGTTTCATTTCTTTGAATACGGATAAGAGGAGGCTGATGTTGTGACAAGAACCTTTTCAGTAATAGCTAGTGGTTTCGTGAAATAGTACTAAATTAGTACACAACTCGCTTAATACGTTAAGCAAATCCCTTAAATTTGTATTTGTAGACCTTTCCCAGTCTCAAATCAAATCTATTTTAACATTGTCTATAACAGAGACAATTTAAAATTTAAACATGTAAGCTATCGGAAACATCATTCAATTTATCATTTTAATCGGTAAATTCACTAATTTTTTTCATAATTAATAACATCCCCAAAAATAGATAGAGAAATAACTGTATAAAACATTCCCTTAATAATAAGTTACAAAAAACCGTGAGTCCCTCCCAAGCTCACGGTTTTTTTATGTTTTATTTATAAAGATGAGGTCTCAAATTTTTAAATACGGGTATTGCTTCACGTTGTTTAGAAACCTCATCTAAATTTAACGAACAATTTAATCTTCCTTCTTTATCATTGAGTTGATCTATAATTTCACCATTTGGATTAATAATTATTGAGTTACCAGCATACTCAGTTTTACCATCGTCACCACAGGTATTACAACCGACAACAAACATATCATTTTCTATCGCACGTGCTTTTAATAAAGCTATCCAATGGTCTAATCTAACACTTGGCCACTGTGCTACATAAAATGCGATTTCTGCTCCTTTACGTGCTGGATAACGTAGTATCTCAGGGAAACGCAAGTCATAACAAATAATTTGAGCAATTTTTACACCGTTAGAAAGTGAAAATGGTTCAGGAACAGCATTGCCTGGGCTCATAAAGAGTGGTTCATCTAACATTGGTACAAGATGTACCTTATCGTAACTATTGATTAAATAGCCTTGCTTAGATACTGCAAAGGCAGTGTTATATACACTTTCTTTCATGATATTAGATACAGAGCCTGCTACAATATCTACTTGATACTGAATAGCTAATTTTGAAATGAACTCAAAACTTCGTGATAATTGTTGATCTGCTAGTTTGTTCAATTGGGGTAAGGCATATCCGTTGTTCCACATTTCTGGCAATACAACAACATCTGTGTCAGTCGTCACATAATTAGAGAACCAATTTTTAATGGTTGCTTCATTAAAAGAAACATTTGCTGGTTCAATTTTAAGTTGAAAGATTTCTATATTCATCAATTTCACCCCTTAAATTAGTATTAGACTAAATATACTAAATATATTTAGAAAATTCAAAATATGATAAATTGTATTATATCTAGATATGAAAAAAGAGGCGAAGACACAGAAGTCTAAGCCTCATATTTTGGCAATCATACTAACATTGATAGAAAAGGAATGCATTTTGTCCACGTTTTTGAAGGTGGATGTATAATAACATGTCATTCCATATATTTAATCTTTTATTTTTTTATAAGGAATCGTTTGCTTATATCATTAAATTCTTTTTCATTAGCTGCTTCACGAATATTACCGAAAGGCATTTGTGCCATCAGTTTCCAAGTTTTTGGAATATCAAAAGCTTCAGAAACAGCTACATCTACAAGTGGGTTATAATGCTGTAATGAAGCCCCAATACCTTCAGTGCTTAGTGCTGTCCAAATAGCGAATTGATGCATTGCGTTTGTCTGATTAGACCAAATTGCAAAGTTTTCTGCGTAATTAGGCATTTGATTTTGTAAGCCTTCGATGACTTCTTCGTCCTCAAAATATAAAATTGTTCCATATGAATGTTTAAAATTATCAATTTTATCAGCAGTCGGTTGGAAATCGCGATCAGGTCCCATTGTATTTTTCAGTGCTTCTTTTGTAATTTCCCAAAATTTATCATGGTTATCATTTAATAATAAAACAATACGTGTAGATTGAGAGTTAAATGAAGATGGTACATGTTTAACTGCATGTTCAATTATATTTTCAACTTCTTTATCAGAAATTGAAATTTCTTTATCTAAACTATAAATTGTACGTCTTGTTTCGATTGCATTTTGAAATGCATCTAAATCTTTTGATTTTTTAGAGAAAATTCCCATTATAGTAGCTCCTTTATTAATTCAAAATATATATCTAGTATAATAATTATACCTGAGTTTGTAAATAGGGTTTTTACAAAAAATTTCAGATTTATTACTTTTTCCTTTCAATAACCATCTATTTAATGAAAAAAAGTGAGCTTTCTAATATAATTATAATGAATACAAGGATTACTAATATGGAGGTGAGAAAATGAAAGGGTATAAAATGAATAAAGTATTAATCTCTAGCTTCGCTTTTGCAATAAGTGCCGCTTTAATATCTAAACCAATTCAAGCTGTTGAAGATCAAAATAATAACACATCGACTGGCACAAAGAATAAATTTGCTGAAACTGATGAAATGGGACGTTCATATTTTGCACCTTCAATTTCCAACCTTTATAATGTAGACGATAAAGAAAATTCTGTCTCTAACGTTGAAAATAATAATATAATAAAAAATGAATTGACAGATGATAATTTAAAATCAGATGAAAACTATGATTCATTGAATGATAATGTTTCTAACAATGATGGAAGTGATACACACATTCAACCCGACAATCCAAGTGAAGGAGACATATCTGATACAAATGAAGAGGGTGGTACAGAAGAGACGACAAAATCTGACCAACCTGATAAAGATGAAGATAAATCTTCAAAACCAGATGAACCAAGCGAAGGAGACACTTCTGATACAAAAGGAGACGGTGATACAGGAGAAACATCAAAACCAGACAAACCCAATAAAGATGAAGAATCACCTTCAAAACCAGATGAACCAAGCGAAGGGGACACGTCTGATACAAATGAAGATGGTGATACAGGAGAAACATCAAAACCTGACCAACCTGATAAAGATGAAGATACATCTTCAAAACCAGATGAACCAAGCGAAGGGGACACGTCTGATACAAATGAAGACGGTGATACAGGAGAAACATCAAAACCTGACCAACCTGATAAAGATGAAGATACATCTTCAAAACCAGATGAACCAAGTGAAGGAGACGCGTCTGATACAAATGAAGGTGAAGGTTCATCGCCAAAACCAGACAAACCCAGTGATGGAAATACATCTGGTTCAAATGGAGGTACAGGAACACCGACAAAGCCTGACCGACCAAATGAAGGTGGAGGTTCATCACCTCAACCAGACAAACCCAGTGATGGAAATACAACCGGTTCAAATGGAGGTACAGGAACACCGACAAAGCCTGACCGACCTAATTTGACACCACCGTCAAACTCTCATTATCCCAATACACCAAGTAATGGAAATCATGAGAGTGGTAATGGAGATGCGTATCAACCAACAAAACCAATCAAACCATCATATTCTGCGCGTCCGAACTTAAAAGGATCAAGTGAAAATGCACAATCAAATAAATATCAAAGTGATTTTAATTATGGAGATTTAGCAGTTAAAGAAGATACAAATCAAGCGTCGACGCATACAAAAAGTGACCGTCAAATTTTAAATAGATTTAACCAAATGTCTACCGGTTCATTTAAATATAATCCTTTTGTTGTAAACCAAGTAAAACAATTAAACAATGGTGAAGAAAAAATTTCTAATAGAGAAATTTTATCCATATTAAGACCACAACGATTTGATGATAATGCTTTTTTAAATGAGTTACAGAAAGGAACGAATTATTTTAAATTTCAGTATTTTAACCCATTAAAATCGCAGGATTATTATAAAAATTTAGATAATCAAGTTTTAGCTTTGATTACAGGTGAAATTGGCTCTATGCCAGATTTGAAAAATCCCAAAACGGAAAGTGCTACAGGTAAATATGAGTATCATTCTAGTGGCGATGAAGAAATGACTGAAACTGCAGATAAAGATTCAAAAAATACTATTGATATAAAATTTGAACGTATATTATTTGCTTTAATAACAGCTATTTTTATTATCTTTGTAGGTGTCGTAGTTGGTTACTTTGTTCATCGTAAAAACAAAAATAACGAATAACTAAAATATAAAAAGGGTTAATCCATTTCATAAGATGGATTAACCCTTTATTTTGAGAATGTAACTATTTTCTTATTTTATAATAAAATGTTAGTTAAACAATAAGATTAAAAATAAATGAAGTAGTTTCTTGTAACTCTTTTATTTTTTCTGGTCCAATTAAAACTTGAATAATTACTACAAAACCATTTTGCATCATATGTACAGCAATAGGAACCCATATGCGCTTAGTAAATGCATATAATCCTGAAAAAATCATTCCCATACCAAAGTAAATGATGAAGAAAGCTGGGTCACCGTGTGCAGCACTAAATATAATAGAACTTACTACCGAAGCTACAATGAATTTTAGGGTCTTATTACCTTTCATAAGTTGATATAACTCACCAAAGATAACTTTTCTAAACACATATTCTTCAAGAATTGGGCCTACAATTGAAATTAAAATAATGAAGACAGGTATATCTTGAGCGACTTTCATTAACCTTTCTGTATTTGGACTTGATTGCGGTCCACCTAATACAAACATATTAATTAAATTAGCAATGATTTGATAAACCATAACACTAACATATCCAACGAATGCCCATAGTATTGCGTAGCGCTTCTTCTCTTTTGTTTGTTGTTCTAATTGTGTTGGATTAGCAATGAAATTATTGATTATAATGATAATGATGGATGCAATTATAAATAAAATCACTTGTGTATAAATATTGGTAAACATTAACGATTTACCACTTAAATTGCTGAAAAAACCAGCCATATGTAAAAATAAAACACCATATTGTGCTAGACCATAAATAACTAATGTCAATATGGATACCCACAAACGAGACATAATGAACCTCCAAAAATAGTTTATATCTTATTTTAGCGTAAATTATGTTCACACACAAAATATACAACGATGGTTTTAACTTGAAATATTGACCAACTTTGATTATTATAGAAAATAGATTAGCACTCAAGGTAATAAAGTGCTAAAGATTTCCAATTCTAAGGAGGAACAATCAATGTTAAAACCATTAGGTAACCGAGTAATTATTCAAAAAATAGAACAAGAGCAAACAACAAAAAGTGGTATTGTATTAACAGATAGCGCTAAAGAGAAGTCAAATGAAGGTACGATAATTGCAGTAGGTGCAGGACGTATTTTAAAAGATGGTTCTCGAGTTGCTCCTGAAGTGAATGAAGGCGATAACGTTGTTTTTCAACAATACGCTGGCACAGAAGTTAAACGTGGGGACGAAACATATTTAATTCTAAACGAAGATGATATTTTAGCAATTATTGAATAATAAAAATTATAACTACGATAAAATATACTAACAACATGGAGGTTAAGAAATATGGCTAAAGATTTAAAGTTCTCTGAAGATGCACGTCAATCTATGCTAAGAGGTGTAGATAAATTAGCAAATGCTGTCAAAGTTACAATTGGTCCTAAAGGACGTAATGTTGTATTAGATAAAGAATACACTTCACCATTAATTACTAATGACGGTGTAACAATTGCAAAAGAAATTGAATTAGAAGATCCTTATGAAAATATGGGTGCTAAATTAGTACAAGAAGTAGCGAACAAGACAAATGAAATCGCTGGAGACGGTACAACTACAGCTACTGTATTAGCACAAGCAATGATTCAAGAAGGTTTGAAAAATGTTACAAGTGGTGCTAACCCAGTTGGACTACGTCAAGGTATTGACAAAGCTGTAGAAGTAGCGATTGAAGCTTTACATGAAATTTCACAAAATGTAGATAATAAAAATGAAATAGCACAAGTTGGTTCTATTTCAGCAGCTGATGAAGAAATTGGTAAATATATTTCTGAAGCAATGGAAAAAGTTGGAAATGATGGTGTGATTACAATTGAAGAATCAAGTGGCTTTAATACCGAATTAGAAGTTGTAGAAGGTATGCAATTCGACAGAGGTTATCAATCTCCATATATGGTCACAGATTCAGATAAAATGGTTGCAGAGTTAGAAAGACCATATATTTTAATTACAGATAAAAAGATTTCATCTTTCCAAGATATTTTACCGTTATTGGAACAAGTGGTTCAAGCTAACCGTCCAATTTTAATAGTAGCTGACGATGTTGAAGGCGATGCATTAACAAATATAGTATTAAACCGTATGCGTGGCACGTTTACAGCAGTTGCAGTAAAAGCGCCTGGATTTGGCGATCGTCGCAAAGCAATGTTAGAAGATTTAGCAATTTTAACAGGTGCACAAGTGATTACTGACGATTTAGGCTTAGAACTTAAAGATGCAACAATTGATATGCTTGGTACTGCTAATAAAGCTGAAATTACTAAAGACAATACGACAGTTGTCGATGGTGATGGTGATCAAAACAATATCGATGCAAGAGTAAGTCAAATCAAAGCACAAATTGATGAAACTGATTCTGATTTTGATAGAGAAAAATTACAGGAACGCTTAGCGAAATTAGCAGGCGGTGTTGCAGTAATTAAAGTTGGTGCAGCAAGTGAAACAGAGTTAAAAGAGCGTAAATTACGTATTGAAGATGCTTTAAACTCTACAAGAGCTGCCGTTGAAGAAGGAATTGTAGCAGGCGGTGGCACAGCATTTATGAACATTTTTGATGAAGTATCAAAAATTGAAGCTGAAGGCGACGTAGCTACAGGGGTTAATATCGTCTTAAAAGCTCTAGAAGCACCTGTACGTCAGATAGCAGAAAATGCTGGCTTAGAAGGCTCAATTATAGTTGAAAGACTTAAAAATTCAGAAGTAGGCGTTGGCTTTAATGCTGCTACTAATGAATGGGTGAATATGCTTGAAGCTGGTATTGTAGATCCAACTAAAGTAACACGCTCATCACTTCAACACGCAGCAAGTGTTGCAGCTATGTTCTTAACAACAGAAGCAGTTGTTGCTAATATTCCTGAAGAAAATAACAATGAACCGCAACCAGGTATGGGTGGCATGCCAGGCATGATGTAAAATATTTATCACATCCATGTTTAGTTGGTTGATATGACGAAATAATATAAAAATTAAAAACAAACTTTATAGAAGATACTCATGGACGTTTCTCATTTAAACAAATTTTTTGAGAAACGTCTTTTATATATATCATAGTATAAGTTAAAGCAAAACAAACGTGTTATTAAACTGGAGATTTACTAGTGATAATACAAAGGTGTCAGTGTATGCTTTTTGATTATAAATTATATCTAAATTTTGAATCGATGGATTAGATATTAATAATTAAAATATACATTGTTTATAATAATTTTACTTATGTGAATAAGTATTAAATAAAAGGGTAGAGAGTGGATGTACGTTTTTATAGCCACATTATATTTAAGTTGCACGATATTTGAAGAGTGGAGGGGATTAAATTATGACAAAGAAATCAGTATATGATGTTATTGATATGGGTGTTAATTATTTAATTTCAGGTTATGATAATTGGAGTAATGATCAAGTATTGGACGATAAAATTGATTTATTCCCAAATACAATACATTGGCAATATGGTCATGTTTTAACTATATTTGAATCTGCATTATCTTTATATGATAAAAATACAGTAGATGTAGAGAAATACACACGTTTGTTTGGTTATGGATCCTCACCAGAAAATTGGGGAGATGAAACAGTACCAAAAATAGATGAAATCTTGAACGATTTACAAACCTTACCAGAGCGTGCTCAAAAAATTTCAGATGAAGAACTACAAGCAGAATTAACTGAAACCATTGCAGGTTGTAATACGTTAGACGAATTGTTGGTATTAAATGCCATTCATATTCCTTTACATGCTGGTAAAATTGAAGAAATGTCTCGTGTTTTAAAACAACAACAATAAATTAAATAGATACTGATATATAAATCCTAGAAAAATAGCACACAGATGATTTAATGATATAATTTAATCCATCTGCGTGCTTCTTTATTCTTCAGTATTTCGTATTGTTGACTCGCTTTCTTAGGGGGGCAGCTTCATCCTGTGATCTTCAGCTTATCCTGTTCCCCCAAGCGTCTCGCTAGAATACAACTCATTCACATGTAATTCCACATTAAAATACTTTAAAAAACAAGGCTCTATATCAAACCAGGTAGTAGCTCAATGAGCTAACTATAATTAACACAATATTGAAAAGGGCAATTTCTATATGATTTCAATAGAAATTGCCCTTTTTTACTTGTCCAAGAACTTTATGTCCCAGTGACTTTTTTATACATTTTGTAAATCAGAAATGGCTTTAGCTATTGAATCAAAGACATGAGGGATATCATCTTTTTCTACACAACTAAAAGCAATTCTAATGTCAGAATCATTTAATGCAATTACACCAATAGAATAATTTTCAATTAAATGCTTACGTAACTGTTCTGGATTAACATTTTTAACTTTAAGCGCCATAAAGTATCCAGAGTTAAAATCATAGGGTTGCCAATATGTTGAATATTTTTCGTCATAAACAACAGATTTTGTAGTTTGGTATCTTGCATTTAATGTATCTATATTCTTTTGAATCTCTTTGTCAAATTGATCATGGTTTTCAAGTACATATTTAACTGCACTTTGAGAAGGCATTGGTCCACTAGAAATATTACTTCTAATTAACCCTTTTACTTTGGCTTCTAAGACTTGTTTTGTAATAGGATCGTTCACACCAAAACTAATAAATCCAACACGTAACCCCCATGCAAAGAATTCTTTAGTAGCTCCATCTAAGCGGATAGGTAATAAATTAGGCAAATGTAAATTTGTTAATGCAGTAAATAGAGATTGCGTGTAAACATCTTCATAGAATAAACCATAGTAAGCGTCGTCTATTAATGCAATAACATTAGTGCCACGCTCTGCAAGTGATTTGATGGCATCGACAATAACGGCTACTTCATCTTTAGTAGGCGTATAGCCAGTTGGGTTATTAGGATAATTCAGGATTAAAATAACTTTATCTTTGTTATATTGTTCTAAAGTATGAACAAGTTGTTCAGTGGTGAAATGTCCATGCTCATCGAAGATATCATATGTTTCAATTTCAGCACTATGTCTTGTACTATATACTAATTTATAGTTACCCCAATTATGTGATGGTAGTAAAATTGTGTCTCCGCTATCAACAAACATATCTCCCACAATAGATAGACCGTGTGTCAATGCATTCGTAACAATAGGTCTTGTCATGTGATTCGCAGTTAAATCAGGATTGTCTTTCAACATTTTTTGTTGCCATAAATCGCGAAGTGCTTCTAAACCTTGAGGAGGTGCGTACGGAAAGATGTCATTTGGTTCTAAATGATTGAACATATCATTTAACGTTTCAGCATACATTTTACTATCTTTATATGTTGCCATACCAATTGTGGCATTATACTTAGTAGCTTTCGCTTCTGCAGATTGTGATAAAATGCCTTTGGGATAATACATTAATTTGCCTAAATCAGAAAGCATATCTGCGATTTCTGGATTGGATTTAGATAATTGTTCGTTTAAATCTAAAGCTAAAGGATTCATAGTTTGTTAACCTCTCTTTACTTTTTAAATGATATAACTATATTATCTTGAAATCAGTCAAAATTAAAGCGTTCTAAACATTTTATAAGAAAAATATAAATTTATGGTCATTTTATACGAACATGTGTTCTGATTTATGTTAGAATATAGATAGGCCATCAAAATCCTACATGGTACTTTTTTGTGGGGGGTGTAGTATGATTACGTGGTGGCAAGAAATTTTAGTAACTTTAATAACAGGTGGCTTACTTGTTGTATTCCGTGTTTGGTTAGAAGATAAGTGGAAAGACAAATAGGTGGCCTTACACAAAAAACCCCAAGTCTGATAGCGCAGACTTGGGGTTGTGTAGTATAATTCGTGGATACAATTATATTTTAGCACCACCAAGTATAAACTGCAAACAATATATTCTATTGCGTGTAATGGAAATTAATAAAATAATAAATTTAAATAGAAATAATACGAATGAGTTTTAGAAATTGCGAGTAAATTTTGATACAATATAATTATTTGAGGTGAGTATAGTGAAGCATTTAACAAAAATATTTGTGGTTATTGCTATTGTATTGTTTGTCGTTGGTTATTATTTGCAGGCTACTGGTCATGAAAATTCAGGCATAAAATTATTAATTGCAGCAATTATGTTTATGATATGTGCATTTATAAATAGAAGTAATGATAGACGCAAAAGAAATAACCAAAATCATAAAAGGAAATAAATAGTAAGATAGAGACAACAATTTCTTTCTTACTAAGAGTAAGGCTACCCATTTTTTATGTGGGTTAGCCTTTTTTATTTTAAACGATATAATTATTTGTTTTAATATTTAAAACAAAATTTTCAATCACTGTAAATTTTTATTTAAAATGAAATTTTGACTTTACAAGTGTGTATATATTGTATATATTGTGTATATACAGTTATGAGGGAGGACGTTAATGAAAATACTTTTAAAAAATAGTAGTGAAAGGCCGATTTATGAGCAAATCAAACAACAAGTAAAAGAGAACATTTTAAAAGGATACGTTGCTCCTGGAGAACATTTGCCTTCAATGAGAGAATTAGCACAGGATTTAAGTGTCAGTGTAATCACCACAAAACGTGCCTACGAAGATTTAGAAAAAGATGGTTTTGTTTTTACTATAAGAGGAAAAGGTACATTTGTGAAGGAGCAGGACAGTTCAATTTTAAAAGAAAAACAATTTATAGTTATAGAATCCTTAGCTAAATCAATGAGTAAAGAAGCCAAGACCATTGGGATGACTTTGTCAGAGTTACAAGAAATATTAGCGTTGATTTATGAGGAGGACGACGAATGAATGCAATAGAATTGAAAAACATTAATTACCATTTTAAAGAATTTCAATTAAATGATATTTCATTTAAAGTCCCTCAAGGATTTGTAACTGGTTTTATCGGAGCAAATGGTGTTGGTAAAACGACAATTATCAGGTTAATCATGGATTTAATTGAACCTAATGATGGTGAAATATTCGTTTTTAACCAAAAAATGAAAAATAATGCTGTAGCAATAAAAGATAAAATTGGTTTTATTTATTCTGAGTTATATCTTAATGATAAATGGACAATAAAGAAAACAGAAAGTTATATTGCGCCATTTTATAGTTATTGGAGTCATGATATTTTTAAACATTATGTTGAGTTGTTTGGTTTACCTTTTAATAAAAAGATTAAAACATTTTCAACAGGAATGAAGATGAAGTTATCTATTGCAATCGCATTTAGCCATCAAGCGGAATTATTTATTTTAGATGAACCTACTTCAGGCCTAGATCCTATTGTTAGAAATGAAGTTTTAGATATCATTCAAAAAGAACTTATTGATGAGAAAAAGACTGTTTTTTTATCAACGCATATTATTTCTGATTTGGAAAAAATTGCTGATTATTTAGTCTATATTAAAGATGGAGAAGTTGTTTTGAATGATTTTTTAGATAAACTTTTAAATCAGTTTAAAATTGTCAAAGGTGATTCCGATCAAATTGATGAAGAGTTAAGGCAATTAACTCAATACTTTGAAAGTAATAAAACGGGTTATACTGCACTAACAACTCAAGCCAATGTGTTTTATGAAATATTTGGAAACGCCGTTGCAATCACTAGTCCAACAATTGAAGACTTAATGGTTTACCTCGAAAAAGGTACCCAAAAGAATGATTAGGGCCTTTCTAATAATTAACAACGCGGGAGGTATAAGATGAAAAATTTACTTATTCGAAACCTTAAGTTACGTAAATGGACGATTGTTTTATATGCAGTTTTACTTGTTATTTCTCCTTTACAATTAATTTTGAATCATGACACCTTGATGAATAAAGTGATTTATTCTGCACTTGTTATGGTACTGGTAGTTATTTCAGTTTTAGATTCAGGACATGTTTTTCGTTTTAATAAAAAGCTAGGACACAAACAATCCTATGACTTTTTTGCTAGTTTACCGGTTTCTAAATTATCTTTATTAAATGCGAACTATATAACTGTTTTGGTATTTACTTTTATTGGTGCAGGCATTTTATCTTTATATGGTATTTCCAATGATAACTATACAAATAATACAATTAACATTAACTTCACATTGCCATTTTCTTATATTGCCATCAACTTCTTTGCCATACCATTAGGCTTTAAGCGTTATACAGAACAAAAGGCAGAATATATTTCATTTATTCCTTACGTGCTAGGGATGTTAATTTTCTTACCGTTTGTCATTGCAATTATCATTATTGGTTGTTCATTACTATTTGATTATGACTTTGAACATTTAAAATATTTTAAAAATTTCTTTAACTATGGCTTTTTGTCACTAAGTGTTATATTTTTAGGAATAAATTATATCATTCAATATAGAAAGCTAAATTAACTTTAAAGGAGGCGCATTATGCAGTTAAAACAAATTACTAAAACATATGGTAGTAATAACGTATTAGACCATATTGATTTTGATTTTGGCCATAGTCAAATTGTTGGTTTAATAGGTAAAAATGGAGTGGGTAAAACCACTTTAATGAAAGTGATGAATGGCAACATTGTAAATTATAAAGGTGAAGTTCAACTAAGTAATAAAGAAAACGTAGGTTATTTAATTGAGCATCCTAAATTATACGATAATAAATCTGGCTTATATAACTTGAAGCTTTTTGCAAATGTGTTAGGAAAAGGATTTGATAAAAAGTATGCTGATCAAATTATCGATGCATTTGGAATGCGCGGTTATATAAAAAAGAAAATCAAAAAATATTCAATGGGTATGAAACAAAAGTTAGCTATTGCAGTGTCTTTAATGAATAAGCCCAAATATTTAATTTTAGATGAACCAACAAATGGAATGGATCCTGACGGTTCAATTGATGTTTTAAAAACGATACAATCACTTGTTCAAGAACTAGATATGAAAATCCTGATTTCAAGTCATAAACTTGAAGACATAGAGTTAATTTGTGATAGAGCAGTCTTTTTAAGAGATGGAACATTTGTACAAGATGTTGATATGAAAGAAGGTGCTCCAACAGATTCTACGGTATTGAATCTTGAAGCAGGTGACTTTGAGGCAGGATTAGCTTATTTAAATGAACATTTTGATGTTATACAGTCTCAAAAAGAAACAGGAGAAGTTATATTAAAGGCTCAAAAAAGCTATAAAGATATATTACGAGGGTTAGCAAGTAAAGAAATTTTCCCTGAATTTATTGAAACACGTAAAAGTTCGTTACGTGATACGTACTTTAATATCAATCAGAAAGGTGGCCAATAATGAACAGTATACAACTCGTAAAATATGACTTGATTAGTATATTTAAAAGTCCTTTAACTTACTTAGCATTATTATTGACGATTTTACCAATGATTGGATTTACAATTTTATTTGTTCAACAATCTGATGAAATGAATGGTAATACATTACTTTCAATTGGTAGTTGGTTCTTTTCTATTATGGGTCTACTTTTTGTAATTAAAACAATTACACGTGATATTTCTCAAGGTACGATTCAATTATATATGAATAAAACATCGAGTCGTGTGGGTTATGTTGTTGCAAAAGTTGTTTCTATTATACTAATTGCTATATTAATAACAGCTATTCTTGTTGCATTTGTTTTAATTGTTCAAGGTATTGTAGATGGTAAAAATATTAAAATGGATAAAATTTTTGAATTACTATGGTTTTTCCTAATGTTCCATTTATTCTTTGGATTACTATTATATTTATTTGCATTAGTAGTGCCTAAAACAGCGCTTATTTTCACATTAGGAATTTTCTTAGTATTGATTGTGCCTTTTGCAGAGCCTTTCTTACCAATGATTCCCAAAATTGGAGATAACATACAAGACTCATTAAAATATATTCCATTTAGTTATTTAACATCGAAAACGACTTCTGGAGATTATACATTCAGTAATTGGCAATGGTTTATTACCTCAGCTTCAATTGTTATTTTATTTATTATTAATCTATTCTATGCATCTAAAAAAGATATTTAATAGTAGAAATTAAACTTCAATAAAAACACGTATGAATTGTAGTAAAGCTCATCCAATTCATACGTGTTTAATTATTTAGTGATTAATTTATCTAAGATTGAATCGTAAACATGTTTCCACATTTGTGAGTCTGTTTTGTAACGATTTGCAATAATTGTGTGTGTTTCTGCTGATTTGTCTTTAAATGTAGGGTCGTCTTTTTCAGGTAATTTTGAGCGCGTGTCATCTACAAAGTTTTGGACTTGTCTAGCACGAGGGCCCCAAACAGTTTGTTGTTCAAAATCATCATTTAGAAAGACAAATATTGGAATAGATCTAGCCGTGCCATTTGTTAAGTATTGATCTATTAAATCAGTATTTTCATCGCGATGGAATACTCTGACTTCCAAGTGTAATGCTTCACTAATATGTTTTAGAATAGGAAGATTCATCATAGCATCTCCGCACCAATCTTCTGTTATTACAAGCACTTTGCTGTAAGGTAAAGATTTGATTTTTTCAAGACGTTCATCATCTTGAGGAAGTGAGAATGATTTATAAATTGTAAGTAAATTTTCTTGGTTTTCAGTCATATCCTCAATGTACTGATCAAGTGGCTGACTGTTTTTGAAATAAGTTTCTAAACTTGTCATTATTTTTCCCCCTTTAATTTATTAGCTATTATTATAGCAACAATTTTTAATGAAAGAAAATTTTTAATACTTAGAAAAGTAATAAGTTTTAATATTTGTTTTAAATGAAAATACTAAATGATTATGCTATATTAATTTAGTATGAATAGTGTAAAACAACATTGGATTACATAACTTTTTGATATTAGTTTTTAACTAATAATATTTAAACATTAAATTTATTATATTTAATCATTGAATCTTTGATATGTTAGATTATGTTTACTTAATAATCTTAACGCAACATTTAGATGATGAATATATTAAAGTGTTTGTTATACATAGAAATGATGAAATTAGAGCGTTGAAATTTGTATTATTAAATTTGGTAATGACATGCCTTATCGGTTTGCCATGTTTTGAATTGAAATAGAAATCGATGAAATCTTACAATTTGAATGGCGGTAGATAACTTGGATAAAATCACATTTTTAAATGCGTTAGAACAAGAATTAGAAAACCTACCTCGAAATGAACGAGATAA
Source organism: Staphylococcus sp. GDY8P196P (assembly GCF_017891705.1). Classification (NCBI taxonomy): domain Bacteria; kingdom Bacillati; phylum Bacillota; class Bacilli; order Caryophanales; family Staphylococcaceae; genus Staphylococcus; species Staphylococcus sp. GDY8P196P. Next base: position 65,051 of record NZ_JAESJS010000012.1, on the reverse strand, counting down.
AGTGATGTATGAATATGAGCAGTATTTTTTTGAACAAGAAAACAATGGGAAAAATGAATACCAAATCATTGGAGCTTTAGAATCGCCAAAGCAGATTGGTAAACAGATAATGGCAAAAAATGCTATTGTATCTGCCGAATATAGACCAAGTACTAAAAATATTGTCAGAGCAATAATGGCTTCTCTAGGTATGAGGATTTTGTCATTAATTATTATTTTGATACCTATGGTAATATTAGCTGTATTTATGTGTGGCTTATTACTCGTTGCGTTTTTCTTAACTATTAGCCCTATATTGTTAATTGTTCATGGATTATTGAATCACATGATTAGTCTTGCGATAAGTAATTATTTTTTTGCTTTTTCTTTTACAGGGTTAGGTATTGTTTTATTTGTAATTATAGCTAAACTAGCTCAACTTGTTTATCGTTTAATTTTAAAATACTTAAGATGGAATATCCGAACAATTAAAGGAAGTGTAGATTTATGAAGCGGTTATTTTTAGGTGGATTAACTTTATTTATAACGTGCTTTCTTTTAGGAAGTGTTACATGGTTCGGTTTTGAAAAGCAAAATGAAAAATTAAATAGTGTTAATAAAGTATTAGATTCTAAAGATATTAAAAATTTAGATGTTTTAACTGAAAATTGTAAAGTTTTAATTAAAGCTGGAGATAAAACGTCAGTGAGATATAAAGGTAAAAGAAATCTTGATATTAGCAATCATGATAAAACGTTGAAAGTTAAAGAGACTGAAAAACTAGAAAACCATTATGGTTTAAATTACAATCCTTTTAGAAACTTTGAGGATAACTTAATTATCACTTTACCTGAAGAAAAATTAAATGAACTGCATGTTTCAAGTAAATATAACACTATAACGGTTAAACAATTAAATGTAAATGATGCAGATTTTTCAAAAAAGCATAAAAATGGAGGTAAGGTGTTTGTAAATGAATCTAAGTTTGAAAAGTTAAGGTATAAAGGACTAAATTCAGCTATAACGTTTAAAAATAGTGAAATAAATAATGCTAATATTAAAACTGAAAATGCCAGAATAAATAGTGAAAATACTCTTATCCAAGCGTCTGTGTTATTAGTAAATAATGGAAGCATAAACTTATCTAATACAGAAATCGATTCAAATTTTAAGGCTTCTGCTAAAAAAGGTGATATTAATATTAGTTATAAAGCGGCGCCGAAAAATACACTTCTAAAGTTATATCCATTTCATGGAGATGAAAAAGTTAACAATAAGCATTTTGTGAATCAAAAAATAGGGAATGGGGATAATATTTTAGAGTTATATACCACTGACGGAGATATAGTGATTGATTAATTACTTTTATAGAATCTGGGACATCATTGACTCGTCCCAGATTTTTTCATATTGTTAGTGAGCCTTATGTATAAGATTCAGCCCAGGTACTCATTTTGTACTTTTTTTCGATTTTAATCATCATTGCTAGGAGAGAGACAATAAAATCTTTTTAATAAAATTAGATCTCTGTTTCACTCCTTTTGTATAGTCTAATAAGTTGCAAAGGTTAATTCGGTATCTAATTGACCAAAAAGTGTGTCTGCAGATAAAGCTTGTCCATTAAGCCAGTTTGCAAAGTTTATTTTGGTCGGATGTTTATTTTCACCGATTGCAATATATGCAGTTAAAGTCTGTGGTTCATACATACTCGTATGTATTGTTCCTGACCAACTTCTAAAAAGCTTGCTATAAATGTTATATTGAGGGTTATTAAATAATTTAAAAGCTTCTGCTTTATTTAGGTGTGCTGGTTTATGTTTAATAAGCCGTTCTAAACGCGCCTCTGATTCTGCTGTATAATTTCTATTTTCATGTGTTAATAATTTAAAGTGATTCGTACAAGTTTGGTCATAGCGCACGTTAATTGAACGGGGTGTAACTTCAATAATTGCATGATCTAGATTTTTATCCATAACAATGTAGCTAAATGAACTTCTATGTGGGATTTCCTTTAATAGTTGTATTGCTTCTGGTACAGTTTTACAATACTGTAGAATAATTCTACCTATCATATAACATACAAAACCGTCTCCAGGATGTTTACGGTGCATGAAATTGTAACCCATAGACAGCCCAGCTTCGTTCATTCCATCCATTCTTCCAGTTACACGCGAAGTTGGCCCAACCTGTGCTAAACCACCATCATTTGGTTGAAATAATAAATATCGTCCATCATAAGTGGCAGGATGGTAGTCGTAATTGCGTACCATGTAATCATTTCCTAAAAAGACAGTGCAACCGCTATTTTTTAATGGTGTAAAACGGTAATGTCCGAAGTTTAATATCATTTGTTTGGTAGGGAGATTCAAAACTTCTTGCATACCTTTTATTTCTTCCCAAATTTGTGGGGCATATATTTGGAAAATTTCATATGTTTCTTTAATATTTATATCAAATCTAGGCATGCGTTTTTTCCATTCTTTTTCTCTATTTTTTAGCATTGGTGTTTGCTGCATCCATTTAGCAGTTTTGACGCCTAAATCAAAATGTGATCCTCGGTGCGTTAAAATATCTGTTTGTACTTTTTGCATAAAAAAACTCCTATGTTAAGTGTAACCTTACAATAATGTTATCTCATTGTAACGTCATGTTAATTGTATTACTGTTCTGTGGAAGTTATCATAAAATTAACTTTTAAAACTAAATCTTAATTTAGTTGAATGAGGTGATGATTATGTTAAATTACTATGGACAATTAAGAGATGCTCTATCAACTTGGTGGGGTAATTAATATCTAATGATTATTTTATAGTAGTATCATGTTTACTTCAAATGGTTATTAAATTCCAATTCTTTTCAAACTATTTAAGTTATAATGGTTATTTAGTATATTTATAATGTAATTTTATATTATGAACCCTTAGAATAATTTATTTGAAAAAGGGTATATATTTATTGATGTCTTTAAGTATGCTATCATAATTGTTAGACATGTTAATAAATTATTGAGGTGAAACAGAATGTGGAATTTTATTAAAGGTTTATTTAAATTTGTATTCGGTACAATTCTAACTGTATCGTTAGCAGCAGGAATAGGTGCTGTTGTATTCGCTTATATCTTCAAAAAAGACTTTGAAGATATCGAAAATAAAACAAAAGAAATCGTTTCAGACATCGAATCTAATAATTAATTACTGATAGAACACTTTTAAGTGTTCTATTTTTTTTAGCCTCCGTTCATCTGCCGAAAGCAGATGCTACGGAGGCTTATGCAGTCGGAAGACTGCGAACCAAAGTAAAAGAGCTGCCGAAAGCAGATGCTACGGAGGCATATGCAGTCGAAAGACTGCGAATGACATGTGTGCAATAACTGACTTTTAGTACGATGTTGGTTGATGCTTTAGGTTTATGTTTGTGATATCAAAAAGTGATAGCTTTATTGTGTTTGAATTGGCAAGTGGATATCCCTCTAAGTACATATGAAGCATATCAATATTTTTAATTTCCAATGTGATATATTCTAGCCAACCATTCTTATAATATTCGATATCCACTGGTATATTTGCATGTAGTGCTTGATGTAGTTGAATATTAAGTTCATTTAATTGATCGTCTGATAAAATAGGACGGTCAATTTTATTTTGATCAATGATATGTTGTTGTACTGCCTCAAATTGTTCGGGTAACGTTGCAAATGGTGCCCACTTAACCATTCCGCGTCCTTGTGGAATATTAGGATTTAATTTTTCCCTAGGTATTTTTCTATAATCAGTTTCTTTATTATTATATTCATTTGAAAGCATCTAATCACCTCAATTCAATAATAGAACATTTGTTCGTATTATTGCAAGTTATTTTTCAATATTTAATAAAATGTTAGCGTAACGTCTGAAAACTGACCTGATTTATAAAAGAAGGCAGATAATAATTAAAGTGAAAGCTAGAAAATGATATGTTTAATTAAGATAAATTAGTTTAATAAAAGTAAAAGTTATTTTTGTCATATAGGTTACAATGAGATGATGTATAATCGCGTATTAGCACTAAAACCATTATATTGTCATTTAGCATTAATATTTATTAAAATGAAAGTATCATTATATGGAGGGGTTTACATGACTACAGTAGGATATATCGGTTCATATACGAAAAAAGAGGGGAAGGGCATTTACCGTTTCGAATTAGATGAACAAACAGGAACGATTGTTGAGGTAGAAACAGGTTATGAATTAGAAGCATCAACATACGTGAATCAGCATGACTCATTTTTATATGCTGTCACACGTGAAGGCGAAGACTGTGGTATCGCAAGTTTTAAAATAGACCAAGATGGCAAAATTAGCTTTATTAATAAATGTTTAGCTTCAACAAAAGGTAGCGGATGTTATGTTTCAGTTTCGCCAAATGGAAAATACATTTTTGAAGCAGTTTATGGTGCAGGACTGGCTCGTATTTATGAAGCGAATCCGACTACTGGTGAAGTTATTCGTTTAATTCAAGAGTTAACACATGATTACCCAACAGGTCCTTTAGAAAGACAAGAACAACCTCATGTCCATTACCTTGGTATAACACCAGATGAAAAATATGTGGTGGCTATGGATTTAGGAACAGATAAGATTGTAACGTATGAATTTGGAGATAATGGATACAGTGAATATGCAGTATATGACTTTGAGCCAGGAGATGGACCACGGCATATTGCTTTCCATGAAAATGGGAAAATCGCTTATGTTGTACACGAATTATCAAATATTGTAAGTGTTATGGAATACGAAAATGGTGAATTCTCAGAAATTGAGCGCCATGCAACAATACCCGAAAATTTTGAAGGTGCAACCAAGTTAGCTGCAGTAAGATTATCTCACGATCAAAAGTTCTTATATATTAGTAATAGAGGACATGATAGTATTGCTATCTTCAAACTTGGAGACAATGGCTCAACAATTTCACTCGTAGATATAGTGGCAAGTGGAGGAGCATTTCCTCGTGATTTTAATATTACTGGATCAGATGACTTCTTAGTTTGCGCCCACCAAGAGGGTGATTATGAAGTTGTTGTATTTAAGAGAGACAAAGTTACTGGAAAATTAGAGAAAGCAGATGACAACAAAAATGCACCAGAAGGTGTTTGTGTTCAGTTTTTAAAATAAAATAAATGATAAAAATCCCGAAAACTTAGCTTAGTTTTCGGGATTTACTATATTAAAATATTATTTGTTGAAGAATGCTTTAATATATTTAAATTTTCCTTTGTAAGGAGGGAACAATAGGCTTGATTCCAACCTTGTAGATTTAAAAATATATGATTTATCATGACTAAAAGTATCAAAAGAATATTTTCCATGGTATTTTCCTATACCAGAAGCACCAACGCCACCAAAAGGTAAATTAGGGTTTGCTAAATGCATTAAGGTATCATTGATTGCACCACCACCAAAGGATAATTCATTTAGTATTCTCTCTGAACTGTTTTCATCTTCACTAAATAAATAAAGGCTAAGTGGTTTAGGTTTAGTACGTATTAAATCAATTGCTTCGTCAAAATCATCGTAAGCTATAATAGGTAAAATTGGTCCGAAAATTTCATTTTCCATAATTTTTGAATCGAAAGTAGTACCGTCTAAGATAGTAGGTGCAATAAAATTTTCATCAATATCAGTTTGACCACCAAAAGTAATCTCAGGGTGATGAATATTTAACAATTCATTTAAACGGTGATAATGTTTTTTGTTTACAATACGTCCAAAGTCTGGACTATCTTGAATATTTGTACCATAAAATTCAGTTATTGTCTTTTTTAATGCACTGATGAGCTCATCTTTTACTTTACGATTTACCAGTAAGTAATCCGGTGCAACACAAGTTTGTCCAGCATTTGTAAACTTACCAAAACAAATACGTTCACTTGCAACTTTAATATTTGCACTTTCGTCAATGATTGCAGGTGACTTTCCACCTAATTCTAAAGTTACAGGCGTTAAGTTTTTGCTTGCAGCGCTATATACGATGCGTCCAACCTGTTCACTACCTGTGAAGAAAATATAATCAAAAGGTAAATGAAGTAAAGACTGAGTTGTATCAGCATTTCCTTGAATGATATTAATATACTCAGGATCAAAGGCGTCGGAAATGATTTGCTGTATGACATCAGATACATTCGGTGTGAATTCAGAGGGTTTTAGTATTATAGTGTTCCCTGCAGCAATTGCACCAATCAACGGTTCTATTAACAATTGGAATGGATAATTAAAAGGTCCAATAATTAGCACTGTGCCATAAGGTTCTTTCATAATGTAACTTTTGGTAGGAAACATAAATAAGGGTGTATTGACTTGTTTGGTTTTGGCCCAATTTTTTAGTTCTTTACGAGCTGATTTAATATTTTTTAATGTAAAGCCAATCTCAGTTGCGTAGGCTTCTACTTTATTTTTACCTAAATCTTTTTGAAAAGCTTCAAGTAAGTCATTTTCATAATTTTTAATACTCTTACTTAACTGTTTGAGTTGTTTTTTTCTAAATTTAAGTGATTTGGTTTCATGAGTATTAAAATATTGTTTACTATTGTGGAAAGATTGTTCTATTGAATTCAAATATTATTCCTCCTAGTATATTGATGATTTAGATAGTTTAAAAAGATGGATAAAAAACTGGAACATAATTATTATTATGTCCCAGTTTTTCTATATAGTAAACTATTTAAGTTTTTACTATATAGTGTTATATATTGATAAAGTATGAGATTAGCTTAAAGCTTCTGTAATTTGTGGTACAACTTGTTTTTTACGAGATACAACACCTGGTAAAAATGCAGTATTATTGTCTAGTTTAACGTTGAATGCGTTGCCTACTTTATCTTTTTCAGCACCAACAACTAAAATTTTAGAATCACTGTTGATGATATCAGTTACAAGCAGTACAAATAAATCATATTTTTCATTTGTACTTACTTCTAACATTGCTTTTTCTAACTCTTCTTGACGTTGGAATACTTCATCAATATCTACGGTATTAACTTGACCGATACGTGTAATATAGTCACCCATATTAAATGATTTTGCATCCATATTTAATAGCTCAGATGCAGTTTTGTCAGTTGTTGAAGCACCTGCTTTTAACATTTCTAAACCATAAGATTCTAAGTCAACATCTGCAATTGATTTTAAAGCTTCAGCAGCGTCAATATCTTCTTGTGTACAAGTTGGTGATTTAAATAGTAAGCTATCTGAAATGATAGCAGAAATCATTAAACCAGCAATTTCAGGTTTGATTTCAAAACCACGTTCTTTGTACATTTTGTATAAGATTGTTGCAGTACAACCTACTGGCTCAGCACGGTAATATAATGGTCCTGCAGTTTCAAAGTTTGAAATTCTATGATGGTCAACGACATGTTGAATTGATGACTTATCAATTGTATCAGCACTTTGTTGGAATTCATTATGGTCAACTAAGATAACATTTTGATTATTTAAATCATCACTAAGTAATTCTGGTGTGTCTACATTAAAATGATTTAATGCATATTGAGTTTCAGGTCCTACTTCGCCTAAACGATAAGGTGTTGCGTCTGTATTTCCTGTTTGTTGTTCAAAATCTGCCATAATAATAGCTGATGAGATTGCATCTGTATCTGGATTTTTATGACCGAAAATATAAGTTTTTGCCATGTTTTAATTCTCCTTAATTTTTTATTTAATTTTATTTTATCATGATTTTCTATTGTTATTCTACTTCAGCACCTAATGAATTTTTAAAATGATCTAATGCCCATTGATGCCCTGTTGGATTAAAAGAAGCGACACCCTTATGAGAAATTGAAATAGCATATCCCAAATTGTAAGCAGAGATTGCGGTGTGCAGCACGCAAATATCTGTACATACACCAACAATTTCTAAATGCGTAATGTTGCGTTCACGTAACATAATGTCTAAGGGCGTACCACAAAATGAATCATAACGTGTTTTATCTAAATAATGCACATGATCATTAAATAAGATATTTTGAAAAATATCATTTACTTTACCGTAAAGTTCTCTTCCAGTGGTATCAATTATATTATGAGGTGGAAAAAGATTGTTTTCTGGATGATAGCTATTTTCTTCATAATGTAAATCCATAAGAAAAAAGATATTAGCCTGTTTTTTATTATATGCTTCAATTCTTTCAACAATATAACTTTCAATTTGTTGACCCGGAAGGCCACAAGTTAATTTACCATTATCAGCAACAAAATCATTTGAATAGTCAACAATAATAAGCGCGCTATTTTTCATCTAATGTAACACTCCCAAAATTAAGATTATAGTTATTATATACTAAGTACATAAATCATTAAAGGTGCATTTAAAGCGTTTGAAAAACGAACTATTAGTTTATTATAAAGTATTAAGTGAGGAGGAAGAATTACTAATGATAATTAATGCAATGCAGTTCGGCCTAAAAGGTAAGCATAGATGGGCAGATACACGCGCGATTCAAAAAGCGTTAAAATACGCTAGAAAACACAAAAACACAACAATTTATATTCCTAAGGGAGAGTATCATATTCGTAGACCGTTGGTAATATATGATTCAACTACTTTGATAATGGACGACGAAGCAGTATTAAAAAGAGTAGGCAAAGATACTTTATTGAAAAATGGTAGATGGCTGAAATCTTATTATGGATATGAAGGTAATAGTGAAATCTGCATTGCTGGTGGAACATTGGATATGAATGGTTATGAGTATCCATATAACAATACAGCAATGTGCATGGGGCATGCTCAAAATATTCAAATTTTAGGTGTAACATTTAAAGATGTTGTTGGAGGTCATGCAATAGATGCATGCGGCATTAATGGCCTATATATAAATGGTTGCGAATTTTTAGGATTTAAAGACGATAAAGGAGAAAGGTTATTTTCAGAAGCGGTACAAATTGATATACAAGTAAAAGGTGCTTTCCCAAAATTTGGTGCCACGGATGGTACGATAACTAAAAATGTAATAATTGAAAATTGTTATTTTGGAAATTCAAAGACACCAACGATGGGTGCTTGGAATAGAGCAATTGGATCTCATGCGAGTAGATTTAATCAATTTTACGAAAATATACACATTCGTTTTAATACATTTGAAGGTATCAACCAATACGCACTGACCCCTTTAAAATCAAAAGATACTTTTATCCATGATAATATATTTAAAAATTGTGGAGGAGGGATTCGATTTTTAGCAGTGAAAGATGGAAAAAATGCACAAGATCTCACAGGTAAGGCAAGACCAACGCAATCTGGAAGTAATTTAAATATTTATCATAATCACTTTATAGGTCATATGTCTAAAGATGCCATTCGAGTGCAAAGCTATAATAACGTAAAACACAACAATATATTTATAGCACAGAATTATTATGACAATAAGCAGCAAAGACTTTATTTAAAAGATATAGAAGATTTGTATCTCTCAAATCAGGAAAATATAAGCGTTAAAAAAATAAATATAAAATAATGATTCTTTATTTTAGTAGTTCTGAATTAAAACACAATATAAAACATATTGTAATTTAATAGAAATTATATTATGTTAAAGAGTAATAAAGTAAGAAAATTCAGAAAGTAATTGAAATCGGGGGGAATCATTATGAATAATATAAACAAAGGGGAATATAGGCGTTCGCAGTATTTAACATTTTTTTCTAAAAAAAATAAATCTTATAATGCAGGACAGCTTACAGGGTTGATTTTAGGGCCACTACTATTTATTTTGACATTGTTAACTTTTGAACCTGAAAATTTATCGTATAAAGGCGTTTTTGTATTAGCGATTACTATTTGGATCGCTATTTGGTGGATTACTGAAGCAATACCAATTGCTGCAACTAGTTTGTTGCCATTAATTTTATTGCCTGTTGGACATGTACTTAGCCCAGAAGAAGTATCTGCTCAATATGGTAATGATATTATTTTTCTATTTTTAGGTGGATTTATATTAGCTATTGCTATGGAAAGATGGAATTTACATACACGTGTTGCCTTAACAATCATTAGTATTTTAGGTACAAGTACTGGAAAGATTTTATTAGGTTTTATGATAGCGACAGGATTCTTATCTATGTTTGTTTCTAATACTGCAGCTGTGATGATTATGATACCGATAGGTTTAGCGATTATTAAAGAAGCAAATGATTTAAAAGGGGAAGAAATGAATGCTACAAGCATCAGTAAATTTGAACAATCGCTAGTGTTAGCCATTGGGTATGCAGGAACCATTGGTGGTTTAGGAACTTTGATCGGAACGCCTCCACTTATTATCCTTAAAGGCCAATATCAATCTGCATTTGGTGAGGAAATAAGCTTTGCTAAATGGATGGTCATTGGCGTACCTACAGTCATTGTACTATTGATTTTAGTATGGTTGTATCTACGTTATGTTGCATTTAAACATGATATGAAAGAACTGCCAGGCGGTCAGAACTTAATTAGGAAAAAATTAGATGAGTTAGGAAAGATGAAATACGAAGAAAAAGTGGTACAAGCAATTTTTATATTAGCAAGTTTGTTATGGATTAGTAGAGAATTCTTATTGAAAAATTGGTCGTTCACCTCAGAAGTGGCAGACGGTACAATTGCCATGTTTATAGCTGTATTATTATTTTTAATACCGGCTAAAAATAAAGAACAACATACGCGAATTATTGATTGGAATGTTGCCAAAGACTTGCCATGGGGCGTACTCATTTTATTTGGTGGAGGTTTGGCACTTGCTAAAGGTATCTCAGAGAGTGGCTTAGCGAAATGGTTAGGTGAACAATTAAAGTTGATTGAAGGCGTTAGTCCATTAATTATCGTTCTTGTCATTACAATATTTGTGTTGTTTTTAACAGAAATAACTTCGAATACAGCTACTGCGACTATGATTTTACCTATACTTGCAACACTTTCAGTTGCAGTTAATGTACATCCGCTACTACTCATGGTACCTGCTGCTATGGCCGCTAATTGTGCTTATATGTTACCAGTTGGCACACCACCAAATGCTATTGTATTTGGAACTGGAAGGATTAGCATTAAAAAAATGGCGTCAGTTGGATTTTGGGTTAACCTGTTGAGTATTATTGTTATTGTGTTAGTAGTTTATTTCTTAGTACCACCAGTATTAGGTATAGATATTACCAAACCATTACCATTAAAATAAATCAAAAATAATAGAGCCCGAGACAATTAAATGTCTCAGGCTCTATTATTTTTGAAGTATCATATCATGATAAGTTTTTGAATTTTACTTTCTGATTAATCGTGATTTAACTTATTGAAAGATCCAATGATTGTAACTTGAAAATCTAAAGTGTTCAAGATTTTAATGACTTTCGATAACGCTTCTGTTAAACCAGTATCTGCTTGGACGAAAAAATGATACATGCCCAGCTGTGTTTTTAAAGGTCTAGACTCAATCCAAGATAAGTTGATGTTAAAAAGCACAAAAGTGTTTAAAATACTTGCAAGTAAGCCTGGTTTATCAAATTGTGGTGTAATGAGTAACATTGTGTCACTAGCATTGTCCGAATGTTGTGGCTGGTTACTTACGACTAAAAAACGTGTGACATTGTGAGGGAAGTCTTGAATGTTTTGTTCTATAGGTTGAAAGCCATAAGTTTCCCCACTACCTAAAGGTGCGATTGCACCCACTTGGTTGGTTATTTTTTCTAAACTTTGTATCGTGCTATCTACATAATCATATGTGAACTTATGTTGTTGTATATATTGGCTCGTTTGACTAATTGCTGGGCTTATTGAATAAACTTTTGATATATCATTGACTGTTGCATTTTCAGGGCCATATAAAGCAAATTGTATATCTAAATGTATTTCTCCCTGTGCATAAATATTTTGTTGTGTTAAGGCATCGGCAACAATATTGATTGTACCTTCAATTGAATTTTCGATGGGCACAACAGCAATACTATGATTATCTTCTGAGACAGCAGTAACGACTTCATACAAATTAGATTTAGACGTATATTCGAACTCAGATTCTGATAGATATTGTTTTGCCGCTAAATATGAAAATGTTCCTTTTGGACCTAAATAATATAATTTCATGTGACGTTACCCCTTGTATATATGTGTTAAAAATTAATGGAAAGGACACCCAGAAACAGATGATTGTTTTTTATAAAAGAAATTCGGTTCTTTCATCTCATTTTTATACCCGTGATGGTAATTAGATACTAAAGTTGGAGATAAAGATGGTGCCAACCAAGACCATTTTCCGGTTACATCTCTTCCATTTTTCCGTTCGTTTTTTTCAAATCTTTCAAATTGTTTTGACGCAGTTAGATGATCAACCATTGATACGCCTTCATTTTTAAAAGAATGATATACTGCATAATTCAATTCGACTAACGTTCTATCTTTGTTAAAAGAATTATTCTTTAGTGTATCAAATTCAAAAGCTTCTGCAACGGTTTCTAGTAAATTGTAGCGATATGAATCAGTAAAATTTCGCACCGCAATTTCATTTACCATGTACCAGCCGTTGAACGGCGCGGTTGGATATATGATTCCACCAATTTTTAAGTCCATGTTAGATATAATTGGTACGGCATACCATTTTAGCCCAAGCTTTTCTAATTTTGGAAAACGATCATGGGTAATAGGCACTTCTTTTATCATTTCAGGTTGATAATTGTAAAACTTTAACGATTCACCAGGAATTTTATAAATTAAAGGTAAAATGTCAAAATCTGTATGTTTGCCTTGCCAACCTAAATGTTCGGCTAATTGTGTGATTTTTAGTTCGGAAGGGTCACCTACGTCTTCATAACCTGCATATCTGATAAGTTGATTATTATATATTTTTGGAGGATGTTGAGCATCAAAAATAGTGATACATGGTTTTATTTTCCCTCCATTTGTAGCGAATTGAATATGATTTTCTATTGCATCTAAAAATTCTTGTTCAGTCTGGATATGTCTTGCATCATTGACGGTTAATGAGTCCCAGAATGCACGGCCTATACAACGATTTGAATTTCTCCAAGCCATCTTGGCACCATATACAAGTTCCTCGTTAGTATGTTTATACGTACCAGTTAAGTTTATTTGTGTTTCTATCTGATTAATTCGTTTTAAAATAGTATTTTCGTTATAATTTAATTCTTTATACATTGTTTGAATAAATGATTTAGCTTCATTTAACATATAAAACACCTCGCACACATTATACGGTATTTTTTCTATTTTTAATGTTTAATTATAGAATTGTCATGATTTTGTCGCTACTATTTTGAATTTACTACTAACTAAATAATAATTAAATAACAAAATTATATTTAATATTATGATGCGTTATGTTTGAAGTAATATGGATAAATTCATTTCAGATATAAACGTTTAATTTTTTGTGTTAAACTAATGAAAAAGCCGATAGGAGAGATAGCGGTGTACCAATTTGAGGATGATACATTAGTATTACATAATGATTTATATCAAATAAATATGGCGGAGAGTTATTGGAATGACGGGATTCATGAAAGAAATGCTGTATTTGATTTATATTTTAGAAATATGCCTTTCAACAGCGGATATGCAGTGTTTAATGGATTGAAACGAGTGATTGCTTATATCAATAACTTTCATTTTTCAGAATCGGATATTAAATATTTAAAATCCATTGGTTATCAAGAAGACTTTTTAGAATATTTAAAAGATATGAAATTTACTGGTAATATTCGTTCTATGCAAGAAGGAGAATTATGTTTTGGTAATGAACCTTTATTAAGCGTAGAAGCACCACTTATCCAAGCACAATTAATTGAAACGATGTTGTTAAATATCGTGAATTTTCACACGCTAATTACTACGAAAGCAAGTAGAATAAAACAAGTAGCGCCAAATGACACATTAATGGAATTTGGAACAAGACGTGGACAAGAAGCAGATGCTGCTTTGTGGGGTGCAAGAGCAGCATATATTGGTGGATTTGATTCAACGAGTAATGTGCGCGCTGGAAAACTTTTTGGCATACCAGTATCAGGAACGCATGCGCATGCAATGGTTCAAACTTATGGTGATGAATATATTGCATTTAAAAAATATGCAGAACGCCATAAAGATTGCGTGTTCTTAGTTGATACTTTTCATACTTTGAAATCTGGTGTACCAACAGCGATAAAAGTTGCTAAAGAGCTTGGTGATGAAATTAACTTTGTTGGTATACGTTTAGATTCTGGTGATATCGCTTATTTATCAAAAGAAGCACGTCGCATGTTAGATGATGCAGGATTTACTGAAACTAAAATTATTGCATCAAATGATTTAGATGAACAAACGATTACAAGCTTGAAATCGCAAGGTGCAAAGGTTGATTCATGGGGTGTTGGTACTAAATTAATTACTGGTTACGATCAGCCTGCCTTAGGTGCAGTATACAAACTTGTGGCAGTAGAAGATGCTTCAGGGAATTATGTAGACCGAATAAAGCTATCAAACAATGCAGAAAAGGTAACTACACCAGGAAAGAAAAACGTCTATCGTATTATTAATAAGAAAACAAACAAAGCTGAGGGTGACTATATCACGTTAGCGCATGAAGATCCTTATGATGAGTCTCCACTTAAATTGTTCCATCCTGTACATACGTATAAGATGAAATTTATAAAATCCTTTATAGCCAAGCCGTTACACCATGATATTTTTAAAGACGGTGAACTCGTTTATGATTTACCAAATGAAAAGGAAGCACAAAATTATTTGACTAAAAGTCTTTCGTACTTATGGGATGAGAACAAGCGTCATCTTAATCCTCAGGAGTACCCAGTTGATTTAAGTACAGAATGTTGGGAAAATAAACATAAACGTATCTTTGAAGTGGCAGAACATGTGAAGGAGATGGAAGAAGAAAATGAGTGAAATTCAAGATATTATCGTAAGAGAAATGAAAGTCAAGCCCAGCATTGATAGCAAATTAGAAACGCGTAATATTATTCAATTTATTAAAAATTATATCCAATCTCATTCATTTATTAAATCATTGGTTTTAGGTATTTCAGGTGGGCAAGATTCGACTTTAGCTGGCAAGCTATGTCAAATTGCGATAAATGAATTAAAAGAAAAAGATATTGATTGTCAATTTATTGCAGTTAAATTACCATATGGCGAACAAAAAGATGCCGATGAAGTTGAAGATGCTTTGAAGTTTATACAACCGGATCGAACAATTACAGTCAACATTAAACCTTCAGTAGATCAAAGTGTAGAATCGCTAAAAGAAGCTGGAATTGTGTTGACGGATTTCCAAAAAGGGAATGAAAAAGCGCGTGAACGTATGAAAGCACAATTTTCGATTGCATCCAATCAACAAGGAATTGTTGTGGGTACTGATCACTCAGCGGAAAACTTGACTGGATTTTTTACAAAATATGGCGATGGTGCAGCAGATATCGCACCGTTATTTGGTTTAAATAAACGTCAAGGGCGACAAATATTAGCATATTTAGATGCTCCAGCACATTTATATGAAAAAGTACCAACTGCTGATTTAGAAGAAAACAAACCACAATTACCAGATGAAGATGCACTTGGTGTTAGTTATGCTCATATAGATGATTATTTAGAAGGAAAACAAGTGCCAAAAGAAGCAAAAGCTATCATAGAAAATCATTATATTAAAAATGCACATAAAAGAGAATTAGCTTACACAAGATATACATGGCCGAAAAATCAAACAGATTTCGAATGATTTTAGTGACAAAATAATAAGTTACTGATAAAATAATTTGAATTTAATGAGAAAGAAAGGGAAATGAACATGTCAGTAATTACTTCTAATCCATGGTTAATGGTTTTAGCTATTTTTATTATTAATGTTGCTTATGTAACTTGTTTGACAATGAGAACGATTTTAACACTCAAAGGTTATCGTTATGTTGCAGCAGTGGTAAGTTTCTTAGAAGTTTTAGTATACGTTATCGGTTTGGGAATGGTTATGTCTAGTTTAGATCAAATTCAAAATGTCTTTGCATATGCATTTGGGTTTTCAATCGGTATTATTGTAGGAATGAAAATTGAAGAGAAATTAGCGCTTGGCTATACAGTTGTGAATGTTACTTCATCTGAATATGAATTAGATTTACCAAAGCAATTGAGGGATTTAGGTTATGGCGTTACACATAATACTGCTTATGGCAGAGATGGCACGAGATTAATTTTACAAATATTAACACCAAGACGTTTTGAGCTGAAATTGATAGAAACCATTAAGCAAATTGATGAAAAAGCGTTTATCATCGCATATGAACCAAGAACAATTCACGGTGGTTTTTGGGTTAAAGGTGTGCGTAGCAAGAAACTTAAACAATATGATCCAGATAAAGTGGAAAGTATATGAAAAAGCAGCAAAAGTTTAAAGTAGAAGAAAACGAAACGATACAAGCTTGTTTGCAACGTATGCGAGATGCTGGATATATGCCTATTAAACGCTTTGAAAAACCAATTTATAAAGAAAATAAAGATGGTAAATATGAAGTATACAGGCAAGAAATTCAATTTGTTGGAAAATTAATAGAATAATCGTTTAAAACAGATACTTAGTGTTAGATATATAAATGTAATCGTTGGCAGAGATAGAAATCTCAGGTCAACGATTTTTTTATCATATAATCGCAAATTAATATAAAATGATAAATCTTGAGGAGAATAAGGTTTTTATGCACGGCTTTTGATAAAACGTGTTAAAATTTCTATAAAGAAGATAGAAAAGACTTATACATTTATGATCAATTCTGTTAAACTAATAATGACAAGAATAAACACGAACTTTAATTGTATTTTTTGATAGAATGTACATGTTTTTGGAGTTTGTGAACTAAAACTTACGCAAGATAGGAGCTTATTTTAATGATAGAACGTTATTCTAGAGAAGAAATGTCAAATATTTGGACGGATCAAAATCGCTATGAAGCTTGGTTAGAAGTAGAAATACTAGCATGTGAAGCTTGGAGTAAATTAGGAGATATACCTGCTGAAGATGTATTGAAAATTCGTCAGAATGCAAAGGTTGATGTTAACCGCGCAAAAGAAATTGAGGAAGAAACACGACACGATGTCGTTGCATTTACAAGACAAGTATCAGAGACATTAGGTGAAGAGCGTAAATGGGTACACTACGGGTTAACATCAACTGATGTAGTTGATACGGCATTAAGTTATGTCATTAAACAAGCAAACGATATTATTGAAAAAGATTTAGAAAGATTTATTGATGTTTTAGCACAAAAAGCTAAAAATTATAAATATACTTTAATGATGGGACGAACTCATGGTGTACATGCGGAACCAACAACATTTGGTGTCAAAATGGCATTATGGTATACAGAAATGAAACGTAATTTAGAGCGTTTTAAGCGTGTGAGAAAAGAAATAGAAGTTGGTAAAATGAGTGGTGCAGTAGGGACTTTTGCAAACATCCCACCTGAAATTGAAGCGCATGTTTGTGAAAATTTAGGTTTAGATACAGCCGCTGTTTCTACTCAGACGTTACAACGTGACCGACACGCATATTATATAGCTACTTTAGCGTTGATAAGTACTTCTATGGAAAAATTTGCAGTGGAAATACGCAACTTACAAAAAACTGAAACAAGAGAAGTTGAAGAAGCTTTTGCTAAAGGCCAAAAAGGTTCGTCAGCGATGCCACACAAACGTAATCCAATTGGCTCAGAAAATATTACTGGTATTGCTCGTGTTATCAGAGGATACATTACAACTGCATATGAAAATGTAGCTTTATGGCATGAAAGAGATATTTCACATTCATCTGCAGAAAGAATCATGCTGCCAGATGTAACGATAGCTTTAGATTACGGGTTAAATAGATTTACAAATATTGTAGAAAGACTTACTGTATTTGAAGATAATATGTTAGCAAATATCGATAAAACTTTTGGTCTTATTTATTCGCAACGTGTATTATTAGCGTTGATAAATAAAGGTTTAGCACGTGAAGCAGCATATGATAAAGTACAGCCAAAAGCGATGGAGTCTTGGGAAACAAAAACACCATTTAGAACATTAATTGAACAAGATTCATCTATTACAGATTTATTGAGCACTGAAGAATTAGATGAATGTTTCAATCCAAAACACCATTTAAACCAAGTTGATACGATTTTTAAACGTGCAGGATTAGAATAATTGAAATTTACTTATGAAATCGTTACACTTTAATGTATTAGCACGTTGAATTAAGATTAAAATGAAAGTACAGGGGTTGTTTTTAATGCAAATAGAAAAATTAAGAGGAAAAGCATTAGATGAATTATTTGATGCAATTCTTACATTAGAAAACAGAGAAGAATGTTACCAATTCTTTGACGATTTATGTACAGTAAATGAGATTCAATCGTTATCTCAACGATTGCAAGTCGCAAAAATGATTAAGCAAGGATATACTTATGCGACGATTGAACAAGAGTCTGGTGCTTCAACTGCAACGATTTCTCGTGTTAAGAGATCTTTACAATGGGGAAATGATGCTTACACAATGATTCTAGACCGCATGAATATTGAAACGGCCGATTAATTAACAATTCTATATACTGTAGCGAAGTGTAATTTTAATGATTTCATTAGTAAAGCTGTTAGTAAAGAAACTTTCTTTGCTGACAGCTTTTTATGTTGTTAATTTAAAGTGTATTGATAAAATAGATACGAAGCGATTATTTTTCTGAAAAATTTTGAATATATTTAATGAGAAACATGATTAATCTACCATTGATATGTCATGTTAGAATTCAATATAAAATCCTATATCGTTTTAGAACTCAGTGGTTAAAAATGATATAATCAAAAGTATGCTAAAAAAAGGAGTAACATATCATGTATGACATTAAAAAATGGAAACATATTTTTAAATTAGATCCTGCTAAGTCGATTTCTGACGATGATTTAGATGCGGTATGTATGTCTCAAACCGATGCAATTATGATAGGTGGCACAGATGATGTTACTGAAGATAATGTTATTCAATTGATGAGTAGGGTGAGAAGATATCCTTTACCTCTCGTTTTCGAAATTTCCAATATCGAAAGTGTTATGCCTGGTTTTGACTTTTATTTTGTACCGACTGTATTGAATAGTACAGATGTAAAATATCATAACGGTGTACTTTTAGAAGCATTGAAATCATTTGGACATGTCATAGATTTTGAAGAAGTTGTTTTTGAAGGATATGTTGTCATGAATCCTGAAAGCAAAGTAGCACAAGTTACACAAGCTGAAACAAATTTAACAGATGAAGATATCGAAGCATATGCTCAAATGATTAATGAAATGTATAAATTACCAGTTATGTATCTTGAATATAGTGGTGCATACGGAGAAGTTGAAAAGGTAAAGACAGCTGCAAATATGTTAAGTGATACACAATTATTTTATGGTGGTGGCATTAGTAATCAAGAAGAAGCTGAAGAAATGGCTTCGATTGCTGATACGATTATCGTTGGTGATATTGTTTATAAAGATATTCAAAACGCATTAAAAACAGTTAAGATAAAGGAGTCACATAAATGAATGCATTAGTAAATAAGATGAATGATGAACAAAGTTTAGCAGTACGCACTACAGAAGGGCCACTACTTATTATGGCGGGTGCGGGTTCAGGCAAAACACGTGTTTTAACTCATCGTATAGCTTACTTGCTTGATGAAAAGGACGTATCCCCATACAACATTCTAGCGATTACTTTTACAAACAAGGCAGCAAAAGAAATGAAAGCACGTGTGGAAGCTTTAGTAGGAGAACCGGCTCAAGTTATATGGATGTCAACATTTCACTCAATGTGTGTAAGAATACTGAGAAGAGATGCGGATAGAATTGGTATTGAACGTAATTTTACTATAATTGATCCTACGGACCAAAAATCAGTTATCAAAGATGTATTGAAAAATGAAAATATAGATAGTAAAAAGTTTGAACCAAGAATGTTTATAGGTGCTATAAGTAATTTGAAAAATGAATTGAAAACACCAGAGGATGCACAAAAAGATGCTGAAACATATCATGAACAAATGGTTGCTACAGTGTATAAAGGATATCAAAGACAGTTATCAAGAAATGAAGCGTTAGATTTTGATGATTTAATCATGGTTACAATTCGATTATTTGAACGTGTGCCAGATGTGTTAGAATTTTATCAAAATAAATTCCAATACATTCATGTCGATGAGTACCAAGATACAAACAAAGCACAATATACATTAGTAAATCTTTTAGCATCTAAATTTAAAAATTTATGTGTAGTTGGTGATTCTGATCAATCTATTTATGGTTGGCGTGGTGCTGATATTCAAAACATACTTTCCTTTGAAGAAGATTATCCTGAAGCTAAAACGATATTTTTAGAACAAAATTATCGCTCAACTAAAAATATATTAAATGCAGCTAACGAAGTAATCAAAAATAATTCAGAGCGTAAACCCAAAGGGTTATGGACAGGTAATACATCTGGAGAAAAAATTCACTATTATGAAGCTACTACTGAGAGAGACGAAGCGGAATATGTAGTTAAGGAAATTATGAAACAACAACGTAATGGAAAAAAATATAAAGATATGGCTATCTTATACCGTACCAATGCTCAGTCTCGTGTGTTGGAAGAGACATTTATGAAATCTAATATTCCATACACAATGGTTGGTGGTCAAAAATTCTATGATCGTAAAGAAATTAAAGATCTACTTAGCTATTTGAGAATAATAGCCAATAGCAATGATGATATCAGTTTACGTCGTGTAATCAATGTACCAAAACGTGGCGTAGGTCCATCGACAGTAGATAAAATTCAGGCATATGCTGCTCAAAACGAGATAAGTATGTTTGATGCACTAGCAGAAGTAGACTTTATAGGCTTATCTAAAAAAGTAACACAAGCATGTATTTCATTTTATGACATGATACAGAACTTAATTAAACAACAAGAATTTTTAGAGATTACAGAAATCGTTGAAGAAGTATTGGTGAAATCAGGTTACCGTGAGATGTTGGAACGAGAACAAACATTAGAATCAAGAAGTAGATTAGAAAATATAGATGAATTTATGTCAGTCCCTAAAGACTACGAAGAAAACACGCCATTAGAAGAACAGTCGTTAATCAATTTTTTAACAGACTTATCTTTAGTTGCTGATATAGACGAAGCGCAAATAGATGATGGCATAACGTTGATGACAATGCACTCAGCCAAAGGATTAGAGTTTCCTATTGTATTTATTATGGGCATGGAAGAATCATTATTTCCACATATAAGGGCGATAAAAAGTGATGATGATCATGAAATGCAAGAAGAAAGAAGAATTTGTTATGTAGCGATTACACGTGCTGAAGAAACGTTATATTTAACGCATGCGACATCAAGAATGCTTTTTGGAAGACCACAGTCCAATATGGCTTCAAGATTCTTAAATGAAATACCTGAAGATTTATTAGAAAACGAAAATAAATCACGAGCAACTGCACAAGGAAATCGATTTAAATCTGCAACTAAACAACCTGAAAAAAGAGGATATAGTAAACGTGTGACATCCTCGAAAAAAGCACAACAATCGACGGATTGGCATGTTGGTGACAAAGTTATTCATAAATCATGGGGTGAAGGTATGGTAAGTAATGTTAATGAAAAAAATGGTTCGGTTGAATTAGATATTATCTTTAAATCTGAAGGACCTAAACGGTTGCTTGCTCAATTTGCACCTATTGAAAAGAAAGGGGAATAAAGCGTGGCTGAGTTACAATCGCGTGTCGATGTGTTACATCAATTACTAAATCAATATAGTTATGAATATTATGTACAAGACAACCCTTCAGTACCAGACAGTGAATACGATAAACTTTTACATGAATTGATAGATATTGAGGCGAACAACCCAGAATATCGAACAGCTGATTCACCTACAGTAAGAGTGGGTGGCTCAGCTCAATCAACTTTTGAAAAAGTGAATCATGATACACCGATGCTAAGTTTAGGGAATGCTTTTAATAAAGAAGATTTGAAAAAATTTGATCAGCGTATACGTGAACAAATTAATCATGTGGAATACATGTGCGAATTGAAAATAGATGGTTTAGCAGTTTCTCTCAAATACGAGAATGGTAAATTCGTACAAGGTTTGACACGTGGTGACGGTACTACGGGTGAAGATATCACCGAAAACTTAAGAACGATACATGCAATACCATTAAAGATTAATGAAGCTAGAACATTTGAAGTTCGTGGTGAAGCATACATGCCCAGAAAATCATTTTTTGATTTAAATGAAGCTAAAGCACAAAATGATGAGCAACCTTTTGCCAATCCAAGAAATGCAGCTGCTGGTTCACTTCGACAATTAGATTCCAAACTTGCAGCAAAGAGAAAGTTAAGTGTTTTCTTATATAGCGTAAATGACTTTACACAATTTCATGCACATACACAAAGCGAAGCTTTAGATGAATTAGATAAATTAGGTTTTAAAACAAATAAAGAAAGAGAACGTGTCCAAACTATAGAAGAAGTATTCGATTATATTGAAAAATGGACTGAAGCACGTGAACAGTTACCTTATGATATCGACGGCATTGTTATCAAAGTAAATGATTTAGACCAGCAAGATGAGCTTGGCTATACACAAAAATCTCCTCGTTGGGCAATTGCGTATAAGTTTCCTGCTGAAGAAGTCATAACAGATTTATTAGATATTGAACTGAGTATTGGTAGAACAGGCGTCGTTACACCTACGGCTATACTTGAACCAGTTAAAGTTGCGGGCACTACAGTTTCTAGAGCTTCTTTACATAATGAAGATCTAATACATGAAAAAGATATTCGAATTGGTGATAGTGTTGTAATTAAGAAGGCGGGAGACATTATACCAGAAGTCATAAAAAGCGTATTAGATCGTCGACCACAAAATGCTGAAGTTTATCACATGCCTACACATTGCCCTAGTTGTAGTCATGAACTTGTAAGAATTGAAGGAGAAGTGGCTTTAAGATGTATCAATCCAAAATGCCAAGCACAACTTGTTGAAGGTATGATTCATTTTGTATCACGACAAGCAATGAATATAGATGGTTTAGGTACTAAAATTATTCAACAACTTTATGAAAATGAAAAAATAAAAGATGTTGCTGATATATTTTACTTAACTAAAGACGATTTGCTACCATTAGAGAGAATGGGTGAAAAGAAAGTAAACAATCTATTAAATGCGATTGAAGATGCTAAATCAAACTCATTAGAACATTTGCTATTTGGTTTAGGGATTAGACACTTAGGTGTCAAAGCGAGCCAAGTCATTGCTGAAAAATATGGAACCATGGATGATTTATTTAATGTTACAGAAGAGTCATTGATTGAAATCTATGATGTGGGTCAAAAATTAGCACAATCATTAGTCACTTATTTAGAAAATGAAGATATCCGTGCACTTATTAATAAATTAAAGAAAAAACATGTTAATATGACTTATAAAGGTGTCAAAACAACAGAGTTAGAAGGGCATCCAGAATTTATTAATAAGACCATTGTTTTAACTGGAAAGTTATATCAAATGACAAGAAATGAAGCTTCAAAATGGTTAGAGATTCAAGGTGCTAAAGTTACAAACAGTGTTACAAAAAAGACAGATTTAGTAATTGCTGGAGAAGACGCTGGTTCAAAACTTACAAAGGCTGAACAATTTGGTACAGAAGTTTGGACAGAAGATGACTTTGTCCAGAAACAAAAAGAAATAGAGGGATAGAGGAGATAATGCATGAAAAGAACGATTATACTATTCATCTCAGCAATTTTTCTATTATCAGCATGTGGAAATGAGGATAATGAAAAAAGTAAAGAACAATCTAATGACAATAAGCAGCAAGAAAAATCAGGTTCAGTTAAAGAAATTGCCACCGATAAAAATGTTCAAGGCAATAATTATAGAACGATTTTACCATTTAAAGAAAGTCAAGCACGTGGTTTATTACAAGATAATATGGCAAATAGTTATAACGGTGAAGATTTTGAAAACGGGCTTTTAGAATTGAGTAAAGAAGTTTTTCCAACTGACGATTATTTATATCAAGATGGTCAATACTTAGATAAAGATACGATTAACGCTTATTTAGACCCGAAATATACCAAATCAGAAGTAGATGCAATGGATGAAGATGAACGAAAAGAAAAGAAAGCGAATGAGAATTTAGGTTTAAATCCATCACATAATGGTGAAACAGATCCAGAAAAAATTGCGGAAGATTCACCTGCATATCTTTCTAATATTTTGGAACAGGATTTTTATGCGAGTGGTGATACTAAAGGGAAGAAAATTAAAGGTATGACCATTGGACTAGCAATGAATAGTACGTATTACTATCAAAAAGAAAAAGATGGCGAGACCTATAGTAAAGATTTAGATGATAAAGAAATTAAGAAACAAGGAAAGCAAATGGCAGGCGAAATTTTGTCAAGAGTCAGAGAAAATAAAGCTTTGAAAGACATACCTATACACTTTGCAATTTATAAACAAACTGGCGAAAATTCAATTGTACCAGGAGAGTTTATTGCTGGTACGACAGTTGAAGATGGTAAGACACGTATTAATGAATGGAAAGATATTAATCAAACAACAGCATTGTTACCTTCTGATGAAGCAAGTAAAATTGATGAAAATTTAAATAATAATTTCAAACAATTTAATGATGATTTACAGACGTATTTTAATAACTTTACTCAAGCAGTAGGGACAGTTAAATTTGATAATAAAAAAGCGAAGCAACTAACTGTTGATGTACCGATTGATTATTATGGCGAAGCAGAAACAATTGGTATCACACAATATATCACTGAACAAGCAGAGAAATACTTTGATGATATTGACGAATATGAAATTCGTATAAAAGATGGTAACAAGGCAAAAGCTTTAATCAGTAAAACTAAAGATGACAAAGACCCACAAGTCCATATTTATAAAAACAATAATTAATAAGCATATACACATTAAAAGCCACACTTGNNCAAGTGTGGCTTTTAATGTGTTAATTTATAGTGAGAGAGTTATTATACGATTATTCTTTGACAATCTCTTTTACTTTATTTAAATCGTTATTTACAAACTCACCGGGCTTTTTCGTAATTTTACTTATTAGATAAGTAACAATCACACTAGCTAGGAAACCAGGAATTATTTCATACATACCGAAGATTTCATTTATTGATGCTAATGGTTTAATCCAAGCAATCCATACAATAACGACAAAAGCACCGGTAATCATACCGCTCAAAGCACCGGCGTGAGACAAACCCTTCCAGTAAAGTGAGAAGATTACTAACGGACTAAATGCCGCGCCAAACCCTGCCCAAGCATTACCTACAAGGTTTAAAATTGTATCATTTGGAGACCAAGCAATCCAAATTGCAATAATTGCTACTAGTAAAACAGATAGTCTTCCTATCATTACAAACTCTTTTTCGTGTGTTTTTGCTTTCGATTCACCGCGAATAAGTTTATAAAAATCTTCAGTCAGTGAACTAGAAGTTACTAATAACTGAGATGAAATTGTGCTCATGATAGCTGCCAATATAGCTGCTAATAAGAATCCACCAACGAGTGGATGGAATAAAATTTGGCTCATAATGATAAATAGTGTCTCTGGATCTTCCATTTTAATATGGTATTGAGGTATAAATGCGATACCTGTTAACCCTACAGCAACTGCACCTAAGAGCCCTACAACCATCCAGCTTATACCTAAACGTCTAGCTTTTGGTAAAAGTTTATGTGTTTTAATGGACATAAAACGAACGATGATATGTGGTTGTCCAAAATAACCTAAACCCCAGGCAAATAAGGAAATAATACCTAAAAATGTAGTCCCTTTAAACAAGTCCATATTGGTAGGTTTCATTGCTGCTACCTCACTAAATGTATCCAAACCGTTGAGTTTTATAAGTGCTACGATAGGGACCATGACCATAGCAATTAACATAATTACACCTTGAAAGAAATCTGTAATCGATACAGCTAAATATCCACCAAAAAACGTATAAAAAATAACGATTGCTGCAACAATGATAAGCCCCCAATGATAGTTCAAGCCAAAAGCACTTTCAAATAATTTACCACCAGATACAAACCCAGAATGTGTATATAAAGTGAAAAACACAACGATGATTAGACCTGAAATTATTTTTATGTAATTTTTGCGGTCGTTGAGTCGATTTTTAAAAAAATCTGGTAAGGTAATAGCATCTCCTGCAATTTCAGTATAAATACGAAGTCGAGGTGCGACTACAAAATAGTTAACATAAGCGCCAAGCGATAAACCAATTGTAATCCACATTGCAGATAATCCAGTACTATATACAGATCCAGGAAGCCCCATAATCATCCATCCACTCATATCAGATGCACCTGCTGATAGGGCGGTTACATAAGGGCCAATACTTCTACCTCCAAGCATAAATTCACTTAAATTACCTGTGGATTGCTTATAACCGTAATAGCCAATAACTAATAAAATGATAAAATAAATAATAATCATGATATACGTTTGCCAAGTAGCGTGAACTTGATTCGCTAAAGATGTGCCTAGAATAAACATAATACTTCAACTCCCTTATTCCCAGAATATTAAATTGTGTTACATGAATTATTATACAATGAAATTTATAAATAGAGTAGAAATATTTTTTGTTTTTCAAAATAATTAGCTCAATGACAAAAATGAAAATGCTTACATTAAATGAAATAATATTACACTATTTATAAATAATATGGTTTATTATGCAATGATTGATATAAATGCTGTGATACTTAAGTAGATTATGTTCAAAATATATTTAAGTCACATAATTCCAAAAGGTTGAGCAAAAGGAATTAAAATAAACCGGGTTATTTATTGTTATTGGTGAAAAGTTTAGATTTTTGCTTGGAATTTTGATACAATTTTATAATGAATGAGTAAAAAGGAGGCTTTTATTTAATGGCTAAAGTTACACGTGAAGAGGTAGAGCATATTGCTAATTTAGCTAGACTTCAAATATCAGAAGAAGAAACAATTGAAATGCAAGATACATTAGAAAGTATTTTAAATTTTGCTAATCATATAGATACAGCAGACACTAGCTCAATTGAGCCAACTTATCATGTATTAGATTTACAAAACGTGTTAAGAGAAGACAAAGCAATCGAGGGCATTCCTCAAGAGCTTGCATTAAAAAATGCTAAAGAGACGGAAGATGGACAATTCAAGGTGCCATCTATCATGAATGAGGAGGACGCTTAAGATGACCATCCGTTATGAATCTGTGGAAAATTTAATTACATTAATAAAAAACAAAGAAATTAAACCTTCACAAGTAGTAAACGATATCTACGATGCAATTGAAGAAACTGATCCAACAATCAAATCATTTCTTGCATTAGATAAAGATAATGCTATTAAAAAAGCACAAGAATTAGATGAGTTACAAGCCAAGGACCAAATGGAAGGCAAACTTTTTGGTATTCCAATGGGAATTAAAGATAATATTATTACTGAAGGTGTAGAAACAACATGTGCTAGTAAAATGCTAGAAGGATTTGTACCTATCTATGAATCCACAGTTATGAATAAATTACGCAACGAACAAGCGGTTTTAATTGGAAAATTAAACATGGATGAATTTGCAATGGGAGGTTCTACAGAAACTTCTTATTTTAAAAAAACGTTAAATCCATTTGATCACACAGCTGTTCCTGGTGGTTCATCTGGTGGTTCTGCAGCAGCAGTTGCAGCAGGATTAGTTCCTTTTAGTTTAGGCTCTGATACTGGTGGTTCAATTCGTCAACCTGCAGCTTATTGTGGAATCGTAGGCTTAAAACCAACTTATGGTCGTGTATCACGTTTTGGTTTGGTAGCGTTTGCGTCTTCATTAGACCAAATCGGACCGTTAACACGCAATGTTAAGGACAATGCTTTAGTATTAGAAGCAATCACTGGTTTAGATGAAAATGATAGTACAAGTGCACCAGTAGAAGATGCAGACTTTACATCTGATATTGGTAAAGATATTCAAGGACTTAAAGTAGCATTACCAAAAGAGTATCTTGGCGAAGGTATATCTGACGAAGTGAAAGCATCTGTGAAAAACGCTGTTGAAACATTGAAAGAATTAGGTGCTACAGTAGAAGAAGTTTCATTACCAAACACGAAATATGGCATTCCTTCTTATTATGTAATCGCATCATCTGAAGCATCATCAAATTTATCGCGTTTTGATGGTATCAGATACGGTTATCATTCACCAGAAGCAAATTCACTTGAAGAATTATATAAAATGTCAAGAAGTGAAGGATTTGGTGAAGAAGTTAAGCGTCGTATTTTCCTTGGTACATTTGCGTTAAGTTCGGGTTACTATGATGCGTTCTACAAAAAATCACAAAAAGTTAGAACATTAATTAAAAATGATTTCGATCGTATTTTTGATAACTATGATGTTGTAGTAGGACCAACAACACCAACAACTGCATTTAATATAGGTGAAGAAATCGATGATCCACTTACAATGTATGCGAATGACTTACTAACAACACCAGTTAACTTAGCTGGTTTGCCAGGTATATCTATTCCTTGCGGTAAAGCGAATGGACGTCCAATTGGTTTGCAATTTATTGGTAAACCATTTGATGAGAAAACATTATATCGTGTCGCTTTCCAATATGAAACAAAATTTAATTTGCATAATGAATACGAAAATTTATAAGGAGTGGAAATCATGCATTTTGAAACAGTTATTGGACTAGAGGTCCATGTTGAGTTAAAAACAGAATCTAAAATGTTTTCTCCATCACCAGCACATTTCGGAGCAAAACCTAACTCAAACACAAACGTCATTGATTTGGCTTACCCTGGTGTATTACCGGTTGTCAATAGACGTGCGGTTGATTGGGCGATGAGAGCATCAATGGCATTAAATATGGATATTGCAACAGAATCAAAATTTGATCGTAAAAACTATTTCTATCCAGATAATCCTAAAGCATATCAAATTTCACAATTTGATCAGCCAATTGGTGAAAATGGTTATATTGATATTGAAGTAGATGGTGAAACGAAACGTATAGGTATCACACGTTTACACATGGAAGAAGATGCTGGTAAGTCAACGCATAAGGATGGTTATTCACTAGTTGACTTAAATAGACAAGGTACACCATTGATTGAAATTGTATCTGAACCAGATATTCGCTCACCACAAGAAGCGTATGCATACTTAGAAAAATTGCGTTCAATCATACAATATACTGGTGTCTCTGATTGTAAAATGGAAGAAGGATCATTGCGTTGTGATGCTAATATTTCTTTACGACCATATGGTCAAGAAGAATTTGGAACAAAAGCAGAATTGAAAAATTTAAACTCATTTACTTATGTACGTAAAGGGTTAGAATATGAAGAAAAACGTCAAGAAGAAGAATTATTGAACGGCGGAGAGATTTTACAAGAAACGAGACGTTTTGATGAAGCTACAGGTAAAACGAATCTTATGCGTGTAAAAGAAGGTTCTGATGATTACCGTTACTTCCCAGAACCAGATATTGTGCCTTTATATGTTGACGATGAATGGAAAGAACGCGTACGTCAAACAATACCTGAATTACCAGATGAAAGAAAAGATAAATACGTCAATCAATTTGGTTTACCAGCATATGATGCACATGTGATTACATTGACAAAAGAAATGTCTGATTTCTTTGAAGGTGCAGTAGCTGAAGGTGCAGATGTAAAATTAACTTCAAACTGGTTAATGGGCGGCGTTAATGAGTATTTAAATAAACATCAAATAGAATTATTAGATACTAAACTTACACCACAAAATCTTGCAGGTATGATTAAGTTGATTGAAGATGGCACAATGAGTAGTAAAATCGCTAAAAAAGTTTTCCCAGAACTAGCTGAAAATGGTGGAGATGCCAAACAAATTATGGAAGATAAAGGCTTAGTTCAAATCTCTGATGAAGCAACACTGCTTAAATTTGTAAATGAAGCGTTAGACAACAATCCACAATCCGTTGAAGATTATCAAAATGGTAAGGGTAAAGCTATGGGCTTCTTAGTTGGTCAAATTATGAAAGCTTCCAAAGGTCAAGCTAACCCACAATTAGTGAACCAATTATTAAAACAAGAATTAGATAAAAGATAACATCATCATTTATTTTTAAACAGTTTTAATCTAATTAAAGAAAAACCTGAGACTGAAGCATCTTAAATTAAAAAATAAACGTCAATTTCTATTACAAATATAGGAATTGGCGTTTTTTGTTGGTGTAACATTCAGGAATATATCATTATCATCTTTTTTTTAGCGATTTTGGCAATTATTGACACCAGGGGGATTATTTAAAATGAGCAAATGAGGATAAGGTATATTCATGTAAAATGTAGCACAATCAAAACTTTAAAATTTCTAATGTGATCGCAATTCTTAATTATGGATTAATGCTTATGTTTTAGCCATTGGTATGGATGTTTCAAAAACTTTAATATTGAGTAGTATATTATATTTTCTTTTTAAAAACAGCCTAAATGCTTTTATCATTTAACTAAATCATTTAATATATATACTGAGTATAAAAAGTTGAGGGATAAAATATGAGAAAACGAGCTAGAATCATTTATAACCCAACATCTGGTAAAGAATTGTTTAAGCGAACATTACCAGATGTGTTAATAAAATTAGAAAAGGCCGGTTTTGAAACGAGTGCCTATGCAACTGAAAAAATTGGAGATGCTACCACTGAGGCGAAGCGTTGTTTAACACAAGATTATGATGTTTTAATAGCTGCTGGTGGTGATGGGACACTTAATGAAGTCATCAATGGCATAGCAGAACATCCGAATAGACCTAAGATTGGCATTATCCCAATGGGAACTGTAAATGATTTTGGGCGAGCTTTGCACTTACCTAATGATATTATGAGCGCGATAGATGTCATTATTGAAGGTCATTCAACACGCGTTGATATCGGGAAAATGAACAGTAGATACTTCATTAATTTAGCTGCAGGTGGACAATTAACACAGGTATCTTATGAGACACCAAGTAGATTAAAATCAATTGTCGGCCCTTTTGCATATTATATTAAAGGATTTGAAATGTTGCCTCAGATGAAAGCTGTTGATTTACGTATCGAATATGATGATGAGGTTTTCCAAGGAGAGGCGCTCTTATTTTTATTAGGTTTGACCAACTCTATGGCAGGATTTGAAAAGTTAGTGCCTGATGCCAAATTAGATGATGGCTATTTTACCTTGATTATAGTTGAAAAAGCTAATTTAGCAGAATTAGGACATATTATGACGCTTGCATCTCGAGGTGAACATATTAAACATCCTAAAGTACATTATAAAAAAGCCAAATCGATTAATATTTCTTCATTTATAGATTTGCAATTGAATGTGGATGGTGAATATGGTGGCAAGTTGCCTGGTAACTTTTTGAATTTAAAACAGCATATTGAAGTCTATACACCAAACGATATTAAAAACGAGGAGTTAGTTGAGCAATAATAGACAATATATTAAAATAAAGCATCATCGTGAACGAGATTAATGAATAAGATAAAATGAATCTTCCAAAATGTTAATAGACAACGAGGTTAGGTAAAACTACAAATAGCCTAACCTCTTTTATATGGGGTGACAAAATGAGCATAATACAAAAAAATGAAATTATAGAAGGACGCGTAATTGATTTAACACATGAAGGACATGGCGTTGTAAAGTTAGACCGTTATCCTGTGTTTGTCCCTAATAGTTTAATAGATGAAACGATTAAATTTAAAGTGATCAAAGTAAAAAAGAATTTTGCGATAGGTAAATTAATAGAAGTTAAAGAACAAAGTAGTGAACGTGTCGAGCCACCCTGTGTATATTATTACAAATGCGGGGGCTGTCAATTACAACATATGACATACCAAGCTCAATTGAATATGAAGAAAGAACAAGTGGTTAATTTGTTTCATCGAAAAGCAGATTTTAAAGAAACGATAATTAATGAAACAGTTGGTATGGAAAACCCCTGGTATTATCGAAATAAATCACAAATACCCGTTGGAAAGAATAAAGAAGGAGAGATTATCTCAGGTTTTTATAGACAAAGAAGTCACGATATTATAGATATGGAAACATGTTTAATTCAAGACCAATTGCATCAAAAAGTTATGAACCAACTTAAAGTTTGGTTTAACGAATTAAATATTAGTGTTTATAATGAACAAAAAAAACAAGGGCTTATGAGACATGTTGTTATACGTACTGGACACCATTCAAGAGAATTAATGGTTATTTTTGTGACAAACGGCAGGAAATTTAAACAAAGTGATTTACTTGTACAAAAATTAATTGATACATTTCCTGAAATCACGAGTATTAAACATAATATCAACAATACACATTCCAATGTGATATTAGGAGCCGAGTCTAATACCTTATATGGTGAGACAACAATTAATGATAAATTATCAGACGTTACTTTTAAAATAAGCGATCAATCTTTTTATCAAATTAATTCGATACAAACTGAAAAATTGTATCAGCTTGCGATTGAATATGCAAACTTAAATCAAGATGATATTGTCCTGGATACATATTGTGGTATTGGAACAATAGGTTTATATATGGCACCAAAAGCAAAACATGTTTATGGAGTAGAAGTCGTGCCAGAAGCCATTGAAGATGCACAACAAAATGCGACTATAAACCAATTTGAAAATACTACTTTTGTCTGTGGTAAGGCAGAAGAGGTTATATTAAAATGGAAATCACAAGGAATTAAACCAGATGTAGTGATGGTTGACCCACCTAGAAAAGGCTGTGATGAAACATTTTTACAAACATTATTAGAATTAAATCCAAGAAAAATTGTCTATATTTCATGTAATCCATCTACACAGCAACGTGATGCGCAATATTTAGCGCAACATTACAAACTAACGAAAATTACACCAGTAGATATGTTTCCACATACAACACATGTTGAAACGGTTGCACAATTCAACCGTATTTAAAAATAGCTTAATAGATAAGTGTTATTCAATAAACATTGTGTAAAGTTAATTAACTTGTTATTTACTCAGTATTGCAGTTTATTTCATTCTAAGAAGATTTGTTAAAATTCAATTACAAGTCATTAACTTTGTTCAATAGCTCTTTCTAAGTGGATAAAATCATTGTATACTCTAGGTAACAACAAAGCATTTGGAGGGTTGCTAATGTTTAAAATTGAGTTGTTTTCTAATAAAAAGTTATTAGAAGGATTTTTACTATTCCAATTGACAATAGTAATGATCAGTATATTGCTATCGTATAAATTTGCTTATTTATTTGCTTCAGTTATAGAGCAAAATATCTTATTTAATTTAATCTATGGTATTTTAGGTTTTACAATTGTTTATTTCATACATGAATTGATTCATAACTTGATGTTTCGCATTTTATCAAAAGGTCAAAAACCAATTTATCGAGTTAAATATGGTTTGGTAAAGTCACATATGCCACAAGTTTATTTTAAAAAATGGCAATATAGCTTGATTATGTTAGCCCCTTTAATTGTTATATCATCCATTTTATTTATCGTATTTTTTATTACGCCTTTTTCATCTATCATATTTATAGCAAGTTTCCATATTGGCTATTGTATTATGGATTTATATTTACTTTCCGGCGTATTAAATGACAAGGTTGAAGTGATAGAAGACACTGAGGATGGTATTAAATATTATACAAAAAACCCTTCAAATGAATTGCAAACTGAACCAAAATCATAAAAAATAATTAATCTGAGTTAGTATTACTACTATATACGCAGTTGCTTTTATGGATCATTGCGTGTTAAAAAAGTGGTTAGCTAACTCTTTTTTTTTATATGCTTTTTGTTATGAGCATATATTATGTAACAAAATCATTTAGATTGTAAGATAAATATAAAAGCATCATAATATGAATTTTAAAAGGGAGGTGTGTGCATTGTCAGAAAGAAGGATTATTCATATAGATATGGACTATTTCTTTGCTCAAGTAGAAATAAGAGATAATCCAAATTTGGAAGGGAAGCCAGTCATCGTCGGTGGAAAGGCAAGTGGTAGAGGCGTGGTGTCAACAGCTTCTTATGAGGCAAGAAAATATGGTGTTCATTCTGCAATGCCCACCGCACAAGCTCATAAATTATGTCCGAATGGTTTTTATGTATCACCTAGATTTGAAGCCTATAAAGAAGCTTCAAATACAATTATGAATATTTTTAAAAGTTATACTGAAATTGTCGAACCATTGTCATTAGATGAGGCTTATTTAGATATTACGCATTTAGTGCGACCTGATTTACCGGCGTCTATGATTGCACAATATATTCGCAGAGATATATACGAAGCAACTAAGTTAACATCCTCTGCAGGTGTCTCATACAATAAATTTTTGGCGAAGTTAGCGAGTGGTATGAATAAGCCTAATGGTCTAACTATTATTGATTACAAAAATGTACACAATATATTAATGGGATTAGATATTGGAGATTTTCCAGGGGTGGGTAAAGCTTCAAAAGAAAAAATGCATGAACATAAAATTTATAATGGTCAAGATTTGTATAATCAAAGTGAACGTGAATTAATTCGTCTTTTTGGAAAACGCGGTTATGGATTGTACAATAAGGCAAGAGGTATAGACAATAATGAAGTGAAAGCTACAAGAATTAGAAAATCCGTCGGCACAGAACGTACTTTTGCAACTGATATTAACGATGATGATCAAATTCTGCAAAAAATATGGGAATTAAGTCATAAAACAGCTGAACGCTTAGCCAGAATTCAAAAATCTGGCAAAACCGTTACTGTTAAAATTAAAACTTTTAAATTTGAAACTTTGTCAAAACAAAGAAGTTTGAGAGATCCAGTAAGAAATGAGACGGATATTTATAACATCGCCTATAGTTTATATACTGAACTAAAAGATTCAGAAACACCAATTAGATTGGTCGGTGTGACAGTGGGTAACCTAGAAAAGGCGACCTATGAAAATATGACAATTTACGACTATATTTAAGTGAAATACAAAGGAAATATAGACTGATTTTAAATCCGTTAATCTTTATCTTTTAACTGTTTACCAAATATTGATAACATACTGTTTAAATCATCATAGTGTTGTAATAGTCGAAAGGTAATCATTGCACATGCTTTCGCATCATTTAAAGCATCGTGATGACCATGAAAATCTAGATTGTAATAATGCATCATGTGGCTCAACCCATAACGATGACTATTTATTGTTTTTCTAGACAGTTGTAGTGAACAAAAATAAGTAATTGTTGGCGTTTCTTGTCCAATTTGTTTAATGCTGTCATACAACACATTCATATCAAAGGCTGCGTTATGAGCAACTACTGGTAAACCATCAATGAATTGCATCATATATGGATATACTGACTCAAATGTCGGTGCATCTTTCACATCATTTGGATTAATACCATGAACTGCAATGTTTTGTTTTGAAAAATAGTCATTTGGATTAACTAGTGTGTAAAAAGATTCTGTAATTTGATGATTGATCACTTTGACCATTCCCACTGAACATATACTCGTTCTTTTTCCATTTGCAGTTTCAAAATCTAAAGCAATATAAGCATTGGCTGTCATCAAGCAAGAATCCTTTCTCTTATAGAATTTGTTATGACTTTATATAATTCTCTTTTCGAAGTCAAGTGAGTAAAACTCAATGATACAAATAGTTGCATCTGCTAGTCTTTGCTGCTGACTCATAAATACTTAAAAAGCATGCCAACATTATTGGCATGCTTTTGTATAGTCATTAATAATTATATAGAAATAAGTAGTGAGTTACTACACTAACTCTATGCTTCATCTTCATTAAATGAACGTGAGGCTAATTCTTTCTCATATAAATATAAAGTATTACTATCATCACCGATACGTTTTAAGTAATCAATATGTGTATCAAACATTGATTCTTCTTCGACTTGTTCATCTAGGAACCAATTTAAAAATGAAATCGTAGCATAATCTTTATCTTTATTAGCTAAATCAGATAAGTTATAAAATCTGCGTGTTACGTCTTGTTCTTGAGCTAAGCCATCTTCAAAGGTTTCTAAGATACTTGTGAATTCAGATTTAGGTGCTGGTATCGAATTAAAGATTGCTTGTTCACCACGATCATTGATGTAATCATAAATTTTCTTACCATGAAATCTTTCTTCTTTTGCTTGCTGGATATAGAAATTAGCAAAGCCTTCGTAGGATTTGCTATCACAATATGCAGCCATTGCCATATAGGCGTGTGCAGCAAAATATTCGTGATTCATTTGTTCATTTAATGCATCTAATAATTCTTTATTCAACATAAGTCAAAGCCTCCATGTATCATTTTTTATTAGTATAGCAAATTTATTCTCATTCGTAAATAATAATTATTCTAATCTGGGAGGTTGATATATATTTGCATTGAGAATTGTTTGGAATACAACTTAATCGTGTTATAATATTTGAGTGAATAGTAGAGGAGGAAGTAGATGAGACAATGGACTGCAACACGCCTAGCGAGATTGGCAAGACAAGTAAGTCGTACTGTTGGGAAAAAAGGAACAGACTTACCAGGTCAAGTCGCTAGAAGAGTGGATAAAAATATTTTAAGAGAATTAGCATCTCATGTTGATGAGATTGTATTTATAAGTGGTACAAATGGGAAAACGACTACATCAAATTTAATAGGTCATACGTTAAAAGCAAACCAAATTGAAATCATACATAATAATGAAGGTGCAAATATGGCTGCTGGAATTACATCAGCTTTTATTTTGCAACTTAAAAAAAATACTAAAATTGCAGTTATTGAAATTGATGAAGGTTCTATACCAAGAGTACTAAACGAAGTTACACCTACAATGATGGTCGTCACTAATTTCTTTCGTGACCAAATGGATCGATTTGGGGAAATCGATATTATGGTAAATAATATTGCAAAAGCAATTGATAATAAAGGTATAAAATTATTATTAAATGCCGACGATCCTTTTGTTAGTAGATTAAAGATAGCAAGTGATACTGTTACTTATTATGGTATGAAAAAGCATGCGCATGATTTTGAACAAAGTTCTATGAATGAAAGTAGATATTGTCCTAATTGTGGTCGTTTATTACATTATGATTATATTCATTATAACCAATTAGGCCATTATTATTGTGAATGTGGTTTTAAACGAGAAAAAACAAAATATGAAGTATCTCAATTTGATTTAACTCCATTTCTTAACTTAAATGTTGGTACTACAACATTTAATATGAAAATTGCAGGCGATTTTAATGCATATAATGCAATTGCTGCTTATACCGTGCTCAGAGAACTTGGATTAAATGATGCGTCAATTCGAAAAGGGTTTGAAACTTATACTTCTAATAATGGCAGAATGCAGTATTTTAAAAAGGGTACCAAAGAAGCTATGATCAATCTAGCAAAAAACCCTGCTGGTATGAATGCAAGTCTCTCGGTCGGTGATCGAATAGAAGGGAATAAAGTTTATGTTATCAGTTTAAATGATTATGCTGCGGACGGACGTGACACATCTTGGATTTACGATGCTGATTTTGAAAAATTAGTGAATCAACAAATAGAAGCTATTATAGTTACAGGTTCACGAGCGGAAGAGCTACAATTAAGATTAAAGCTTGCAGAGATTAATGTACCGATCATATTAGAAAGTGATATCTACAAAGCGACTGCGAAAACAATGGAATATACAAATAGCTTTACTGTAGCAATACCTAACTATACTTCACTTTCCCCTATGTTAAAGCAATTGAACCACTCTTTTGAGGAGGACAAAGTAAAATGAATGAGTTGACGGTCTATCACTTTATGCCCGATAAATTAAATTTATATAGTGATATAGGAAATATCATTGCACTTAAACAACGTGCTAAACGCCGTAATATCGAACTAAAGGTAGTAGATATTAATCAGACAGAAAATGTTACTTTCGATGAATGTGATATCTTTTTTATTGGTGGCGGTAGTGACAGAGAACAAGCATTAGCTACACAAGAATTAACTAAAATTAAAAGCAAGTTGAAAGATGCGATTGAAGATGGCTTACCCGGTCTAACTGTGTGCGGTGGTTACCAATTTTTAGGACGTAAATACGTTACGCCAGATGGTACAGAATTAGATGGTTTAAATATTTTAGATTTTTATACAGAATCTAAAAAAGATCGTTTGACAGGAGATATTGTAATCGAAAGTAATACTTTTGGCACAATAGTTGGATTTGAAAATCATGGGGGACGTACTTATCATAATTTCGGGACTTTGGGAGAAGTTACGCATGGTTTTGGTAATAATGATGACGATGCCAAAGAAGGTATTCATTACAAGAATTTATTAGGTACGTATTTACATGGCCCCATACTACCTAAAAACCATGAAATTACAGACTATCTATTAGAAAAAGCGTGTGAACGCAAAGGCATTGTATTCGAACCGAAAGAATTAGATAATACTGAGGAAGAAGCAGCTAAGAAAGTCATTATTGAACGCGTTTCTCAACAGAAAAAATAGAATTCCGACTTTATTAAAATATAAAAAATAGCCTAGGACCTTTGTCCTAGGCTATTTTTTATGTTACGTATTTAATGTTATTCTTTAAGCAAATCGACTATTTAAAATTCTATAAATTAATAGTATTTCATAGACAATATGACTTTTTAATTGGTTTTTATCAAACTCATCTAAACCTTTGACCGTGGATTTAAGTAATGACGCTGATTCAGGATGACGTTCAAAATGTCCGGTACTATGTATATTATTTATACTGTCAGCAATATTCAGCATAGCAAGTTGCTCTTCTTTAGTAAAGGTAACCTGCGTGTCTTTTGGCAAATAAACTAAGTTAGATAGGTGAGTTATGAATAAGCGATTTGTATGTGTACGTGTAGTTAAAGACTTTAAACGAATCCATTCTGAATGATGATGTTTATGATAACTGAGTTCGTCTTTTTGATAAGAAAGCAACGTTTCGACTTTTTGATTTAAATTTAATAAAGTGGCAAGTTGTTGATTGGTCGATCCATTATAAAATTTACCAACAACTAGTTGGCGTATACGCTTATGAAATAGTGCATACATTTTTTCTTCTGTTAAATTAATAGCATCATCCAGTTGATCATAATATTTGGGTGGTAAGACAATAAAGTTTACTAATCCAGCTGTTACTAATCCAATAATAGCTGTTAATAGTCTGGAAAAGAAATTAAAATAATAAGCATCATGTATACCAGGAATCATAGCCATTGCGGTTAATGTTGCTACAGTAGTACCAACTTGTAAGTTCAATTTTGTACATAAAATAATGGTGAATGTTGCACTAAATGCATAGGCAAAAGCAGATTGATCACCAAAAATAAAAGTGAAAATCACGGCAAATAATGCACCAATAATTGTAGCAGGAAGTCTTCTATACCCTTTTATTAATGAAGCCTTAGCGGTTGGTTCAATTGTGACTATAGCTGTTAATATAGCGAAAATTGGGTTTAAATTTAAGGCTAAACAAAAAAGAGCAGTTAAAAATGTAGCTAAACCTGTTTTTATTGTACGTGCACCAACAATATTTTTATACCAAGAATCATTCATATTAAAACTCCTATATAAATAAACGTTTAATGATTTAACCAGAATTGTAAAACTGGTTATGTCATTACTTCGTTAAAATGTTAAACTATATATGATAAAAATTTTCTAATTTATTATATCAAAAAAAGTCTGCTATAATAAGAAGGAATATAATTTACAAAAAGGAACGGGATAAAATGATTGTAAAAACAGAAGAAGAATTAACAGCACTAAAAGATATTGGATACATTTGTGCACTTGTCAGAGACAAAATGCAAGAAGCTACTAAACCTGGTATTACTACAAAAGAACTTGATGATATTGCAAAAGATTTATTTGAAGCACATGGAGCTATTTCTGCGCCAATTCATGACGAAAACTTTCCAGGCCAAACTTGTATCAGCGTAAATGAAGAAGTGGCACATGGTATTCCTGGAAAACGAAAAATTCGTGAAGGCGACTTAGTAAATATTGATGTTTCTGCCTTGAAAAATGGCTATTATGCGGACACAGGGATTTCATTTGTAGTTGGTGAAGCGGATAATCCATTGAAACAAAAAGTTTGTGATGTTGCATTAGAAGCATTTGATGCAGCTATGACCAAAATCAAGCCTGGTGCGAAGCTAAGTCAAATTGGTAAAGCAGTCCATGCGACGGCACGTAAAAATGATTTAACTGTGATTAAAAATTTAACAGGTCATGGTGTAGGTCAGTCATTACATGAATCTCCAAGCCATGTGATGAATTATTATGATCCAAAAGATAAAACATTGCTTAAAGAAGGCACTGTAATTGCTGTTGAGCCATTTATTTCTTCAAAAGCAACATTTGTCACAGAAGGTAAAAATGAATGGGCTTTTGAAACGCAAGATAAAAGCTTTGTTGCTCAAATTGAACATACCGTTATAGTAACGAAAGAAGGACCAGTTTTAACTACTAAAATAGATTAGAATAAGTTTCGGTCTAAAGTCCTAATATAAGATGGTTCCGGAGCCTATACTAATGGTTCCGGATATTTTTTATAATAGAATCTAATCAATCATGAGGTGATTCTATGAATTATATTACGACTTATTTAGAAAAAATGACCAAACAAACCTTTTATTCAAGCTTAATTGAGTATAGACAATATCTTGATAAAAAATTAAGAAGTATAGAAATGTACATAAATTATCTATTTGAAAGAAAAACTTATGTAGCTAGGCTAATAGATCATTTAACATTATCTTTAGAAAATAAATATATCGACATTTTAGATGAATCTGATATTGAATGTGCACAGGAAATTGAGCACTATGATATAGAAAAAATTAAAAATGATTTGAATGAAATGGAAGCAGACTACGCACGTATTGTAGCCGATTTATCACAACAAGCTAAAGAAAAAGTAAATGTTGAAACAGAATGTGATTTAATCGAACAAATTAGTTTAGTCGCTTGAAGAAAGGTGGCGAAACATGACTCATAAATATATATCAACTGAGATGTTGATTGTGTTTACAGCATTAATGATAATAGCTAATTTCTACTATATTTTCTTTGAAAAAATTGGCTTTATTTTTGTATTATTATTAGGCTGTATATTGGTTTATGTAGGATATTTATATTTTCATAAAATACGAGGTTTATTATCATTTTGGATAGGGGTATTACTTATTGCTTTTACCTTATTATCTAATAAATACACGATTATTATATTATTTATATTTTTAATTGTGTTAATAGTGAGATATATCTTTTATAGATTTAAACCGTTGAAAATTATTGCGACAGAAGAGGCAGTAGAATCTCCAGAATTTATTAAACAAAAGTGGTTTGGTGAGCAACGTACACCTATTTATGTTTATAAATGGGAAGATTTACAAATACAGCATGGTATTGGTGATATTCATATAGATATGTCTAAAGCTGCTAATATTAGAGAACATAATACGGTAGTAATCAGACATTTTTTAGGTAAAGTGCAAATTATTGTGCCTTTAAATTACAATATAAAATTACATTTTTCAGCACTTTATGGCAATGCATACGTCAATGAAACATCATATAAAGTTGAAAACAACAATATTAAAGTTATTGAAGAAACAAAAGAAGATAATTATGCTGTTAATGTCTATTTGTCAACATTCATAGGAGATGTTGAGGTGATTTATAAATGAATCACTACATAAGAGCAATAGGGTCGATGTTGATATTAGTTTATAGTACATTTTTCGCTATGTTTTTTATAGATAAAGTATTTGTGAATATTATATATTTTCAAGGTATGATTTATACACAAATCTTTGGTATTCCAGTTTTACTATTTATTAATTTATTAGTTATATTACTATGCATCATAGTTGGCTCAGTATTAGCATATAAAATCAACCAACAAAATCATTGGTTACAAGATCAAATTGAACGTTCTATTGAAGGACAAACAGTTGGTATCAACGACCAGAATATAGAATTATATAATGAAACAATTGAATTATATCAGACACTTGTACCGCTCAATCAAGAAGTTCATAAATTACGTTTAAAAACACAAAATTTAACGAATGAATCATATAATATGAACGATGTGAAAGTTAAAAAAATAATTGAAGATGAAAGGCAAAGACTGGCTCGTGAGTTACATGATTCCGTTAGCCAGCAACTATTTGCAGCAAGCATGATGCTCTCTGCCATTAAAGAAACTGATTTGAAAGCACCTTTAGATCAACAAATTCCAGTATTGGAAAAAATGGTCCAAGATTCACAATTAGAAATGCGTGCCTTGCTATTACATTTAAGACCAATTGGCTTGAAGGATAAATCACTTGGCCAAGGTATCAAAGATTTAGTAGTTGATCTACAGAAAAAAGTGCCAATGAAAGTCGTACATGATATTGAGGATTTCGACGTTCCTAAAGGCATTGAAGATCATTTGTTTAGAATTACACAAGAAGCAATTTCAAATACATTAAGACATTCAAAAGGTACAAAAGTTACAATTGAATTGTTTAATAGAGAAGAATATTTATTATTACGTATACAAGATGATGGTAAAGGCTTTAACGTTGATGATAAGGTAGAACAAAGCTATGGGTTAAAAAATATGCGTGAACGAGCACTTGAAATTGGCGCAACATTTCATATAGTATCACTGCCAGATTCAGGAACACGGATTGAAGTTAAAGCCCCATTAAATAAGGAGGATTCGTATGCCGATTAAAGTATTATTTGTTGATGATCATGAAATGGTCAGAATTGGTATTTCTAGTTATTTATCTACTCAACCAGATATAGAAGTAGTCGGAGAAGGGCAATCGGGGAAAGATGCAATTGAAAAAGCACATGAACTTAAGCCTGATTTAATTTTAATGGACTTACTCATGGATGATATGGATGGTGTAGAAGCTACAGAACAAATCAAGAAAGATTTGCCACACATTAAAGTTGTTATGCTAACCAGTTATATTGAAGATAATGAAGTATACCGTGCTTTAGATTCTGGTGTAGATAGTTATATTTTAAAAACGACAAGTGCCAGCGATATCGCCGAAGCGATACGTAAAACATATCGTGATGAATCTGTGTTTGAAGCAGAAGTGTTGGTTAAGATGAGGAATCGTATGAAACAACGCGCTGAATTATATGAGATGTTAACTGAACGTGAGATGGAGATATTATTATTAATCGCTAAAGGATACTCAAATCAGGAAATTGCTAGTGCTTCACATATTACAATCAAAACAGTTAAAACACATGTCAGTAACGTGTTGAGTAAATTAGAAGTACAAGATAGAACTCAAGCTGTAATTTATGCATTTCAACATAATTTAATACAATAAAAAAAGCTAAAACCTAAGCAAATAATGTGTGCCTAGGTTTTAGCTTTTTAAATTTATATATAAAGAAAATTAAGTCGTTTCATTTACATCGTTATTTTTTTCTTCTTCAAGTTGATCAATGGTAATTTCTTCTGGTGTCTTACCTGCAACAACTTTTCTTTGATGCATAATAGCATTGATTTCAGCACCAATGATGATGATAAAACCAGTGATATAAAGCCATAGCATTAATATAATGATACCGGCAATACTACCATATGTTTTAGAATAATTAGCAAAGTTTGAAATATAAATACCAAATAAATAAGAGCCGCCTAAAAATACGATAGTTGCAAAAATAGCACCGGGTATAACTGAAAGCATTTTAATTTTAACATTTGGCGCTAATGTGTATAAA
Organism: Staphylococcus sp. GDY8P196P; assembly: GCF_017891705.1. Lineage (NCBI taxonomy): Bacteria > Bacillati > Bacillota > Bacilli > Caryophanales > Staphylococcaceae > Staphylococcus > Staphylococcus sp. GDY8P196P. The sequence continues at coordinate 21,197 of NZ_JAESJS010000012.1, read as the reverse complement.
ACCATAAATGCAATTAGAACGACAATAACGGGCAATACAAAACGTACTGTATCAAATACCCATTTCACTTGTTCACCAAGTCCAATAGGCCCAAATAATAGATCGCCAATTTGTTGACCAAATGTAGGTAAAACAAGCGCAACTGGCATTACGATTATCATTGCTAAGGTGAATAACACGCTATATAGTTTAGAAACTACAAAGTTTCTACTATCTTCAACATCATATGCGACATTGAACGAATTCATTAATGCAGTCATACCGTTGGATGCAGACCATAATGCTGCGATTAACCCAATAGATAGTAAGCCACCACTAGCATTGTCCATAATATCACCGATAATAGATGATACTTGTGGTGCGTAATCTTGTGGTACATGTTCCTTAATCATGCTTCTAATTGAACCTTGTTTAATACCGAGATATGGCACAATAGATAACAAGAAAAGTAACATAGGAAATAGTGACAGCATAAAATAATAGGATAATTGTGCTGATAATCCTGATGCATCGTCTTTTCCTATTCTATATACTAAATAAGAGAAAAAATTTGAATCTTTAGTATATTTTGCTGGTTTATTGATACGTGAGACAAAAAATTCTTGATTATCTTTTTTTGGTGATTTCGATTTGAATTCATTTGGTGTTATGTATATGCGATCACGTTCAATTTGTTCGTGCTTATCTTTTTTGTTCTTTTGTTCTTCAACTTCTTTAGTTTCATTCAGAAAATTAGAAGATGTTTTTTCATTTTTAGACATATCAAATCTCCTTGTATACTGATATTTTACGTATACAGTTTAATATACTGTAAAATCTATTAAAGGTAAATATGTGTTGCCACATTCTTTTGAAATAAAGTATCTTTTGAGAAATAAAATATCAGATAATAAATCAAAAATAAAGAGGGTAGGAAAGAAATCATAACTAACAAGTTGATTTCCAATTCCCACCCCCGCTAAGTTGACTATGTTATATTTCTGCTAGTCATCTTTGACGATTCACTTCAATTTATAAATATGAAATAGATAAACATTTATAATGTTCATTAGTAAAGCTGTTCCTTAATTTTTCAAACGATTATTTTTGCGTTCAACAAATGTATCCTTTGCATCTTTTAAAGAGCGTTCTAACTCAGGATTATTACGTCTAATTTCTTCAATTGCATCTTTCCAATATGAAACTTCATCTTTAATGTTAGAAAATGCTGAAGGCTTTTGTGAACGATTACCTTCTTTAATATCTTTAATTGATTGTTTTAATGATTGGCGTGTAGATTTGTCAGCAAGTGTTGCTGCGCCTCCTATTACAGCACCTAATAATATACCTGGAATTAATTTGTTTTGCATGATGTTGTTACCCCTCTCTTAAATTAGCATCTTTAATAATGAAATCAATTAAATTATCACAAGACGATTGTACCATTTTATACACGCCTTCGAAATTGTTTGTATAATAAGGATCTGGTACATCAGTTTCAGTCATATCACTGAAATCTAACAATTTAAATAATTTTCCTTTAATATTTGGATTAATACTTTGAATATCATCAACGTTGCTTTGATCCATAGCAATAATATAATCAAAGTCGTCGTTAGAATCAAATAGTTCACTAATCATCCCATCAAATGGAATATGATGTTCAGTTAATATTTTTTGTGTCCCTTCGTGAGGTGATTGACCAAGATTCCATTTACCTGTACCTCTTGAAGTGACTTCTATACCATCGATACTTCTATCTTTTAATCTTTGGCGCATTATAGCTTCTGCCATAGGTGAACGACAAATATTTCCTAAACAAACAAATGCAACTGTAATCATATATTGACCTCCAAATTATATAATCCTATTTCCCATTTTAATGTTTTTTTAATCATTTCTAAAGAGGAATTATGATAAAAGTTTTACAAGGTTAGCAAATTTGATAAAATAAATTAAAAAGAGGTGAGAGTTGTGACTAAAAATAACGAAGAAATGATTGAAGAAATTCGTGATCGTTTAAATCTAGTTAATCAAAGTTTAATCAATCCCGAAAAATATAAATCTGCTGATGCGCAAGAAGTAAAAGAGGTATATGATTATGTAACTTCGAAAGCCTCATTTACGCCAAGTGAAGCTTCAGCAATTGCAGATGCGCTTGGACAAATTCGTAAATAAGGAAGAGTTTAAATATGGGGCAATTACAACATAAAATGAAACAGTACGCTGAATTATTAGCAGGCATTGGCATGAACGTACAAGAAGGCCAACCAGTATTCATCCGTTCAAGCGTAGATGCTTTAGAATTGACACATTACATAGTTGAAGCAGCATATAAAAGAGGGGCTTCAGATGTGAAAGTAGAGTATAGTGATGATCGTTTAGCACGTCTTAAATTTGAAAATGAAACAGTTGAACATTTTGAAAAAAATGAAGTTAAGACATACGAGGTAGCTAAACGCATGGATTATGTTAACCGTGGTGCAGCAAATCTAGCATTAATTACTCAGGATCCAGATTTATTAAATGGTATAGATAGTGATAAATTAGCCACGTTCCAAAGACAATACGCTACAGCATATAAAGGTTATATGGAAGCAAGTCAGAAAAATCAATTTCCTTGGTGTGTAGCTGCATTTCCATCAAAAGCGTGGGCAGCACGTGTATACCCAGAATTAACTGTAGAAGCAGCATATGAAAAATTTATTGATGAAGTCCTAGACATTGTACGTGTAGACGGAAATGATCCAGTGGTAAATTGGGAAAAGCATATTGCAAATTTAAGTAAACATGCAGATAAATTGCAACATAAAAGCTATGAGGCTTTGCATTATATCTCTGAAGGAACTGATTTAAAAATTGGACTTCCAAAAGGGCATATTTGGGAAGATGCAACGAGTTATACAGAGAATGGTCAAGCATTTGTTGCTAATATTCCGACAGAAGAAGTATTCACAGCACCGCATCGATTGAAAGTGAATGGATATGTAACGAATAAATTACCATTAAGCCATAACGGTAATATTATTGATGGATTTACACTTACATTTAAAGATGGTGAAGTAGTAGACTTTAAAGCCGAACAAGGTGAAGAAGTGCTACGTGATTTACTGAATACAGACGAAGGAGCCAAACACTTGGGTGAAGTGGCTTTAGTACCAGACGATTCCCCAATTTCTAATCGGAATACAATATTTTATAACACGTTATTTGATGAAAATGCCTCTTGTCATATTGCATTAGGTTCAGCTTATGGCTTTAATATTGAGGGTGGCACAACGATGACTACTGAAGAAAAATTAGCACATGGATTAAACGATTCACTGGTTCATGTCGACTTTATGATTGGTAGTTCTGATTTAACGATTTATGGAATCACAGCAAGTGGCGAGCAAGAACTGATTTTTGAAAATGGTAATTGGGCTAATTAATCATTTTAAAATAAAAATAGTTTAATCATTAGATATTTTCCAATTAAAATCATCATTTTCGGGGTGGGACGGCGAAATCTTTTTAATAAAAATAGGTTTCTGTCCCACTCCTAATTTATATTTGCTTAAGTTTAAAAAAGGGAAGGAATATATTATGGGAACTACTAAAATGAAATCGATGTCTGAATCGAGAAGTGTTAAAGCAAGACAAGTATTTCCGCAAGATACGAATCATCATCATACGATGTTCGGTGGAATGTTGATGGCTAACATTGATGAAATAGCAGCAATTACAGCAATGAAGCATAGTAACGCACAAGTTGTTACGGCATCTACAGATTCTGTTGATTTTTTAAAGCCAATTAAAACGGGCGATATCGTATCATATGAGGCAATGGTGTCATATGCAGGTACATCATCAATGGAAGTATGTGTACAAATTACAATTGAGGATGTTTTGAAAAATGAAAGGCACCTAGCAGCACTGAGTTTTTTGACTTTTGTTGCACTGGACAATGAAGGTAAACCATCAAATGTACCACAAGTGTATCCAGAATCAAAAACTGAAAACTGGTTTCATGAAACAGCATTAGCGAGGGTTAAACGCCGTAAAGAAAGAAGACAAGAAAGTAAAGAAACAATTGAGTTTTTAGCTAGTGTGCAGCATATTGAATAAAGATAAGGAATGTCTATTCCGAATATGATGATTGAAATCTTAGTTTTGACTAAGGATATTCATCTTATTTGAAAATGACATTCCTTTTTTGATTGAATTATCAAATTTAATAGAGATGATCAAAGCATAGGATAACGTCGATGCATATCTATTTCATTTTGTTTGAAATTTGTATCAGGATAATACATATTTTTCACAAGTACATTTGGTCCTAAGCAATTAAATTTAGGGCAATGGCAGTTTAATGATTGTGCTAAAGGTGTCTTTAACCATGCATCAAAAACATCTGTGAGTTTATCATTTTTAATATTTGATAAAGTACCATTTTCATCACCAAAATCAGTCACTATAATGTTTCCAGAGAACACATTCACATTTAATCTATTTCTACCATCTGGATCATTTCGCATCGTAACATTTTTGGAATTTCTTAATCTATGTAGTAATGCTTGATCATCTTCGTTGGAAATACATGGATAAATGGGTAATGTACCAAAAAGCATCCATATATCTGGATGTCGAATATCTAGTAAGTGATGAATTGCTTCTTTGATTTCAGCTAATGATAACACCTCTAATTGACTAGCAAAGTCAGAAGGATACATCGGATGAATTTCATGTCTTTGACATTTCATATCATTAACAATTTCATTATGTATTTTATTCAGATAAGGTCTTGTACTTTTGTTTAACATTGTTTCAGCAGAAATGAACATGCCTTGTTCAGAAAGTGTTTGAGCGTTTGATAACATTTGATCATAAAGTCTCAATTTTGCTTTCAATGGTGGCTGTTTTTCCATTGCTCCAAATCCAACTTCTGTAAATTCATCTATCGTTCCCCAATTATGTGAAATATGCATTACATCAATATATTCAGCTATATCTAAATATCTGTCGATAGGTAATGTAAGATTTGAATTCATTTGAACATAAATCCCGCGTTCATAGGCGTATTTCAATAGTGGTTTCACAACATTTTTAATAGATTTCTTTGAAAACATAGGTTCACCACCAGTGATGGACATCGTTTTTAAATTTGGGATTTCATCCAAACGTCGATAAATTAAATCTATTGGTAAAGGAGAAGGGTCTGCAGTTTGAAGTGTGTATCCTACCGCGCAATGACTGCAACGCATATTACAGAGATTCGTCGTGGTGAATTCAATATTACTTAAAGTTAATGCATTATGTTCTTGAATATCATTATAGGTTTCCCATGGATCATTAAATATAGATATAGGTTTTTTAATACTAGATAATATAGATTTTTGATATGTCATTTAAAACATCCTTTTATTAAAGCTTGGTTTAGGTTTAAATATATGAAATGGTTAAACATATAGAAATTATTCTAATTTTGTTAAATTATTTCAGTTTATAATTATTAAGACTTTAGCAAAATTTGTCAAATCCATGTTAGTATAATAATATCTGAAAAAAAGGAGTTACTAATACAATGGATGACAATCAAACAATAGATCAAATAAAAAAGAGATTAGAAAAATTTATGAATGATATCGATCATGTGAACCCAAATGAAGTAAAAGTAGAAGACATAGACGAATGGATTGGCTTATTAGATCAATTAGAAGAAAAAGTTAAATCAGTTTCGAAATCATCAGATTAAATTTCGGAGTATTGAAAGTTTTTATGTTTAAAAAACTCTAGTTTCGTCTATACAGAGTATATAACATAAATATGGAAAGGTGATAATTCATGGCTAAAAAAGTAGCAATTATTGTAACGAATGAATTTGAAGATGTAGAATTAACAAGTCCTAAAGAAGCAATTGAAGAAGCAGGACACGAAACTGTTGTTATTGGAGATGAAGCCAATAGTGAAGTTGTTGGGAAACATGGTGAAAAAGTTTCTGTGGATGTAAGTATTGCTGATGCAAAACCAGAAGATTATGATGGATTATTAATTCCAGGTGGTTTCTCACCTGATCATCTACGTGGTGATTCTGAAGGCAGATACGGTACATTTGCTAAATACTTTACCAAAAATGATGTCCCAACGTTTGCAATTTGCCATGGACCACAAATTTTAATAGATACAGACGACTTATCAGGTAGAACAGTAACTGCAGTACTAAATGTTCGTAAAGATTTAGCGAACGCTGGTGCACAAGTTGTTGACGAATCTGTAGTTGTTGATAAGAATATTGTAACTAGTCGTACACCTGATGATTTAGATGACTTTAATAAAGCAATCGTAGATCAATTAAATGCCTAATCATTTGTGGTACGTCAATTTTAAAAAATGGTATTAATGAAATAGTTGTCTATGTTTTAGATGAATTTACTTTGAATGTGCTAAAGTGGTTCATTATAAAATATAGGCAACTTTTTTGTTTCTTATTAGCATTGAATTTTAAATTCAAACCGTATTTTGGTATTGAGATATTATAAATTTTAAAAGCTTTGATCATAATGCCATGATAGGAGTTACATATACACCCTTGGACCGATTTTTATGATTTACTATAGATAAAAATTCCAACAATTGATAAACTCACTTATAATGATATGAGAGCAATATAAAGGAGCTACCGCATGAAAAGAAGCGATCGTTATAAGCAAACAACCAAAAAATCTCAAGCTGATACTGTAAACGAACCTCAATATAATACTTATTTTCAGCCAGTAACAAAAACAAAAAAACAGAAAAAAGGAAAAGGACTTTTCTTCAAATTACTTATTCCTATTTTAATTGTTTTAGGAATATTTATTGCTATAATGTATGCTTTGAGTACGCGCGCAGATATTGATGAATTAAAAAAAATAGAAAATAAGAATTCGTTTGTATCTGTCTCAAACATGCCAGAATATACTAAAGGTGCATTTATAGCTATGGAAGATGAACGCTATTATAGGCATCACGGATTTGATATAAAAGGAACGTCAAGGGCACTTTTTTCGACATTAAGTGATAAAAATGTACAAGGTGGAAGTACAATCACGCAACAGGTAGTAAAAAATTATTTTTATGATAATGAACAGTCTATTACACGTAAAGTTAAAGAATTGTTTGTAGCTCATCGCGTTGAAAAAAACTACAGTAAAGATGAAATACTTAGTTTTTATATGAATAACATTTATTACGGTAGTGATAATTATTCAGTAGAATCAGCTGCAAATTATTACTTTGGGGTTACGACAGATAAAAATAATCAAGAGTTGCCACAAATTTCAGTTTTACAGAGTGCCATTTTAGCAAGCAAAATTAATGCACCTAGTGTTTATAACATCGATGATATGTCGGATAATTTCATAAATCGAGTGAAAACTGATTTAGAAAAAATGAAACAACAAGAATTTATTTCAGATGAACAATACAAAAATGCATTATTAGAATTAGGCGTATGATTATAGTAATATCAGCAAGTATCACGAGAAGTATAAGATAAGTTGTCAAAGAGAAGTCCCTGCCTTAGTAGTCATGAAAAAATGAATGCTTGGAAGGGGCTTTTTTAAATATTTTAAAAATACAAAATACGTTAATTTCAACTGTGCAATGAAGGTTTTTTAAATGCTTGTTAAGTACTATAAAATATATTGAAATTTGTAGATTAACGATGTCATTTTGTGAAAGGAATAAACCTTGAACCATGATATAATTTGTATATAAAAATAATGAAGTTGAAGTTTGCAAATAAAAATCACTATAATTCCATTCATAAACAATATAAGTTATTCTTATAAGTGGAGTGAAGATAATGCCGAAAATCACAAAAATAGAAGTTCAAAAAAACAATAAAGAACGTTTTAATTTATATTTAGATGATGAATTTGAGATGGGTATTGATATTGATACTTTTGTCTATTTCAATCTTAAAAAGGGACAACTTGTTGAAGCAGCTGAAATGGAAAAAATTCAAAAGTATGAGCAATATAGACAAGCGATTAATATAGCGATTCAATATCTGTCATATAGAAAAAGAACTGAGCACGAAGTGGCACAGCATCTAGCAAAGAAAGATATTTCAGAAAGTGTTATTGCAGATGTATTAGATTATTGCCATAAGCAAAATTTAATAGATCATAAAGACTACGCGAATAGTTTAAAAAACACAATGATTTTAACTACGGATAAAGGACCAGAAATTTTCAAACAAAAATTACGCGAAGCTGGTATAGAGCAAAATATCATTGATGAATATGCGCTTTTATATAATGAAGAACAACCTTTAGACAAGATTATAAAATTAGCAAATAAAATATTGAAACAAAAAAAAGGGCCACAAATAAAGCGTGAAGAAAAGTTGAAACAATCTTTGATGCAAAAAGGTTATACATTTGAAACGATTAACATTGTGATGGAAGAATTAGATTTTTCACAATCAGAAGAATCATTAGACATGTTATTACAAAACGATTTAGAAAAAGCGTATACTAAGAGTTCGAAAAAGTATACAGGTAGAAAATTAGTCAATAAAACGATTGAAACACTTATGAGAAAAGGCTATCAATATGATAAAATAAAATCTAAACTAGAAGAGAGTGGAATTGAGAATGGAACGGAAGAAATTGAGTGAAATGAGTGAAATAGAATTACGTCATGAAATTCAAGGGTATAAAGAACAAATGCGCAAAGCAGAAATGAATGGTATTTATAACGAGTATGACGTATATGCAAGTAAAGCAATCATAGCAGAAAGCTATTTAGTAGATAGAAATAAAGTAGAACTTGGCAAAATTTATCAACTGAATGATGGTACAAAAAGTTATTTTAAGGTAGAACGACTTAAAGGTATTTTTGCATGGGGATTCAGAATCAATAGTTCAGAGCCAGAAGAAGGTTTGCCCTTAGCATTATTAAAACTGTAGAAGGATGAAGATAGTATGGGTAGTTCAATTATTTTAAAGTTACTTAATGTAACACATTACTATAGAAATAAAAAATCAAAAAAGTGGTATCAGCCTTTTGGTTATGATGCAGATAACATAGAGTTAAATAATATTAATCTACATATCTATCAAGGTGAATCACTTGGCATCATCGGTGAGCCTGCGTCTTCAAAATCTCTTGTAGGTCGGATATTAAGTGGTGAAATTAAACCTGATAAGGGAAGAGTTGTGCGCAAAACAGATTTGTTTTATGCAGATATAGACGATAAATATGCTCAAAATATATCGGTTGAAGATTACATATCTAATGCAGTTACATTATTCCCATACAAAGTCAATACGCATAAAGTTGAACAAGTTCTAAAATATGCACATGTCGAAGCGCAAAGTGATACGCCTATATGTGAATTACCAGATGAAGTATATGCCCGCATACTTTTTTCACTTGCCAGAACATCTAAAGCAAGTATTATTATTTTTAATAAAATACTGCAAAATTTAACGGATGAATATTTTGAAAAAGCAATTGAACTATCAGATGAATACATAAATAATAATTTAACCATTGTTATGATAGATGACAATGTTGAAAGAGTTAGTAAGGCAAGTAATTATATAGCGTGGGTTTCGCATGGTCAACTTAGAATGGAAGGTTCTATTAAACAAGTCATTCCTGTATTTAATGAACATGAGAGAGATAGAGCATCTTTAGAAAGTGATGAAGAAAAACGAAATTTTGATTTAGATTGGAAAAAAAGTAGAGCGCGTACGCCTGAGTTAACTTATAATTTCAAACGAATTGAAAGATATAACCACGTTAAACCACCGGTTGTACTAGTTAGATTCTGGACATTTATAACTATTTGTATGCTAGGTGTGCTTTTAACAGCAGTGTTAATATTTAATGATATTGGTAAAATTAACATAGGACAAAATGAAGACCAAGCCACTATTCAAAACCAACCTAAAAATCCTTACGAAGTTAAACTATCATACGGAATCGTATTAGATGATTCAGTTAAATTAAAGAACCTAAAAAAAGGAAAAGAGTTAAGTCCTAACAAGTACGCTTTGCTTACCATTACTGGTGAAAACACAAAAAATTATCGTGTTAGTGTCGATAATCAGTCTTATAAAGTCGGAAAAAAAGATATTCGTTATTTTGATCCAGCAGGTTTATTTGAAGAACATAGTGGGGATGCACTCGCACCATTTATGAGTAAAAATTATAGTAATTATTTTGAATTTTTTAATAGTCACTTACATAAAAAGCATGGTACTGTGACAGATTCACTAGTTCCAGAAGAAGGGAAAAATGATCGCTTTATTGTACCTATCGTTCAACAACCGATTGCAATGATATTTAATGATCAAAATAAACTTTCCGGGTTTACAATTCCGATGAAAGATAAAGCGAAGTTAAAAGAGAAATTTAATATTGATAATAACTTCTGGATTACTAAATCAGGTGATGGTTATTTCATGGCAGATTTTAAAAATGATAAATGGATATATATTGAATTGTAGGTGTAGTAAATGATAGATAATTTAATTAATTTTTATAAGAATGCACCATTTTTAAGTAAACACTTGTACCATCGATTAAAGGGGCAATGGAAATGGTTTGTAATACCATTTATTATTAGCATCCTGTTATTATGTCTGCTAATGTTCATATTTAATGTGAATGGTACAGAAGAAATAAAACAAGCACGTGGTTATTTTAGATTAGCAGCATTAATAAGTTTTTCATTTATCTGGATAGCTATTTATCAAAGTTATCAATTGTTTAAAAAAGAGTATTTTACTGCTAAAGTTTTTAATTTGAATCCAATTTTTCAAACGATTATGATAGCTATTATTTCTAATTTATTAATGTTTATTGCGTTAATGATGATTATATTAATGACACCAGTTAATATAGAGAGTTCCATTCCATCGACAATATACTTTGTTATAATGTCAATTATCTTTGTCGTAGTTATTTCTACAGTATTTGGTTTACTAACTATTACAAAAAATAATGTAGATATCATATTTTATATATTATCAGTCATTATGTTTTTTCTCGTACCAATTGTGTATATTCCGTCCAGTAATTCAACAGTAATTTCTCATATTTTAATGTTGAACCCGTTATTTTATCTTATAGAGGGAATCTCACAGTCTGTTGTTTTAGGTGCATTAAGCTTAAATAATATACCATACCATTTTTATTTTATATTTTTAATGGCGACAGCTTGTGCATTGATATTTGCTCTGTTTAGAACGACAGCATATCAGAAATTTAGAGTTGCGCATGAGAAAAAGGATACTGATGACAAATTAAAAAATGATTCAAATCATAACGAAAATGTAATTGCTCAAAATACAAACCATAAATAATGATTTTAGTCATTTTCAATCTTATTAGTAAAGGCTGAGACACAATCTTGTGTCCCAGCCTTTGTTACTACCAATAAAATTTTTACTTTGCAAATAATTTTTTTTGTAATTTATCTTCACTAAACACCCAACCAATATAAGAATGATCAATATTCATAAATTCGTCTAGATGTGCGATTGCTACAAAAGAATAGTGACCATTTTTTAGATAGCGTAAATCGATTAGTCTAATTTCTGTCGTGTCATCATCTAGCTTTCTAGCTTGCCAGCGATATATAGATGAAAAGTTAAGGAAAGTTTTTATGTTTTTATCATCTTTAACAAATTGCATTAAATCATTACTAGGAAAAGGATGACGCTCAGATTTATCACTAAAAACGATATTTCTACCATAACTGCGTCCAACATAATCGTGATTTTCTGTTTGAATAGCAACACGCCATTCCATAAATCGCATGGTAGGTGCAACGAAAACTTTAACAGGGTTATGTTCTTGCTTTATTTGTTTAAGCGCTTGTTGTTTAATGATGGCTTGCATCCTAAACCGAATAATATAATAAACAACAAGAATACCAAAAATAGGGAAAAATGAAAGGTATGGATGTAAGCCTAATACCCAAAGTAAAATGCCGACACACCAAAGGATGAATATGATTGGGTCAAATGTATTGATGACACTGAGTTGAATCCATTTATTTGTGATGGGTCTGAGCGCTTGGGTTCCATATGAATTAAATATATCAACAAAGACATGAAGAAAGACCGCAAGCTGAGCCCATAACCAGATATGGCTAGCATCAATATTTTTAAAAAATGTAAATATAAATAAAGTTATAAGTAATGGCCACAGAATCGTAAAAGGTATTGAATGTGTTATACCTCTGTGATTTGATATATAAGTGGCATTATCCTTAAGTTTTAAAACTGTGTCTCCATCTGGTATTAGAGAACCGATGATTAGAGTAGTTGCAGTTGCTGCAAATGAACCAGTCATCGCTGGGTCTTGTGTTGCCAAAGCGGTTAATCCAATACCCATGACAATATGCGTACCTGTATCCATAAGTATCCTCTCATTTCATTTCAATATTATTTCTATTATAATCTAATATACTAAATAATAAAATTAACATACTAAAATGAAGAAAAAAAGTTTTAGAATCACGTAGAGAAAGAGATGTATAACATGTATAACGAATCAGAATTTAAAAATAATCTCGTAAAATGGTTTGAGAAAAATCAAAGACAAATGCCATGGAGAGAAACTAAAAATCCATACTATATTTGGTTAAGTGAAGTAATGTTACAACAAACTCAAGTGAAGACGGTTATCGATTATTATCATAAATTTGTAAGTAGGTTTCCAACAATAACTGATTTAAGCAACGCACATGAAGATGAAGTGCTAAAATATTGGGAAGGGCTCGGCTATTATAGTCGTGCATGTAACTTCCATAATGCAATCAAAGATGTAGCGGTAAATTATAATGGTGAGGTACCTAATGATCCGAAGCGTTTTGGGGAACTGAAAGGCGTTGGTCCATACACACAAGCAGCAGTTATGAGTATTGCTTTCAACCTTCCATTAGCAACAGTCGATGGTAACGTTTTTAGAGTGTGGTCAAGATTGAATAATGATTATCGCGATACTAAATTACAAACCACGAGAAAAGCATTTGAAAAAGAATTAGAAACATATGTTCAAGAAGATTCAGGTACTTTTAATCAAGCGATGATGGAACTAGGCGCATTAATTTGCACACCAAAAAATCCGTTATGTTTATTTTGTCCTGTACAAGAACATTGTGAAGCCTTTGAACAAGGAACAGTTGAGCAGTTACCTGTAAAAACGACAAAAGTGAAGAAAAAACATATAAAACAAAATGTCTATATAGTGCGTAACGAAAAGGGTGATTTACTTATTGAAAAAAGAACTCAAAAATTATTAAATAATATGTGGGAATTTCCTATGTATGAAGCGGAAAGCAACGAAAATATTAATACACAATTATTTACAGAAATTGAATTTCAAGCTAAACCTGTTTATTCTTTAAAACATCAGTTTACACATTTAACATGGGATATTGATGTGTATATATCTAAAAGTTGTGTTAATCGGCAAGAGATTACATTAGCTAACAATATGCAGTGGATGCCTGTAGATGATAAATTTAATTATAACTTTCCAGTAAGTATGTCAAAAATATATAATTTTTTAATAACAAATAATTAAGGTCGTTCTGTAATCGTTAATTATGTTATAATTCAATATGTGAAATCAGAAAAGGTGGTGTGGAGCATGGTTAAAGAGTCCATACCTAAAGAGGGTCAGACGATAAAAATTCAAAGTTATAAACACGATGGAAATATACACCGTGTTTGGTCTGAAACAACTATTTTAAAAGGTACGGATCATGTAGTCATTGGTGGTAATGACCATACATTGGTAACAGAAAGTGATAATCGCACATGGATTACAAGAGAACCTGCAATTGTATACTTCCATTCCGAATATTGGTTTAACGTTATTTGTATGTTTAGAGAAGATGGTGTTTATTATTATTGTAATTTATCCTCACCATTTGTCTGTGATGAGGAAGCACTCAAATATATAGATTATGATTTAGATATTAAAGTCTATCCCAATGGTAAATATCATTTATTAGATGAAGATGAATATGAACAACATATGCGTCAAATGAATTATTCATCTGATATTGATGTAATTTTACGAAGAAACGTAGATATTCTTCAACAATGGATTGAACAAAAAAAAGGTCCTTTTGCACCGGATTTTATTAAAGTTTGGCGTGAACGGTTTAAAAAGATTAGAGATTATTAAGCATATTTAATGTAATTGATAGTTATATCCGATATAGTATTAAAGGTATATATGATACAAGTTAATTGTATAGAATAAATCTTAATAGCAAATGCTTAACTAAATGATCTGATTGTAGATAATTGTAATAACAGCCTCGTTGAATTTCAACGAAGGCTGTTTCATTTGCTGAAATAAGCAGGGAGGTATAGTTTGTATGATTCGCAGATATATACAATTCGTAAAACCATATAAATGGCGGATCATTGCCACAATTCTTGTTGGTATATTAAAATTTGGTATTCCAATGCTTATTCCGTTATTAATTAAATATGTTATTGATGACATTATCAATAACGGTGCAATCTCGGTAGAAGAAAAATTTGCTAGATTGGGAATTGCGCTAGGAATAGCCGTATTTATTTTTGTAATCGTAAGGCCCCCTATAGAATTTTTAAGACAATATTTAGCTCAGTGGACAAGTAATAAAATATTATATGACATTCGTAAGCGTCTATATAATCATTTACAAGCACTAAGTGCAAGATTCTATGCTAATAACCAAGCTGGGCAAGTTATTTCACGGGTTATTAATGATGTTGAACAAACAAAAGATTTCATCCTGACAGGCCTTATGAATATTTGGCTTGATTGTATCACTATCATTATCGCTTTATCTATTATGTTTGTACTAGATGTAAAATTAACACTAGCTGCAATTATAGTATTTCCAGTTTATATTTTGACTGTCTACTTCTTCTTTGGACGTTTAAGAAATCTGACACGTAAGAGATCTCAAGCCTTGGCTGAAGTACAAGGATTTTTACATGAACGTGTACAAGGCATGTCAGTCATTAAAAGTTTTGCAATAGAAGATAACGAAGCAGTGAATTTTGATAAGCATAATAGCAATTTCTTACAACGCGCATTTACGCATACGAGATGGAATGCCTATTCATTTGCTGCAATTAATACAGTAACTGATTTAGGGCCATTAATTGTAATAGGTTCTGGTGCGGTTTTAGCTATTAACGGTTCCATTACAGTTGGTACGCTCGCTGCATTTGTGGGTTACCTCGAACAATTATTTGGACCTTTACGTAGATTGGTTTCTTCATTTACAACATTAACGCAAAGTTTTGCATCGATGGATCGTGTGTTCCAACTTATGGATGAAAGTTATGACATAAAGAATAAAAAAGGTGCCTTACCATTAGAAATTCAAGAAGGACGTATTGAAATTAATAATGTGAGTTTCCGATATAATTCGGATGAATCTACGATATTAAACCATATTAATTTGGATATCGAACAAGGCGAAACAGTAGCGTTTGTCGGTATGAGTGGTGGAGGTAAATCAACACTTATCAATCTCATACCAAGATTTTATGATGTTACAGATGGTGAAATTAAAATTGACGGCACCAATATTAAGTCCTATTTAACAGGTAGCCTCAGACATCAAATTGGATTAGTTCAACAAGATAACGTACTATTCTCAGATACGATTAAAGAAAATATTTTATTAGGCAGACCCGATGCAACAGATGAAGAGGTCATTGCTGCTGCAAAAATGGCAAACGCACATGATTTCATCATGGAATTAACAGATGGATATGATACAGAAGTGGGTGAAAGAGGAGTTAAACTCTCTGGAGGCCAGAAGCAACGTATATCTATAGCGAGAATCTTCTTGAATAATCCACCGATTATTATCTTAGATGAAGCAACGAGTGCATTGGATTTAGAAAGTGAATCTATTATACAAGATGCATTAAATATCTTAAGTAAAGATCGTACTACGTTAATTGTGGCACATAGATTATCTACAATTACTCATGCAGATAAAATTGTTGTTATAGAAAATGGTGAAATAGTAGAAAGTGGCACACATCAAGAATTATTAGCGAAAAAAGGTGCTTATGAACATCTTTTTAGCATTCAAAATTTATAAAAAGACTTTGAACGAACTAATAAATATAAAAGACCAGAGACAATTTTAAATGTCTCTGGTCTTTTTAGTTAAAATATTGAGTTTTTATAGATCAAAATCTTCTTCTTCAATTTCAATTTCATTATCATTAGAATGATATGAGAAGAAACTGATAACTAAACGATCCAAGTGTTCTATAGTATAACGATATTCTTCTATAGCTGAAATAATCTGCATTATATTAGTGAATGAATATGTTGTCTGATAAGAATCTTTAATGATTTCGCGTTGGAAAGCATCCATTAAATCTTTTTTTTGTGGATTTTCTATCTGACTATCAAAGTGACTAATATCATAACGTGCTTTCTTTGAAATACTAATAAAGATTTGTTCGTGATAGGCGATTAGCAAATCTATTTCTAATTTTATTTGAAGTAACAGCTCGTTATTCAAATTATGAAGATCGTTTTGATAACGATTCATTCGTTTTAAAACATCGTATGCTTGCCGTGTGCTACGGACAACTTGTTTAAATAGAATTTTTTTTCTATTTTGCGCATACATTTGCTTTTTCGTCCAAGGTCGTTCTTCTTCGTAGTATTCAAAGATTTGTTCTAATTTTGTAATACGTTTGCTGATTAGCCCTCTATCCTCTTTTATATGATGATATTCAGAGGTATCATTTAATACAAGTTTGAACCATACAAAGATATCTGAACAAATGTTTAAAGAATTATAATAAATTTTAGACTCGAATTTAGGGGGTAAGAATAAAAGATTAACTGCAGAAGAACTAATTACACCTACCATAACAAGGACAAATCTGTAAAATGCAGAAATATAAAAGTTACCAGTATGTGTTCCCATAATAATTAATGCAGTTATACTTGCAAGTGTAGCTACATGTTCCAATTTAAAACGGAATAAAATAGCAATTAATAATATAACAGTAACCCCCATGATTACTGGATTATTACCAAAAACAGTAACCATAACAACTGCCAGTATTGCACCGATCAGGTTACCAATTGCTCTTTCAGAAATTGTTTTAATGGAACGAAAAACACTTGGTTGCATCGCGATTACCGCACTGACAGCAGCGATTGCTTTTAATCCTGCTTCATCAGGGAACAGAGAAGCGATAAACAAAGCAAGTATAATAGCTATACCTGTCTTCAGAATGCGTGCTCCTAATTTCAAATGTACCGCTCCTTCATATATTTAATAAATTTATGTTTATACTTGTTATACAACGATTCCCTATAAAATTCAAGTTTATTTCATTTGACTAAAAGCATAATCTACAGCATCTAATGTTTTTTCAATATCATTTTTAGTGTGTTCAGTCGTTAAAAACCAAGCTTCAAATTTTGAAGGGGCGAGATTAATACCTTGATGTAACATAAGTTTAAAGAATCGTGCAAAAGCATCACCATCTGAATTTTCAACTTGATCATAGTGTGTGACAATTTCGTTTGTAAAATAGAGCGTTAATGCACCATAAACTCTATTGACTGTAGCAGTGATATTGTGTTTTTGTATTAATTTATTTAAACCATCTTCTAATTGTTGACCTAGGCTATCTAAATATTCATAAATACCATCTTGTTCTAATACTTCTAATAATGCGATGCCTGCTTTCATGGATAATGGATTTCCAGCCATCGTTCCAGCTTGATATGCAGGGCCTAGGGGAGCAACTTGTTCCATAATATCTTGTTTACCACCATAACCACCGATAGGTAAACCACCACCTACAATTTTACCGAAGGCAGTTAAATCTGGATAAACTTGGTATAAGTCTTGTGCACCACCATAATGGAAACGAAAAGCGGTAATAACCTCATCATAAATCACTAAACTTCCATTATTATGTGTAATTTCATTTACTTGTTCTAAAAATCCTGGTTTAGGTTTAACCATACCAAAGTTACCTACAATAGGTTCAACGAGTACTGCTGCAATATCATCTCCCCAATAATCAATGGCTTCTTTATAAGATTCTATATCATTATAGGGTACTGTGATGACTTCTTGGGCTACACTTTGAGGTACACCGGCAGAATCGGGTGATCCTAATTGGGAAGGTCCGCTCCCAGCTGCAACTAAAACTAAATCTGAATGACCATGATATTGGCCAGAAAATTTAATTATTTTATTTCTTTTAGTATACGCACGTGCCACACGTATTGTCGTCATTACAGCTTCAGTACCAGAATTAACGAAACGAATCTTTTCTAATGAGGGGATAGCATCGCGTAATTTCTTAGCGAAGTTTATTTCAAGTTCTGTTGGCGTTCCATATAATACGCCAAGTGCTGCTTGTTCTTGAATAGCTTGAGTTACATGAGGATGAGCATGACCAGTAATTATTGGTCCATAAGCTTGTAAGTAATCGATATATTTATTGCCATCTACATCATATAAATAAGCGCCTTGGCCAGATTTCATCATTACAGGAGCACCACCACCTACAGCTTTATATGAACGAGAAGGTGAATTTACGCCTCCTAATATATATTCATTTGAGTAATTTTGAAGTCTTTCACTTTCAGTAAATTTCATTAATATCAACCTCTTTTATTTAATATTTTCGTTTATTATCGTATCATATAATTATTAATAAAAAGAAATAGGGTGAGTTATTTGTTGAAAAAAGGAGATCAATTTCCGGAATTTAGACTTGAGAATCAAAATGGTGATATTATTTCTAATGATACATTAAGAGGAAATAAAGCAGTGCTTTATTTTTATCCGAGAGATAACACGCCAACATGCACGACAGAAGCCTGTGATTTTAGAGACAATTTATCATATTTTAATGAACTTAATACAAAAGTTTATGGAATTAGTGGAGATACAAAGAAAAAACATCAAAACTTCAGCGAAAAACATAGTTTGAATTTTGATTTATTGGTAGATAAAAATTATCAATTATCCGCGGAAGTGGGTGTATATCAACTAAAGAAAAATTTTGGAAAAGAAAGTATGGGAATAGTAAGAACTACGTTCATTATTGACGAAGATGACGTTATTATCGATGTCATAGAAAAAGTGAAAGTAAAATCACAAATGGACGAATTAAAAGCAATTCTGGGGTGATTAGAGATGAAGGCAGTCAGTTTACAAAGAATGGGAGATTTAGAAAATGATTTAGTTGAAGCTTTTCCAAACGTTAAGTTTATATTTACACAGGGTGTTTCTGATATTAATGACCATGATAAAAAGGATTTGGACATACTATTTGGATATGATGGTAAATTAGATGAAGACTTTTTGAAGACATGCTCGAATCTGAAATGGTTGGCCTGGTATGCTACCGGTGTAAATAAGCTTCCTTTAAACTATATCGATAGTAATAATATCTTGTTGACGAATGGTCGAGGTGTACACGCAAAACAAATGTCTGAATTTATCATGGCGTTTATATTAGATGACTATAAAAAAATGAAGACTTCATTTATTAATCAAACAAATAAAAAATATGATTCGAAGCTAACTGGAAAAAGAGTAAGCGGGCAAACCCTTTTATTTTTAGGGACAGGAAGTATAGCGCAAAAAACAGCAACCATTGCTAACGCGATGGACATGATTGTACAAGGTGTTAATACAACTGGTCATGATGTAGAAGGGTTTTCCAAAACGTATACTATCGATAATTTATTTCAAGCACTAGAAGAAGCAGATATTGTTGTTAATACATTACCAGAAACGAAAGAAACAATACATCTACTACTAAGAGAACATTTTGAAAAGATGAAAAACGCTGCTTTATTTATTAATGTAGGAAGAGGAACAATCGTAGACGAAAATGTAATAGCAAATGTAATGAAAGAAAACATCATACGACAATCATATTTAGATGTGTTTGAAAACGAGCCACTTACTCCAAATAACCAATTATATAATATAAATAATATTACAATTACAGCACATATTACGGGCAATGGGACAGAAAACAAACAAGAAGTTACTCAGATATTCAAACGAAATCTTAGTTATTTTCTCAATAACAATACTTTAATTGAGAATGAAGTTGATCCCAATACAGGATATTGATTGAAATGGTCTTTGTTTATTGACAATTCGATAATGCAACAGTTATATTAATATTAAGTAATAATTATTATTAAATAGAAAGATGGTGAGGGACATGAGTGCAGAGATGGAAACAGTTGAACATCAATTAGAAGACTCGATTGCGTCTTTAAGAGATAATGGAATAAGAATAACACCACAAAGACAGGCGATATTGAAGTTTTTAATTGTTTCAGAAACACATCCCACTGCTGATGAGATTTATCAAGCACTTTCACCCGATTTTCCAAATATAAGTGTTGCAACGATATATAATAATTTACGTGTATTTAAAGGAATAGGCATTGTTAAAGAGTTGCCTTATGGCGACGCTTCAAGTCGATTCGATTTTAATACACATAATCATTACCATGTTATATGTGAAAATTGTGGAAAGATTGTTGATTTTCATTACCCACAACTAGATGAAGTTGAGCAATTAGCTCAACACGTAACGAATTTTGATGTGACACATCATCGTATGGAAATTTATGGTCTATGTAAAGAATGTAAAGATAAAGAGAATTTACAGCAGTAATTATAATTGAACAATTACGAAAAAACTATTAAGTTAGAAAGTGCTATATTTATAAATGTAGCACTTTCTATTACTATGAGCTTGTTTTATATCAATATAAAGTGAAAGCAAAAAATGCAATTTTAATTGACGGTACAGTGGTTAATGTGTCCCAACAGCACTGATATAATTATACAATTTGACATATTTATACATATAAAAAATAATTAGTTATTACAAAGGTAAAATTTAACTAAAAAGTTATTGAAATTGAATTGACGAGTGAGATTAATCTTGATATTATATAAAAGTCGTCAAAACGAGACGGCTTTAAAACAAACCAAAATAAAAATAATAGAAAGTGTAAATTTGACACTTGTTAAAATTATTGAATGGTTTTACAATGTTAAATGTTGAGTTAACAAACGAAACAAACTTAACAATAACAAATGAAAATTTATTATTGACTTAACAAAAACTTAATGTTACAATTAATTCTTGTAACACATCAATGAACATTGAAAACTGAAT
>NZ_JAESJS010000011.1:0-3297 GCF_017891705.1 Staphylococcus sp. GDY8P196P | reverse complement strand
TTGTACATTGAAAACTAGATAAGTAAGTAAAATTTATGATTTTACCAAGCAAAACCGAGTGAATAAGAGTTTTAAATAAGCTTGAATTCAAAAAGAAATAATCGCTAGTGTTCGAAAGAACACTCACAGATTAATAACATTTTGGGTTTTCAACCGACGGTTGTCGAGTTGGAAAGCAAATAGATTAAGTTATTAAGGGCGCACGGTGGATGCCTTGGCACTAGAAGCCGATGAAGGACGTTACTAACGACGATATGCTTTGGGGAGCTGTAAGTAAGCTGTGATCCAGAGATTTCCGAATGGGGGAACCCAATACGAGTTATGTCGTATTATCGATACGTAAATACATAGCGTATCGAAGGTAGACGCGGAGAACTGAAACATCTTAGTACCCGCAGGAAGAGAAAGAAAAATCGATTCCCTGAGTAGCGGCGAGCGAAACGGGAAGAGCCCAAACCAACGAGCTTGCTTGTTGGGGTTGTAGGACACTCTATACGGAGTTACAAAGGAATAGATTAGACGAAGCATCTGGAAAGATGCATCAAAGAAGGTAATAATCCTGTAGTCGAAAATCTGTTCTCTCTTAAGTGGATCCTGAGTACGACGGAACACGAGAAATTCCGTCGGAATCTGGGAGGACCATCTCCCAAGGCTAAATACTCTCTAGTGACCGATAGTGAACCAGTACCGTGAGGGAAAGGTGAAAAGTACCCCGGAAGGGGAGTGAAAGAGAACTTGAAACCGTGTGCTTACAAGTAGTCAGAGCCCGTTAATGGGTGATGGCGTGCCTTTTGTAGAATGAACCGGCGAGTTACGATTTGATGCAAGGTTAAGCAGTGAATGTGGAGCCGTAGCGAAAGCGAGTCTGAATAGGGCGTTGAGTATTTGGTCGTAGACCCGAAACCAGGTGATCTACCCTTGACCAGGTTGAAGTTCAGGTAACACTGAATGGAGGACCGAACCGACTTACGTTGAAAAGTGAGCGGATGAGTTGAGGGTAGCGGAGAAATTCCAATCGAACCTGGAGATAGCTGGTTCTCTCCGAAATAGCTTTAGGGCTAGCCTCAAGTGATGATTATTGGAGGTAGAGCACTGTTTGGACGAGGGGCCCTTCTCGGGTTACCGAATTCAGACAAACTCCGAATGCCAATCAATTTAACTTGGGAGTCAGAACGCGGGTGATAAGGTCCGTGTTCGAAAGGGAAACAGCCCAGACCACCAGCTAAGGTCCCAAAATATATGTTAAGTGGAAAAGGATGTGGCGTTGCCCAGACAACTAGTATGTTGGCTTAGAAGCAGCCATCATTTAAAGAGTGCGTAATAGCTCACTAGTCGAGTGATACTGCGCCGAAAATGTACCGGGGCTAAACATATTACCGAAGCTGTGGATTGTCCGTAGGACAATGGTAGGAGAGCGTTCTAAGGGCGTTGAAGCATGATCGCAAGGACATGTGGAGCGCTTAGAAGTGAGAATGCCGGTGTGAGTAGCGAAAGACGGGTGAGAATCCCGTCCACCGATTGACTAAGGTTTCCAGAGGAAGGCTCGTCCGCTCTGGGTTAGTCGGGTCCTAAGCTGAGGCCGATAGGCGTAGGCGATGGATAACAGGTTGATATTCCTGTACCACCATGAATCGTTTTAAGCGATGGGGGGACGCAGTAGGATAGGCGAAGCGTACGATTGGATTGTACGTCCAAGCAGTAAGACTGAGTGTTAGGCAAATCCGGCACTCATAAGGTCAAGCTGTGATGGGGAGAGGAAATTGTTTCCTCGAGTCGTTGATTTCACACTGCCGAGAAAAGCCTCTAGCTAGATTTATGGTGCCCGTACCGCAAACCGACACAGGTAGTCAAGATGAGAATTCTAAGGTGAGCGAGCGAACTCTCGTTAAGGAACTCGGCAAAATGACCCCGTAACTTCGGGAGAAGGGGTGCTCTTTAGGGTTCACGCCCAGGAGAGCCGCAGTGAATAGGCCCAAGCGACTGTTTATCAAAAACACAGGTCTCTGCTAAACCGTAAGGTGATGTATAGGGGCTGACGCCTGCCCGGTGCTGGAAGGTTAAGAGGAGTGGTTAGCTTCTGCGAAGCTACGAATCGAAGCCCCAGTAAACGGCGGCCGTAACTATAACGGTCCTAAGGTAGCGAAATTCCTTGTCGGGTAAGTTCCGACCCGCACGAAAGGCGTAACGATTTGGGCACTGTCTCAACGAGAGACTCGGTGAAATCATAGTACCTGTGAAGATGCAGGTTACCCGCGACAGGACGGAAAGACCCCGTGGAGCTTTACTGTAGTCTGATATTGAAATTCGGTACAGCTTGTACAGGATAGGTAGGAGCCTTAGATACGTGAGCGCTAGCTTACGTGGAGGCGTTGGTGGGATACTACCCTCGCTGTATTGGATTTCTAACCCGCACCATTAATCATGGTGGGAGACAGTGTCAGATGGACAGTTTGACTGGGGCGGTCGCCTCCTAAAGAGTAACGGAGGCGCTCAAAGGTTTCCTCAGAATGGTTGGAAATCATTCATAGAGTGTAAAGGCACAAGGAAGCTTGACTGCGAGACTTACAAGTCGAGCAGGGTCGAAAGACGGACTTAGTGATCCGGTGGTTCCGCATGGAAGGGCCATCGCTCAACGGATAAAAGCTACCCCGGGGATAACAGGCTTATCTCCCCCAAGAGTTCACATCGACGGGGAGGTTTGGCACCTCGATGTCGGCTCATCGCATCCTGGGGCTGTAGTCGGTCCCAAGGGTTGGGCTGTTCGCCCATTAAAGCGGTACGCGAGCTGGGTTCAGAACGTCGTGAGACAGTTCGGTCCCTATCCGTCGTGGGCGTAGGAAATTTGAGAGGAGCTGTCCTTAGTACGAGAGGACCGGGATGGACATACCTCTGGTGTACCAGTTGTCGTGCCAACGGCATCGCTGGGTAGCTATGTATGGACGGGATAAGTGCTGAAAGCATCTAAGCATGAAGCCCCCCTCAAGATGAGATTTCCCAACTTCGGTTATAAGATCCCTCAAAGATGATGAGGTTAATAGGTTCGAGGTGGAAGCATAGCGATATGTGGAGCTGACGAATACTAATCGATCGAAGACTTAATCAAATTTAAAAGTTTTGTTGGTTAAACTAAATTTTACTTACAATCTAGTTTTGAGTGTATAAATTTTATACATGACATTGTCTGGTGACTATAGCAAGGAGGTCACACCTGTTCCCATGCCGAACACAGAAGTTAAGCTCCTTAGCGCCGATGGTAGTCGGACTTACGTTCCGCAAGAGTAGGACGTTGCCAGGCAA
>NZ_JAESJS010000010.1:0-192254 GCF_017891705.1 Staphylococcus sp. GDY8P196P | reverse complement strand
GCTCCTTAGCGCCGATGGTAGTCGGACTTACGTTCCGAAAGAGTAGGACGTTGCCAGTCAAATATAAACGGAGGATTAGCTCAGCTGGGAGAGCATCTGCCTTACAAGCAGAGGGTCGGCGGTTCGAACCCGTCATCCTCCACCATTTTAATTTGCCGGCCTAGCTCAACTGGTAGAGCAACTGACTTGTAATCAGTAGGTTGGGGGTTCAAGTCCTCTGGCCGGCACCATCTTTAGAGCCATTAGCTCAGTTGGTAGAGCATCTGACTTTTAATCAGAGGGTCAGAGGTTCGAATCCTCTATGGCTCACCATTAATCAAATAACGCGGGTGTGGCGGAATTGGCAGACGCACTAGACTTAGGATCTAGCGCCTTACGGCGTGGGGGTTCGACTCCCTTCACCCGCATTTGCAGAAGTAGTTCAGCGGTAGAATACGACCTTGCCAAGGTCGGGGTCGCGGGTTCGAATCCCGTCTTCTGCTCCATTATTTTGCCGGGGTGGCGGAACTGGCAGACGCACAGGACTTAAAATCCTGCGATGAGAGATCATCGTACCGGTTCGATTCCGGTCCTCGGCACCATCTTTGAATTAAGCGCCCGTAGCTCAACTGGATAGAGTGCTTGACTACGGATCAAGAGGTTATGGGTTCGACTCCTATCGGGCGCGTAATTTAGATTGCTTCATCCTATGAAAAACGGGAAGTAGCTCAGCTTGGTAGAGCACTTGGTTTGGGACCAAGGGGTCGTAGGTTCGAATCCTGTCTTCCCGATATCTACTAAAATTCATTTAACTAAATGGGGGCTTAGCTCAGCTGGGAGAGCGCCTGCTTTGCACGCAGGAGGTCAGCGGTTCGATCCCGCTAGTCTCCACCATATTTATTGATACAAACTAAATTACAACGGCGGTGTAGCTCAGCTGGCTAGAGCGTACGGTTCATACCCGTGAGGTCGTGGGTTCGATTCCCTCCACCGCCACTATTGTTAGTTGTAAATTATACTCTGGACCTTTAGCTCAGTTGGTCAGAGCTAACGGCTCATAACCGTTCGGTCGCAGGTTCGAATCCTGCAAGGTCCATATAATTTTGGAGGAATACCCAAGTCCGGCTGAAGGGATCGGTCTTGAAAACCGACAGGGGCTTAACGGCCCGCGGGGGTTCGAATCCCTCTTCCTCCGCCATTTTAAAACAATTTAATAGTATAATTATCGCATATTTTTGGAGGAATACCCAAGTCTGGCTGAAGGGATCGGTCTTGAAAACCGACAGGAGCTTAACGGCTCGCGGGGGTTCGAATCCCTCTTCCTCCGCCATTAATATCATTATCGCGGGATGGAGCAGTTCGGTAGCTCGTCGGGCTCATAACCCGAAGGTCGGTGGTTCGAATCCGCCTCCCGCAATTACATAATTTGGTCTCGTAGTGTAGCGGTTAACACGCCTGCCTGTCACGCAGGAGATCGCGGGTTCGATTCCCGTCGAGACCGCCATTATTTTTAACATTATGGTTCAATAGCTCAGTTGGTAGAGCAATGGATTGAAGCTCCATGTGTCGGCAGTTCGACTCTGTCTTGAACCATTTTATACAAGCCGGCCTAGCTCAACTGGTAGAGCAACTGACTTGTAATCAGTAGGTTGGGGGTTCAAGTCCTCTGGCCGGCACCATTTTCATGGAGGGGTAGCGAAGTGGCTAAACGCGGCGGACTGTAAATCCGCTCCTTCGGGTTCGGCAGTTCGAATCTGCCCCCCTCCACCATTCAATTTAATAGGGGCATAGTTCAACGGTAGAATAAAGGTCTCCAAAACCTTCGATGTGGGTTCGATTCCTACTGCCCCTGCCATGGCGGTTGTGGCGAAGTGGTTAACGCATCGGATTGTGGTTCCGACACGCGTGGGTTCGATTCCCATCAACCGCCCTTATTGATTAATGGGCTATAGCCAAGCGGTAAGGCAACGGACTTTGACTCCGTCACGCGCTGGTTCGAATCCAGCTAGCCCAGTTTTATTGGCGGCATAGCCAAGTGGTAAGGCAGAGGTCTGCAAAACCTTTATCACCGGTTCAAATCCGGTTGCCGCCTCCATGAATTATGCGGGAGTAGTTCAATTTCTAGAACACGTTCCTTCCCGGAATGAGATATAGGTGCAAGTCCTATCTTCCGCTCCATTTAATTTAATATTATGCGGGAGTAGTTTAACTCTTAGAACACATTCCTTCCCGGAATGAGATATAGGTGTAAGTCCTATCTTCCGCTCCATTTAATTTATATTATGCGGGAGTAGTTTAACTCTTAGAACACATTCCTTCCCGGAATGAGATATAGGTGTAAGTCCTATCTTCCGCTCCATTATCACTTCCTGGTTGGAAGTTTTTTGTTTATAATATTGAGCCAGCGTGGCGGAATTGGCAGACGCGCGGGACTCAAAATCCCGTTCCTTTTTGGAGTGTCGGTTCGATCCCGACCGCTGGTATAATTAGTGTTTAAATAGAGAGAAAATATCTCAGAAATCCCATATTTATGGGGTTTCTTTTTTTTATGATTTAAAATGTATATGATTTATTTTGAATTCTGGTAGCTAGGTGTATATGCAGAAATTTAATGATTATATCTTAGTTTATAACTTTAAACTTAATATTGTACTTTAGTCGAAAATATAATATTATTAGTCTAATGTTATATTTGGAGGATACAAGAATGGTAAAATCAGGCACAGCTAAAATTACAGGGAAATCATTTTTTGGTAATATTTTACAAGCTGTTGGAGCAGGTGTAGTCATTGCATTAATACCTAATGCATTATTAGGTGAATTATTAAAATTTTTTAAAGAAGGTAACCAATTATTAGAGACTGTTTATCAGTTAGTAGTTTTAATCCAATCATTTATGGCATTTATTATTGGTGTTTTAGCAGCACATCAGTTTAAATTTAATGGGGCTGGTGCCACTATGATAGGTGTTTCCGCTATGATAGGTAGTGGTGCTGTTAAGATGACTGAAGGTGGATTTTTACTCAATGGTACTGGTGATATCATAAATACTATTTTAGTTGTAGTGATAGCTTGTACTTTGTATTTGTTATTACAAAATAAGTTAGGATCACTGGAAATGATTCTATTACCTGTTATTATTCCAGTTTTAAGTGGCGTTATAGGCTTGTTTACATTAGGTTATGTGACAAATGTCACTAAAGGAATCGGTCATATAGTAAACGCCTTTACAGAATTAAATCCATTAATGATGTCAATATTGATTTGTGTTACATATGCGTTGTTAATGGTTACACCAATATCTGTAGTTGCTATAGCAACGGCAATCAGTTTATCAGGTTTAGGTAGTGGTGCAGCTAATATGGGTATTGTAGCAGCTTGTGTGACATTTTTATTTGGTTCAATTAGAGTTAATGGGGCCGGAGTCAATTTAGTATTGATAATTGGTGCTGCTAAGATGATGATACCTGTTTATTTTAAGCATTTAATTATTGCAATACCGTTAATAATTAATGGAGTGATTGGCGGTTTAATCGCTTACTTTATTGGCATTAAAGGTACACCAATGTCTGCTGGTTTTGGTTATACAGGATTAGTTGGGCCGATTAATGCATTTAATCGAATGGATGGAGATCCTAACATGAATATTATTTTATTAGTATTTGGATATTTTATAATACCATTTGTTTCTGCATTCTTTGTGCATGAAATTTGTAAAAAAATGATGCGTAAATATACAGATGATATTTATAAGTTTGAGATCCCTAAACAATAATGAAATAACAAAATTTAATAGATCATAAGTTTTTGGATTTATTTGTTTTTTAGTATCATTATGTATGATTACAACAGGTATTTAACTTTAAACTGATATAAATAGTTGAAATCAAGACAATACTCAAGCACCTTCATTTTAAATGGAGGTGTTTTTTTAATATGCAGTGAATATTACTGTCATCGCACCATATCCCAAATACCATTTTATGTAATCACATTAACTAGAATTTTTAAAATTAAGAAAAATGACACATATCTCACATTGAATATTTTTGCGTTATTATGTATAATAATAAATATTATGGAAAGGGGCTAAATAGATGAAACAAATATTGAAAATAATTACCGTTTTTTCACTCCTTATAAGTACTTTAATTATTTACATAAATCCAGAAGTAAATGCTAATGAAAAAGACCAATGGCAAAAAATTAAAGAACGTGGTGAATTGCGTGTTGGTTTATCAGCTGATTATGCACCTTATGAGTTTGAACATAATGTTAATGGTAAATCAAAGTATGCAGGTATTGATATTGATATCGCAAAAAAGATTGCGAAAGATAATCATTTAAAACTGAAAATTGTAAATATGCAATTTGATAGTTTATTAGGAGCGATTCAAACTGGTAAGATTGATATCATTATCTCAGGAATGACACCGACACCTGAACGTTTAAAAGAAGTAGATTTTTCAAAACCTTATATGACAGTCGACCAAAAAATGATTATTAAAAAGTCAGAAACTGATCGTTTTAAAACAATAGAAGATTTTGCGAATAAAAAAATCGGTGTACAAAAACAAACACAGCAAGAAAAAATAGCACAAACTGAAATAGATAATGCACAAATTCAATCTTTAACGCGTGTACCTGAAGTTATAATGTCGTTAAAAAGCGGAAAAGTTAATGGAATGGTGATTGAAGGTCCTGTTGCAGAAGCATATTTAAAACAAAATAAAGATTTAACTTTTGCTAATGATGTTAAATTCAATGAAGGTAGAAAGGAAACGGCAATTGCCTTACCTAAAAATTCTCCAATACTCATGGAGAAATTAAATACTTCAATCAAAGATGTTAAAAATAAAAATTTGCTAGAAGATTATAAAGCGTCAGCTGCTGATGCAATGCAAAAAGATGACGGTAATTTCTTTACAAAATATGGTAATTTTTTCCTAAAAGGAATTAAAAACACAATTTTAATTTCTATAGTTGGTGTTGTTTTAGGAGCTGTATTTGGTGCATTGATTGCATTATTAAAACTAAGTCAAATTAAAATATTGAGATGGATTTCTTCAGCTTATATCGAATTTTTAAGAGGCACTCCTTTATTAGTACAGGTTTTCTTAGTTTATTTTGGTACTACAGCAGTATTAGGTCTAGATATCTCAGCTTTAATATGTGGTATGATAGCACTTGTTATAAATTGTTCAGCATATATTGCTGAAATAATAAGAGCTGGTATAAATGCAGTTGATAAAGGGCAAACTGAAGCCGCAAGAAGTTTAGGTCTTACTTATGGTCAGACAATGAAATCGGTTATTTTGCCACAAGCTATAAAAAACATATTACCGGCTTTAGGTAATGAATTTGTCACTGTGATAAAAGAATCGTCAATTGTATCTGTCATAGGCGTTAGTGAAATAATGTTTAATGCACAAGTTGTACAGGGAGCATCATTTGATCCATTCACGCCGCTTATTGTAGCAGCAATTTTATACTTTATACTTACATTTACTTTATCGAGAGTGATGTATTTCTTCGAAGGGAGATTGAAAGTTAGTGATTAATATTAAAAATTTATATAAATCGTTTGGAAAAAATGAAGTTTTAAAGGGAATTAATCTAACTGTGGATAAAGGTGATGTTGTTGCTATAATAGGTCCTTCAGGTAGTGGTAAAAGTACGCTTTTACGCTGTATGAACCTGCTCGAAATACCTACAAGTGGGGAAGTAGTATTTAAAGAGCATAGTTTAACAAATGAAAAAACTAAATTAGAAGCATTAAGACAACAGATGGGTATGGTTTTCCAAAATTTTAATTTGTTTCCACATAAAAAAGTTATAGATAATATTATATTGGCGCCGAGTTTATTAAAAAAGGGAAGTCAAAATGAATTGAAAAAAGAAGCAATGGATTTGTTGAAAAAGGTTGGATTGGAAGATAAAGCTAATGCATATCCATCTCAATTATCCGGGGGACAAAAACAAAGAGTTGCGATTGCTAGGGCTTTAGCAATGAATCCAGAAGTACTTCTATTTGATGAACCTACTTCAGCATTAGATCCTGAAGTGGTTGGAGATGTTTTAGAAGTAATGAAAGCTTTAGCAAAAGAGGGTATGACTATGGCAGTTGTAACACACGAAATGAATTTCGCTAAAGATGTGAGTGATAAGGTTGTGTTTATGGCAGATGGTGTTATTGTAGAATCAGGGACACCACAAAATATTTTTGAACAGCCGCAACATGATAGAACTAAAAACTTTTTAGCACGTGTTTTATAGTTACAAAATGGACCAAGATGTTATGAAAATGGATTATAGTTATTCATTCATAGCATCTTGGTTTTTTTATATAAAAATTTGAATTCTCGAATTCTCTTATTAATAATGAATGTGTTAAACTAAAGAATGTATGTTTTTAAGGTGGGGTGTAAAAAATGAATATAAATCAATTGAAACAAGATGTTATAGACTATGCACATTCAATTGGTATTGATAGTATTGGTTTTACTACTGCTGACCCATTTGATGAATTAAAACAAAAATTAGTTGATTATCATGAAAAGGGCTATGCTTCAGGATTTGAAGAACCAGACATTGGATTACGTACTGAACCCAAATTAACATTACCTACTGCAAGATCTATCATTGCCATTGCTGTTGGTTATCCTAATAAATTGAAGGGTGCACCTAGAAGTGTGCGTGGAGATAGAAGAGGTATGTTTGCTAGGGCATCTTGGGGTCAAGATTATCATTCAATCATGAGAAAACGTTTAGATAAATTAGCTGAGTATTTAGAGACTAGAGTACCAGATGTAGAAATTAAATCAATGGTTGATACAGGTGTGTTGTCAGACCGAGCTGTAGCAGAACGTGCAGGATTAGGTTATGTAGGTAGAAATGGATTTGTTATAAATCCAGATCTCGGAACATGGACTTATCTAGGTGAAATGTTAGTAAGTGTTCCTTTTCCTCCTGATGACCCAATCATTGATAGTTGTGGAGATTGTACAATATGTGTTGATCGATGTCCAACAGGGGCCCTAGTAGGAGATGGCCAACTAAATAGTCAAAAATGTATTAGCTTTTTAACACAAACAAAAGGTTATCTACAAGATGAATATCGATATAAAATAGGTAATCGTCTCTATGGCTGTGATACATGTCAACAAGTCTGCCCAAGAAATCGTGGTATCAATACACAGCATGATGATATTGTATTAGAGCCAGAAATATTAAAACCAAGGTTAGTACCACTATTACAAATGAGCAATAAGGAATTTAAAAATACTTATGGTCATTTAGCGGGCGCATGGAGAGGTAAAAAACCAATTCAAAGAAACGCAATTCTAGCATTAGCACATTTTAAAGAAGAAACTGCGATACCTGAATTACAAGAAGTCGCATTGAATGATCCAAGACCGATGATTAGAGCTACTGCTTTTTGGGCAATTGGACAAATTCAAGGAGAGCAAGCAAGATCATTTATTGAATCACACTACGAGAGTGAATTAGAGGAAGTCCAACATGAGATGATAAAAGGACTAAATATGAGGAGAGAATAAAAAGCATGACCAACCACATTGTATTATTTCAACCACAGATACCTGGAAATACTGGCAGTATCGCTAGAACTTGTGCTGGCACTTACACACATTTACATCTTATAAAACCATTAGGATTTAGTACAGATGACAAAATGCTGAAAAGAGCAGGATTAGATTATTGGGATGCAGTAAATATCAATTATTATGAAAATATAGAATCGTTTTTTGAAACTACGGAAGGTAAATATTATTTATTAACTAAGTTTGGAGAAAAAACTTATTCTGATTTTGATTTTACTAATGAAGATGAAAATCATTATTTTATTTTTGGTAGAGAAACGACGGGCTTACCTGATTGGGTAAAGGACAAATATAAAGATACAACTTTAAGAATTCCCATGAATGATAATATAAGATCATTAAATTTATCCAATACTGCTTCTTTACTTATTTATGAAGCATTGAGACAACAAAATTTCCCAAATTTACATTAAAATCTATATTAATCAATGAAAAACGACTTTGACATTTGTATAATATAGTTAAAGCTAAAAGTGAGTATTTGAAAATTTAGTTGATTATTAAAATTAAGTAGTTTATGAAGATAGCTTCAAGGGTATTATTATAAATAATGCTAGAACGCGTCTTAAAAGATTAAGAGGAGTGTAATAACTATGGCAATGAACTTTAAAGTTTTAGAAAACGAAAAAAGTGTAGCAGAATATGCTGCAGATATTTTAAGAAAACAGTTTAACAATAATCCAACTACGATAGCAGGTATCCATTTATCTAATGATAATGCACCAGTATTAGATGAATTAAAGAAAAATGTAGATGATCATGCAGTAGATTTCAGTCAAATTAATATATTAGATTATGATAGCAATAAATCATATTATGAAGCGTTAGGCGTACCAGAAGGCCAAATATATGGTGTTTCATATGGTCAAGATACGGAGTCATTTATAAGTGATAAAATCAAAACTAAAGAAAATAAAGGTAAATTGATTACACAAATACTTTCAATTGATACAAATGGTAGACTTAATGTAAGTATTAATCATGGTCTATTTTCTGCAAGAGAAGTAATTTTAGTGATTACTGGTAGTGAGAAAAAAGATGTTGTGCATAAATTATATGAAGAAAATGGTAAAACTTCTTTTGAACCATCTGATTTAAAAGCACATCGCATGGTGAATGTTATTTTAGATGAGGCTGCTGCTGAGGGTCTTCCTGAAGATGTTCGTCACTATTTCACTGCACGTTTCGCATAAAATTCAAAATGTGAGGTGTAACCAATGGCTAATGACAATGTAAATAAAAAGTCTACCAACCATGATGCAGAACCGCAAAATGAAATGGTTGATGATTTTGAAGATATTGTAGAATTGGGCAAAGAAATGGAACAAATTTCAGAAGAAAATGATGAAGATAAATTAGATAAATCACATGATTCTAACGTACGTTCAGATTTAGATAATTAAGTTA
Organism: Staphylococcus sp. GDY8P196P; assembly: GCF_017891705.1. Taxonomy (NCBI): domain Bacteria; kingdom Bacillati; phylum Bacillota; class Bacilli; order Caryophanales; family Staphylococcaceae; genus Staphylococcus; species Staphylococcus sp. GDY8P196P. The sequence goes on along the minus strand of NZ_JAESJS010000010.1, from coordinate 183,246 downwards.
GTGAGTTTATTTAGTAAATGAAAAAATTGAAATAAAGTTTAAATTGTTCGTCAATACGTGTGATTTACAATAAAAATTATTAATTCGTTTATAAATACATGGAAGCGTGTAAGTGATGATCAAATATTAAAATTTGATGTCCTACTCGCTTCTATTTTTTTTAAAATGTAATCATTTTGCCACGTTATTAGCATGTGGTTATATGAATATTAAAAAAACAATGCCAACATAAATTTGATTATGTTATTATTAAGTCATTATTTGAATTTAAGGAGTTATCATTAATATGTTAAGTAACTATTGGAAATATCTCATGATATGTGCGGTAATTGTAAATTTAATTTCTATAAAAGGATTTCCTATGGCCATTGGTGCAATATATTTACCAATCTTGTTTAAAATTATTCAATTACAAATCAACTTGTCACATGGTCTCGTAGATAAAGTCAATGCTTCTACATTTGTAAAAAGTAATCAAACTGGAATCATTATTAGTGTATTGTGTTGTATTGTTATAACAGTATTATTATTTAAACCGCTTGGTGATTTTTATAATAGTTTAACTGGGTTTTTAGGACTTCTTATCACAGTTAGTCCTGTAACAATGATTATTGGTGCAATACTTTTAATTTTAACTGCAATAGGTATAATACAAGCAGCAAAGATGAAATTTAATGATGTAACAATTACAAAATAATAATGAATGATGTTTAAAACCAGAGACTAAAATTAGTTTCTGGTTTTATTAATAGTTAGTAATTAATTGTTTGAATGTACAAATCAAAGTAAATAATCAGATATTTTTCAATGTAATGAAAACGCTATATTAAAGAGATTGCCCAGTTAAATTAATTAATGCTATACTAAAGTTAAATACATATTGAAGGGGAGATTTTTAAATGTCAGTTAGAATTGAACATGATACATTTGGTGAAATTGAAGTACCTGCAGATAAATACTGGGGTGCACAAACAGAAAGAAGTAAACGAAACTTTCCAGTTGGCAAAGAACAAATGCCAATTGAAGTTGTTTATGGATTTGCTCAATTAAAAAGAGGGGCAGCATTAGCCAATCATGAATTAGGAAAACTAAGTGACGCAAAAAAAGATGCTATTGTGCATGCATGTGATCGTATCTTAAACAAAGAATTAGATGAACACTTCCCATTAGTCGTTTGGCAAACTGGAAGCGGTACACAAAGTAATATGAACGTCAATGAAGTAGTGAGTTATGTAGCGAACATGTATCTCAAAGAGCAAGGTAGCGATGAATCAATACATCCAAATGATGATGTGAATAAATCTCAAAGTTCAAATGATACTTTCCCAACTGCGATGCATGTTGCACTATATAATGAAATTGAGGTAAAACTTGAACCGGCATTAAAATCATTACGTGATACTTTTAAAGAAAAAGAAGAAAAGTTTAATGAAATTATTAAAATAGGGCGTACTCATTTACAGGATGCTACACCTATTCGTTTAGGCCAAGAAATAAGTGGATGGCGTTATATGTTAGATAAATGTGAAACATTACTTAGTGAATCAAAAGCCCATATTTTAAATTTAGCAATCGGTGGTACTGCAGTAGGTACCGGTATCAATGCGCACCCAGAATTTGGTGATAAAGTTGCTAAATTTATTTCAAAAAATACAGGGTATCCATTTGTATCATCTGAAAATAAATTTCATGCATTAACTGCACATGATGAAGTCGTTCAATTACATGGTTCACTCAAAGCATTAGCTACTGACTTAATGAAAATTGCAAATGATGTGAGATGGTTAGCGTCTGGACCACGTGCTGGGCTTGCTGAAATTTCTATACCAGAAAACGAACCTGGTTCATCTATCATGCCTGGTAAAGTCAACCCAACACAATGTGAAATGTTGACGATGGTTGCAGTTCAAGTTATGGGAAATGACACAGTGGTTGGCATAGGTAGTTCACAAGGGAATTTTGAATTAAATGTCTATAAACCTGTTATCTTGCATAATACATTGCAGTCTATTTACTTATTGGCAGATGGCATGCAAACATTTAATGATAATTGTGCAGTAGGCATAGAACCAATTGAAGAAAACATTGATAATTATTTAAATCAATCACTAATGTTAGTAACAGCATTAAATCCTCATATTGGTTATGAAAAAGCTGCTAGCATAGCTAAAAAAGCCCACCGTGAAAGTTTAACATTAAAAGAGTCGGCTGTTCAATCTGGATATTTAACTGAGGAACAGTTTAATGAGTGGATTAAACCTGAAGATATGGTTGAACCTAAGTAATTTTAAAAAATAAAGGAATATCAATATCTTTGATTAGCGAAGAAACGTCAATTTCTATTGAAATTGACGTTTCTTCATTTATAAAAGTTTTCAATTACGCTAAACTATTTTTTATATTTATTAGCACCATTATAGAATTACATTTTTTGTTTACTTCTAGGTTAGAGTTAATAATATTAGGGTTTAAGTTATCATTTCCTAAATATAATCAAAAACTGATTAATAGTTTAAAGTTTACCAATTCTGTTTAAGTCTTCAGCTAATATGATATCGGTCTTCTTATTGAAAGAATGCGTAAGTGTCTACATTTATTGTGACTTTTATTAACAACAATGGTGTGTGTACGATAAAATCTATAAAAAGAATTAGAAATGTAACTTTACATATTTAGATTTCATCATCTAAACTAACTGAAATTTTTTCTTGTGTTAAAGGATGAATAAATTCTATTTTGTAACTATTTAATTGAAGTTGTCTTAACGTCGAATCACCATATAATGGGTCACCGATAACTGGATGTCCAATTTCTGCTAAATGTACACGTATTTGGTGTGTTCTACCCGTATCTAATTTCAAATCGACTTCACATACATTTTCTTTAACCATGCGAGAAGTTAAAATATGTGTAATGGCAGATTGACCTGTAGTAGACACTCGGCGCTTATTCGAGTGAAATTTATCTTTACCTATAGGTGCATCGATGGTTTGTGGTTTTATTGGTAATAAGCTATGTACGTTTGCCTTATAGATACGATCAATTTTATTTTCCTCTAACATACGGTCGAGGATTTTTTTCATTAAAGGATTTTTGGCAACTATTAAAAGACCAACTGTCTCTTGATCTAAGCGATGTATTGGTTCTACATAATCGCTTTTAATGGTATATATCACATGATTCATTAATGTATTACTTTCTTTTAAATCATTGGGATGCGTTTTAACCCCTTTAGGCTTCATAACGATGGCTAGATCATTGTCTTCATAATAAATTTGTGCAAATCGATAGCTTGGTAAATAATTACTCTTTTCATCTGGTGTAGGAATATAAACATGGTCGCCGGCATGTACTTGTGACGTAAGTTTTGCATTTTTATCATTGACTTTAATCTCTTTTGACATATTTAAATTGTGTAAATCTTTTTTTGGCAATTGTAATTGCTGGAAAATTTCTCTTAGTGTTAATGCATTATAATTTTCTGGGATTTGAAATTTCATAATATCCTCCTCTTTGACCAATTATTATCATACCATAAACACGCTGTTAAAAATATTAGACCTTGCGATTGATTTAATAATTTTTCATATTATTTAAGTCCATTTAAAAAGGAATTATTTATCTATTTTTAAATGCTTAACAAACTTGTATAATGTATGTAAATAGTGTTGTTAAAGAATGGACTGGTTAAATGGAAAAACCGACTAGATTAGCATTATTAAAAGAAATTGCTGAATTTTTAAATGAAGAAACAGAAACATATAGTATGCTACAAGGCGCATTGAAATCATTAATTGATGGAAGTGAATTTACAACGGGATGGATTTTTTTCATTGATGATGTGGGGCAGCATGAACTCGTATCATATAATGGTTTGCCAGGCGCATTGGAAAATAACCATTGTCAGTATATGCGAAAAGGAACGTGTTGGTGTGTTCAAGCATATCAAAATAAGAAATTAACGAAGGCTTCAAATATTATAAATTGTTCGAGAATTAATTTAGCGAATCGAGCTTATCATGAAGAAACTGATGGTATTACACACCATGCTACAGTTCCATTAAGATCTGGTGAAGAGCAATTTGGATTACTCAATGTTGCAACGCCTTATACGAGGAGATATAGCGCAGAAAACTTAGAGTTGTTAGAATCTGTTGCATTACAAATTGGATCAGCGATTAAAAGGATTTTGTTAACAGATCAAGAAAAAGAAGCTGCGCGTATTAGTGAACGCAATAGATTAGCAAGAGATTTACATGATTCTGTAAACCAAATGCTTTTTTCTGTTAAGTTGACAGCACATGCAGCATTAGGGATGACACAAGAAAATGTTTCTCGTAAAGCGTTTCAAGTGATTGAAGATACGAGTCAACAAGCAGTTAATGAAATGAGAGCTTTGATATGGCAATTAAAACCCGTTGGATTAGAGCAAGGATTGGTTAATGCGTTAAAACAGTATAGTAAGTTACTACAGTTAGAGTTAGTCGTTAAAGTAGATGGTTTGATTAAACTACCAAGTCAAATCGAGGAAAATGTTTATAGAATTGTTCAAGAAGCGATGAATAACACAAAAAAGCATAGTGAAACCACTCAAGTTCGATTAGATTTAGTTCAAGATGATAATTATTTATTAGTTACGATTGCTGATTTTGGAAAAGGTTTTGATAAACATAAATCAAACCTTTATCACTCACATGGTTTAAATAATATGAAACAACGGACTAAACAGATAAGTGGTAATTTGACAATTGAAGGTGAACCAAACAAAGGTACAAAAATTCATATCTCAATACCGTTATAAAGTGTCGAAAGGAAGGTCAAGATGAATCAAATCATTTTGGTAGATGATCACCATATCGTTAGGCAAGGTTTAGAATTTCTATTATCAACAGTTGATGATATAGAGGTTGTTAAAGGTTTTTCAGATGGCAAATCATTTTTAAAATATTTAGAAGCGCATGAATTACCTGATATCGTATTATTAGATTTAGTGATGCCCAATATGAATGGAATAGAAATCACTGAAATTATGAAGCAAAAATATCCAGAAGTTAAAATATTAGTGCTAACCAGTTATGTAGACGATGAACATGTGATTTCGGCAATTGATAAAGGCGCCGATGGTTATGAAATGAAAGATGTTGAACCTGAGAAGTTGATTAAAACAATTAAAAACGTGCTGTCAGGTGAAAAAGTTATCCATCCACAAGCTCAAAGCGTTATGGAGTCAGTAAGTAGTAAACCGCACTATACAAATAAACTATCTAAACGTGAATCTGAAGTCTTGACAGAAATGGCAAAGGGTAAAACAAATAAAGAAATTGCGGAAACTTTATTTGTCTCAGAAAAAACTGTTAAAACCCATGTCAGTCACATATTCGCTAAATTGCAAGTATCTGATCGCACACAAGCGGCGATTTATGCTATGCAGAATAATCTTATATAAATTATTAGATGTTATGTAAATATTATTTTACATAGCATTTTTTTGTCGTGTATATACTTTTGTTTCAAAATGTATAATATTACTATATAATGTAGCTAATAAACATAAAGGGGGATGTTGTTATGAAGACTAAAAATCTTTCATTGAAAATTGTTATAGCGTTAATACTCGGTATAGCAATAGGGTCTATATTTAACATGTTTGCTCAATCAAGTTTTGTGATCAACGTTGATAAATATGTCTTTAACGTGATTGGGCAAATTTTTCTGAATTTAATTTTCATGTTAGTAGTGCCTGTTGTGTTTGTTTCAATTGTATTAGGTGTAGTAGGGGTAGGTGATCCTAAATTATTAGGTGGTATTGGGTTAAAAACGATTAGTTTCTTTTTAACTACTACTGCAATAGCAATTATAATTGGGATTACTTTAGCTTTAGTTTTACAGCCGGGTGAGGGGAAATCAGATTTATTAAAAAGTGAGGATGTATCAAGTTATCAAAAAACATTAGATAAAGAGGATAATTCACAAAGTTCTGCAGCCAATCAATCATTTGATCAAACATTGATTAATCTATTTCCTAAAAACCCGTTACAAGCTATGAGTGAAGAAAATATGTTGCAAATTATTACATTTGCTATTTTCATTGGGATAGGTTTGATTATGGTTGGTTCGAAGGCTGAAGGGGTATACCGGTTATTTGAGCAAACCAATGAAGTTTTAATGTATATTGTAACGATGATCATGAGCGTGTTTGCACCTATTGGTACTTTTGGTCTTGTTGCACATGCGTTTACAGGAGCAGGGTTTGGAGCTATCCAACAACTTGGTATGTATTTCTTTATAGTGTTGCTTGCGCTATTTATCCATTTCTTTGTTATATATGGTTCAGCAGTGAAGTTTATAGCTAAATCAAGTCCACTGAAATTCTTTAAAGATTTTCTTCCGGCAATTACACTTGGTTTCAGTGCTTCGAGTTCTACAGCCACTTTACCAGTGTCGCTTAAATGTACTAAGAATATGGGTGTTAGACCAGAAGTAGCATCTTTTGTACAACCTCTTGGCGCTACAATCAACATGGATGGTACGGCAATCATGCAAGGTGTTGCAACGATATTTATTGCACAAATATCTGGGGTAGAGCTTTCATTTATGCAAATTATAACTGTTGTAGTCATCGCTGTAATAGCATCCATTGGTACTGCAGGTGTCCCTGGGGTTGGACTGATAATGTTAGCGATGGTTTTAAATGCCGTTGGATTGAATCCAGCAGCAATTGGTATTATCTTAGGTATTGATAGATTGTTGGATATGACGAGAACATCTGTCAATATTACAGGTGATGCTGCATGTGCACTAATCATTTCAAAAGCTGAAGATAAAAAATTAGCTGCTAAAAATGAAAGTTAATTAAATAAGAGATATAAATTAAAGATATTTAAAATTTGAGAGTGGCCCTAACATTGAAATATGCTGGCCACTCTTTTTTGTGATACGTGAGAAGTGTGGCAAATGAGTTGTTGATTTATAAAAATTTTTTTCTTAAAAAATAAACCATCACTATGATAGTTTAGTATTAGATTAACCTGATAGATGACTTATTAAGAATGAAGTACATTGTACAATTCTACAAATTTTTTACCATCTTTTCTAGGAACCTGATCAAATAGCCAAGGCTCTCCATCAGACTCCATAATCGTTATTCTAAAAGGAGTTAAAGATAGACCAAATTTAACACTTTGAAGTTCATTAAAAGGGAATAAACTTTTGATTTCATGATTTTCAATTATTCCTTTTGCTTTAAACGTAATTTTATCATTATATAACGTCAATATGCCTGGAATCATTTGCGCATTAATAAATTTCATAGAAGCACTGATAGAAATTAGTTTTGTTAAAGAATGATTATTCAAAGAAACATCCCCTTAAAATTTGTTTTAGTTAATATATCATTTTGCATAGTGTTATTCAAATTCGTGTTCATTAACAAAAAAGAAAAGTAGTGAATGATATCTATATTTCAACTGATATCAATTCACTACTTATTTGATGAACTACATTTTAATAAGCGCGATTATTTTAACGTGTCGTAATAAAGTTAAATAGGGGTGTAACCTTTAAAATTTACATATTGATAGGCCTGTTTTACTTCAGCCTCGGTAGGTGCTGTTATTTGATCTAAAGCATAAGTTAAACCTAGTGATTGCCATTTATGCACACCTAATTGGTGATATGGCAGTATTTCAAAGCGCTCAACGTTGTCGAGTGAATTTATAAATTCGCCTAACCGTATCAAATCTTTTTTATCATCTGTGAGACCTGGCACTAGTACATGTCTTATCCAAACGGGTTGATTTTTAAGAGAAAGTGTTTTAGCAAAGTTTAATATATGTGTATTAGGTTGGCCAGTTAATTTGTTATGTTTCATATTATCAATATGTTTAATGTCTAATAATATTAAGTCTGTAAACTTTAGCAAAGCATCTAATTGTTTTTCAAAAGTATGTGTATTTTTCGCTGTACCAGCTGAAGTGTCAATGCAGGTGTGAATATCATGTGCTTTTAATGATTGAAATAAGGCGGTTAAAAATTTGATTTGTAATAATGGTTCACCGCCACTGACTGTTACGCCCCCACCTGATGCATCGAAATATGGTTTGAAAGGAGTTATTTCATTTACCATTTCCTCAACTGTGACTGCGCGTGTATAATCATTTATTTTCCAAGTATCGGGATTATGACAGTATAAACATCTTAATAAACACCCTTGAGTAAATAATATATATCGTAGTCCTGGACCATCAACGGTACCCAAACTTTCAACAGAATGCAAATGTCCTTTTAGCATATAGCGGCCACCTTAAATTCAAATTACATTTTTTCATGGAAAGTACGTGAAATAACATCTAATTGTTGTTCGCGTGTTAATTTAATAAAGTTAACCGCATAACCAGATACGCGAATCGTTAATTGTGGATATGCTTCAGGATGTTCCATTGCATCTAGTAACGTTTCCCTATTAAACACATTAATGTTTAAGTGGTGTCCGTGTTGCATAGCATAGCCATCCAACATACTTGTGAGATTTTTACATTGATCATTACTTTCCTTACCTAGTGATTTTGGAACGATACTAAATGTATTGGATATGCCGTCTTTACAACAATCATAAGGTATTTTTGCAACTGTACTTAATGATGAAAGTGCACCTTTTTGGTCGCGTCCATGCATTGGGTTTGCACCTGGTGCAAAGGGTTCTCCGGCTTTACGTCCATCTGGTGTATTTCCTGTCTTTTTACCATATACTACATTTGATGTTATCGTTAACACACTCATCGTATGTTCTGAATTACGATAAGTTTTATGACTACGTAATTTTGTCATAAAGCGCTCTACAAGGTCGATTGCTAAATCATCAACACGTGCGTCATTATTACCATATTTTGGGAAATCACCTTCGATTTCAAAATCTGTTACAACGCCATTTTCATCACGAATAGGTTTTACTTTTGCATATTTGATTGCAGATAATGAATCTGCAGCAACAGAAAGGCCAGCTATACCTGTAGCCATTGTTCTAATGATATTTGTATCATGCAGTGCCATCTCAATACGTTCATAACTATATTTATCATGCATATAATGGATGACATTAAGTGAATTAATATATACTCCAGCTAACCAATCCATCATTTTATCAAATTTTTCAAATACCTCATCGAAGTCGAGTACTTCTGATTTTATACTTTCATATGATGGTCCGACTTGTTGACCTGATTTTTCATCTATGCCACCATTGATCGCATATAATAATGTTTTTGCTAAATTAGCACGAGCACCAAAAAATTGCATTTGTTTTCCAATCGTCATAGCAGATACACAGCATGCAATACCATAATCATCACCATAAGATTCTCTCATTAAGTCATCATTTTCATATTGAATTGCGCTTGTTTTTATACTCATTTTTGCACAATATGTTTTAAAATTGTCAGGTAGGCGAACTGACCATAATACTGTGAGGTTTGGTTCAGGTGCTGGACCTAAATTATCTAGTGAATGTAAGAAACGGAACGAGTTTTTAGTTACTAATGCACGTCCATCAATACCTACACCTCCAATTGATTCTGTTACCCAAGTAGGGTCACCAGAAAATAATTCGTTATAATCAGGTGTTCGAGCAAATTTAACGATACGTAATTTCATAATAAAATGGTCAATGATTTCTTGTACTTCACGTTCTGTAATCAATCCATTGTTTAAATCTCTTTCAGCATAGATATCTAAAAATGTTGAAGTACGACCTAAGCTCATAGCTGCACCGTTTTGTTCTTTAATTGCGGCTAAATATGCTAAGTACAACCATTGTACTGCTTCTTTAAAGTTATAGGCTGGGCGACTTAAATCAAATCCATAAATATTACCTAATGTTTTTAATTCATTTAATGCTCGGTATTGTTCAGACAATTCTTCGCGTAATCGGATGACATCTTCTGACATTTCTTTAGACATATTGTTGAAATCTTCCATTTTTTTCTGCATTAGGAAGTCTACACCATATAAAGCGACTCTGCGATAATCTCCAATAATACGTCCACGACCGTAGGCATCTGGAAGTCCTGTAATAATTCCAGCTTTTCTACAATTTAGCATTTCTTTTGAGTATGCATCGAATACACCTTGATTATGTGTTTTACGATAATCAGTAAATATTTTTTCAGTTTCACTATCTAGGTCATAACCATACGCTTCGCAAGCTGCTTTTGCCATACGAATGCCACCAAAAGGTTGCATCGAACGTTTGAATGGTTTATCGGTTTGGACCCCAACAATGCTTTCTAATTCTTTATTTAGATAACCTGCCTCGTGAGAAGTGATGGTAGAAGGAACTTTTGTGTCCATGTCCCACATTCCACCGCGATCACGCTCTTCTTTAGACAATTGCATGACTTGATCCCAAAGCTGAGTTGTTGCCTCTGTAGGACTTGCTAAAAATTGATCATCACCTTCGTACAATGTGTAATTGAGTTGAATAAATTCTCTTACATCTACATGATGTTGCCAGCGACCTTTTTTAAAATCATTCCATGCTGTGGATTGCATATTATTTTCTTTTAACATATCATTACCTCCAAAAGTATGTTATTTTTTTCACAATAATTATATCATTTGTTTTGTTAAAAAAATCACAAAGTTTTTGAATAATTTTAATCTAAAATGTGAAAGCTTTTGGAATCTGTATTAAAAAGTAATACACTTAATATCAATTGTAGTTCTGTTATAGAACAGTTTTTAATGTGTATATAATGATATGTCATATACAAAACAATATATAAAGTAGATTGGCAAAAGTGTTTAGTAAAAAGTGAAAACAACCATAAATTAAAGTTAAGTAGTGTTGATAGGTTGAGGAATTATAATTATTTAATAGCACAACTTAACGAAGACGCGTTGATATACTATTAATTTTTTAAGAAGGGATATTGTAAAAGTTAAAATTAAAGAAAGTAAGTAAGATGCTTAAAAATATCAAAGTTTCTTTTTAAAGTTGTTGAGATTGCGTTACACTTCGAATAAAAAGACCTGAGGCAGATATCGGTCTCAGGTCTTTTAAAGTTTTTAATTAAAAACAATAGTCTTACTACTCGCAGTGACAATTACCTTATGGAGCACATGATATTCGACAGCTTGAGCTAACACACTTGATTCAACATGCCGACCAATTTTACGTAAATCTTGTACATTGTACCGATGATTAATTCTTATAACGTCTTGATCTATGATAGGGCCCTCATCTAAATCAGAAGTAACATAATGACTTGTTGCTCCGACCAATTTGACACCGCGTTCCCATGCTTGTTTATAAGGGTTAGCACCTATAAATGATGGTAGGAATGAGTGATGAATATTGATGATTTGGTTTGGATAGTGACTGACAAAATGGTCGGATAGTATTTGCATGTATTTTGCTAAAACAATGAGTTCAACTTGATGCTCAGAACAAACATCTAGTATTTTTCTTTCCACAATCGCTTTATCTTCGTTGCTCGGTATGTAATAAAAAGGGATATGAAGCGTTTCTGCGAATTGTCTATTGTTTTCGTGATTGCTAACGATACACACAATTTCAGCAGGCAATTCATTTCTATTAACACGTAATAAAATTTCATTGAAAGCATGGTCTTCCTTGGAAACAAAAAGTGCTAATTTTGTATGTTGCTGATCGTCAAATAATTTAAAATCTATTTGATGTGTTTGTAACGTCGCTTCCAAATCCTCTTTCAATGAAGGCACATTTTCAAATTCCAATCGTAAATATAATTGACCTGTATCATTTGATGAATGGTCATATTCTGTAAAATGGTCTAAGTGAAGAATATTAGATTGATATTGAGCGATTTTTTTAGTAATTAATGAAGTAATACCGACTTTATCTGTACAAGTTGCAAGTAATATATATTTCTCTGTCATTTTTTTACACCTCAATTATTAAAGTAACCCTGATTATAATGAAAATTCTGAAAAATGTAAATAAATGATTAATTTCTATTATTTAAGGCAAATGGTATGCCAAAAAGTAAAATTTAAGATATAATAATAAATGGTGTTTTTATATCAAAAGAGTAATAAGTGAAAAATATAATCACATTTCATACTTGTTATACGCTTACAATAAAAGTACTAAAAATGTTTAAGTTAATTATAAGATATAAGATTGATTATTTAGATAATTTCGCAAATAACAAAAAACAACGAAAATATCATTTCGCTCTTTTATTTTATCGCAAATTGTATTAAGATGTAATTTGTGTTTCAAGAAACGTGTATTATTGCAATTTCTTGTGTCCGGATAAAATATTCTTTTATGAAAGGTAGATTAAAGTAATGGATAGACAGAGTTTTACAGATTTAATTCAAACAAAATTTAAAATGGTGCGCATCGAAGCGGGTTATACGCAAGATACGATGGCACAAACAATTGGTCTTTCAAAAAAGACACTAGTACAAATTGAAAAAGAGAGAGTATTGCCAAACTGGACAACATGTGTGTCAATTTGTGCATTATTTAGAGATTCTGATGTTCTAAATAGTACTTTCGGATGCGACCCATTAGAAATGGTACAAACAATTTCACGTAACCATTGTGCGTATCCAAATCATTCGACAACAAGTGATATATATTGGAACACAGTTGATACGCGTAACGGCTATATTTTACAAAGCAACAAAGTAAGTGATATCTACCGTGTACTAAATCAGGAAACACAACCTATTTTTGGTACTTCTAAATTAAGAGAAGCTGAAACATATTTTGGTAGAGTTTCTAAAGAAGAATTAATGCACGTATAAATAAATGTACTGTGTGATAGAAGAATCATTATTTATAACATTAACTAAAAAAGTTATGGCGTATATATTGAATGGTTTAGTCACTATAGTTAATTGAAATCGGTCATGAACTAATGAACTGAACTTAATAAGTAAGTTGATATAGTTTTTGACCCATGATAAAAAGAATACATCATTTTAAGAGCGAACACGGGAAATCAAATGTTGATTGATTTCTAAATCGCTCTTTTTTTAATTCTGTATTTTTACTAATACAAATTGAATGTACTCATAATGATTGCTACCAGCAATTTTATTTTGAAAAATAACAAATAGTATGCACATTTTTATGTTATATGTTATACAATGTAAAAATGACTGATATGATTGTACCTTCAGTTTATAACAAATTTTATTTGAAGGAGAATTAACTATGCACGCTTTTTTAATAATTATAGCGATGATGATTATTGGAGCAATAATAGGTGGCGTCACAAATGTAATTGCTGTAAGAATGTTATTTCATCCGTTTAAAACTTATTATATTTTTAATAGACGAATTCCTTTTACACCCGGGTTAATACCAAAAAGAAGAACAGAAATTGCAGATAAAATTGGACAAGTTATTGAAGAACACTTATTAACTGAAACGTTAATTAAGTCAAAATTAAATGCACCTAAATCAAGAGAAGCAATCGAATCACTAATCTTAAAACAGATCCAAAAATTAAAAGCAGATCATACGACAATTCAATCGTTGACGAAAAGTTTCGATGTTGATGTTGTACAGGTTACTAATGATAAAATGTATTCAGTTATCAATAATAAATTAGAACAATATTATGCTGAACATAAAGAAACCACTATAAAACAAATAATTCCTTCAGATATTGAAGAAAATATTGATGCAAAGGTAGATGGGGTGCCTGAGTTATTATTTGAACGCGCACGTGTTTATCTTAAATCGGAAAAAGGTGCTGCTGATATAGCATCTATGTTAGATACTTTCTTTAATGAGAAAGGTAAAATCGTAGGTTTGCTACAGATGTTTATGACAAGAGAAAGTATTGCAGATCGAATACAACATGAATTGATTAGATTAACAAATCACCCCAAAGCTAAAGCAATTGCAAAACAGATTATTGAAAATGAATACGCTACATTTAAATCAAAAGCGTTAGTAGATGTCATCAATGAAGATCAATTCGACTCGCTTAAGGTAACGGTTACCGAATTACTAATAAACTATGCAAACATAGATAGTATATCGAATCGACCATTGAAAGAATTAATGCCAGAATTTATAACATTCTTAGAAACAAAAATTTCAAAACAACTTACGGAATTAATTATTGATAAAGGATCTAAGCATATTTCTCCAATCATGAAAAAAGTTAACCTAAGACAAATGGTTGAAGAACAAATAAATTCATTTGATTTAGCATATATTGAACGTTTAATCATAGATATCGCAAATAAAGAATTGAAATTAATTATGCTTTTAGGCTTTCTATTAGGTGGCATCATAGGTTTATTACAAGGCATAATTGCAATTTTTGTATAACATATTAAATTATGTTATTGTAATATCGATGTGGTTATAACACATATACAAATAAAGGAGTGAAGCACAGTGGCAGTAAATTTATACGATCATGCAAATCAATTAGAACAAGCTTTAAGAGAAAGTGATGAATATCAAGCAATACAAAAAGCTTATGCTAAAGTAAAAGAAAATGATGAATCAAAAGCACTTTTTGATGAATTCCGCGAAACACAATTAAACTTCCAACAAAAACAAATGCAAGGTGAAGAAATTGGTGAAGAGGAATTACAAAAAGCTCAAGAACAAGCACAAAAAATCGAAAATGATTCTAACATTTCAGAATTAATGGCTGCTGAGCAAAACATGAGCCAAGTATTCCAAGAAATTAATCAAATCATTGTTAAACCTTTAGATGAAATTTATGCTGACTAATTAATTAATCAGAATGATTATTTTAAAAGTAATCTAAAGTTCTTATAAAAATTTAAAAATATTTAATGTGTTGCCATATAATGATTTTCAAAATTAATATATGGCAACAACCATAGTTTGAAGGAATATATGTACTTTTATTCAAGCATATGTATAATAAACTCAATATATTGAGAAATGATATACAAAAGAATTGATGCCAATAAATGAATTCTTTAATTGCTGGATAATTGTTCATGTTTTATTCAATGAACCATGGTTAATATTGAATTTAAAGCTGAGACATTTATTTATGTTTCAGCTTTTTTGTTTTATCGACTGTACAATAGTCGGTGTGGTAAAATAAAGAGATACAAGGTATTAGCATGTACATAGGTACTAGTATAGTTTTATAAGTCTCAAAATAAATGCCTTTTTTTCATGCTTTTTATAAAAACCTTTAAATAAAGGAGAACTATAAATATATGGTTAAATTTATTCATTGTGCAGATTTACATTTAGACAGTCCATTTAAGTCTAGAAGCTACTTAAGTCAATCGATATTTGAAGATATGCAAAAAAGCGCATATGAAAGTTTCAAAAAAATCGTGGATTTAGCGTTAAATGAAGAAGTAGATTTTATGATTATAGCAGGGGATTTATTTGATAGTCATAACAGAACCCTCCGTGCTGAAGTGTTCTTAAAAGAGCAATTTGAAAGACTGGCAAAAGAACAAATATTTGTTTATCTTTGTCATGGTAATCATGATCCATTATCTTCATCTATAGGAACTGAGTGGCCAGATAACGTTTCGGTTTTTTCTGAAAATGTAGAAACATATCAAACAATTACTAAAAACGGTGAAGAAATATATTTACATGGTTTCAGTTATCAAAATGAAGCGAGCTATGAAAATAAACTTGATGCCTATCCGTCAAGTCAAGGTCAAAAAGGTATTCACATAGGTATTTTGCATGGTACATATAGCAAAACGAACACAAAAGACCGATATACTGAATTTAGATTAGAAGATTTAAACAATAAACTTTATCATTATTGGGCACTTGGTCATATACACGAGCGACAACAACTAAGCGATATGCCTCAAATTCATTATCCAGGTAATATTCAAGGTCGTCATTTCAAAGAAACTGGAGAAAAAGGTTGCCTATTAATAGAGGGCGATGATTTACATCTAAATGCTAAATTTGTGCCAACACAGTTTATTCGTTTTGAAAAGGCTGAAATAGATACAAACATGACTTCAAAACAAGGTTTGTTTGACGCAATACAAGATTTTAAATCACAAGTTAGAGCTGAAGGTAAAGCAATTTATCAATTAGTAGTAAATGTCAATTCAGATGAAATTATTTCTGATCAAGATTTAATGCAAGTGCATGAAATGATTAGTGAATATGAAGAAAATGAGCATAATTTTGTGTTTATAGAAGATCTGAATATAAAGAATAAAGATGATGAAAAAACGACCCTTGTCAAAGAATTTTCAGCAGATTTGATAGAAGATAATTCAGTTTATGAGTTAGCTATGAATGATTTATATCTTAATCCAAAAGCTTCCAAATACCTAGAAAATTATGATGATTTTGATCGTCGAGAATTAATTAAACGCGCTGAATTATTATTAAAGTCAGATATGAGGGGGGAGTAAAATGAAGATTAAATCATTAGATATATATGGTTATGGTAGATTCATTCAAAGATCCATTCAGTTTGATGAAAATTTTACAGAAATTTATGGGGAAAATGAGTCAGGTAAGTCTACGATACAGGCATTTATACATTCCATTCTTTTTGGGTTTCCAACTAAGAAAGAAAATGAACCACGACTAGAGCCACGTTTAGGCAATCAATACGGTGGAAAACTTACATTGATTCAAGATGATGGTTCTTTGATAGAAATTGAACGTATCAAAGGTGCAGCAACTGGAGACGTTAAAGTTTATCTACCGAATGGTGCCATTAAAGATGAAAGCTGGTTAAAGAAAGAACTTAATTTTATCTCAAAACGTACATATCAAGGTATATTTTCATTTGATGTCTTAGGCCTACAAAATATTCATAAAAATATGGATGAAAAACAATTACAAAACTATTTACTCCAGGCTGGTGCATTAGGATCAACAGAATTTACTAGCATGCGTGAGATTTTGAATGATAAAAAAGAAGCGCTATATAAGAAAAATGGCAGAAATCCAATTATTAACCAACAGCTTGAAGAGTTGAAGTCATTAGAGCGACAAATTCGAGAAGAAGAAGAAAAATTGTCATCTTACAAACGTTTAGTAGACGATAAAGATAAAGCAGATCGACGTTTAGAAAATTTGAAACAGAATTTAAACCAATTGTCTAAAATGCATGATCGTAAACAAAAGGAATTAGCTTTACATGAGCAAACACAAGAATGGAAAACATTGGAAACCCAATTAAATATAGAACCTGTCACATTTCCTGAACAAGGCATCGATCGCTATGAATCTGCAAAAATTCAAACACAAAATTTAAAAAGAGATATTGGCTTAAGAGAAGAACGATTAACGCATTTAAAAAGTGAAAATGAAAAAATCAATGTACCTAAGCAATCTGATATTGATGCTTTTAACCATATACAACAACAAGAAAATGAAATTAAACAAAAAGAATACGAATTAAAATCAGTTAAAAAAGAAATTCAAGATAAAGAACGTGAAAAATCAGGCTTGAAGTCTAATATCGGATGGCAAGATGTATACCATGAAGCCGACAGTTCAGAGGCAATGAAGAGTCATGTAAGCGATCAAATTAAAAATAAGCAAGAACAGACTGCTTTTATTCAACAATTAGAACGCAATATTGAAGAAAATAAAATTGATAAAGAAACAAATCAAACTGAGATGGATGCATTAGAAAAAGATATTGTGTCTGATGAAAACTATGAAAAGAAAAAACAATATAACAATCGTGTATTCGAACTACAAGAGAAAAATAATTTATATCAAAAAATGAAAGAAGCTTTTGATAAAGAACAACAAGAAAATGAACGTAAACAAAATATTTTTCGATTTGCATTCGTTATATTAGCAGTTGTTGGTGTTGGATTAACTATCTTTTCATTTATTTCAGCTAATTTGGTCTTCGGTATTGTATTTGCATTACTATCTCTTGTATTTATCGTGGGTATCTTCTTAGTTAAATCGAAAGAGATAGGACATAGTGAAACATTTTCTAATGAAATTGAAGATTTGCAACACCAAATTAATGATTTAGAAGCCAATTATAATTTGGACTTTGATTTAGATGATCAAAATAGAATTCGCGAGCAATTCCATAATGCTATTAAAACGAAAGAGGCATTAGATAAAAAAGCAAATTATTTATCTTCCAATTTAGAATCTGCACAACAACAATACTCAAAGTCAGAGAATGAGATCAACCAAATTAAAGATGAATTACATTTATCTGATAAAATTTCAGACGAACTCATTATTGATAGTATTGCGACGATGAATAAAATTAAGGATTATGACAATCATACTGTTGAATTGAACGAGCAAAAAATTGAGTTACAACAGGCATTAGATACATTTTATGAACATGCAAAAGCAGTAACCCAAAATCAATTTACTTCTTTCAACACATTATCTTTATTTCATGACGTAAATCAATGGTTAAAAGAAGAAACAACTAATTTAGATAAATGGAATAGGAATCAAGAACAAATCACATTAATAGAAAGTGAATTATCACAGCTTAAACATCGCTTACATGAGAATAATAATGTGATATCACAGTTATTTAACTTTGTAAGTGCAAATGATGAAGAATCGTATTATCATCAGCATGCTCAATATCAGGCTTATCATCAACAATTAAACCGCTTTAATGATTTAACGAAATATCTAGAAAACCAAAATTATAATTACGAAGCTAGTTCTTTGCTGAGTCAAAAAACATATGCTCAACTATCTGAAGAAGATGAAGTGTTAGAAAGACAAGTTGATCATTATAATGATCAATATTTAGAAATGCAGTCAGAAGTCAGTGATTTAAAAGCTAAAATCACGGATATGGAAACAGACAAAACGTTAGCGGATTTACGTCATAAGTTCCATATTTTGAAAAATAGAGTGAATGATGAAGCAAAAGATTGGGCAAGTCTTAGTTACTTACAATCTTTAGTGGAAGGACATATTAAACAAATTAAAGATAAGCGTTTACCACAAGTGATAAATGAAGCAACAGAAATCTTTGCACATTTAACAAATGGAAATTATGTACAAGTAACTTATGCGAATGAAGATTTAATGGTAAAACAAGTGAATGGTCAAATGTACGAACCAATTGAATTAAGCCAGTCTACTAAAGAAATACTATATATCGCATTGCGTTTAAGTTTAATTAAAACATTAAAACCTTACTATCCATTCCCTGTAATTATTGATGATGCATTTGTACATTTTGATAAACATAGAAAAGAAACGATGATGAATTATCTAAGACAAATGCCCAATGATTATCAAATTTTATACTTTACATGTGTCAAAGATACAAGTGTGCCTTCAAAACAAATTATTACTTTGAATAAACCTGAGGAAGGCGGTAAATAATGAGAAATGTAGAAAAATTAAATCCTGGAGATTCAGTTGATCACTATTTCTTGATTCATAAAGCGACACAAGGCGTAACTGCTCAAGGAAAAGACTATATGACGATATATCTTCAAGATAAAAGTGGGGACATCGAAGCTAAATTATGGACTGCTACTAAGGAAGATATGCGTGTTTTAGAACCAGAAAAAATCGTACACGTTATTGGTGATGTTATTAATTATCGTGGTCGTAAACAGATGAAAATTAATAAAATTAAATTAGCTTCAGATGAAGCAGATTTAAACATACATGATTTCGTAGACGGCGCGCCACTCACACCAGAAGAAATCAAAGAAGAAGTCTCTCATTATATGTTAGAGATTGAAAATGCAAATTTACAACGCATTACAAGACATTTATTGCGTAAATATCAAACAGAATTTTTTACATTTCCTGCAGCAAGTACACATCATCATAATTTTTCAAGTGGGTTAAGTTATCATGTATTAACAATGTTACGGGTCGCAAAATCTATTTGTGATATATATCCACTTTTAAACCGCAGTTTATTATATAGTTCTATTATTTTACATGACCTAGGTAAAGTTAAAGAATTAAGTGGTCCTGTTGCAACAACATATACGGTTGAAGGTAATTTGCTGGGCCACATCTCTATTGCCAGTGATGAAGTAGCAGATGCTGCACGAGAATTAAATATAGAAGGTGAAGAGGTATTATTACTGCGTCACATGATTTTAGCACATCATGGAAAAATGGAATTTGGCTCTCCGAAACTACCACATATGAAAGAGGCAGAAATTTTGTTTTTCATCGATAACATTGATGCAAAAATGAATATGTTTGAAAAAGCATATAAGAAAACGCCAAAAGGTCAATTTACTGAACGTATTTTTGGGCTTGAGGGTAGACAATTTTACAATCCAACATCTTTAGATTAAGCGATACGGAAAATATACGCTTAAAAAAATAAAATTGAAACATTTTGAAAGTAAAGGACTAATCCAAATTTTGATATGCTCCCTTCAAAGTTTACATTTTTAAGTGTCTACTTTGAAGGGAGCAGTTCATTAGCGTGGATTAGTCTTTTTTATATGTAAAATCATTCGTTTCTGACCGTGATTATTTACAATTAATATGTCGTATTAGAAGGTAAGAATTAGGGGGTGAGATAATCGTTTTCTATTCATGAGCATCGTATGATTTGATATAAGTAGATTGAATATGTGTTTATCCTGTGTTATATATCAGCGCAAGAGATAAAATACAATCGTCTCGAAAAATATGTGTACAAGCATAATTAATAAGTAAATATAAGTTAGTTTCATTAATAAAAAACAAGGCAAATGCCCTAGAAATTAGCATTTGCCTTGTTTACTTGTGAATTATGATTCTATTGTCCAGAGGTCATACCAGCTCCACCTTGTTGCATCGCTTGCTGTTGTTGCTGTTGTTGTTGTTGCTGTTTAATTTTATCTGGGTCTAGAATAGAATCTTCAATAGCTTTTTTAATATCTCTATCTTTATAATCTACTTTGTATTCATCTAACAGTTCTTTATAAGCGTCTGTTAGTAATTTAGGACTTTTTTGTACTTTTTGTTGGATTAATTGCGATTTTAGCTTACCTTTTTCTTTATCAAAGTCATTTTCTTTATCTGCTTTAATAATATGGTAACCATAATCTGTTTTAACTACTTTTGAAACGTCGCCTTCTTTAAGTTTGAAGAGCGCCTTTTCAAAATCTTTTTCCATTTGTCCTTTGATAACATATCCTAAGCTACCATCTTTTTTAGCCGAAGATTTATCCATTGATTCTTTTTTGGCAATTTCTCCAAATTTGTCAGGATTTTCTGATACTTGTTTTTGGATTTTTTCTGCTTTTGCTTTTGCATCTTTATCTGATAAACCTTCTTTGTCATCTTTATTCTCTTTAACTTTAATTAAAATATGCGAACCTTTTTTAGTAGATTCTTTAATTTCTTTATCAGAAATATTCACTTTATCGTTCAGTAGAGCCTTTTGATATGATTGTAATTTTTTTTGCTCTTTATAGTCACTAAGTGACATTTTTTGTTGTTTTAACATACTTTCAAATTGATCTTTGCCACCGTATTGTTTTTGTTCTTTTTCAACTTCTTTATCAATATCTTTCGTGTCTATTTTATCTTTATACTTATCTGCTAACAATTTATTTAATAATATAGAAAAAGATGTGTTTGCAACTTGCTCATCACCCATTTTATCCATTACATCTTCAACTTTAACATCGCCAGCTTTTGATGAAATAATTGTATCTTCTTTAGAATCTGTAGCGCTATTACCACAAGCACCTAATAATAATGCACTAGCAGTAACAGGAATTATAACTTTTTTAAATGTTTTCATGATTGGGAACTCCTTTTGTAAGAATAACAACGTAAATATAACATATAAAGTCGTTTTCACCAATTAGAAACCTAATATATACGACTATAGTTGTAACCATTTTATATAAAAAAGAGCGAATAAAAAAAGCAAACATTGCTGTTTGCTTAATCAAGTTCATGATTCGTATAAGGTGATACTTTGTTTAAAATATTAATACCAGTTTGATGTTCTTCAACATAAGTACCTTCATTTGAAAATAATATGATCTTTAAATAAAGAAAATCCATAACCGAATAACCTAAATTCAAAGCAATTAAAAACATTAAATAATGACCATATTGAGGGATGATAGTACTTATAAATGTGCAAACAATCGTTATAAATAAAGCTGGTGTGATTAAATCAAAACAAAAATAATATTTATTAACAGGTGTATTTACATACACATTATAAAAAGGCACAGACTTATGTTTTACTAATTTATATTTTTTAAATGACTTACGATAGGGATAGAAAAACAATAAGTGGATTAATTTATGTAAAGGGTACAAAAGCACTACTAAAATTAAAAATATTAAAAAGTGGTCGTCTGTTAATTTGGTATTTGAAAAGAAGTATAAAAGTTCGTATGCAATTAAAAATGTGATAATTGTAGTAACAAAACTAAGGAAAGCAATTCTAGGTATGCCAAAACGAGCGTTAATATCTATTTGACGTGTACATAAATACATTACGCAATCATACTCCTTTTTAAAATTTATTGAATATACTTTCGTATTATCTAACGTATTCTTACAGTCGTCAAGTTTAACTTTAAGTTAATTTTAGAGTTTGAAAAGTTCTCAAAACACTATAATGTAAGGATATTATAGTTTTTAATCAAAGAAAGATGAGTGTACTATATATTTTTTAATTCAGCATCATTTTAAAGACATAGATGTTTTTATTGTAATAAAGAAAAGAGTTATAACTCAGGTTTTCAAGTGAGTTATAACTCTTAGTTAATTGAGTTAATTATTTGTCTTTTTCAAATGCTTTTGAAATTTCTTCGCCACGATTTTGTAAATTTTCAATATGGGATTGCAAATTTTCAATATTAGGATCGATATCAGATTTAAAATCACCAATCATCGTTTTCACTTCATCACCAATAGTACTGCCAATTTCAGTACTTTCTGATTTGATTTGTGAAATGTAATTTACAATATCATTGACGCTTTGCTTTATAGTGTTGATTTCTTTATCAAATTCAGATTCAGCACCCGTAGGTCTGCGCGCTTCTGTCTCAAATTGGTTTGAATTTTTCTTATCACGATTCATTAATGCAACACCAATTCCAGTTGCAACACCAGCACCAAGACCTAGTAATAATTGAGCTGTTTTCATAAAAATTCTCCTCATTTCTAAAATTTCTGAGTCATTAATATTTTTAATATACCCTTTATCATATCAGGTAAGCATAATTAATTAAATTGTGCTGCAATTTCTTGTGCAATTTTTTTCTTTTGTTCATCACCTATGCTTTCTTCATGTGTTTCCCATTTATAACCAAAACCATCTACTTCATTTTCATATCTTGGTAACAGATGAAAATGTAAATGGAAGACAGATTGATCGGCAAATTCACCATTATTTTGTATAATATTTAGACCATCAGGGTTAAATGCTTTTTTGATTGCGTTTGCTACTTTAGGTAAAGCAACGCCTATATGTTTCATTGTTTCACTATCCGTTTCAAAGATATTTGCAGAAACTTTTTTAGGAACTAATAAAGTATGACCTTTGGTCACTTGAGAGATGTCTAAAAATGCATAAACATATTCATCTTCATATACTTTATAACTAGGAATTTCACCATTAATTATTTTACTAAAGATTGTTTCAGACATAAATTTTCACTCCTTGTCAGATGTTTAGTAACTATTATAGCATTACTGATTAATTTCCGTCATTTTTTGAAGTAACTTTATGAACAATGTTTGATTTTTGATACAATACTATTTGTGGAGGTGCCTTATGACAGTAAAAGTAGAGCATTTAACAGGCGGTTATGGCAAAAGACCTGTGATAAAAGATATAAATTTTGAATTAAAAAAAGGTGAAATTGTTGGACTGATAGGTTTGAATGGTGCTGGGAAGAGTACCACAATTAAACATATGTTAGGCTTATTAACGCCGATGGAAGGGCAGTTAACAATTTCAGATATTGATATCAAACAAGATGTAGAAGCTTATAGACGTAAGTTATCATATATTCCGGAAGCACCAGTCATATATGATGAATTAACGTTACAAGAACATATTAACATGACTGCAATGGCGTATAATATTGATAAAGAAGAAGCTATGAAAAGAGCAAATCCATTATTAAAAACATTTAGGTTAGAAAATGAATTAGATATATTTCCGAGTCATTTTTCTAAAGGTATGAAACAAAAAGTGATGATTATTTGTGCATTCATTGTAGATCCAGAATTATATATCATTGACGAGCCATTTTTAGGATTAGATCCTTTAGGTATACAATCTATGCTTGATTTAATGGTCGAGAAAAAAGAAGAGAACAGAACTGTATTGATGAGTACACATATTTTGGCAACGGCCGAAAAATACTGTGACAGATTTTTAATAATGGACAAAGGTCAAATCGTAGCATTTGGCAATATAGATGAATTGAGGGAACAAACAGGTTTAAGTGGTAAAACCTTAGATGAAATATATATACACGTTACTCAAGGTGGCCAAAATTCATGAAACAAGAAGCTAAACAATTATTTAACCTAAGGAAACAAGCAATCAAAAAAGAGAAAAGTTATTATAATAAGTTTATATTTAATGGTCATTTTTCTGTATTTCTTGTGATTTTATTAGGTGCATTTATTTTAGGTTATGGAGATTGGTTGAAATCAATGCCTAAACATATTAATTATTCGTTAATTGCTAGTATAATCACAGCCATTACTTCCATGTTCCCAATTAGGACTTTATTGAAAGATGCAGATAAATTATTTCTCTTGCCATTTGAAAAACATATGTTTGAATATATGAAAAAAAGTTTGATGTATAGTTATGTTACTAGATTACCTATACAAATATTATTGATTATTATATTTTTTCCATTATTTTATGTGGTTAATAACAAAACGTTTGGATTTTATATTATCTTTGCTGTACTAGCAATTATATTTCCGCTCTTAGGTTTATTATTAAAATGGCAGTGGTATAAATTTCGTCTTGAACGTTGGTCTTTATTTAGCATTTTGTTTGTGATATTTACATCTGGTTATTATGTAGCCTTAGATCCTAAAAATATCTCAAGTATTTTTTCAGTTATTATACTTGTTGCTCTGACTCTGTTAATAAGATATTTAAACAAAGACTATTTGTTCCCATGGGAGCATATGATTAATACAGAACAACAACATCATATGAATTATTATAAATTTGTAAATATGTTTACGGATGTAAAACAATTAGAAGAGAAAGCAGTAAGGAGAAGTTATTTAGATCCGTTATTGTGGAAACCGAAACCTAAAAAATTTAATGAAAACTATATGTATCTTTATTTATTTATTAGAAGTTTTGCTAGAGGTAAAGACGCATTTAATATTATATTACGCTTGATTATTATAGCTTTAGTTATGATGATATGGTTACATCAAGTCATCGTAGTTTTATTAATTGGTAGTCTATTTATGTATATTATATTGTTACAAATGGCTCAATTTTATACACAACAAGCATATGGTCTATGGCCTCAAGTTTGGCCTGTATCTGATAGTAAGGTCATTAAAGGATATGAACAATTTTTAAATAGATTAATGTGTATTATAGGCGTGATTTTTATCGTTACTTTTGCTATTGTTTTTCCACAATATAGTTTCTTTGGATTGATATTCTTTCTTGTAGGATGGTTGACGATTAGAAATATAACTAAAAAATTGAAATATCAAGAAAGTTTGCTAACAGATTAAAAAATCGCTACTCAGGTTTTAGCTTAGAGCTAAATTTGAGTAGCGATTTTTAATTAGTAATCGTCAATTGGGAATAAATATCTTTCGAAGTAACTTGAATGTTGACCACTAGAACCAAAGAATTGACTTAGTGCTAGTTTATCAAAGTTTTCTTGGAAAACGGCAGACGCTTTGAAATCTTCGTAATCTGTACGACTATTAAAGCCAAAATAAATTTTATATGTTAACCCTTGATTTGGTTTTAAAAAGCGATAACTTCTATAACCTGCAAATTGTTTGAAATCAGTTGTGACATTTTCTAATTTCTTTTCTAATTGATATGCATGATCCTCTGATGTTGGTATAAAAATAACAGAATAGAAGTAATTTTCATCTAAATTCCCTTCAGACTTAATGATGTCATAAGCCAGCGGGTGTTTTAAAACCGTTTCACCTTCTGTTTCTTCTATAATAACTGAAGAATCGGAAGCTGAAAATTGTAGTAGATGATGTGTCGGATTATTTAGTCTAATTTGATTTAAATAACCAAATGTACCGTAAGATGCGTAAATTTTCATAAGTTTTCCCCCTTGAATTGTTTAAGAAACATTGCATAACTATTATAATTTACTATATATACTTCTAATATTTCAAATAAATGTAAAATAGACTTTAACAGTATTATAATTGATTTCTGTTAGAAAACAATAGTCAAATAATTAAGAATAACAAAGTGACACACTTTGTCTTTTTTATGACATTTCTATTGATTGAATACGGGAAATTAGTGGATATGGTAATATTAATAAGAATGATTATAATGTAGGAGGATTACAAGGTGCATAATAAAAATAATACAATCCTAGATATGATTAAGGGCAAAGAAGTTAAACACACACCTGTGTGGTTTATGCGTCAAGCTGGTAGATCACAGCCTGAATATAGAAAATTGAAAGAGCAATACTCTTTATTTGAAATAACACACCAGCCAGAATTATGTGCATACGTAACACATTTACCAGTAGATAATTATAATACGGACGCTGCGGTTTTATATAAAGATATCATGACCCCATTGCAACCGATAGGGGTGGACGTAGAAATTAAGTCCGGGATAGGACCAGTAATTCATAATACGATTAAAAATATACAAGATGTTGAAAAATTAGGGAATATTGATCCGAAACGAGATGTTCCATATGTATTAGACACGATTAAATTATTAACTGAAGAAAAATTGAAGGTGCCATTGATTGGTTTTACTGGCGCTCCTTTTACCTTAGCAAGCTATATGATTGAAGGTGGGCCTTCTAAGAATTATAATTTTACAAAGGCAATGATGTATAGTGACGAAGCAACTTGGTTTGCGCTTATGGATCATTTAGTCGATATGTCTATTACTTATACGACAGCTCAAATAGAAGCTGGTGCAGAAATCATACAAGTATTTGATTCTTGGGTTGGTGCATTAAACGTTCAAGATTACAGATATTATATAAAACCAGCAATGAAAAAGTTAATTAATGGAATTAAGGCGAAATACGATGTACCCGTGATTTTATTTGGTGTGGGTGCAAGTCATTTAGTACATGAATGGAATGATTTACCAATAGATGTATTAGGTCTAGATTGGAGACTGTCTATTAAAGAAGCTAATGATTTAAATATTACTAAAACATTACAAGGGAATTTAGATCCATCTTTACTATTAGCACCTTGGGAAGTTATAGAAGCGCGATTAAAACCTATTTTAGATGAGGGCTTAGCACATGGTAAACATATATTTAATTTAGGACATGGTGTTTTTCCACAAGTTAAACCCGAAACTTTAAAAAGAATTACTACGTTTGTTCACGAATATACTCAAAGATAGTTAGACATACAAAAGGTGAACAAGATTTACATTTAATTATGTCATCTACATCTTAAAAATTTAAATAAAAGGATGATTTTAAAATGGCAAAAACAGTAGGCTTACTAGTAATGGCTTATGGTACACCTTATAAAGAAAGTGACATAGAAGCTTATTACACAGATATTAGACATGGGAAAAAACCTACAGAAGCAGAATTGCAAGACTTAAAAGATAGATATAAATTTATTGGCGGTTTATCACCACTTGCGGGAACTACGAATCGACAAGCTGAGGCATTATGTTCAGAGTTGAATAATCAATATACTGATGTTGAGTTCAAGTTGTACATTGGTTTGAAACACATCCATCCGTTTATTGAAGATGCTGTAAAGGCAATGAATAAAGAAGGCATAGATGAAGCTGTTACTGTGGTACTAGCACCACATTATTCAAGCTTTTCAGTGGGTTCCTATAATAAGCGTGCACAAGAAGAAGCGGATAAATATGGTATTACGTTAAACCATGTTGAACATTATTACCAACAACCAAAATTCATCCAATACTGGACTGAAAAGGTAAATGAAACTTTAGAGCAAATACCAAAAGAAGAACATGATGAAACAGTCTTAGTAGTATCAGCACACAGTTTACCTAAAGGACTTATAGAAAAAAATAATGACCCATATCCGAATGAATTGCATGATACTGCTGAATTATTAAAAGCTAAATCAAACATTACTCACGTTGCTGAAGGGTGGCAATCAGAAGGTAATACTGGGACACCTTGGTTAGGCCCTGACGTTCAAGATTTAACTAGAAATTTATTCGAAAAATATAATTATAAAAACTTTATTTATACGCCTGTAGGCTTTGTATGTGAACATTTGGAAGTATTATATGATAATGATTATGAATGCAAAATAATTTGTGATGAGTTAGGCGTTAATTACTTCCGTCCAGCAATGCCTAATACAGATTCACTATTTATTGGTGCAATCGTAGATGAAATTAAAAATGTTTATTAAAGGAAGCGTGAATCACATTGACTAAGAGTATCGCAATTATTGGGGCAGGCATCACAGGCTTATCCAGTGCATATTTTATAAAATCAAAAAGACCTGACATCGATGTCACAATTTATGAATCTTCTAATAGAGCAGGCGGGAAAATACAAACATATCGTAATGAAGGCTATACCATTGAATTAGGTCCAGAATCTTATTTAGGACGAAAACAAATTATGACAGATATAGCCAAAGATATAGGGCTTGAAGATCAACTCATTACTAATAAAACTGGGCAATCGTATATATATGCTAAAAATAAACTCTATCCGATTCCAGGCGGTTCTATTTTAGGAATACCGACCGACATCAAACCATTTCTCAAAACCAAATTAATTTCTCCATTGGGTAAGTTAAGAGCTGGAATGGATTTGTTTAAAAAAACTATAGATATGGATAACGATATGTCGGTTGGTGAATTTTTTAGAACGCGGTTAGGTGACGAAGTGCTAGAAAATCTAATAGAACCATTAATGGGTGGTATTTATGGCACAAATATTGACGAGCTTAGTTTAATGAGTACTTTCCCTGAGTTTAAAGAAAGAGAAGAACAATTTGGTAGCCTTATTAAAGGAATGCGATATGAGAAGGCGCAAAGAATAAAACAACGTGAACTTTATCCAGGTGCACCTAAGGGACAATTTAAACAGTTTAGACATGGATTGAGTTCGTTTATAGAATGTTTAAGAGACGATTTGGTAGCAAAAGGTGTTAATATTAAATATGAAACGGCTGTTAAAGATATTACAGCGTCACAGAAAAAATATGAAATTAAAACAGTCAATGAAAAGCGCATCTATGATAGTGTCTTAGTTACAACGCCACATCAAAATTTCTTACAATGGTTTGGTAATGATCCTGCTTTTGATTATTTTAAAAACATGGATTCTACAACAGTAGCAACAGTCGTACTTGCATTTGACGAGGCAAATATCATCAACAATTATGATGGCACAGGATTCGTTATTGCTCGTACAAGCGATACGAATATCACGGCTTGTACTTGGACAAGTAAGAAATGGCCATTTACAACACCTGAAGGTAAAGTGTTAATTAGAGCTTATGTTGGTAAACCTGGTGATACGGTAGTTGACGATCATACAGATGAAGAACTCGTGAAAATCGTGAAAAATGATTTGAGTAAAATGATGACCTTTAAAGGTTCGCCTGATTTTAGTATTGTAAATCGTTTACCTAAAAGTATGCCTCAATATCAAGTAGGACATATTGAACAAATTAAATTGATACAATCGCATATAAGACATAATTATCCTAGACTACGTATTACTGGTGCGTCATTTGAGGCTGTTGGGTTACCTGATTGCATAAAGCAAGGAAAAGAAGCGGTTGAAGAGATTTTAGATGAAATCTAAATAAATAATAAAAAAGTCATTTTCTACTTTGTTAATTTTTAATTATTGTAGAATTGGCTTTTTTTTACTAAGTTGAATCTTACAATACTGGTGAAATATATGAGATACTTTAAAAGTAATATTTGTAAATGGGGGATTGATTTATGACAGATATAGTAATAGTACATTCAAAATTAGGTGATTCAAAGAATCATTGGTATGAATGGTTAGCAAATAATCTTACATTAGAAGGTTACGTAGTTACACTTTTTAACATTCCGAAAGAACAAAATAGTGATATACGTAAATGGCTCAATGTTATGAATGAACAGATCCATATACGTAAACAGGATACCTATTTTGTAACTCATGGTTTTGGTACAATTGCTTCACTTGAATTTATTCAAAATAAAAACATAAACAATATTGAAGGTTTATTCAGTATCTCAGGTTTCAAAGAGGATGCACAAGAGATTGATGAGTCGTTGAAATTAGATGATAAAATCATTAACTATGATAAAGTTAAAGAAAAAGTGAATAAATTTTATGGTTTGTGTGCAAAAGACGATAAACATGTTTCTTACAAAGAAACAAAGCGTTTAATGGATGAATTGAATGGCAAATGTAAAATTACTGATTTTGGAGGACACTTCATGGAAGATGATGGTTTCACGACATTTACAAATTTACAAAGTAAAATGATGGGTATCATGAGTAAATAGATTGAATAAACCTACGACGGTCTATAATTATACAGCACAATACGGGGAAATAAGTTTTATATTTCAATTATAAAATGAATAGTCTTTATAGCTTGCTTATATTTTAAGTAAATAAATATAAGCAAGCTATAAAAATAAACAAATATGTGTCATTTCTTAACTAAAATTATAATATTATAGTTATATTCCTTTTTTACACAAAATACTTTAATGAAAGCATTGACGAAAGCTACAAAAGTTAATATACTAAATAAGTATTCAGAAATGAGGGGAGCTTAACCACTCATTATGACATTTAATTTTTAATTATAAATTAATTATTTGTAAATTAATTTTAAAATAATGTTGATTTTGTAATGACATTATGGTATATTTAATAGGTAGGCGTCATTAATAATATTAACGCGGGATGGAGCAGTTCGGTAGCTCGTCGGGCTCATAACCCGAAGGTCGGTGGTTCGAATCCGCCTCCCGCAATTACATAGTTTGGTCTCGTAGTGTAGCGGTTAACACGCCTGCCTGTCACGCAGGAGATCGCGGGTTCGATTCCCGTCGAGACCGCCATTATTGATTTACCATTAAGGTTCAGTAGCTCAGTTGGTAGAGCAATGGATTGAAGCTCCATGTGTCGGCAGTTCGACTCTGTCCTGAACCATTTTATTTTTGGCGGTTGTGGCGAAGTGGTTAACGCATCGGATTGTGGTTCCGACATTCGTGGGTTCGATTCCCATCAACCGCCCCATAATCGTTATCAAGCGGGTGTAGTTTAATGGCAAAACCTCAGCCTTCCAAGCTGATGTTGTGGGTTCGATTCCCATCACCCGCTCCATTCAAATTAATCCACAGTAGCTCAGTGGTAGAGCTATCGGCTGTTAACCGATCGGTCGTAGGTTCGAGTCCTACCTGTGGAGCCATGGCCCCGTGGTCAAGCGGTTAAGACACCGCCCTTTCACGGCGGTAACACGGGTTCGAGTCCCGTCGGGGTCATACAAACAGAAGTGAAATATCGCTTCTGTTTTTTTAATTCTATATTGGAGAGTTGTCCGAGTTGGCCGAAGGAGCACGCCTGGAAAGTGTGTAGGCGCCACAAGCGTCTCGAGGGTTCGAATCCCTCACTCTCCGTTAATTCTATAAAACCCGTTATACATCGTTATTTAAAACGTTGATATAACGGGTTTTATATTTATCGATAACTTTGTTGGATACTATAGATGAATTTTGATGTTTTCTAAGTTATTGTAATACAATAACTTAGGGAACAAACTGCGTCTTAATTTCTAATATTTGGTATTGTGATTAAGGGATTATGAGCCATCTTAGGACATCGTTCTATTTATTATAAGTGTAACGATCTTTCGTTATTTGATGATTGCGTTAAACAAATATTATTGTTTGTCAATTTTAATTGCAATATCTTCTAATTTATCTCTTATTTCTTTTAGAGTATGGCTTTCTGAAAAAGTGAAATGGAACGGAGTATTTTTGTTAGTTTTTGCATATATCGTTATGAGGTCGTAGTACAAGCCTTGCTCAATTTCGTATTTAATAAATTTCATTTTATTGTGATCTCCTTCATCATATATATAAACGTTTATCTTTCTTCTTATCTAATATGGTGTAAGTAAACGGAGAGTGAGGGATTCGAACCTCTGATGCCTTAATAATCTATTATGATAATGAAGAGTCCTTCTACAGATCATGTTTTTTTATGTGTTTATAATTAGTTGAAACGAAGTCATTTTTATTATCATATCACCAAAATTCATCGCATACAACTTAAATTTTGACTATTTTACAAAAGAAATGTAAACAAATAGTATAAATATGAATTTATGGTAATAGTAACTAATAAAATGCACCAACACTGTTAAATCAAAGTAAAAACGTTATAATAGTCTTTGAGATGGAGGAATGACAGATTGGAATTTTGGTTGAAAACGCAAGCAAAACAAAATGGAAATAAAGTATTTATTGATGATGGTCTTAATAAAATCACGTTTGCTTCAATGTATTACGAAGCAAGCCGTTTAGCTTATCAAATAAAACAGTTGAAGAAAAAGCGTATAGGAATATATATAGAAAATCATATTGAATCTATTACTTTGATTAATGCGTTGTGGCTAGCAGGTGTTGAAATCGTGATGTTAAACACGCGTTTAACCAAAGAAGAAATACAAAACCAGTTACATTCTATTGAAACTGATACAGTAATTACTACTACCAATTTAACGTTACAAGATATAGTCATAATTGATTTTGATGTATTGAAACGTGAAGTTTCTAATAATACTTATGAAGCTATATTCAATATGGATCAAATTGCTTCTATTATGTTTACTTCTGGAACAACAGGACCACAAAAAGCTGTTCCTCAAACATTTGGCAACCATTATGCAAGTGCACTGGGTTGTAAACAAAGTCTAGGGTTTAATCAAGACACAAAATGGTTATCTGTATTGCCTATTTATCATATTTCTGGATTAAGTGTCATAATAAGAGCGCTGATTCAAGGTTTTACAGTACGTATTGCAGCGAAGTTTAATTCACATAGGATGCTTGAAATAATAGAAAAAGAATTACCAACGCATGTATCATTGGTTCCTCAAACTTTAAAATGGTTAATGGATGAAGGGTTGACTCAACCGTATAATATTCAAAAGATATTATTAGGCGGGGCTAAGCTTTCTAGTACATTGATTGAAAAAGCTTTGAAATTAGGATTGCCGATTTACAATTCATTCGGAATGACTGAAACATGTTCCCAATTTTTAACAGCATCGCCAAGTATGTTAGCTGAGCGCTATGATACCGTCGGAAAACCAAGTGAAAATGTTTTTGTGAAAATAAAAGAACCGAATAACCTAGGACATGGAGAACTACTTATCAAAGGTGACAATGTTATGAATGGATACCTATATCCTGAAGATTTAATAGATACGTTTGAAAATGGTTATTTTAAAACGGGAGATATTGCTGAAATAGATGACGATGGATATGTAATGATTTATGACAGACGTAAAGATTTGATCATTAGCGGTGGCGAAAATATATATCCATATCAATTAGAATCTGTAGCAAAACTACACGAATCAATTACTGATGCAATGTGTATCGGAGAGCATGACAGCACGTGGGGGGAAGTACCTTATTTATATTATGTTTCAAAAACAAAATTATCCAATGAAACATTAATCGAACATTTTAAATCACATATAGCGAAATATAAAATCCCAAAATATTTTAAACAAGTAACAGAATTACCTTATACATCAACTGGTAAACTACAACGAAAACATTTAAAAAATTAGGCGTGAAAATTTATGAAATTGAGCGAAATGAAACTTTATATTTGTAATAATGATTTTAAACATTCAATTATTACTCCTAAGGTAAAATTGGACAAGCGTAAAGCACTTATTATTGAATTTATTACGGATAAGCAGAAACATTATTTTGGAGAGTGTAACGCTTTTGAAACAGACTGGTATGATGATGAAACGATAGAAGTAGTTTATGACCAAACAATAAAGTGGTTTGAATCTTTTAAAAATATTGAGTTTGAATCCTTTTCGGAAGTTCAAAACGCACTTCAATGTTTGGAAAAATATCCAGCTACACGAAGTATGATTGTGATGGCCTGTTATCAAATTTTTTTCCAATTAGAGACGTTTAATGTGCCTTATGGTGCCACGGTTAGCGGCCTAACGGATAAACAAATTAAGGACTTAAAAGTCACACAACCACAACGCATAAAAATAAAATGGTCGGAAACGATTTTAGAAGATGTTAAGCGATTGCAGAGATTGCTATTTAAGCCTCAAATTGTCATTGATGCCAATGAATCTGTTAGAGATAACGAAGTTGAGAAAATCATGTTACTTTCAAGCAGTGAAATTCTTTATTTAGAAGAGCCTTTTAAAGATATAGAAAAAGTAAATCATTTTAAAGATACGGAATTACCACCTATAGCTATTGATGAGAAAGCAGTATCTTTGAAAACAATTTTATATTATATTGAAAATTATAAAATCGATGTTGTCATATTAAAACCATTTAGACTCGGTGGTATTGATAAAGTCATGGAAATCATTGAAATATTAGAACAAAAAGATGTGAAATTTGTCATTGGGGGTATGTATGAATATGGTTTAAGTCGTTATTTTACTGCTTTATTAGCAAGATATACAACTTATCCAAGTGATATTACACCACAAGGTTATTATTTTGAAAATGATATTGTAGCACATTCAGGCATATTAAAAAGAGGTTCAATTTATTTTGAACCTCCTTTAGTAAACAAAGATAATTTAATGCAGATTGATTAATGTTTATGCTTTTTATCTTTTTTTAAAGGTACTGGATCAAATCCACCTTTGTGGAGTGGATGACATTTTGAAATACGTTTAACACCTAACCAAGTACCTTTAAAGGGGCCAAAAACTTCTATTGCTTCTCTAGTATATTCAGAACAAGTTGGGTAAAAGCGACATGTAGCTGGTGTCATAGGAGAAATGAAATGTTGATATATATAGATAAGTCCTAGAAAGATTTTTTTCATAAAATTTTGCCTCCAAC
The DNA here is from genome assembly GCF_017891705.1 of Staphylococcus sp. GDY8P196P. Taxonomy (NCBI): domain Bacteria; kingdom Bacillati; phylum Bacillota; class Bacilli; order Caryophanales; family Staphylococcaceae; genus Staphylococcus; species Staphylococcus sp. GDY8P196P. The sequence continues at coordinate 148,024 of NZ_JAESJS010000010.1, read as the reverse complement.
AATTTACATCGCATTGATAGTTTAACATATATAAAGGGAGATTGATGTTTGTGAAGTTTAAAGATAAAGAAAATGATGATGTTTTTTTATCGTTTAAAGATGAAAATGATATACCAGATGCAGACCATGTCTTAGTTATTCCAATATATCAAGGACAATTGCTTTTTACCAAACATAAAATAAGAGGTATAGAATTTCCTGGTGGAAAAAGAGAAGCAGGGGAATCAAGTGTACAAGCGTGTGATAGGGAATTGTTTGAAGAAACAGGAGCGCTTATTAATTTTAAAGATAGACATTATATTGCTCAATATTGTGTTAATCGTCAAAATGGCACACCTTTTACAAAAGATGTTTTCATGGTTAAAGTAGATCGATTACAAACGAAAAATGATTATTTAGAAACTGATGGGCCATTAATTTTCAATAGTATCTCAGATATTTCAGAAGCATATAAAAGTTATTTATTGAAAGATGCTGCAATTTTAAAATGTTTAGAGAGAGTGATCGAGCTTGGATTTTATTCACAGAAAAAGAATGCCGATAGAAGTACCTGACCATATTTTTGATGAAGTCACTTATGAAGTGGATGAGATTAATGTTAGAGGTTTATTAATGCAACCACATAAAAGTGTAAAAAGAATAGTTATATATTTGAGAGGTGGTAAAGGACAAGTTGGTAAAGTAAGAGCAGGACGTTTAATGCAATTTTCAGATGCTCAAACACTTGTATTTGGACCTTATTATAGAGGTAACAATGGTAGTGAAGGTAAAGATGAATTTTATGGTAGGGATTTAAATGATGTAACCGTGGCTGTTCGAATATTAAATGCAATGTACCCTGATGCATATATTCATATGATAGGATTTTCCAGAGGTGGATTACAAGGTCTGCTTACATTTCAAGATTTACCAGTTACAAGTTTTATTATTTGGGGTGGTGTGTCTGATATTCACCTCATGTATGAAGAAAGAATAGATTTAAGAGGTATGTTGAGAAGGATGATCGGACATCCAAAGAAACAAGCAACAGCATATAAGCAAAGGGATGCGATTGCTAATATACACGCCGACAGTCCACCTATACTTATTGTACATGGTGGTAAAGATAAACAAGTTGGGATCCACCAAGCCTATTATTTGGAAACACAATTGAAACATATTGGCTCGACTTATCAAACATTTTATCAAATGGATGAAGATCATGTACCAAGGCCATTTGCAATGAAAACAGCGTTATATACAGTTAAACAATGGATGGATAAAGTAGAAAAAAATAAAAAAATTACTAATAAAGCACATGGGCCACAATTATAATGTAGTCCATGTGCTTTATTAAGTATTTATTTAAAGCCACCATTTTGTGCTAAATCTGAAACTTCATCACCAAATTTTTCGAAATTATGTTTAAATCTGTCGATTAAATCTTGAGCTTGTTCTCTATATGCCTCTGGCTTACTCCAAGCATTTATTGGATTTAGTAGTGTTTGAGGTACGTCTTCAACTTCCACTGGTATATTTAGTCCAAACATATCATCTTGAATATATTCTGTATCTCTTAGTTGTCCAGTGATTGCTTGATTAACCATTTGTCTCGTATAACTTAAACTAATACGGCGTCCTGTACCATATTTACCACCAGTCCAACCGGTATTCACTAAATAAACATCCACATCATGTTTATCAATTAAGTCGCCTAGTAAATCTGCATAAACTTTAGCATGTAAAGGTAAGAAAGGAGAGCCGAAACATGTTGAGAAAGATGGTTCTGGTTCAGTGATACCTCTTTCTGTTCCTGCAAGTTTAGCTGTGAATCCACTTAAAAAGTGATACATCGCTTGATCTTTGCTAAGTTTTGAGATAGGAGGTAAAACGCCAAAAGCATCAGCAGTAAGGAAAATAATCGTATTTGGATGTGCTGCTTTGGAAGGTGTAACGATATTTTCTATATGGTTGATTGGATAAGCGGCTCTTGTATTTTCAGTGTAATAGTTGTCATCAAAGTCGACATCGCCTTCTTCATCTACAACAACATTTTCTAAAATTGTACCGTATTTAATTGCTTCATATATTTGAGGTTCCTTTTTGTAAGAAAGGTTGATTGCTTTTGCGTAACATCCACCTTCGATATTAAAGATACCATTTTCATTCCAACCGTGTTCATCATCACCGATTAATTTTCGAGTTGAATCTGCTGAAAGTGTTGTTTTTCCTGTACCAGAAAGTCCAAAGAATAGAGCTACATCACCTTTTTCACCAACGTTTGCGGAGCAGTGCATACTCATTATATTATCTTTAGGCAGTAAGTAGTTCATTACGGAGAAAATACCTTTTTTCATCTCACCAGCGTATTCAGTACCGCCGATTAAAATGACCTTATGTTTAAATGAAGTAATAATAAATGTTTCTGAATTTGTGCCATCTATATTTTGATCAGCTTTAAAATAGGGTGCTGATACAATCGTAAAGTCAGATTTGATTTCTTCTGCTTCTTCTTTTGTTTCAGGACGAATAAACATATTTTGTGCGAAGAGATTATGCCAAGCCAATTCGTTGACAACCGTTAGTTTGAGTTGTGAATCTTTATCGCTACCTGCATAGCCTTTAAATACATATAATTCATCTTTTTCATTTAAATAATTTAATACTTTATCATATAATTTTAAAAATGTATCTTCTTCAATAGGTTGATTGATATTTCCCCAATCAATATCATCTCTGTATGATGGTTCATTAACAATAAACTTATCTTTCGGTGAACGACCAGTATATTTACCCGTTTTAGCGTTAATTGCACCTAGTTCGGTTAGTTCTCCTTCATTATTATTAAGAATTTTCTTATACAACTGTGTTGTAGATTGTTGAAATAATGAAGACTTCTTGTCCAAAATGTTTTGAACTTTTTTTGTGTAAGTGTATGTATCTACCGCCATACTATATCCCTCCAACGCTATTAAATTAATGTAAGCCTTTACAATTACAGAGTATAACACATATGATTGATTAGTCCACACCATTTTTAAAGGAATTTAAATAAATATCAAATTGACATTAGTACTTAGTTTCGGTACTATAGTGATTAACGGATTCTCTTATCCTGAGTGGCGGAGGGACATGGACCCAATGAAGCCCAGCAACCTCTTCTTACAACGAAGAAAGGTGCCAAACCGTTTGCGGACAAATAGCGTCTGAACGATAAGAGCGAATGGACGTATAAGGGCCTTCTCTCTATTCATATAGTGAAGAAGGCTTTTTTTAATGAGCTCAATAAAAGAGAATTTTCGTAATCAAAGACAAAGGAGCAAGTTAATTTATGACTTATAATAGAAGATTATTTACTTCAGAATCGGTTACAGAAGGTCACCCAGATAAAATCGCTGACCAAGTGTCTGATGCAATTTTAGACGAAATATTGAAAGATGATCCTCATGCGCGGGTTGCTTGTGAAACTACCGTGACTACGGGTATGGCATTAATTTCAGGAGAAATTTCTACAGCTACATATGTAGATATCCCTAAAGTTGTAAGAGAAACAATTAAAAACATCGGGTATACACGTGCTAAATATGGTTACGATAGTCAAACGATGGCAATATTAACAGCTATTGACGAGCAATCGCCTGATATTGCACAAGGCGTCGATAATGCATTAGAATATCGTGATAATTTATCAGAAGAAGAAATTGAAGCAACTGGTGCAGGTGACCAAGGTTTGATGTTTGGTTATGCGACAAACGAAACGGATACTTATATGCCGTTACCAATATTTTTATCTCATCAATTAGCTAAACGATTATCAGATGTGCGAAAAGATAGTATTTTAAAATACTTGCGCCCAGATGGAAAAGTTCAAGTAACGGTGGAATATGATGAACAAGATAAACCACATCGTATAGATACAATTGTCGTTTCAGCTCAACATGCGGAAGACATTACTTTAGAACAAATTCAAGCTGACATCAAAGAACATGTCATATACCCAACAGTACCGGAAGGATTAATTGACGATAATACAAGATTTTATATTAATCCAACTGGACGATTTGTAATTGGCGGGCCTCAGGGTGATGTTGGTTTAACGGGTCGTAAAATTATCGTAGATACATACGGTGGTTATGCACGTCATGGAGGAGGTTGCTTTAGCGGTAAAGATCCTACAAAAGTAGATCGTTCAGCTACTTATGCTGCGCGTTATGTAGCCAAAAATATTGTAGCAGCTGATTTAGCGGATAAATGTGAAGTTCAACTCGCATATGCCATTGGAGTGGCTGAACCAGTATCGATTGCAATAGATACTTTTGGAACAGGAAAAGTAAGTGAAACAGAACTAGTAGAAGCAGTTAGAACTCACTTTGATTTAAGACCAGCAGGCATTATTAAAATGTTAGATTTAAAACATCCAATATATAAACAAACGGCAGCGTATGGTCACTTTGGAAGAACAGATATACTGTTACCTTGGGAAAAATTAGATAAAGTAAATTTATTAAAAGATAGCGTAGAAATATAAGCGTGACGTAATTAATTTTTTAAACTTTACTATCGAATGATGAACTCATATCTATTATAATTAAGTTACTGAACACATAAAGGAGCGTTGTTGTTATGAATTCATTTGGCCCGATGGAAATTGGACTAATCGTGGCAATTGTCGTAGCAGTTATTTGTTTGATCTTATTTTTAGTTGCTTTGAAAAGTAAGAAAAAAGCACAGCAGACCATTGAGGAGCAATACAAAACAAGAGAACAAAAACTTAGCGATGAACATGATGAAGAGTTAGAAAAAGAAAGAATTGAAAATAAAAAGCAAGTTACTAAACAAAAAGAGGACTATGAAGCTACAGTAAATGCTAAAGAGCAAGAAATAGATGCATTAAAACTTTTCTCTAAAAATAAAAGTGAGTATGTAACGGATATGAGATTAATTGGTATTCGTGAACGCTTAGTTAATGAAAAACGTATTCGTCCAGAAGATATGCATATCATGGCAAATATTTTCTTGCCGAAAAATAACTTTAGTGATATACGACGTATAAGTCATTTAGTACTCACACGTACTGGACTCTATCTCATAGATTCACAGTTGTTAAAAGGTCATGTATTTAATGGCATTAATGCTAACCAATTCAAAGAACAACCGATGATGGAGCAAGTGTTTGAAACGTTAAACCTTGACAAACAAACGGCACAAACCTTAGTTATGGACCAAAATGATGACAAAGATTCTTTATCATTTGTAAATTATACGAATTATTTAAATGAAATTGAAAAACTAGCTGGTGAATTACAAACAGAATTAAACTTGAAATTCACACCGACATCAATTCTTTATTTTAATCCTAAAGATGAAGGTGCTGTGACAATTTCAAATTATGCACAAAGTACTAATTCTAAAGTGCTAGTTGGACCAGAACAACTTGATGAATACTTTAATAAGTTTGTTTTTCATGGTCGTATCCAGTACAATGTTGAAGATTTACAACGTGTGATGGATGAAATTGAAACATTTAACTAATTAAGTATCAAGAATATAAATCTTGTTATAATAGCTCATAAATGAATTTTTTCAAAAATTTATTTATGGGCTTTTTTACTTGTATTTTATAAGTGTGAACTTACTTTTCTACGAGCAAACTTTAATATAAATTATCTGGTTTGATTTGCCTATCAAAATATATGTATCTAAATTGCTATTTATTAATGTTATTCTAATTCTATATAATACCAATATATGTATAGGTCATTAAACAATAGGATTAAAATAACTTAACAAATGTGTTTTTGGTTTAGGAAAAGAATCGAATTTTTTTATAAGGTTATGACTATAGCTATTTGTTAAAAGTCTATATCTAAGTATATAAGTAATTTATTTAGACAAATTATTTAAAATTTAGGCATTTTAATTTAATTGTTTGATAAATTTGATTATTATTATTATAGATAGTTTAATAGTAAAGGGGAGTTTAAATTTGGAATTTGTAACATTTTATAATGGTAATGAAATGCCAATCATAGGCTTAGGTACTTTCCGAGTTAAAAATAACGATCAATGTAAGGATGCAGTAAAACATGCAATTGAAAATGGGTATAGACATATTGATACTGCAATGATATATGATAATGAGGAAATGGTTGGACAAGGCATTGCAGAAGGATTAGCATCCACAGGATTAGATAGAAGTGATCTTTTTGTTACATCCAAATTATGGCTTGATGATTATGGTCGCAGCAATGTAGCGGAAGCTTATGAAACTAGTTTAAGTAAGCTAGGATTAGACTATTTAGATTTATATTTAATGCATTGGCCAGGCTTAGATGAAGCATTGATGATAGATACTTGGCAAGGTATGGAAGATTTGTATAAAAATGATAAAGTTAAGAATATTGGGGTTAGTAACTTTAATGCAGAACATTTAGAAGCATTACTTGCTCAAGTTTCAATTAAACCTGTAATTAACCAAGTTGAATTTCATCCTTATCTCACACAGTCAGAATTGAGAAGATATCTTGAAGTTCAAAATATACACGTAGAATCCTGGTCACCATTAATGAATGCACAAATTTTGGAAGATGCTACAGTTAAGTCAGTAGCATCAGAAATAAATAAAACACCAGCACAAGTTATAATCAGATGGAATATTGAACATGGAGTTGTAGTGATACCTAAATCTGTCACACCATCTAGAATTGAAGAAAATTTTAATGTATTTGATTTTGAATTAACTAAAGAACACATTGAACGGTTAGACAGTTTAAACGAAGATAAAAGAATTGGTCCTAATCCATCAGAGTATAGTGGACACTAATAGAGTAATTATATTTTGAATAAGACTGTAAATATAGTAGATTATAACTATATTTACGGTCTTTTCTTTTTATGTAAGTTAAATCATAAAATATCCTAATAAACATGAAATGAACGCTACTACATATTGTAAAATTGAATAAATAATAAAATGAAATATCTGTTTGTTTGGTGTTAACATTTGAACTAATTCAGATGATAAAGTTGAAAAAGTAGTTAGTCCACCAAGAATTCCAACAATTAAAAATGTGTTAATCCAAGTAACGTTTAAAGTCAGTCCCATGCATAGACCAATCAAAAAACTACCTAAAATATTTACGACAAGTGTTGCAATCGGGTAAGTACTATTAATTCTATTGTTAAAGAAATTAGTAACAAATGCACGAATAACTGCGCCTATTCCGCCACCTAACATAACTAAAAAAAACTGAGTCATGATAAACGCGCCCCCATTCTAACTCCAATATAACAAACCAATATACCTATGATATAGCTGAGTAAAGCATAGGTTACTAACATTACATATGCTTGTTGTTGTAATAATCCAACAAGTTCGAATTGAAACGTTGAAAAAGTAGTCAGTGCACCAAGTAATCCAGTAGTTATACCTTTTTTGAGTAGTGGATTGTTTCTAAAATACTGTATCGCTAAAGACCCTAATAAGCCCATTAAAAATGCACCTATGATATTCGCAAAAAATGTGCCAGTTGGAAATCCTTCAGTACTATTAAAAACAGATAATAAATAGCGAATGAATGCGCCAATGGCACCGCCAACAAAAATATATAAATATTGCACTATGATATCTTCCTTTCAAAAAAATAAACTACAAAAGTAGTATAACTTTTGTAGTAGGATTTAGAAAATAATACCAAATGTTGAGAGAGAAGCAATAATATGAATTGCTATCACAATTAATATTATATAAGGTAAGATTTTGCTAACTGGACGAATCCAGTCTGAATCTTCATGTAAATTTTTAATAGATTTATCAGAAAAGATAATAGCAAGTATTAAAATAATAGCATTGATAATACTACAAACAAAAATGAGTTTAATCATTGAATTAAAGTGCATATTTAATAGAGGGTTTCTAGTATTAAAATAAAAGCTAATTATAATTAAAATGCATGATAAATAAAAATAAAGTTTTGAACGTGCCATAATAACCTCCTAATGCAATTTATTAAGTTATAATACCATAAATTAACTTAAAGTTAACTAAATTTACAATAAGAAAAGTTTTTAGTTAATAACAATATAGATTACAAAGCTTGTTTTTAGTGATATTAGATCTGTTACTGATACTATTATTTTCAGAAATTAATCATTTATAAGCAGAAAAATAGAATTTATGAAATAAAGGTGGTATAAATAATGTGTATGGTTTAAACCGTTATAAAAATAATTCTTTATAGAATTATTTATTTTAGTCAGGAGGAATTAGTAATGGCAAATTTAAATGTTGAAGTGTTTGCAGATGGTGCAGATATTGAAGAAATGAAAGCAGCTTATAAAAATAAACAAGTAGATGGTTTTACCACAAACCCAAGTTTAATGGCAAAAGCAGGTGTAACAGATTATAAAGCATTTGCCGAAGAAGCTGTGCGCGAAATTCCTGACGCTTCTATTTCATTTGAAGTATTTGCAGATGATTTAGAAACTATGGAAAAAGAAGCGGAAATTTTAAAACAATATGGCGATAATGTTTTTGTTAAGATTCCAATTGTAAACACAAAAGGTGAATCAACTATTTCTCTAATTAAAAAATTATCAGCAAACAATGTTCGTTTAAACATTACTGCTGTTTATACTTTAGATCAAGTTAAAGAAATTACTAATGCTGTAACAGAAGGTGTTCCAACATATGTGTCTGTATTTGCTGGACGCATTGCAGATACAGGAGTAGATCCAATTCCATTGATGAAAGAAGCAGCTGACGTTACACACAGTAAAAAAGGTGTGAAATTATTATGGGCAAGCTGTCGCGAAGTCATCAATGTCATCCAAGCTGATGAAGTTGGCGCGGATATTATTACATGTCCGGCAGATGTAGTTAAAAAAGTGAATAATAATTTAGGACGCGATATAAACGAATTATCTGTTGATACAGTTAAAGGCTTTGCAAAAGATATCCAAAGTTCTGGTCTGTCTATTTTATAGTCGTAAACGCAGTTAGTTCATTTCTGTAGCTACTCCCAAATGATGGAAAAAACACTTTCATTGAATTCATCATAAAATGAATTCTTATGAAAGTGTTTTTATTATCATCTACCTTGCTTATACACACTCAAAGTTAAAGTATAGTTACTGAAATAAAAGTTATTTTATTATTAAGCAATTAACTAAAGTTATAATATTATGAATTAATAATGAATGAAACGAGTAAATAATGAGCGATTATAGAAGCGAAATCATTTACTATTGGGTAAGCGATGGAAAGTTGTATTTCAATACATTATTGGCGTTGATTAAAGTAGGATTGAATAAATTGAATTTATGTGGTTAATTGATTGAAATAAAAAACTATAGAATAGCATGGATAAGCAAAGAAAATATAATTTGATTGCAAAATTTTTTATAATAATATTGAAACCATAAGATAAATAACTTATCCTGTATATTGATAGTATAAGTGTGATACTTTTAAGGAGAAACTTTAATGAAAGCAAATATTTTTAAACAGAAAGTTAAAAAGCATTTATGGTTTTTAAATAAAAAAGAAAAACAACAACTAGATCAAGTGTTATCGAAAGTCTTGGATAAAAACCATGAGGAAGAACTCAATCGACCGATTGCGTTTTCCAATCAATTTTTGAAAAATTATATCTTTGAAGAAAAGGTAGTTTCATCAGCTTATTTCTTCATGTTATTAATTGGTATTTTAATTACATATATTATTTTATTAGGATTATTCTTATTTGCTTTATTGACAAGTTTGTCGTCAGTCCAATTTTTTATTAAACCAGAAGTTGATTTATCTAGTATTATCGTTGTATTGACACTCATAGGTGCGCTACTATTATTGGTGATTAGTCTATACTTAATTAAGGTCGCAACAGGTTATTTTACGAAGAAGCTATTAGAATATAAGCATAATAGAGCGCTATGATGCGTTAAATTAAAAGGTGAGAAAGTGTGATGCTTTCTTGCCATTTTTTATATACAAAAGTGTAGGGTGCATCTACAAAGATGAATGTAGCATTTTCAAAATAAATTGTTGTTTGTTCATTATTTGATTTAATCCCAACAATCGCATTTGCATTGATATAATATTGCAAGGGTGCGCGTCTCGCTTTAAGCGGAAATAAAGTAATATCTGGATTAATAAATATAGGTACCATTTTTCTGATTTTTAAAACTTGTTTAGCTTGTTTTGTTTGATAAGATAGTGATAAACCATAGGTTTCTAGAAGGTAAGTAAGTGTAGGCATGATTGAAGTAGGATAGTGAAATTGATGCGTGGTATATTGCCCGACTGTTATGATTTCATTTCCAACAACGGATTTGAGGTATAATAATTTTGTAAACTTTGTCATTTGCCAACTCCTATTTTTGATTTATTCCGTAATATTTAATGTATTTTATTTGCACCTTTTTCCGATAATTTTTTATTGTAGAAACAGAGCAGTTCAACATTGATGCAATCTCAAATTGTTTATAGCCTAGCAATTTTAAGTTAAGCCAATTTTTTTCATTAGTAGTTAATAGTTGCAAAAACTGTTGGTATATAATTTGATGACTCATTTGATCAAACAGGATATTTTCTCGTTCTTTTAAATCTGGAGAATTTATTGTAATTTCTAATTGTTTCTGACTGCGAAACAAATCAATCAAATAGCAATTCAAACGAAAATATAAAAATTGTTGTAATGAGACAGAATGATGGGGAGAATACTTCTGTGTTAGTTCCCACATTTTGATAGTGAGTAATTGAGTATATTCTTCTCGATTATACTTAATATGGTATTTTTTTAATAACACAAAAATAATAAATTTGAATTGAAAATATGTTTGTTCGAAAGACATGCTGTAACTCCATTGTTATATATATAACTTTTATTTCCGGATGCAATCATTTTATTTTAAAATTTAGTAATTTTCATTTGCTAAATAATGATAATAGGTGTTAAATAGAGTTAATAAGATAGATAAAATTTAAGTTTTATAACATCAACGCGTATTCAACTTAAAGATATAACACTTTAGAGTTTTAGTATTATCTTCGGACAACAAATCAGGAGGTTTATATGGATTACGCACATTTAAATTTAGAACATTTTTTTGCGAGACATGATGATTTAGATATGATTAAAGATAAATCAGACTTTGTTATGATAAATAATCTAACAAAAGAAATGATGTACCGCGATGGTGAAATTGAAGGAACAATTGATTTAAATCGTTATTATTATAAAAACAGATCCCAAGCAGTAAGCTTTGTTATGATGGAATATAATAAAAGTCAAGAGTAATGAAATTAAAATTTCATTACTTTTTTTATGAATATGTAACAACAAACATATTAAATTGTACGTTCAACTATTTAGTGTTAGAATTTAAATTTAGATAGTCTCTTAAAGTATATTTTTATAAAGAGAGGACTTAATATTCTTATTATTACCTATGAGGTGTGGACATGACGAAGCATAAGAAAGGCTCAATACTATCAATTATTGGCTTATTGGTAGTGTTAGTGATAGCTGTTGTCGTTGTTTTTTCAATGATTTCAGATCAAATCTTTTTTAAAAAGGTTAACCAACAAGAAAAAGTAGAACAGCTCAATATTACTTTAGATAAAGCATCAAAAAAACAAATCGATAATTATACTAGCCAACAAATTTCAAATAAAAATAATGATTCATGGAGAGATGCGTCTTCAACTGAGATTAAAGCAGCAATGGATAGTAATAAATTTATTGAAAGTGAAACTCAAAAATATCAATTTTTAGAATTAGATAAATATCAAGGAATTGATGAAAATAGAATAAAAAGAATGTTAATCGATAATCCAGTACTATTAGAACATTCAGACGATTTCATAAAAGCAGCAAAAGAAAAACATGTAAATGAAGTATACTTAATATCACATGCATTGCTTGAAACAGGATCAGCTAAAAGTGAATTATCGAGTGGTGTTGAAATTGATGGCAAGAAATATTATAACTTTTTTGGGGTCGGTGCACTTGATGAAGATCCAGTGAAAACTGGTGCTGAATATGCTAAAAAACACGGTTGGGATACACCAGAAAAAGCAATTACTGGTGGTGCTAATTTTATACATGAACACTTTTTATCAAATAAAGATCAAAACACATTGTATAGCATGCGCTGGAATCCTAAAAACCCTGGTGAACATCAATATGCTACAGATATTAAATGGGCTGAAAGTAACGCAAGCCTAATGTCAAATTTTTATAAAGATATGAAAACAGAAGGCAAATATTATAAATATTTTGTATATAAAGATGATAATAAACATAAAAAAGAATAATCTATGATTTTAAATATAATTAATTATAACAAATGAAAATGATTGAGTTTGTTATACGAACTAAAGAAGGACTAATCCGTAGGAAAAATGGATTAGTCCTTTTTGAATACATAAATGATTGATTTTTGATATTTACATTAGTTAGTAATTTATATTTTATAGACATAGGTAATCGAATTCCGTAAACTGTGAATTAATTATCAAGATGAACGAGAGATGTTAACGTAGTAAATATTATTTAGCTTTATTTTTCTGTCCAAATAATATAAAAAGCATAATCGTTGATATTATCACTTTTATAATGAATTTCATTAAATCACTTCCTTACTATGTAGCTATAGTAACACTAATCGATTAATATCACATAACATTAAATATAGAATTGCACTTGAAATTTAATTTTCATCTTCGAAATAATTGTGTTTTTCTAAAAATCTTTTGGCTACAATTGCTGGTTCTTTACCTTCACCATCTGCTTCATAGTTTAACTTTTGCATTTGTTCAGTACTAATTTTATCATCTAATTTATTAATAGATTTTTTAATTTGTGGATGCTTTTGTAATAATTCATTTGGAGCGACCGCGCTAGCATCATATGGCGGGAAAAAATTTTTATCATCCTTAAGTACAACTAAATCATACGCTGCAATTCTTCCATCTGTTGTATAACCAAGTGCAACATCGAGTTTATTATTTTTTAACGCGTCGTAAACTAGTCCAATTTGCATAGGTTTTAAATCATTGAAACCAAAACCATAATGTGCACGGAATGGTGCATAACCATCGCCACCTCTCTTGATCCATGTCGTATCTGTACCAACTCTTACTTTATCTTTTACTTTTTTTAAATCTGAAACGGTATGTAAATCATATTTTTTTGCGGTTTCTTTAGTAACCATAAAAGCAAACGTATTTTCAAATCCATAAGAGTCGAAAAACGTTTGATCAAATTTTTGATTGAATAATTTTTGAGTTACTGACATTGCTTTTTGAGTATTTGTAATAGGTTGTTGTTCTAAAGCCCCAACCAAATCAGTACCAGTGTAGCGTGTACTTGATATGTCGGCATCTCCGCGAAGTAATGCATTATGCTGTATTGTAGCTGAACCTAAGTTGTTAATAATCGATCCAGTAATCTTTCCTTTTGTATCATGTTCTATTAAATCTTTAAGCATATAAGCCATGATTTGAGATTCACTCGTAGCTAAAGCAGAAATTTTAACTGAGTTTTTAGATTGACCGCCGCCTAAACCAGGTAAGTCACAACTTGCTAATAAAATTGAACTAACAATCAATAAATAAATTATTCTTTTAAAAAATTTCATGTTTTAACTCCTTATATGTTTTAGAAATCTTTTTTGATACAACATTTTTATATTAACATATATATTAATTTTGTATAATGGTGGCATAGTCCATTAATATGTAATATCAATTAAATACTTGATATACTAAGTATAAATTAAATAAAGTAAGGATGAGTGAAATGCGTATAGCTATCATTGGTATGGGTACCGCAGGTGTTAGTTTGTTAAAAGAATTAGTTAAATATAATGAATTCGAACAAATGGAAGTAGACGTTTATGATAACCCTAAAAACATGGGTCAAGGTGTACCTTTTCAAAATGACAGCGACCAATTATTAATCAATTTACCTGCAAAACAAATGTCTTTAAATTTGAATAATGAGCGAGAATTTTACGAATGGTATCAACATCAATCTATATTTAAATTTTCTAATCCAGAGTATCTACCCAGATTTATTTTTGGACACTATATGAAAGATTATTTGGAAACTTATCATAATCAATATAGTAATATTCATATGATTAAAGAAGCAGTATTAGAAGTGTATATAAAATCTAATATTGGTGATACGCAGGTTGAATATGTTGTCTGCACATCTGAAAATTTAGAGAAACGCCGACGTTATGATATTGTATTTTTAACAATTGGCACGATGTCCTATCATGACCCATATCAATTAAAAGGAACACCAGGTTACATAAAAACACCTTATCCAACTTATGACACATTAAATGAAGTTGATAGTACTGATAGAATCGCCATTATTGGCACTGGACTAGCAAGTTTAGATGTCATTCGATTTGTAACGGCACATCATCCTAATTTACCTATTACAGTGACGAGTCGTAAAGGTCATTTACCCAGTGTTAGGGGAAATATGCCAGAAATTCAATTTAAATATCTTACTCCAGAAAAATTTAATGAAATCAAAAAAGAATATTTTGGAAACGTACCTTTGGACGAGGCATTGGCATTATTTAAAAAGGACTGTGAATATTATGATATTCCAATAGAAGCATTAGTACACAGAAGGCAAGGCGACCCGATTTTGGATTTAACCTATGATTTACAACATGCCGAAGCGCTAGGGAAATTTCAAAGTATCTTAGAATTAACAAAAGAAAATTTAAATTGGATTTGGAACAGTTTCAGTAGAGAGGATCAGAAGATATTCTTAGAAAAATACCAATCTATATTAAAAGAAAATTCGAACCCAATGCCTCCTCGTACCGCAAAATTAATTATCGATCATATCGAAAAAGGGCAAATTGAAATCAAAAAAGGGTTGGAAGACGTTAAATATGACGGGCATCAATTTTGTTTTAAATATGAGGATGATTTTAAAGCAATTGATAAATTTGATATTGTCATTAATGCTACTGGTTCAAAATCACATTTATCAGAATTAGACCAAGATGATCAATTGATTCTCAATCTGGAAAATAGGCAAGTAGTCCAAGCACACCCACTAGGTGGTATTCAAATCATTCCAGAAACAAATCAAATTATAAGTCCACGTTATGGTACCTTAAAAAACATGTTTGCTTTAGGTCAAGTTACAAATGGAATTAATCAATCACGTAACGGCGTTATGATGATAGTAAAACAAGCTGTAAGTGTGGTAGAGAATTTGTTGAATGCTAAGCATGATTGATTTTGTAGTGTAGTATACAAACGAATGTTTATCCAATTTAGATGAATCAGTTAAATATGAATTATGTTTCCGAATGAATTTAAATCCGGTTTCATTTTGAGGAAAGCGAAAGAGTAATTTTTGCTAGATGTTCGTTCGTTTTTGGTTTGAATTATAAAAATATTAAATAAGTAAAGCGTTTAATCATTTATGAAAATATTTTAAGATGTAAATTTTTGATGAATGGATTTGTAAACCAACTTATAAGCATTGTAAAGTCAATAATATAAGCAAGTTGTTACTGATATAAAGCCGACTTAGATAATATGAATTGTTTTTTGTCGAAATATATAGTACGATAACGATGTAGCTTTCAAAAGTTACTTTGACTCAATCATCAATTACAATTTCATAAATATTCTTTCGGGGCAGGGTGAAATTCCCAACCGGCAGTAAATTAAGCCTGCGACCTGCATTTGTTTTGGCAAATGTGGCTGATCTAGTGAAATTCTAGAGCCGACAGTAAAGTCTGGATGGGAGAAAGAATGAAGTATAACAAAAAGGCACTTATACAAGTGTTTATTTAACGTACATTTTTCTAAAAATTGGAGAAGTGTATCCAAATTTAAGTAAATTATGTTATATCTAAATACATCCCACACCTGAAATGAGTTTCAGGTGTTTTTTTATTATTAAGAGGTGATTATATGAGTCAATATTTAAATTATGCAATTCAGTTGGCGCAGATGGTAGATGGCCAAACTGGTGTAAATCCTCCTGTGGGTGCAGTTGTGGTAAATCAAGGTAGAATCGTCGGTATTGGTGCACATTTACGAAAAGGTGACAAACATGCCGAAGTACAAGCTTTAGATATGGCAAAAGCAGCAGCAAATGGAGCGACAATTTATATATCTTTAGAACCTTGTTCACATTATGGTTCAACGCCACCATGCGTAAACAAAATTATTGAATTTGGTATTTCAAAAGTTGTTTATGCTGTTAAAGACACAACCTTATCGTCTAAAGGTGATGAAATTTTACAAAATGCTGGAGTGAAAGTCGAGTTTCATCATAAGCCAGATGCTGAAGCATTATACAAAGACTTTTTTATTACTAAGCGACAAGGCGTTCCTGAAGTTACTGTAAAAGTATCTTGCAGTTTAGATGGTAAACAAGCTACTGATAGTGGTGAAAGTAAATGGATTACCAACAAAACTGTTAAACAAGATGTATTTATGCTCAGACATAAACATGATGCAGTAATCACCGGGACTGGTACGTTAAACGCAGATAATCCACAATATACTACTAGGATTGAACAAGGTAAACAACCTATACGTGTGATACTTTCAAAATCTGGACAAGTCGATTTTACTTTAGACATTTTTCAACAACCGACGACGCCAATATGGATTTTCACAGAAAATAAAAATTTAAAAAATCAAAATAAAAATATAGAAATAATGTATTGTTCAAATTGTACGATTGAAAATATTTTAAAGCAGTTATATCAAAACGGGATTGGACGTGTTTTGGTTGAAGCAGGTCCCACGATTACTTCAGAATTTCTCCAATCTAACTTTACAAATGAACTCATCTTATATTACGCCCCGAAAATAATAGGTGGTTCTGGTGACAATCAATTTTTCAAAACAGAAAATGTCTTTAATTTATCAGACGTTCCTCAATTTGAAATTGTAAATTCCAAAATGCTTGAGCAAAATATTAAATTAGAATTGCGAAAGAAGTGAATAATTATGTTTACTGGTATTGTCGAAGAAATAGGAACTATAAAAAAAGTTACAACACAACAAGCGGTTGTTAATTTAACAATTGATTGTAGAACAATTTTATCTGACATGCATATTGGTGATTCTATTAGTGTAAACGGTGTATGTTTAACTGTTATACAATTTGATGAACGGTCATTTTCAGTCCAAGTAATCAAAGGTACTGAGAATAAAACCTATTTGAATCAATTAAATCAATCCGCTGAGGTGAATTTAGAGCGAGCAATGAGCGGTTCAGGAAGATTTGGAGGTCATTTTGTACTTGGCCACACTGATGAAGTAGCTAGAATTACTAGAATACAAAACTCAGATAATTCTAAAATTGTAACTATTAAACCATCTACTTCTGTGATCGATCAAATGGTACAACAAGGTTCAATCACCGTAGATGGCGTTAGTTTGACAGTATTTCAATTACGAGATACAGAATTTGATATTCATCTTATACCAGAAACAAGAAGATCAACTATCTTAAATCAAAAACGTGTTGGTGACCTAGTACATATTGAAACAGACATGTTGTTTAAATATGTAGAAAAAATAGTTGGTAAAAGTGAAAAAGGTTTAAGTTTAGAAAAACTAAGCGCTTTTGGATTCTAGGAGGGGTAAAATGCAATTGGACAGTATAGATTTAGCACTTGAATCACTAAAAAAAGGTAAAAGTATCATTGTAGTAGACGATGAAAATAGAGAAAATGAAGGAGATTTAGTAGCGGTTACTGAATGGATGTATGATAATACTGTTAATTTTATGGCTAAATATGGAAGAGGATTAATTTGTGCACCGATTAGTAAAAAAATAGCTGAAGATTTAGAACTTCATTCAATGGTCAATCATAATTCAGATGTATATGGCACTCAATTTACAGTTAGTATTGATCATATTAACACTACAACTGGTATCAGTGCTGATGAAAGAATGCTCACTGCAAAAGCATTAATCGATAATAGTACAACAGCAGAAGATTTTAATAAACCAGGCCATTTATTTCCATTAGTTGCTCAAGAGAATGGTGTATTGGCTAGACGTGGTCATACTGAAGCCTCTGTAGATTTAGCTAAATTAACTGGCGCAAAACCGGCAGCGCTGATTTGTGAAATTATGAATGACGATGGTTCAATGGCAAAAGGTGATGATTTAGAAGCATTTAAAAATAAGCACAATTTGGTAATGATATCTATCGAAGATTTGGAAAAATATAGAAAGCAATCTGTTTCGTCTGTTGCAGCAAAAGCTAAAATAAAGTTGCCTACTGAATATGGTAATTTCGATATGTATGGTTTTACAACAAATAATGGTGAAGAAATTGTAGCAATCACAAGTGGTAATATTAACGAAACAGAGAATGTACGTATACATTCTGCTTGTTTGACTGGAGATATTTTTCATAGTCAAAGATGTGATTGTGGTGAACAGCTTGCTGCATCTATGAAATACATTGATAAAAATGGAGGCGTTATCCTTTATTTACCTCAAGAAGGTAGAGGAATCGGTTTAATTAATAAATTAAAAGCATATGAATTGATAGAACAAGGATATGATACGGTTACAGCAAATATTGCACTCGGTTTTGATGAAGATTTAAGAGAATACCAATATGCTGCTGAAATTTTAAAATATCTAGGTATCAAACGTGTGAATTTATTAAGTAATAATCCTAAAAAATTTGGAAGTTTGGAGAATTACGGCATTGATATTGCCAAAAGAATTGAATTGGTAATACCATCTAACCAATATAACCAAGCTTATATGAAAACAAAAAAAGAGAAAATGGGTCATTTAATATAGGAGGAATAAACATGAATTTTGAAGGTAAATTAATAGGATCAGATTTAAAGGTAGCGATTGTCGTAAGTAGATTCAACGATTTCATTACGAATCGTTTGCTAGATGGTGCTAAAGACACTTTAGTTAGACACGAAGTGCCTGCAGAAAATATTGATGTTGCATATGTGCCTGGGGCTTTTGAAATCCCATTAGTAGCTAAAAAATTAGCTCAAAAAAGTGATTACGATGCAGTAATTACTTTAGGTTGTGTGATTAGAGGTTCAACGTCACATTATGATTATGTATGTAATGAAGTAGCGAAAGGTGTTTCAAAAGCGAATGATATTTCAGATACACCAGTTATCTTTGGAATTTTAACAACTGAAAATATTGAACAAGCTGTAGAACGTGCAGGTACAAAAGCAGGAAACAAAGGGTCTGAAGCGGCAGTAAGTGCTATAGAAATGGCGAATTTATTGAGAGAAATTTAATGATTCAAGTAATAATTAGTAATGTTATTTAAAAATAAAAATTAGGTCAGAACTCTAGATATCATTTCCTATGCTCAAAACAAGAGTCAGGCATATA
Organism: Staphylococcus sp. GDY8P196P; assembly: GCF_017891705.1. Taxonomy (NCBI): domain Bacteria; kingdom Bacillati; phylum Bacillota; class Bacilli; order Caryophanales; family Staphylococcaceae; genus Staphylococcus; species Staphylococcus sp. GDY8P196P. The sequence goes on along the minus strand of NZ_JAESJS010000010.1, from coordinate 128,642 downwards.
AATCCCCAAAAATAGCACTCAGATGATTTAATTCAATTCATCTGAGTGCGTCTTTTTATTCAATACTTCATATTGTTGGCTCGCTTTCTTTGGGGACAGCTTTAGCCTGTAGTCTTCAGCTAGTCCTATCCCTCGAGAGACTTGCTAAAATACGTCATATTTGTCCAAGAACTATATGTTTCAAACAAAATTATTTTGAGAAAGGGGATTTATGTCCCAGTCCCTTTTAGTTTTAAATTTTTGTTTTTGCTCGTCATACTTGGACTATAAATATCGTTTGCATAATCCGTAATCATTCACTTATTCATAAATATGATATTACATTTGATTATTCTAACAATGTTTTGAAAAGGTTTAAATTACATACACTTTAATCATAAAATTTTTATTTTTTAATTTTTTTGTATAGCCATGCACTTAAAGCTCCAATAGTTGACAGAGCTCCAGCGACTACTCCAATTTTTTTCAACACTTCGGGTTTCATAATTTCTAAAAACATTAGATTTAAATTTTGAGGTCGTTCTGCTAATCTTCTCATAAAGTAACTAAACCAATCATCACCGTATGGAACATAGATACAGAAATGATTGCCTTCGCGCGCTAGTGATTCTGCCAATTCTGAGCGGAAACCATACAACATCTGAAATTCATAGTTATCTTTTTCAATATTATTGTCTTTAATAAACTGTTTAATATGTGTGATGATAGCATCATCATGTGTAGCAATAGAAGTGACATTTTTCGCATTTAACAGTCGCTTTTTAATTAAGCGTATGTAATTATCGTCAATTTCTTCTTTAGTTTGATAGGCGATGTTTTCATTTTCTTTATATGCACCTTTGACCATACGTAATCGTAATTCTGGGTATTTATCGACGAGTGCATCTGCTTTATATAAATATCCTTGTATAACAGTTCCTACATTTTTAAATTCGCCTTTTAATCGGTCTAAAACTTGTGTAATATCAAATAAGCTATCATATTTTTCAGTGTCTATATTAATATGCATATTACCAAAATCGTTAGCTTTAAGTAATATTTCACGTAAATTACGATAAGCAAGATCAATGTCAAACTCAGAACCTAATTGGCTGATTTTGATAGACATATGACCATCTAAATTATGATTGTTGATAGCATACATCACTTCTAATATTTGGTCTTTTGCTTGTATTGCCTCACCTTCATTTAAAACAAATTCACCAAGACAATCTACTGTGACAGTAATCCCTTTGTTATTTAAACGTTCAATTGTGTCCACTAATTCTGGAATAGTGTTCCCTGCAACTACTTTCTTGGCACCGAACATAGGACCAATTTCCTTAGCTGCTTTATTTAAAAATGGATTGTTAGATAATCCTATAAAAAAATTTTTCACAATTGGCATATTAATTCCTCCCATTCTGCTTATGGCTGTTCTTTCAATAATAGTGTAGCATGAATCTAATAGTAATGAAATCGTTTACAATAAAATTTATTACACTAAATATTATATACTACACGATAACATTGTCTCACGCTTTAGCTATGAGTTATAATCATAAAGTTATAGGCACACATAACAGTATGATTTATGCGTTAAAAATGGAAAAAGTACATCATATTTTGATACAATGTAGTTATTGAAATTATTGTAGAAGGGGAAGTATGGAATATGTGGAAATGGGAAACAGAAAACGAGGCAAAGGGTGTCATTGTAATCGCCCATAACATGCTCGAACATACAGGTAGATATGCATATGTTATAACAATGCTTCGTAGAAATGGCTACCATGTAATCATGGGTGATTTGCCTGGACAAGGTCAAACTACACGTGCTAATAAAGGACAAATAGCAAACTTCGAAGTATACCATGAACATGTGCTTGAATGGATTAGAATAGCTAATGAGTATAAACTTCCGACTTATTTTTTAGGTGTAGGCCTTGGTGGGCTTATCATTTTAAATTTACTTGAAAAAGTGGAAGTGCCTATTGAGGGGCTAATGTTGATTTCTCCATTATTAGAATTCAAGAAAAATAAAAAAACTAGAAAAGATAAAATTGTGTCGAATGTAGGAAAATTAACTAAAGATACAAGATTTAAAATAGGTATTACAATTGAAGATTTAACACGTAATGAGGAGGTTATTGAAGAGGCAAAAGCGGACCAACTCATGCTTCAGAAAGTTACGTATCATTGGTATAAACAAATCATTGAAATCATGAAAGAAACTGTTACACATTTAAAAGATATTAAACCACTTCCTTTATTATTAATGTATGGACTAGAAGATAAAGTGGCTGATATTTCTACTATGAGTTTAATTAAAGAAAAAATTACTACAGAAGAGTTATATTTTAAAGCTTGGCCTGGGTTGAATCATGAAATACATAATGAACCTGAAAGAGATGACGTAATGCGCTATGTTCTAGCATTTCTTAATAATAGCGCTAGTAATATTGGTTTTATTGTACATGATGAAAATGAACTTTCATAATTTATATAATAAATGATGGAATCGGATCTTGAGTATCATTTTATAAAATGCTTAATAAGTCTAAACAACCATCTAATTGATACAATTATGACTTAACAATCATTGATAAAAAGAGTGAATAAATTTAATCTGTCGTTGATTTTATTGACACTCTTTTATTTATAAAAAATAATGTGAAAAAAATCACAATAAACATTGATTTTTAAAATAATAATTGTTATATTTATATTGTGAAAAAAATCACATTAATCTTTAGTAATATTTACTTTGAATTAAAAGGAGCGACTTAGCATGAAAATTGAAAAAGGGAATAAAGTAGTTTTAATAGGTGATGGAGCAGTTGGATCAAGTTATGCTTTCGCAGTAGTTGCACAAGGTTTAGCTGATGAATTAGTAATAATAGATTTAGATGAAGCAAAAGTTAAAGGCGATGTTGCAGATTTAAATCATAGTGCTCCATACGGTGATTCACCAGTAAAAGTAAAAGCTGGTAGTTATGAAGATTGTAGTAATGCTGACTTAATTGTCATTACTGCAGGAGCTGCACAAAAGCCAGGCGAAACGAGATTAGATTTAGTAGAAAAAAATACAAAAATATTTAAAGATATTGTCACTAAAATTATGAGCACAGGATTTAATGGCATTTTCCTTATAGCAACAAATCCAGTGGATGTATTATCCTATGTAACACAAAAAGTTTCAGGATTACCGAAAGCTCAAGTGATTGGATCAGGTACAATACTAGATACAGCACGATTTAAATTTGAACTAGCACAAGAATTTGGTGTGTCCCCTTGGAGTGTGGATGCACAAATTATTGGTGAACATGGTGATTCTGAATTAGCGATATGGTCACAAGCTAATATTGCTGGTCAACCATTATACAATTTATTAAATGATAACCCTGATAAACAACATAGAATAGATGAAATATTTACCAACACAAGAGATGCTGCTTATGAGATTATCCAATCAAAAGGGGCAACTTATTATGGCATAGCAATGGGATTGGTACGTATTACACAAGCAATTTTAAAAAATCAAAATGTAGTCTTGCCAGTTTCTAGTTATTTAGAAGGTGAATATAAACAAGATGATGTTTATATTGGAGTGCCTACATTAATTAATAGAAATGGTGCAGTTAAAGTATATGAGACGCAATTAAATAGTGAAGAAAGTGAAAAGTTTGAAAATTCTGCCATAATTTTGAAAGATATGCAAAATAAAATCAAACAACTAATTGCATAATTCATAATTTAATTTTAAACTGTATATAAGATTAATTTTATTGAAAATATCAAAATTTATTCCGATATGAATAAATTTTGCATTGAATGAATTTTTGGTAAATTAATTTTACATGTTTAACTTTATATTATGATTGGGGGATATTTCTATGGGGAAGACAATTGCTGATATGGTAGATAGTGTCCTTAGATTGGAATATGTACTTAAAGATATTGAAGAAATTTTTGAAAAAGTACAGAAACAATATAAAATGTCAAAAGAAGAAATTTTAATTCTTTTAACACTTTGGGAAGAAGGATCAATGACGCTTAAAGAAATGGATAATTATGTTAAAATAAAATCTTATAAACGTACAAGAACGTATAATGATTTAGTTGAGAAAGCGTGGATTATTAAAGAAAGACCTGTGAACGATGAACGTACGGTAATTATACATTTCAATGAGGATTTAAAAGGTCAAAGGGAAGAACTTTTAAATTGTTTTAAAGCAGAAATAAGTGAAAAATCATCTACTATACAATCTAGTCTTAAATCTATCTTAAAATTATAGGGAATAATTATAGTTACAAAATGAGAAGTTAGACCCAATATAGTATTAGGTAATCAATATCTATACTAAAGTAAAAATGCATCTCCATTTATGTGGAGATGCATTTTTATTTTTAATATACTTTATCTTTTTTCAATTGCACATAGAAATGGTGCATTATTTTTTTGATTAATAAATTGATATTGTAATATGTGTGCTTTGTTTTGATCAAAATGTTGAAGATAATTTAATAATGCATCACGTTCAATTTTACCCTCATCATGTCCGTGATATATTACTAGTACAATTATGCCTTCTGTTGCCAATATATCAAATATTTCATCTATAGCTGTTAAAGTACTGCTGGGGATTGTCACAATTGATTTGTCGCCTTTAGGTAAATAGCCTAAATTAAAAATGGCTGCATCAATTTGTCCAATTTCATTACTTTGTATATATTGCTTTACTTTAGCATGACTATCTTGAATTAAGTGTACATTTTTAAATGCGTTTGTCTTGTTGCTCGTATTTTGAATTGCAACCTCTTGAATATCAAAAGCATACACTTTACCATTTGGAACTTGTTGTGCTAAAAATTCAGTGTCATGACCATTACCACAAGTGGCATCAATCACAATGCTGTCTTTGTTGATATGTTGTCGTAATAGCGTTTTAGAAAATGGTAAAATCCGTTCTAGTTTCATGATTTAATCGTCGATTCATAGTATTTTCCTTGATAAGAATTTCTGCGTGCTAATTCATCATCAATTTCGTTTAATACTTCCCATTTGTTGACACTCCACATAGGGCCAACCATTAAGTCAATCGGACCATCACCAGTAATTCGATGGACAATCATTTCTTTTGGTAAAATTTCTAGTTGATCACAAACTAAATTTGTATAATCGTCTTGAGACATGAATTCGAGCATGCCTTTTTCGTATTGTTTTACCATTGGTGTACCTTTAAGTAGGTGTAACAAGTGTATTTTAATGCCTTGGACATCCATTTGTGCTACTTCTTTAGCTGTTTCTATCATCATGTCATAGTCTTCTTCAGGAAGACCGTTAATGATATGTGTACACACGTTTATGTTATGTTTACGTAGCTTAGCTACACCTTCGTAATACGTTTTCATATCATGTGCACGATTAATCAAATCTGATGTTTTTTGATGTACTGTCTGTAGACCTAATTCAACCCATAAATAGGTACGTTCGTTCAATTCAGCTAAGTATTCGACAACATCATCCGGTAAGCAGTCAGGGCGTGTTCCAATAGATAATCCTACAACTCCAGGTTCTTTTAATGCAGTTTCGTACTTTTCTCTTAATACTTCAACTGGCGCATGTGTGTTAGTAAATGCTTGGAAATAAGCAATATACTGACCTTCATGCCATTTTTCATGCATTCTATCTTTGATTTGTTGGAATTGCACATCTATCGGGTCTACACGATCTCCTGCAAAATCCCCACTTCCTGCTGCAGAACAAAACGTACAGCCACCATGTGCAACTGTGCCATCTCTATTTGGGCAATCAAATCCTCCGTCAATTGCAACTTTAAAGATTTTTTGGCCAAATTTATTTTTCAAATGGTAATTCCAAGTATGATATCGTTTATTCTCGAATGCGTAAGGGAAGAATTGTCCCATATAACATTTTCCTTTCTAAATTCATTCTAGTTAAAGATTTTAACATATTTTAATGATATAGTGTTTAGAGTAAAAACAGAAATTTAAAATTAGAAAGGAGCTTATGGTTATGAATATGCCAAAATCAGTGTGGTGGTTGGTGATTGGTATGGCATTAAATATCACAGGCTCAAGTTTTTTATGGCCATTAAATACAATATATATGAATGAAGAATTAGACAAAAGTTTAACAATGGCTGGGTTAGTATTAATGATTAATTCATTTGGTATGGTCATTGGCAATTTATTAGGTGGTAATCTATTTGATAAATTGGGTGGTTATCGGACAATTATGATTGGAACTGTGATCTGTTTAAGTAGTACAACATTGTTGAATTTTTTCCACGGATGGCCATGGTATGCAGTATGGTTAGTCTGTCTAGGCTTTGGAGGTGGCATGATTGTCCCAGCAATTTATGCGTTAGCAGGTGCAGTTTGGCCGCAAGGTGGTAGACAAACTTTTAATGCGATATATTTAGCTCAAAATTTAGGAGTGGCGATTGGTGCAGCATCTGGTGGCTTTGTGGCAGAATTAAGTTTTAATTATATATTTATAGCTAATTTATTAATGTATATTGCATTTGCCATAGTCGCAATTAGCCAATTTAATATTAAATTGGACATTAAAGTTAAATCAAATGATGCTATGAGTTTATTAGATAAAGCGTACAGACCACAATTCATTGCATTAACTTTGCTGTGTGTCATGTTTAGCATTTGTTGGATTGCTTATATTCAATGGGAAAGTACGATTGCTTCATTTACTCAAGAGCTAAATATCTCTATGGGCCAATACAGTTTATTGTGGACTGTCAACGGTATTATGATATTAGTTGCACAACCATTAATCATTCCAATAATTAGATTATTAAAAGGAAATTTAAAGCATCAAATGTATGTTGGTATAGGTATTTTTATTATCTCTTTCTTTGTCACAAGTTTTGCTGAACAATTTTCTGTATTTATGGTAGGTATGGTTATATTAACATTGGGTGAAATGTTTGTTTGGCCAGCAGTTCCGACAATTGCAAATCAACTTGCACCAAATGGGAAAGAAGGTTCATTCCAAGGTTACGTTAATTCTGCAGCTACAGTTGGTAAAGCATTTGGTCCTCTTATTGGTGGTGTTGTTGTTGATATGTTTAACATGCAAATCATGTTTTTAAGCATGATTTCATTGTTAGTTTTATCACTTATATTTTTAACATTTTATGATCGCAAATTACCAAAGGATATTTAATATAATATTGAACCCAAAATGTAGATTTCATTTATTTTTGTTACAGAGCAATCATGGTACATGAGATTAAAAATAAGCATTAATGATTCAGCGAGAAATGGTTATTGAATTAATAATATTTTATGTATAGTTTAAATAATTTTATATAAACATAAAGGCGAGTTTTGTAAATCAACTTTATACTTGAAATAAAGGGCTTTTTCAAATATCATAAGAAGAGTATAGGAGTAGTAATTTGAAAGCTTTTCGACAGAGAGCTAGGGTGGGTGGAACCTAGCGTAAAGCCTCAAGTGAACTTACCAGGACTTAAAGTGAATGAATGACATCTCTAACTATTAATTAAAATGAGCGCACATTTAGTGAAACAGGGTGGTACCGCGGTGAAAATCATCGTCCCTATTATATAATAGTTTGAGGTGTCTTTTTATTATTGAACAGGAGGAAATGAAGTGAATTACAATCATAATGAAATTGAAAGAAAATGGCAGAATTATTGGGAAAACTATAAAACGTTCAAAACTGAAGATAATTTAGGCCAGAAAAAATTTTATGCACTTGATATGTTCCCTTATCCATCAGGTGCAGGGCTACATGTAGGCCATCCTGAAGGCTATACAGCTACTGATATTATTTCAAGATACAAACGAATGCAAGGATATAATGTATTACATCCAATGGGTTGGGATGCTTTTGGTTTACCAGCTGAACAATATGCGCTTGATACAGGTAATGATCCTCGTGAATTCACAAAACAAAATATCCAAACTTTTAAACGACAAATTAAGGAATTAGGATTTAGTTATGATTGGGATCGTGAAGTTAATACAACAGACCCAGAATATTATAAATGGACACAATGGATATTCATTCAATTATATAATAAGGGATTTGCTTATGTTGATGAAGTAGCAGTGAACTGGTGTCCTGCGTTAGGTACTGTATTGTCAAATGAAGAAGTAATCGATGGTGTTTCTGAACGTGGCGGACATCCTGTTTATAGAAGACCAATGAAACAATGGGTACTTAGAATTACTGAATATGCAGACAGATTACTTGAAGATTTAGATGATTTAGATTGGCCTGAATCTTTAAAAGACATGCAACGTAATTGGATTGGACGATCAGAAGGCGCATCTGTAAGATTTAATGTAGAAAATTTCAATGATCAAATTGAAGTGTTTACAACACGCCCAGACACTATTTATGGTGCAACATTCTTAGTGTTAAGTCCTGAACATGAACTCGTAAATAAAATTACTACATCAGAACATCAAGAAAGTGTTGAGAAATATCAACAAGAAGCGGCAATGAAATCAGACTTAGAACGTACTGGATTAGCTAAAGAAAAATCTGGTGTGTTTACTGGAGCGTATGCATTTAATCCTTTATCAGGAGAAAAAACGCCGATTTGGATTGCTGATTATGTTTTATCTTCATATGGTACAGGCGCTGTTATGGCAGTTCCTAGCGGAGACCAAAGAGACTATGAATTTGCAAAAGCTTTTGATTTACCAATTAAAGCAATAATTGAAGGTGGAGACCTATCTGAAGCAGCTTATGATGGCGATGGGCCTCATATTAATTCACAAGAATTAAATGGTTTATATAATCATGAAGCGATTGAAAAAGCTATTACACTTTTAGAACAAAACAATGCTGGTACAAGAAAAGTCAATTATAAACTGAGAGATTGGTTATTTAGTCGTCAACGTTATTGGGGCGAACCTATTCCTGTTATACATTGGGAAGATGGTACGATGACAACGGTTCCTGAAGATGAATTACCTTTACTTTTACCTGAGACAGACGAAATTAAACCTTCTGGTACAGGTGAATCGCCATTAGCTAATATAGATGAATTTGTTAATGTTATTGATGAAGAAACTGGGATGAAAGGACGTCGTGAAACAAATACAATGCCACAATGGGCAGGTAGTTGTTGGTATTATTTACGCTTTATTGACCCAGATAATGAACAGATGTTAGCTGATCCTGAAAAGTTAAAACATTGGTTGCCTGTGGATTTATATATTGGTGGAGTTGAACATGCAGTGTTACACTTATTGTACGCTAGATTTTGGCATAAGGTCTTGTATGATTTAGGTGTAGTGCCTACCAAAGAACCATTCCAAAAATTATTTAACCAAGGCATGATTTTAGGTGAAGGTAATGAAAAAATGAGCAAATCTAAAGGTAATGTTATTAATCCAGATGATATAATCAAATCACATGGTGCTGACACGTTACGTCTATATGAAATGTTCATGGGTCCACTAGATGCTGCAATTGCATGGAGTGATAAAGGATTAGACGGTTCAAGACGTTTCTTAGACAGAATTTGGAGACTTTTAATTACAGAAGACGGTTTAATCACAGATAAAGTAGTCAATACTAATAATAAAGCTTTAGATAAAAGTTACCACCAAACTGTGAAAAAAGTTTCGGAAGACTTTGAAACATTAAATTTCAATACGGCAATTAGTCAGCTAATGGTATTTATAAATGATTGCTATAAAGTTGATGAGATTTATAAACCATATATTGAAGGATTTATTAAAATGTTAGCGCCAATCGCACCTCATATAGGTGAAGAATTATGGGCGCGTTTAGGACATGAAGAAACGATTACTTATCAACCATGGCCTTCTTATGATGAAACATTATTAGTCGATGATGAAGTGGAAATTGTCGTTCAAGTAAATGGTAAAGTTCGTGCCAAAATTAAAGTTTCTAAAGATCTTTCAAAAGAAGAAATGGAAACAGTAGCATTAGGTAACGAAAATATCAAAGCTGAAATAGAAGGCAAGGATATTAAAAAAGTGATTGCGGTGCCTCAAAAACTTGTTAATATTGTTGCCAAATAACACAAAAGGGGCGTATATATTATGGAAACAATTACTATAGATGAATTGAAATCAAAAATTTTAAATTCTAATCCTGTTCATGTCGTAGATGTAAGAACTGATGAAGAAACAGCAATGGGTGTCATACCAGATGCAGAAACGATACCTATGGATAAAATTCCTGATAATTTAAGTCACTTTAATTCAGAAGAAACGTATTATATTATTTGTAAAGCTGGTGGCAGAAGTGCACAAGTCGTCCAATATTTAGAACGCAATGGCATTCACGCAGTCAATGTTGAAGGTGGCATGGATGCGTGGGGCGATGAAGGTTTAGAAATTAAAAGTATTTAATCTTTTGATCGAGCAAAATCAAACGATGATTTTGCATTTTATGCAAGTTTAGTGTTATAATATATTTAACAAAGATATCAATACAGATACACCAAACCCCCTCACTACTCGCAATAGTGAGGGGGTTTTTTGGTGTTGGCTAAATGTCGCCTGTATTATTTGTCATTACGATTGCGCAGCCAGTACGCAAATAACGTAACGATACAACCACTGATAACAGCAGTCATGAAATGAACAAAGATATCAATCACAAAATACACCTCCTCTCTACGTCTATTGACGCCTGAGAGTAGGCGACTTAAGTATTATAACATTCGGTGACTCAAGCGCATAGAAAATACAAAACATTAAAAATGAATTTGTTTTAACAGTGCGTAGTTGGTCTAGTAGATCACAAATTGATAGGTTTAATGTTGAAATTTACTTGCATTTGTTCCTGATATATGACCTGTAACTAAAGCGCTAGTAATATTATAGCCACCTGTATAACCATGGATATCGAGCAGTTCACCACACATAAATAATCCTGGCGTTAATTTTGACATCATCGTTTTGGGTTCGATTTCTTTAAGAGAGACCCCTCCGCCAGTTACGAAAGCTTTTTCAATTGATAGTGTTCCATTAACTTTAAAAATAAATCCTTTTAATAAAGTAATCAATGTATTAAATTGTTCATTAGAGATATGATGTGCTGTTAATGTTTCTGAAATATCTGCTAACTCTAACATATATAATAGATAACGTTCTTCAATTAAACCGTGTAAGCTATTTTTTACATATTTATCTGGCGTATCTTTTAATAATTTACGTACTTTGTCTTCTAATTGTGCAAAACTGAGTTCTGGAAAAGCATCTAATTGCATTTCGATATCTTCGCGTTTTTGGTTTTTTTGTTCTTTATATACAAATTGGCTGCATCTTAATGCGGCAGGGCCACTGATTCCGAAATGAGTAAATATCATGTCCATTTGATGTGTGACGCGCTTTTTACCATTTTTCTTCAATACAGATAACGCAACATTTTTTAAACTTAATCCTTTTAATCTTTTGTTTTTAATAAATTGCTCGGATGACGTAATTGGTACTTCAGTTGGGAAAAGTTCTGTAATTGTATGTCCAAAGTGTTCAGCGAATTTATAACCATCACCAGTCGAACCGGTCTTTGGTACACTCGTGCCACCTGTAGCGATAATCAAACTATTCGTTTCAATTGTTTGTTGATTACCTAAAAAGACTTTGAATGTCTGTTGAGGTGTATGTTCAATAGCGTGTACTGACGTTTCCTCTTTTACAGTTACATTATTTTTTTCAATCGTACGAATTAACGCATCTACAACATCCTGTGCTTTATTAGAAACAGGAAACATACGTCCATGATCTTCTTCTTTGAGTGCAACTCCACGTGATTCGAAAAAGTGAATAATAGATTCATTGTCAAATACGGAAAAAGGACTATATAAAAATTTTCCATTTCCTGGTATATTTTTAATTATCTCTTCATACGGTAAACGATTTGTGACGTTACAACGTCCACCTCCTGAGATTTTTAATTTGCGTCCGAGCCCTGTTTTCTTTTCAATGAGAAGGACTTTATCACTATGTTGACTTGCTGCGGCAGCAGCCATTAAACCACTAGGTCCACCGCCAATTATAATTGTTTGGTACATTTGATTGCCTCACTTTACTAAATAGTGTTATTTTATAGTTTATAGTAATATAGTTTTGAAAAAAAGTGTTTATAACGTTATGATTAAAGTTATGATTGTAAAAATTAAATTTGAGATAGGAAGATCTGAATGAGTGAAAGTAAAGAATTAGTTAGGGGTACCTTTTTAATCACCCTTAGTATATTGATTACTAAAGTCTTGGGTGTTTTATATATTATTCCTTTTTATTCCATAATTGGTGGAGAAGAAAAATTGGCGCCTTTTAACTATGCATATACGCCGTATAATATTGCCATTGCAGTTGCAACTGCTGGGGTGCCATTAGCGGCGTCTAAATATGTGTCTAAATATAATGCTTTAGGGGCGTATAAAGTCAGTGAAAAATTATATAAATCAAGCTTTATAGTTATGACTATAACAGGATTTATTGGATTTTTCATTTTATATTTATTAGCACCGAGCATTGCCACAATTACTTTAGCCCATGAATCTGGTGCTAAGGGTGGCTGGTCCGTCGCTGACATCACATGGATTATTAGAATTATCAGTATGGTAGTCATATTTATCCCATTACTGGCTACATGGCGTGGTGTGTTTCAAGGTTATAAATCAATGGGTCCAACTGCTGTATCAGAAGTTATTGAACAAATCGCACGTATTTTATTTATTTTAGTAGGAAGTTATCTAGTTCTGAATGTTTTTGGTGGAAGTGTGTTACAGGCCAATGGTATAGCAACATTTGCTGCTGCAGTAGGTGCGATTGCAGGGATATTCACCTTATGGTATTACTGGAGAAAGAGAAAGCCTAATATTGAAAAAATGGTGGCAACGGATACTTCTGATATTTCTGTATCTTATGGAAAAATGTATAAAGAAATTATTTCTTATAGCATCCCATTTGTAATTGTTAGTTTAAATTTCCCACTATTTAATTTGGTAGATCAGTTTACACATAATGGTGCCTTAGATTTGGCTGGAGTGCCAAGTCGTTTACATGACTATTTCTTTACTATTTTAAACATGACGACAAATAAAATAGTAATGATTCCAACGTCATTATCTGCTGGTTTTGCAGTGAGTTTAATTCCATTTATTACTAAGACGTATGAATCTGGTGAATTAAAAGAAATGCACAGACAGATTCGAACATCATTAGGGGTGTTAATGTATATTACAGTCCCTGCAAGTCTGGGAATTATGGCTTTAGCGCTACCATTGTATACTGTCTTTTATAGTTATAATGTCGATGGTAGTCAATTGTTATTTTATTATGCACCTGTTGCTATTTTAATTGGATTGTTAAGTGTAACAGCTTCTATGCTGCAAGGTATTGATAAACAAAAGTTAACAGTCTTTGTAATTTTAGCGGCAGTAGTATTAAAAGTAATACTAAATACGCCATTGATTATGGTATTCCATACTGCTGGAGCAATTTTAAGTACGGCGATAGCATTACTATTTGCTGTTATCTGTAATTTTTATATACTTAAAAAATATGCGAGTTTTGACTTCTCGGAAACGTGGTTACATTTTGGTAAAATTTTCTTGTACGGCTTGTTAATGATGGTCGTAGTTGAATTATCATCGTTTTTATTACAAATGGTTATTTCTCCGCAAACTAAATTTGGTGCTTTAGCAATTTTAATTATCAGTGTCATAGTAGGTATGATTGTTTACGGTGGTATTACGATGAAGACGAAACTTGCTGACCAATTTTTAGGAGATATTCCAAATAAACTCAGACGTAAATTAGGGATTATAAAATGAGATTAGATAAATTTTTAGCTAATATGGGTGTAGGAACACGTACAGAAGTTAAACAATTATTGAAAAAAGGTATTATTACAGTTAATAATAAAATAGAAAAATCTCCTAAAAAACAAATAAATCCAGAAACTGATGAAGTACAGAAAAACAATGAAACAATTCACTATATTGATAAAGTCTATCTAATGTTAAATAAGCCTAAAGGTTACGTATCTGCAACAGAGGATGAGCAACATCAAACAGTTGTGGACTTAGTTGAACCGTACCGGTTTTTAGATGTGTTTCCAGTTGGTCGCTTAGATAAAGATACTTCTGGTTTGTTATTAATTACGAATGATGGCACTTTTAACCATGAACTAATGAGCCCAACGAAACACGTATCTAAAACCTATGAGGTAATTTCCCAAAAAAATATTACAAATAATGATATAAAATCGTTTAAAATGGGTATTGAATTGAATGAGGGTTTGGCAAAGCCTGCGACTTTAGTGAAAAGTGATGAAGCATATAAATCATTTGTCACAATTTATGAAGGAAGATATCATCAAGTTAAACGCATGTTTCATGCTATAGATAATGAAGTTTTAGAATTGAAACGCATTAGCATTGGTGAATTAAAACTGGATGAATCTTTAGCGCCAGGTGAGTATCGCCATTTAACTCAAATAGATTTTAAACAATTAGGATTAAAATAATAAAGAGGTGTTATTATGTCAAAATTATTAAAAGCAATTTTAGGTGTTGGAGGCGCAGCTGCTGCAGTTGTTCTTTCTAAAAAAGAGAATAGAGATAAATTAAAGGATGAATATAGCAAATATAAATCAAATCCTGAATCTTATAAACAAAACGCCAAAGACATCGCTAGTCAGATTAGTTCAAAAGCAAATGAAACTTATAATGAAGTAAAACAAGATCCTAAAGGTTATGCTTCAAAAGTAAAACAAGATCCTAAAGGTTTTATTAACGAACAAAAAGAACGTTTTAAGGGTGAATCTGAAGACGAAGAGCATGTTGAGGAAGCAAGATTTACAGATGAAGGTGCTGCTGACCCTTCAAATAATCTTCGCGTCGTTACTGAAGACGAGCTCAAAAACAATAAAAATAAATAAGCAATTATACATTTGATTTTTTACCTAGTTCATTGTTTTTGAACTAGGTTTTTTATATATTAATACAGAAATTGAAAGTTAGGTATATGAAAGGTTTTAAACTGTTTTTCATTTAATTATACAGTGAATTTTTTAAAATAATAATCACATCTCGCTGTAGTTTCTGTACTACTTCATGTAAAATATTAATTATATAAGTATTAAAAAGGAAGTTGATGCTAAATGTGGAAAGAAAAAGTGAAAGAATACGAAACAGATATTATAAATGATTTAAAAGGCTTATTATCTATTGAAAGTGTGAGAGATGATAATGAAATTTCTTCAGATAATCCAGTCGGACCTGGACCACGTAAAGCATTAGATTATATGTATGAAATTGCTGAACGTGATGGATTTGATACTCACGATGTTGAACATATTGCAGGGCGTATTGAAGCTGGTGAAGGCGAAGATGTTATGGGGATTTTATGTCATGTTGATGTAGTGCCAGCTGGTGATGGTTGGGATACCAATCCTTTTGATCCGGTTGTAACTGAAGATAAGATTATTGCAAGGGGCACACTAGATGACAAAGGGCCAACAATTGCCGCATATTATGCCGTGAAAATATTGAACGATATGAAAGTTAATTGGAAAAAGCGTATACATATCATTATAGGTACTGATGAAGAGTCAGATTGGAAATGTACAGAGCGTTATTTTAAAACTGAAGAAATGCCAACTTTAGGGTTTGCACCTGATGCTGAATTCCCAGCAATACACGGTGAAAAGGGTATTAGTACTTTTGATGTGGTTCAAAATGAAAAAGCTGAAGATAAAGATGAACCAGAATACGAACTTATTTCTTTTACATCAGGTCAACGTTATAACATGGTACCTGACGAAGCAATTGGTAAACTTGCGGTTAAAGAAAATATGACTGACGTCATTCAAAAATTCGAACAATTTCTATCTGATCATAATATAAATGGTGAAAGTATCGTTGATAGTGGCGTATTAGTGCTTAAAGCATACGGTAAAGCTGTACATGGTATGGATCCATCTATTGGTGTGAATGCTGGATTGTACTTATTACATTTCTTAGCCCAATTAGGTTTAGACAAAACTGCTGAAAATTTCACTCAATTTAGTGAACAGTATTTATTCAACTCTCATTTCGGTGAAAAAATGGGAATGAAATTCCACACAGATGTTATGGGAGATGTAACTACAAATATAGGTATCATTTCATATGATAATCAAAATGGTGGTCAATTCGGTATTAATTTAAGATATCCGCAAGGTTTTGAATTTGAAGAAGCCATGACTCGTTTTAAAGGTGAGATTCAGGAACTTGGTTTTTCTATAGCATTAGGTAAAAATCAAACACCTCACTATGTGGATAAAAATGATCCTTTCGTACAAACTTTAGTGAAAACATATCGTAATCAAACAGGTGACCAAACTGAACCATACACAATTGGTGGTGGAACTTACGCTCGAAATTTAGATAAAGGTGTCGCATTTGGTGCTATGTTTAATGATTCAGAAGATTTAATGCATCAAAAAAATGAGTATATTACGAAAAAACAATTATTCAATGCAACTAGTATTTATTTAGAAGCTTTATATGCTCTATGTGTGGAGGAATGATGATGACAAAAGTACTTATTAATGAACATTTAGTAGACGAAAAAGACGCAAGCGTACCATACAATGATCGTGGTTATGTATTTGGTGACGGTATATATGAATATATTAGAACATACAACAATAATATTTTTACTGCCAAACCACATTTTGAAAGACTTTTGAGAAGTGCTAAAGAAATAGGTTTAGAATTGAAATATAATGTAGAAGAGCTTACAGAATTAATCCAAGAATTATTAGCGGCGAATGGTGTCGTTAATGGTGGCGTATATATACAAGTTACACGTGGAGCAGCCCCTCGTGACCATGCATTTCCTACGCCATCAGTAGAAGCAAATGTGATGGCATTTACTAAAACTTACGATCGTCCTTATAAGTTATTAGAAGAAGGTATTAATGCGATTACAACTGAAGATATTCGTTGGTTAAGATGTGATATTAAAAGTTTGAATTTACTTGGCAATGTGTTGGCTAAAGAGCGTGCAGTTAAATATAACGCTCAAGAGGCTATTCAACATAGAGGTGATATTGTTACTGAAGGATCATCAAGCAACGTTTATGCTATTAAAGCTGGAGAAATCTATACACATCCAGTAAATAATTATATATTGAATGGTATTACACGTATGGTCATAAAAGATATTGCTCAAGAAAAAGGTATACCGTTTAATGAAGGTACATTTACTGTAGATTTTTTAAGAAATGCAGATGAAATTATTGTGTCTAGTACATCTATTGAAGTAATGCCAGTCGTAAAATTAGATGGTGAACAAGTAGGAGACGGAGAAGTTGGACCAATAACGAAATCGTTACAAGAAGGATTTAATAGATACATTGACACAGATAGTTAATATTTTCCATAAAAGGAAATAAAATGTAACTTTTACCAAAGCTAAATTATGTTATAATGCTAACTGAGCCGATTTAAAAATTATAGAAAAATACTGTAGTAAAATGTGACTTTTTGTTTCTCATTATTGGTTGAAATAAATCCTTAAACATTATAAAATCTTCTATGAGACTTGAAATTGAGACATGAAATTTCATTCAAAAAAACTAAAGGAATTTTTCGAAAAAAATACTGTTACGAGATGATATATGATATGATGTTAAAGTTATTATCAATCTCGATACAGTATTTCATATTTAAATATAAAAACTTGATTCTATGGGACAAAATGGTCGTTATCATATAATGACAGTAATATAGAGTTTTAAGTTTAAAAGTGTGTGTATTAGAAAATGATTATATTTGGCTCTCGAAATCTGTTTTCTGGAGCCATTTTCTAATTGAAAGTGAGGTGAACGTGTTGGAGCAGTTTTATCAATTAGGGTGGACACTTGATTCAGCAGGTGGTGCATCTGGAGAAGCATATATGGCTGAACAAGATGGGCAGAAATTGTTTTTAAAACGAAATTCAAACCCATTTATTGCAGCCTTGTCTGCTGAAGGTATTGTACCTAAGCTCGTATGGACGAAACGAATAGAGACTGGGGAAGTCGTGACGGCGCAGCATTGGAAAAATGGCAGAGAGTTAACTTTTGATGAGATGTATGAACAACGAGTAGCTAATTTATTGAAAAAAATACATAGTTCAAAAACACTTTTGAATATGTTGAAGCGTATGGAAATGTATCCTATTACGCCTGATATTTTGTTGAATAAAATAAACGCCTCATTATCTAGAGAAGTGTTAACACACCATGTGGTGCGAAAGGCATTAACTTATTTAGAAGATCATATGCCAAGTCTTGACCCTAGATTTTTTACAGTTGTCCATGGAGATGTCAATCATAATAATTGGTTGTTGTCTGACCACGATGAACTATTTTTAGTGGATTGGGAAGGTGCAATGATTGCAGATCCAGCAATTGATTTAGGCATGCTGCTATACAATTACGTTCCTGAAAATAAATGGCCTCAGTGGTTAAATGATTACGGTACGAAAGATTCTATAGACTTGCAAAAAAGAATGAAATGGTATACTGCTGTACAATCTATTGGTATGGTTCAGTGGTATGAAGAACAAAAACGCTATAAAGATATGAATATGTGGCTGAAGTTCTTAAACGAAGTAATGAATAACAATGCATTTATATAAGGAGTTATCAAGAAAATGAGAATGCGTTACAAGCCATGGGCAGAAGATTATTTAAAATCGCATCCTGATATTGTAGACACAGATGGCAGCCATGCAGGACATATAAGTGAGTGGTTTGACAAAGAACAACCAATTTATATTGAAATTGGTTCCGGCATGGGACAATTTATAACAACACTTGCTGCACAAAGACCTGAAATTAATTTTATATCTATGGAACGTGAAAAAAATGTAATGGTCAAAGTGTTAGATAAAGTGAGAGAGCAAAATCTAACGAATATTAAATTGATATGTAACGATGCGATAGAATTAAATGAATACTTTAAAGATGGTGAAATTTCACGTATTTATTTAAATTTTTCTGATCCTTGGCCGAAAAGAAGACATACTAAGCGTAGATTGACGTATCATACGTTTTTATCTTTGTATAAACAAGTGTTAAAAACAGATGGTGAGATTCATTTTAAAACAGATAATAGAGGATTATTTGCCTATAGCTTAGAAAGTATGTCCCAATTTGGTATGTATTTTACAAAAATAAATTTGAACTTGCATCAAGAAGAAAAAGAAAATAATATTGAAACAGAATATGAGCGCAAGTTTTCAGACAGAGGTTCAAGAATTTATAGAATGGAAGCAAAATTCCATAGTAATTAAATATTTGTAATGACGCAGCCCAAAATCTCACGTTCAAAACAAAGGACTAATCCGCAAAAATGACGGATTAGTCCTTTTTATTATAAGCGTGCTAAGATTTTGCTCGTACATGCTTGCCTGGGAATATGACTCGAGCCTGTAGTCTCTCGTTCATATCATTTCACTAGGCGTCAGTACATAACAAAATCACCATGAAATTTTGTTGTAGCAGAAGACTAACAAATTTCGTTATTTTACGTGTACTGTGTATTATATTACTATATTAATTAATTAGTAATTAAATCAAGAAATGGGGATTGATTATGAAATTAGGAAATTTCAAGATACATTACCTGAACGGTGGCATTACAAATATTGATGGTGGAGCGATGTTTGGTGTGGTTCCGAAAGTTTTATGGGCTAAAAAATATGAGCAAAGTGAGGAAAATCGGATTCCATTACCTACACATCCAATTTTAATACAAACGGAAGAATTTAACTTTATTATTGATACTGGTATTGGTAATCATAAGCTTACCGAAAAAGAGCGTAAAATATTTGGTGTGCATTATGAAAGTAATATAGAAGAAGATTTAAAATTATTTAATTTGACAACGAATGATATTGATTATGTTTTAATGTCACATTTACACTTTGACCATGCGTCAGGATTAACTGATAGTGAAGGGCGTGCAGTTTTTAAAAATGCGATTCATGTTATTCAACAAGATGAATGGCATGAGTTTGTTAGCCCAAATATACGAAGTAAATCAACTTATTGGCAGAAAAATAATGGTGATTTCACCGATAAATTATTGCTGTTTGAAAAAGAAATTGAAATCGTCAAAGGGATTAATATGTATCATACTGGTGGCCATAGTTACGGTCACTCTATTATTACAGTAGAAAATGCAGGAGAAAAAGCAGTACATATGGGAGATATTTTTCCTACAGTCGCACATAAAAATCCACTGTGGGTAACTGCTTACGATGATTATCCAATGCAGTCTATAAGAGAAAAAGAACGCATGATACCTAGATTCATTTTAGAAAATTACTGGTTTTTATATTATCATGATGTAAATTACTTTGCTGTAAAATTTAATCAAAAGGAACCATCTGAAATCGAGCATTACATTACAAGAGAATAAAATAAAAGGTTAAAGTTTTGAACATTTGAAATAGCACTATATCTTAACTAAAAATACAATCAATGTCTTCATAGTTTGAGCAGTAATATAGTTTATTTCTTTCATTGTAATCATCTCAGTGTAGTCGACAAATATTTTCTACATGATACAAGTGTGTTCATAACTTTAACCGTTTATCATTTACATTCAATGATGTTTATCACTTCACCAGTTTTAGCGTCGGCATAAAAATCATAATAAGTGCGTTTGCCATTATGAAGGGTAGTGATACCACCTTGAAAGACTTCTAATTGATCGCCAGCATTTTGATACATTATCGTTTCATTTAGTATGTAAGAACCTACAACATTCATAAAATAAGTTTTTACATCTGTAATAATAGCTTCTGGATTACGATTTTGTAGTTGCTTTTGACGCGTATAAAAATAAATTGATCCAACAATAGTTGTTATTGAAATTAAGCCGATGAAGAACCAACTTTTTTTATTCAACATATTACAATCTACCCCCAATAAATTCATATTTATAGTTTACCATAATGAAGATGATATAATAAATATTAAGGAGTGAATGACATTGAGTATAGACAAAAGTAAAACATTATCAAGAATGAAAATATTAACAGAATTACATGGAGCGCCAGGATTTGAAGATGACGTTAAATCATATTTGAAATCTGAAATGTCACCGTATGTAGATGACTTTGTATACAATCGAATGGGCGGATTTTATGGAGTTAAGAGAGCTAAATCTAAAAATTCAAAGAAAATAATGGTTGCTGCTCATATGGACGAAGTGGGCTTTTTAATAACGCACATCACAGATAATGGGCTCTTACAATTCACGAATTTAGGTGGAGTAGCGACTGATATATGGCAAGGTCAAAGACTAAAAGTTAAAACAAGAAACAATGAAGAAATCATAGGAGTTGTAGCGAATATACCGAAACATTTTAGGACAGGTAACGAAGGTGCACCAAAAATTGAGGACCTATTATTAGATATAGGTTGTGAAAGTGAACAAGATGTTATCAATCGAGGCATTCAAATTGGTGATACTATTGTTCCAGACACACCGTTCACACAGTTATCAGAGCATAGGTTTGCTAGTAAAGCGTGGGACAATCGTTATGGTTGTTTATTAGGTATAGAATTATTAGAATTATTAAAAGACGTAGAGCTAGATTTTGATTTATATGTTGGCGCAAATGTTCAAGAAGAGGTTGGGTTAAGAGGTGCAAAAGCCTCTGCTGAATTAATCGATCCGGATGTAGCTTTTGTAGTAGATTGTTCGCCAGCAAATGATATGAAAGGAAAGCAAAATCTTTCCGGTGAATTGGGTCAAGGGACATTGATTCGTATAAAAGATGGTACGATGATACTAAAACCAACGTTTAGAGATTTTCTATTAGATTTAGCAAATAAATTTCAAATTCCATATCAATATTATATGTCTCCAGGCGGTACAGATGGAGGAGAAATTCACAAAGCAAACATTGGTATTCCAACTGCAGTTATTGGTGTTTGTGCACGCTATATTCACAGTACAAATGCAGTATTTGATTTTCGTGATTATGACGCTGCAAGAAACTTAATATTACAATCAGTTAAAAATTTAGATGACGAAATAATAAATACTTTACAGTATAAATAATGTTTTGGAGTGATTAGATGGAACAATTAGAAAATGAACAACAATTTTTAGAATTTAAAAGAGGGGACACTGTATTTTTATTTACTGCTGATTGGTGTCCAGATTGTAAAGTGATTGAACCAGACTTACCACAACTGGAAGCGAAGTATACAAATTATAAATTTGTATCAGTGGATAGAGATAAATTTATAGATATTTGCATTGAACATGGTATTATGGGCATTCCTAGCTTTTTAGTATTTAGTAATGGACAACAAATTGGAAGTTATATTGGAAAAGAGCGTAAATCCATTGAACAGATAGATAATTTTTTAGCTTCTTTATAAACATAAAGTGAATGAATCTTATTAAGTGCACGATAAAAATATACCCTTAGAACTTACTTTTTTTCTGTTCCTAAGGGTATATTTATTGTAAACTGTATAAAGACACGTAAATAGGAGTGTTAACGATGAATGTCTTTCAAATGAGAGATAAATTAAAAGATAGATTAAAACATTTAGATGTCAAATTTAGTTTTAATCGTGATGAAGAAACGCTACGCGTATCTAGAAATGATAATGGCAAAGGTGTCACTGTCAAACTTTCAACAATTGTAGCGAAATATAAAGAACAAAAAGAAAATATTGTAGATGAAATTGTATATTATGTCGAAGAAGCGATTGAACAAATGAAAGGGGAGGCGTTATCTGAAACAGAGAATATTGAGATAATGCCTGTATTAAGGTCGCCTAGTTTTGATAAAAAAGACAAAGAAGGTAATTCATTTGTTATAGATAAACATACTGCAGAAACTAATATTTATTATGCAGTAGATTTAGGAAAATCTTATCGCTTGATAGATGAGCAAATGTTAGAAAAATTAAATCTTACTAAACAACAAGTGAAAGAAATGGCTTTATTTAATGTTCGAAAACTTGAAAACAAATATAAAACCGATGAAGTTAAGGGTAATATCTTCTATTTTGTAAATTCAAATGATGGTTACGATGCCAGTAGAATTTTAAATTCTACCTTTTTAAATGACATACAAGCGCAATGTGAAGGTGAGATGTTGGTGGCAGTACCGCATCAAGACGTGTTGATTATTGCTGATATTCGAAATAAAACAGGTTACGATGTTATGGCACACTTAACGATGGAATTCTTCACGAAAGGATTAGTTCCAATTACGTCACTTTCATTAGCTTATGATAATGGACATTTTGAGCCAATATTTATTTTGGGCAAAAATAATAAACAAAAAAGAAACCCAAATGTCATCCAAAGATTAGAAGCAACTCGAAAACAATATGAAAATAAAGATAAGGAATAAGGAGTTAAAAAAATGAATTTATTTTACAATAAAGAAGCTGTAGGAGATGTAGCTTTTTTACAAATTGAGCCCGCAACAGGCGAATTTACGTATGAGACGAAGAATGATGTAGTAGCAATTCGTCAAGATAACAAGATTGTAGGTTTTAATATATTCAATGCATCAAAAGTGTCAGATATTGATGGAAATGGACATATAAAATTGGATGAGAAGTTAATTCAGGACTTACAACAAGCAATTAAAAATGCTGGTTTCACGTTTGAACTAAATGCAGATTTATCACCAAAATTTGTTGTTGGTTATGTTGAAACTAAAGAAAATCACCCTGATGCTGATAAATTAAGTGTATTGAATGTAGATGTAGCAACAGAAAAGCTACAAATTGTTTGTGGTGCGCCGAATGTTGAAGCAGGGCAAAAGGTCGTTGTTGCAAAAGTAGGTGCAGTAATGCCTAGTGGAATGGTTATTAAAGATGCAGCCTTACGCGGTGTAGATTCAAGTGGAATGATTTGTTCTATGAAAGAATTAAATTTACCAAATGCACCACAGGAAAAAGGTATTATGGTATTGTCTGATGAATACAAAGTTGGACAGGCATTTTTTGAAGAATAGAAGGAGGTAATGTCCGAATGAGCTGGTTCGACAAATTATTTGGAGAAGAAAATGATCCTAATAAAGACTATCTAAATAAAAGAAACCAACGACGTCAAAAGAGTCAAGAACATCAAGACACATTACTTCCTCAAAATAACGATGTTTATGAGAGACCTAAAGGGAAATTTAGATTTCCAATGCGTGTTTTAGAAGAAAATAGTGAAACTGAGGACGCTATTAATGGAAAATCAGAAAATGAATTTAAAAATTCTGACCATAAATCAACTAGTCACCATACTGAGAATCACAGTCATAGAAGAAGAAGACAAATGGCTAATGAAAATGCTACAGATAAATTTACTCAATCATCTAAAGAATCATATGCAACATCTCGTAGTAAAACAAATGCGTCATTAGATAATGAAGTTCAAAAAGAAAAGAGACAACACAAAGGCAAAAGAACAAGAATTCAAACAGACGTTTTAGGTGGTACTGGACGTGAAAATGGTCATAGTACAAAAAGACATGAGCCCACTACCCCTCAATATCATAAAAGTGAATTTAAAGCTAGCGAGGTTCCGTCAGCTATTTTTGGCACTAAAAAACCACACCCTTTAGAAAATGGTGTGATAAAACCTAATCATCGTTTTAAAGATGATAATGAAAATAAAGTGCAAGAAGAACGCAAATCAAATTCTAATAATGACCATAATGACACTGCTGAAACAACGTTTGATCAACCTTCTCAAGTTGATAGCGAACAACCATCAGCTAAAAAGAGCAATGAACAACTACAAGATAAGTCGATACAACAAGAAAATGTATCACAAGCTACTACTACTCCAAAAAAGAATAATACCATCAATATAGAAAATATCTATGCTTCTCAAATTGTTGAAGAAATTCGTCGCGAACGTGAACGTAAAGTGCTTCAAAAACGTCAATTTAAAAAAGCATTGCAACAGAAGCGTCAAGAAAATCAACAAAATGATGAAGATACAATTCAAAAAGCAATTGATGAAATGTATGCACAGCAAGCAAAACAATATATTGGAGAAAGTTCATTAGATGGTGCACAAAATAAAATTAGTGATACAGACTATTCAACAAAATCGTCTGGTGAAGATGCAACGGATGAACATGATACAACTGACCAAATTGATACGTCACAATACAATTATCAAGAAATTAATTTAGACAATATAAGTAATGTACATAACATTAACGACTCTGACAATGTTTCAAATACAAATGAAAATCAAACAGAAAATGTAGAAACAGCATCAAATCTTACAGAATCATCAACGAATCATGCTAACGATGAAACAAATCTTTCTCAAGATATTGATCATGCAGATATAGACAATCATTTGCACCATCATGACGAAAATTCAAATGGAACTATTGATAATACTGGTATTTCGGAAGCTACCTATAGAGAAATTTCAGATAATCAAAAAGATACGACACAAAATACAGTTGATTTGACTCAACAAACTAATAACAATGAACGAAAAACGTCACAAAGTGAAAATGATGATGTATTAGATCATACATCATTGCATACTAAACATCATTTTGAAAAAGAAGATGAGCAATATGTAGATGAGTCTAATGATATTAATCAGAATGAATCACGGAATGAAGAAGATTCATCAGCTTCAACTGAAGCGAATGAAAATGGTGAAGAAACAGTTGTTAATGACGTGCAAATGTCAGAGAATAACGAAAATGAAGCACAACAAGATCATGTTAAAACAAACGCTAAAGTGAATAGTGATGAACAAAACAATCAACAACATAAAAATACAATCAACTCGAAAGGAAGCAAACCAAAACCTTTCAATGTAGTAATGACACCATCTGACAAAAAAAGAATGCTTGATGCCAAGAAAAATCTTAACGACACACATGCTTTTGTGAACTCAAATGATACTGAATTACAACAATCAGATGAAAAAATAGATAAAACGGCACAAAGTGAAAAAGATGAATCAACTGCTGCATTTAATCAACAAATGCAAACTGAAACTAACCTGGAAGAACATAATTCTAATGCTAATGAGTCAAAAGATACGTTTATAAATATGGAATCTGAAACGTTGACTGAGGATGAAGAAGTAGCATCCAGCATAGATGACAAAAATGAAGTTATAAGTCACAGGTATAATGGACAACCACAAAATGCCGAAACCAATCATGTGGATAAACATTCTGTAGATGCTACCGTTTCTCATAAATCAAATTCTGTGAATCAGCAGAACCAAAGCATGCAAGCATCCCAAGAAAGCAAAACAACTATACGAAAAGGTCCAAATATTAAACTTCCGAGTATTGATTTACTGGATGAACCTAAGGTCCATGAAGTAGATAATCAGTGGATTGAAGAAAAGAAACAAGAATTAAATGAAGCATTTTACTATTTCAATGTACCTGCGGAAGTTCAAACTGTTACAGAAGGGCCAAGCGTGACTCGTTTTGAATTATCTGTAGAAAAAGGTGTAAAAGTATCAAGAATCACTAACTTACAAGATGATATTAAAATGGCGTTAGCAGCAAAAGACATACGTATTGAAGCGCCTATTCCAGGTACAAGTTTAGTAGGTATTGAGGTGCCAAATCAGTCTTCAACACCTGTTAATTTACGTTCTATCATAGAAGATAATACTTTTAAAAATGCTGAATCTAAATTAACAGTTGCTATGGGACTTAGAATTAATAATGAGCCGTTAGTTATGGATATAGCAAAAACGCCTCATGCATTAATTGCTGGTGCTACAGGTTCAGGTAAATCAGTATCTATTAACAGCATTTTAATGTCATTATTGTATAAAAATCATCCCGAGGAGCTAAGATTATTACTTATCGATCCTAAGATGGTTGAGTTGGCACCATATAATGGTTTGCCACATTTGGTATCTCCTGTTATTACAGATGTTAAAGCTGCTACACAAAGTTTAAAATGGGCAGTGGAAGAAATGGAACGTCGTTATAAAGTATTTGCTAAATATCATGTTAGAAATATTACTGCATTTAATAAAAAGGCAAATTATGAAGATAGAATGCCAAAAATTGTTATAGTAATAGATGAATTAGCTGATTTAATGATGATGGCGCCACAAGAGGTTGAACAATCAATTGCACGAATTGCACAAAAAGCACGCGCATGTGGAATTCATATGTTAGTTGCAACACAAAGACCATCTGTAAATGTAATTACAGGGCTAATCAAAGCGAACATACCGACACGTATTGCTTTTATGGTATCTTCAAGCGTAGATTCACGTACAATTTTAGATAGTGGTGGAGCAGAACGCTTATTAGGTTATGGAGATATGCTCTACCTAGGAAGTGGAATGAACAAACCAATACGTGTACAAGGAACTTTCGTTTCTGATGAAGAAATTGATGATGTCGTTGATTTTATAAAACAGCAACGTGAACCTGATTATCTTTTTGAAGAAAAAGAATTGTTGAAAAAAGTAGAAAGTCATCCGCAAGATGACTTATTCGACGATGTATGTCGATTTATGGTACAAGAAGGACATATTTCTACTTCACTGATACAAAGACATTTCCAAATCGGTTATAATCGAGCTGCTAGAATTGTAGACCAATTAGAACAGTTAGGTTATATTTCGGAAGCAAATGGTTCTAAACCCAGAGATGTGTATATCACTGAGTCTGATTTAAATGATAATTAATATAGAGATAAAGGAGTGTTACAATGACACATTACCATTTTGTCGGCATTAAAGGTGCCGGAATGAGTTCATTAGCACAAATCATGCATGATCTTGGAAATGAAGTACAAGGGTCAGATATTAAGAATTATGTTTTTACAGAAGTCGCATTAAAAAATAAAGGTATAAAAATTCTCCCTTTTGATGCAGATAATATTAAGGAAGATATGGTCATTGTTCAAGGTAATGCATTTCCTGATACGCATGAAGAAGTTGTACGCGCGCATGATTTAAATTTAGAAGTGATTCGTTATCACGATTTCTTAGGTCATGTTATTAACCAATATACTTCAGTTGCTGTAACAGGTGCGCATGGTAAAACATCAACAACTGGTTTACTATCACATGTTATGAATGGAGATAAAAAAACATCCTTTTTAATTGGTGACGGTACTGGATTAGGTATTCCAGCTAGTGATTACTTTGCTTTTGAAGCATGCGAATACCGTAGACATTTTTTAAGTTATCATCCGGATTATACAATTATGACAAATATTGATTTTGATCATCCAGATTATTTTAAAGATGTGCATGATGTTTTTAATGCCTTTCAAGAAATGGCGCAAAATGTAAAAAAAGCAATTATCGCATGGGGAGATGATCCATATCTTCGTGATTTAAAAGCAGATGTACCTATTTATTATTATGGATTTTCTGAAAATGACGATATTTATGCGGATAATATTCAAATTAGTGAGAAGGGTACACAATTTGATGTTTATATTAATAATAATTTTTATGATACCTTCTTATCTCCACAATTTGGAGACCATAATATCTTAAATGGACTTGCTGTAATAGCAATCAGTTATTTAGAAGGATTGAACGTTGATAATATTAAAGAAGCGTTAGAAACATTTGGTGGTGTAAAACGTAGATTTAATGAAACTAAGGCAGGTAAACAAGTATTAGTAGATGATTATGCTCACCATCCAAGAGAAATTAGTGCTACAATTGAGACAGCACGAAAAAAATATCCTAATAAAGAAGTTATAGCTGTTTTCCAACCACATACTTTCAGTAGAACACAAGCTTTTTTAGAAGAATTTGCTGAATGTTTAAGTCTTGCGGATAAAACATTTTTATGCGAAATTTTCGGCTCAATAAGAGAAAACAATGGCGAACTAACTATTCAAGACTTGGTTGAAAGGGTAGATGGTTCTACACTTATTGATGAGCAAAGTGTAAATACTTTAGAACAATATGAAGATGCGGTTATCTTATTTATGGGTGCAGGCGATATACAAAAAATCCAGCGCGCATATATGGAAAATATCGGTGTAACTACCTCATTTTAATATGTTTATGTTAAAATGATGTGGGTATTTATATTAAATAACAACATATGTTTTTTTAGGAGGCGTTTTTAATGGAATGGATTTTACCTATAGCTGGAATAATTGCAGCGATTGCTTTTTTAGTGTTATGTATAGGAATCGTTGTTGTATTACTTTCAGTTAAGAAAAATTTAGATCACGTTGCTAAAACTCTTGATGGAGTTGAAGGACAAATTCAAGGGATTACACGTGAGTCTACTGATTTACTTCATAAAGCGAATCGCTTAACTGAAGATATTCAAGATAAATCAGAACGTTTAAACTCTGTCGTTGATGCTGTTAAAGGAATCGGTGATTCAGTTCAAACATTAAATGGTTCTGTTGATCGAGTAACAAACTCAATCACGCACAATATTTCTCAAAATGAAGATAAAATTTCTCAAGTTGTACAATGGTCAAATGTTGCAATGGAAGTTGCTGACAAATGGCAAAACAGAAGAAATCGTAGAGAAAGTGCAAATTATAAAACAAGTAGCGTAGCAAATGATGCAAATCACAGCTATACTACACGTGTTGACCATTAATCATTTATATACTTAAAAAACAAATGCACTTAAATGAGGTATAAACTTATTTAAGTGCATTTGTTATAGGAGGCATTCAAATATGAAGTACTATAATCGAGATGATTACGAAAGAAATTTAGAAAGTTATGAAGTACCAGAATATTTTACATCCGGTGCTAGAAATGTGTTTGTTTATGGATTTATAGTAGGTGCTGTGATAGGTTCGGCTGTAGGATTAGTGTCTATTAGTAAATCACGTCAAAGTGAGAAATCCGTTCCTAAAAGTAATAAAACATTCAAATCAAATGTAGTTAAAGAAGCTGAAAATGACAAACTAGAAGCAGAACGTCAAGTTGCGCATATTAAAGAAAAAGCAATTACAAACAATGAATTAGGTGCGCAAAAAGTTGCAATTCAACAAGAGACGGCTACTCACAACTTATCTGATACGTCACCACAAGCACAAGATACATTAACTGAACAACAATCGAATGAAACATCAGAAGGCTTGAATAATATTGATGAACAAGCACAACCAACTGATAGTGAAAAGAATGCTCAAAAAAATGCAATCAAGAAAGAGTCAGAAACACATCATTTAGCTGATTCTACAGTTGCTTCAACGTCTAACGAATCACAAAAAAATGATACAGTATCGGCTATGAAATTAGCCAATGCTGCTGAAGAAAAAAATAAAGCTTTAACAAATGACCCGACAATTAAGAAAAATACAACTGAACTTGTAACTGAAGAAAGTGTAAAATCTAATTCTAAAAAAGAAGTACCTAATTTAATTACAAAAAATGACAAGACTGAAGCTAAAGATAGCTTAAATTCAGCAACAATTGCAGATGGTATTACTGCTTCGGGATTAGCATTAGCAGCGAGTCAAAAACGTGATGCAATGTCTAAAGACCCAAAAGTAGCTGAAAAAACTGTTAATCTATTAAAACCTGAATCTTTAACAGTCAAAGGTAATCAAGAAGTGCCTAATTTAGTTACAAAGAAATTAGATAATGCAGTTGAAAATAATAATAAAGTAGAAAATTCTGCTGATAAACATGATCAATCTTCAACTAAAAATACACCTCAGGCTGCAGAGCAACGTGTTAAACAAACACATAAAAGTGTGTCGTTTAAAGACGGTATAATTGTACATGATAATGCTGAACAAGGTATTAGTAAGCAATCTTCTAATAATAGTACTGATAGCTCTAATTCTGACAATGAGGTGCCAACATATTCAAAAAATAGATTGCAAAGCAAAAAGACTGAAAAAGCAAAAAGTAAAATAGATAAAAGAACATTTAATGATTAAAACTGTTATGTGATTTTAGAATAAATTCTATAATCAAAAGCAGTCTCGGACATAAATTCTATACTCAAAATAAGAGGGCCAATGCATAATATGGATTGGTCCTCTTTATAGTTAAAATCTTACGTTTTTGACTGTCCATGCTTGGCTAGGATATGGTTCGAGCCTGTAGTCTCTCACTCATAAGATTCTCCCTGGGTGTCAGCACATTACAAAATCAGTATAATTGATATTTTGTTATTCAAAAATAAGGCACTTACTTATAATTTAATAAACATTACTCAACTAAATTAACGAAATGCCTTATATGTGAAATGTATATCTTTACTCAACATACACTGTCAATGAACACTTCAGTACTTATTCCTACAATTATCAGTAAACTAAAAATTAACGAATCAACTACCCGCATTAGATAACATAAGTATAGTTACTTATGTTAAGTGGGGTTTAATATCCTTGCATACGCTGTGATGAGCGTTGGTATAAATTGATTATTTATGGAATAGTGTAAAAATACGGCTAGAAAATAACAGAAAATTCAGTTATCATTAAACGTATTCACTTTAAAAGTGATTTTTTACGTTTGAGACTTGAACTTATATGCAGTTATTGTTAGAATTACGTTTAACAAATATTTTATCGCTTTAAAGCAGAATAAAATATCGCTGTAAAATTTTCATAGAGGTGACTAAAATGACAGACAAATTACAAGAATACAGAGATGAAATTGTTGGAATTAATGAACAAATACTAGACCTTTTATCTAAAAGAGGGAAGATTGCACAAAAAATAGGTGAAGAAAAGCGCAAGCAGGGTACAATGGTTTATGACCCTCAACGTGAAAAAGAAATGATTAACCAACTATTAGATAAAAACGAAGGTCCGTTTAATGATAATGTGATTAAACAACTATTTAAAGAAATATTTAAAGCCTCTACTGACTTGCAAAAATCAGAGAATGAAAAACATTTATATGTATCTAGAAAATTGAAACCAGAAGATACGATTGTTCAGTTTGATAATAAAGGTATTATCGGTGACGGTAATAAATCTTTTGTTTTTGGTCCATGCTCAGTTGAATCACAAGAACAAGTAGATACAGTTGCAGCAGATTTACAAGCCAAAGGTGAAAAGTTCATTAGAGGTGGAGCGTTTAAACCTCGTACATCACCTTATGATTTCCAAGGTTTAGGTGAAGAAGGACTAAAAATACTTAAAAATACAAAAGATAAATATGGTTTAAATGTTGTAAGTGAAATTGTAAATCCAGCAGATTTTGAAATCGCTGATCAATATTTAGACGTTTTCCAAATTGGTGCGCGTAATATGCAAAATTTTGAATTATTAAAAGAAGCAGGACGTTCTAATAAGCCAGTATTATTAAAACGTGGATTAGCCGCTACAATCGAAGAATTTATCTTTGCAGCTGAATATATTGCATCGCAAGGTAATGAAAATATAATTTTATGTGAACGTGGTATACGTACATATGAAAAAGCTACAAGAAATACATTAGATATTTCAGCAGTACCGATTTTAAAACAGGGGACACATTTACCAGTTTTAGTAGATGTTACACATAGTACTGGACGTAAAGATATCATGTTACCAACTGCAAAAGCAGGTTTAGCTGTTGGTGCTGATGGTATTATGGCAGAAGTTCACCCAGATCCTTCTGTTGCATTAAGTGATAGCGGTCAACAAATGGATTTAAATGAATTTGAAAAATTCTACAATGAATTAAAACCATTAGCTGATATGTATAACAATAAACAATTAAAATAATTTATACCATACGATGACTTTATAACCTCTATTTTGCATACTAATTATTTAGGTGCATATAGAGGTTTTTATATTTCTTTTTAATAGCTATTTATACGAATTTATATTAATATTAATTACTGTTTTTGAAAATGATTGAAATAGAAATAAAAACTTATACTTAAATAAGATTTAATAAATTATTATGAAATTGACATTATTATGACATTCAAATCAAAATGATTTTACATTTGCGAAAAATATGGTAAACTTTGAAAATGTTATGAAAACAGAGTATAATAATAAAGAAATCGCTTTCAAGGAGGAAGTTTATGACTGTAACAATTTATGATGTAGCTAGAGAAGCAAGGGTATCTATGGCTACTGTTTCGCGTGTCGTAAATGGTAACCAAAATGTAAAACCGGAAACACGAGACAAAGTGAACGAAGTTATTAAAAAGTTGAGTTATCGTCCCAACGCAGTAGCAAGAGGATTAGCAAGTAAACGTACGACGACTGTTGGGGTAATCATCCCAGATATTTCAAATGTGTATTATTCACAACTCGCACGTGGTTTAGAAGATATTGCTACTATGTATAAATATCACTCAATCATATCGAATTCTGATAATGACCCTGGCAAAGAAAAAGAAATTTTTAATAATTTATTAAGTAAACAAGTAGATGGCATTATCTTTTTAGGTGGAACGATATCAGAAGAAATTAAAGAATTGATTAATAAATCATCTGTTCCAGTAGTCGTGTCAGGTACGAACGGTAAAGATGAAGGAATTTCATCAGTCAATATCGATTTCCAAACAGCTGCAAAAGAAATCACAGCGCACTTAATAGAAAAAGGAGCAAAACGTTTTGCTTTTGTAGGCGGAGACTATTCCAAAAAGGCACAAGAAGATGTGTTAGAAGGATTAAAAGAGGTTTTATCAGAAAATCAATTAACATTAGATGAACAATTAGTTTTCAATGGCAATGAGACCTATAAAGATGGTTTACGTGCATTTGACGCATTAAAATCTAGTAAACCAGATGCTATCTTATCAATTAGTGATGAACAAGCTATTGGTTTAGTTCATGCAGCACAAGATGAAGGTGTAACTGTTCCAGATGATTTACAAATTGTTAGTTTTAATAACACACGTTTAGTTGAAATGGTTAGACCACAATTATCAAGTGTGATTCAGCCGTTGTATGACATTGGTGCAGTGGGAATGAGATTATTAACCAAATATATGAACGAAGAAGAAATTGATGAACCTAATGTGATTTTACCACATAGAATTGAATACAGAGGTACTACAAAATAAAGTTAATAAAACAGCAGAATTTGGACATAAATTTTATGTAACATGATTTCGTTGTGCAAGTTAAGTAAGAATGAACAGGATTTAAGTGTCACCTGAGCTGCAACTTGTGCAATAGCCCCACTAACTCAACGAACTGAGTAGTGGGGCTTTATCATGTCTGTATTTTTATGTAATAAAATAATGAATACCAATGTTATTTAAACCAACTTAATACTTGAGTTGCATGTTTCATATTGATTTCTGTAATTTCTTTACGTCTAGGTATTAATTGATAATCTAGTTTTTGGTCTTTCCAAGTTGTAGGTAATTCACAAGTAGCATAGGGTGTCCACTTAGCGATCCACTTTTCAGGTAATTCGCCTTGCTGTTGTTGTTCACCAATTAATGCTAAAAAAACATGCGTCCATGCCCTAGGTACAACTTTCCAAATATTGTAACCACCGCCACCAAACATAATTACTTTTCCATCAGTATATTTATCTGCTAATGCTTTAATTTTATAGGGAATTTCATATAGTGCATTTAATGTACAACTCATATGTGTGAGTGGGTCTAAATAATGAATATCTACACCGTGCACACTCACAATGATATCAGGTTTGAAAGAGGCAACCACAGGTTCTAATGTTTCATTTAAGACTTCTAGATAAGAATCATCTTCTGTGTAGGGTTCAAGTGGTATATTGACGGTATAACCGAAGCCTTGTTCATTGCCGCGTTCTGTATAGTTTCCCGAACCAGGGAATAAAAATTTGCCTGTTTCATGTATAGAATAAATTAATGCATCGTTGTTAGTGTAAAAGCTCCATTGTGTTCCATCCCCATGATGTGCATCTGTATCTATACACATTACTCGTAAATCATAATGCTTGATGAGATAAGCAATCGTAATTGCCACATCATTGTATATGCAGAAACCATTGGCACGACCTGGCAAACTATGATGTAATCCACCACCTAAATGGCAACCATTGGTGAATGTACCGTCCATAATTTTATCAGCTAAATTAAGGGCACCACCCACAATGCGTGCACTGTGTTTATGCATCATTCTAAACTGTAGTGTATCGCTTCCATCTAAGCCATATTTCTTGGCTTCATTGTCATTTAAAATGCCATGTGATGCACGTCTAATAGATTGTATATAATCATAGCTATGAATCAAATTTAATTCGTCATCTGTAGCGATTCGCGGTTTAACAATGTGTTCAGGTTTTAAATAACCTAAATCACTTAATAGTTCAGTTGTCAGTTTCAATCTCATTTGATTGAAAGGATGTTGATTACTAAAACGGTATTGTAAGATTTCGTTTGAATAAACAAAACCAGTTTTTTGGGTATTGCTCATATTGATTTAACTCCCCTTTAAAAGAAAAAGCGATTCTTGTATCTTAAATCATCGAATGCTTGTAATTGATCAATGGAAATGCGTGCACCTATTCTTGCCATTAAACAATTTGCTGGATGACTAGTGATTTCAGGATCATCTGTAGCAAAAATTTCTAGGCCCCCATAACCCATTAATTTTTGCATTAATTTTTTATAAGCAAAAACATCTAGACCCGAATTTTTTAAATCCCAATGCCAATAATACTCAGTAGTTAAAACGATATAATCTTCATATTCATCAGCCGCCAAACTTAAACGAATGAGTTTACTGCCTAAATGTAAATGTCGATAAGGTAAACTGATTTCTATCGCACCCAGTTCAATTAAATACTCAAGGTTACCATCAGACCAACGTTCTAATGGATCAGGATAGTGATAAGTGACATAACCTACAATATGGTCATGCTTTCTAATCACAAAAATTCTACCTTCTTTTAATTCACTAATTTCTTTTATAGCTATAAATTGATCGTTAGGTTGTCGAAAAGCAGAAAGTCCATCATCAAAAGTCATAAGTTCAAGATTTTCTCTAGAGACAGGGCCTTCTATTATAAATGTACCTTCGTCCAAATGAAATGTTTGAAATTGATACGTTTTTATATGTTCCATTTTTTCACTCCAAACGACTGTAGATGAATGTCATATTCACCCTTTAATACTTTTAGTATAAGTGATTTCGGAGGAAATTAACACGAAAATGTATCCGTTTACACTAATTATTTTGAAAATTGTGAATTTGTTAGTTATAATATGCATTAAGCATTCGATTTCATTAAGAGGGGGATTTAGAATGAAAGTAGAAGTATATAAAGGGGAAGAAGGAAATTTTAACCTTCAAAACTATGAGAAACAATACAACAACTTTGATTGGAAAGAGGTCGAAAAAGCATTTTCATGGTATGACACAGGTAAAGTGAATATGGCGCATGAATGTATCGATCGCCATGTGGATGAAGGTAAAGGAGAAAAAGTTGCACTTCATTATAAAGATGATCAGCGACAAGAAAGTTATACTTTCAGTGAAATGAAATCAAAATCAAATAAAGCTGCAAATGTTTTAAAAGATAAAGCCAACGTTGAAAAAGGTGATCGTGTATTTATTTTTATGCCAAGAACACCTGAACTTTATTTTGCGTTATTTGGTATTTTGAAAATAGGTGCAATTGTAGGCCCATTATTTGAAGCATTTATGGAAAAAGCTGTTGGGGATAGACTAGAAAATAGTGAGGCAAAAGTAATAGTTACTACTAACAGTTTATTGCCAAGAATACCTGTAGATAAGTTACCAAATTTAGAAACAATCATTGTAGTTGATAATGATGTAGATGGTGCATATGTAGATTTCAATAGTGAATTTGAACAAGCGAGTGATCAATTTGAAACGGAATGGTTAGATTTAGATGATGGTTTGATTTTACATTATACATCAGGCTCAACTGGTCAACCTAAAGGTGTATTACATGCGCAAAAAGCGATGTTAGTACATTATATTTCAGGTAAATATGTACTTGATTTTAAAGATGATGATGTGTATTGGTGTACAGCAGATCCAGGATGGGTCACTGGAACATCTTATGGTATATTTAGCCCTTGGTTAAACGGCGTTACGAATTGTATTGCGGGAGGTAGATTTTCTCCTGAAGCATGGTATGGTATGATAGAAGAATTTAAAGTGACTATATGGTATACGGCTCCAACAGCATTAAGAATGTTAATGAGTGCTGGTGATGATATTGTTGAAAAATATGACTTGTCATCATTAAAGAGTATTTTATCTGTCGGAGAACCATTAAACCCTGAAGTCATTAAATGGGCAAAAGATGTATTTGGACTGCGTGTGCTAGATACTTGGTGGATGACTGAAACAGGTGGCCATATGATTGTAAACTATCCTTCGATGGATGTGAAATTAGGTTCAATGGGTAAACCATTACCAGGTATTGAGGCATCAATTGTAGATGATCAAGGTAATGAATTACCTCCTAATCGCATGGGTAATTTGGCAATTAAAAAAGGTTGGCCATCCATGATGATTTCTATTTGGAATAATCCTGAAAAATATGAATCGTATTTCATTGGTGACTGGTATGTATCTGGAGACTCAGCTTATAAAGACGAAGATGGATATTTCTGGTTCCAAGGTCGTGTAGATGATGTAATCATGACTGCTGGTGAACGCGTAGGTCCATTTGAAGTAGAATCGAAATTAGTGGAGCACGAAGCAGTTGCAGAAGCAGGCGTCATTGGTAAACCAGATCCTGTACGCGGTGAAATTATTAAAGCATTTGTTGCGTTACGCCCTGAATTTGAGGAAAGTGATGAGTTGAAAGAAGAAATTCGTAAGTTTGTTAAAGAAGGTTTAGCTGCACATGCTGCACCACGTGAAATAAAATTTAAAGAAAAATTACCGAAAACACGTTCAGGTAAAATTATGCGTCGCGTACTAAAAGCATGGGAACTTGACTTGCCAGAAGGCGACTTAAGTACGATGGAAGATTAATTAAATACAAAGTGTTAAAGTTTTATTTCACATGCAAAACTTGCTAAAAACACTCCTTTATTGATAGGTTTTAACTTTGCTTAAAATTTTGAAATAAAGGAGTTTTTAGTGTAATAAAACAATATGAGTATAAATGTATATCATAATTTTACAAAAGTAGCTTATTATTTTGAAAGCGTTATCTCTATTAATCGACAACACAACATTATTTGGTTATTATGAATATGTAAGGAATTTTGACTCACTGATTGAAATTTGATTTTTAAAAGTGATTAAAATTTATAAAAGAAGGGGCGAATGAATTTGGCACATTTATCAGACTTAGATATTGCTAATCAATCAACATTACAACCTATAGGGGACATAGCTGAAAAAGTAGGTATTCCAGCAGATGCTTTAGAACCATATGGACACTATAAGGCTAAGATAGATATTAACCAAGTTAAACAAAAAGATAACAAAGGGAAAGTCGTATTAGTAACAGCTATGAGCCCAACACCAGCTGGTGAGGGGAAATCAACAGTTACTGTTGGTTTGTCTGATGCATTTAACCAATTAAAGAAAAATGTAATGGTTGCATTACGTGAACCAGCTTTAGGACCAACGTTTGGTATTAAAGGTGGAGCGACAGGTGGCGGATACGCTCAAGTGTTACCGATGGAAGATATTAACTTGCATTTTAATGGTGATTTCCATGCGATTACTACAGCGAATAATGCTTTATCAGCATTTATTGATAACCATATTCATCAAGGCAATGACTTAGGCATTGACCAAAGAAGAATTGAGTGGAAACGCGTTTTAGACATGAATGATCGTGCGCTAAGAAATGTGATTGTAGGATTAGGTGGGCCAACGCAAGGTGTACCACGTGAAGATGGTTTCAATATTACAGTGGCTTCAGAAATTATGGCAATTTTATGTTTAGCTAATGATATTCAAGATTTAAAATCTAAAATCAGCAAAATTACAGTAGGTTATACAAGAGATCGTAAACCTGTCACTGTTGCGGATTTAAAAGTTGAAGGTGCATTAGCAATGATACTTAAAGACGCAATCAAACCAAATTTAGTCCAAACGATTGAAGGTACACCTGCATTAGTACACGGTGGCCCATTTGCAAATATTGCACATGGTTGTAACTCAATTCTTGCTACTCAAACAGCAAGAGAATTAGCTGATATTGTCGTAACAGAAGCAGGCTTTGGCTCAGATTTAGGTGCTGAGAAATTTATTAATATCAAGGCACGTGAAGCAGGATTTGAACCATCAGCAGTCGTAGTAGTAGCTACGATTCGCGCGATTAAAATGCATGGCGGCGTTGCAAAAGACAACCTTAAAGAAGAAAACGTTGATGCATTAAAAGCAGGAATTGTAAACTTAGAACGCCATGTAAATAACGTGAAAAAATATGGGTTAGAACCAGTGATTGCATTAAATGCATTTATTCACGATACAGATGCAGAAACTAAATTTGTTCAAGAATGGGCAAAAGAAAATGGTGTACGACTAGCTTTAACAGAAGTTTGGGAAAAAGGTGGTAAAGGTGGTATCGATTTAGCTAACGAAGTGTTAGAAGTGATCGAACAACCACAAGATTTCAAACATTTATATGAACTAGAGCAACCATTAGAAGATAAAATTGAAACAATCGTAAAAGAAATTTACGGCGGTAGCAAAGTAACATTTAGTAGTAAAGCTCAAAAACAATTAAAACAATTTAAAGAAAATGGTTGGGATCATTATCCTGTATGTATGGCCAAAACACAATATTCATTTTCAGATGATGCAACGTTATTAGGTGCACCTGAAGGTTTTGAAATTACAATCCGTGAATTAGAAGCGAAAACAGGTGCAGGGTTTATTGTCGCACTGACTGGTGCAATAATGACAATGCCTGGTTTACCTAAACAACCTGCCGCATTAAAAATGGATGTTACAGATGATGGACATGCAGTTGGTTTATTCTAAATATTTGTTTAAAAAGTTTAGAAAAAGGCCTAACGATTTCTGACTTTAAAATAGGGGTCAATTTATAACGAAACTGACCTCAATCAGTGAGACTAAATAAAAACACTTTCGTTGGATTCGTTTTAAATGAATCATTCGAAAGTGTTTTTCTATGTGCAATGTTGTTTATCTTAGAGATATAAAAACTAACTCATTTACGTATGGATTAGTCTTTACTTTGGTAAAATATATTAATGAATTATTTTATTTAGTCATTAAATGAGATTTAATATCATAATTTTCTGCACGTCTATAATCATAAAGGGTAATTTCATCTTCTACTAACATACGTTTTAATACATAATGCTGTCTATTTAAACTGACTTGGATTTGATCACTAGGTTTAAGTGAGCCATCTTCATTATAGGGTGTGTAATAGTAGGGACTTTGTAATAACCCAACTAAATAAGCAGATTCAGCAATATTCAAATCCTCAGCAGGTTTGCCAAAAATACTATAAGCAGCTGAACCTATCCCAGAAATATTTGTGCCATTATAATCACGACCAAAAGGAACAATATTTAAATATGTATATAAAATTTCATCTTTAGTCAGTATTTTTTCAGCACGCATTGAGAGTACTAGTTCATTTGCTTTTCGGTTATATGTTTTTTTATTGGTTAAAACTTGATTTTTAACAAGTTGTTGTGTAATTGTACTACCGCCCGTAGCATCCATCGAATTAAATATATCTTGACCAATCGCCCTTAAAACGGCTTTAGGTAAAATACCATTATGTTGAAAGAACAAGCTGTCTTCTGAAGCGGTTAATGCTTTGATCACATTACTATTAACATGTTTTGGACCAACGATAAGTGTATTAATAGAATTGTTATATTCTGATAAAATGTTATCACTTTTATAATCAATATCTTCATTACCAGACACATTTAATAATTTATGTTTTAATTCATTATCTGACATATGCGTTGCTTCTTTTGTTAAATTTTGAAAATAAAGTACAGATATTGCGAGTAAGATAACCAAAGAACAGCTAAATATGAAAAACAAACCTACGAAAAAGTGTTTGATTTTTTTATAAATAAATTCAAACTGTTCCAGTCTAGTAAGTTGTTTATTTTTATGATTGTCTATATCAAACGTCTGTTTTTCCATAGTGGTCCTCCTTAGCTAAACAGTATTATAACATAATACAGAGTGTTGACTTTTAAAATAGAATTAAATATAATTAATATCAATTCGATATCGTTTTTGGATAGAGGAGAAGTAATATATTGTATCATCTTCAGAGAGTTAGTGATTGCTGCGAACTAACGTTGGTCTTTATATGAATACACCTTTATAGCGTAATTATCCAAACGTTTTAGTTAATGAACGTATCATTAATAAAGTTGTTTGACTTAAAGTATGGTGGTACCGTGCATATGCGCCCTTACATAATTATGTAAGGGCGCTTTTTTGCATTTTCTGAGATTATTTTCTTGAATCATAGAAGTGATGCAAATAAAGCCTATTCAAAACTTTATCAATATTTAATTAGGAGGTTGATATCATGACAAATGCATTAATTGAAGAATTAAAATGGAGAGGCTTAATTTATCAACAAACGGATGAAACAGGTATTGAAAATTTATTAAATAAAGAACAAGTTACGTTATACTGTGGTGCCGATCCAACTGCAGATAGTTTACACATTGGTCATTTATTGCCGTTCTTAACTTTACGTCGTTTTCAAGAGCATGGTCATCGACCACTTGTGTTAATTGGTGGCGGTACTGGAATGATAGGTGACCCATCTGGTAAATCAGAAGAAAGAAAGTTACAAACTGAGGAACAAGTTGAAACCAATGTACAAGGTATTAGTAAACAAATGCATAAAATTTTTGAATTTGACACAAATAAAGGTGCAAAACTAGTTAATAATAAAGATTGGCTTGGACAAATATCATTAATTGAATTTTTACGTGATTATGGTAAACATGTCGGTGTAAATTACATGCTAGGCAAAGATTCTATTCAAACGCGTTTAGAACACGGTATTTCATTTACAGAATTTACTTACACAATTTTACAAGCAATTGATTTCGGACATCTTAATCAAACATACAATTGTAAAATTCAAGTGGGCGGTTCAGACCAATGGGGCAATATCACTAGTGGTATTGAACTCATGCGTCGTATGTATGGAGAAAATGAAGCATTTGGTCTAACGATTCCTCTAGTAGTTAAATCTGATGGTAAAAAATTTGGTAAAACAGAAGGTGGAGCAGTATGGTTAGATGCTGACAAAACAAGTCCTTATGAATTCTACCAATTTTGGATTAATTCAACAGATGAAGATGTTATTAAATTTTTAAAATACTTCACATTTTTAAGTAAAGCAGAAATAAATGATTTAGAAAAATCATTGCAAGAAGCACCGCATTTACGAGAAGCACAAAAAGCATTAGCTGAAAATGTAACTAGATTTATTCATGGCCAAGATGCATTAGATGATGCAATTAGAATTTCACAAGCGTTATTTTCAGGTGATTTGAAATCACTTTCAGCTAAAGAATTAAAAGAAGGATTTAAAGATGTACCACAAGTTGACTTAAACCACACGACTTCGAACATTGTTGAAGCCATTGTTGAAACGGGCATATCTTCATCTAAAAGACAAGCACGTGAAGACATAAATAATGGTGCGATTTATATAAACGGTGAAAGACAACAAGATGTAAATTATGAATTGTCAGATGAAGATAAGATCGATAATGCATTTACAATTGTGCGTAGAGGTAAGAAAAAATACTTTATGATTAATTATAAATAAGGACATTTTTAATCGTAAGAGTTGAAAGATAAAAGGTGAGTGAAACTGAAATCTAATTTTATTAAAATGATTTTGTCGTCCCACCACTAGTAGTGAAGACTACATTTGAAAAAATTAGAACTTAAGCTCATGCATAAGTCCCACTACTCAATTTATTGAGTAGTGGGACTTTATCATCTACTGACAATATAAAGGAGTTTGGACATCATTGATGTCCAAACTCCTTTTTTTAAAGATTAAGTTTTGTGTCTTGTTTTCTTAACATATTAATACATTTTATTAATTAAAAGGGACGACTTCTTCTTTAGATGAGTCTGTGCTATTGGACTTTTGTTCTGTTAATTTCACATCTACGCTTTGTGTTTTTCCTTTTCTTTCAATTGTTAGATTAACATTGTCACCTGGTTTTTTATGTTCATATAAATAAGAGCGTAGTTCTGTATCTTCTTGGACTTTTTCATCATCTATTTTTGTAATAATGTCGCCTTCTTTTAGTCCACTATCAGCATATACTTTGGCTACATATATACCTTGTTTTCTATCCGTATTTAATTGTTTTTTATACTCATCTGGTATTTCACTTAAATTTAGTAAACCAATACCAATTGAAGGGCGATCGATTTTTCCATTTTTAACGAGTTCTTTAATTGTAACTTTCACTTCGTTACTAGGTATTGCGAAACCAATACCTTCAACTTGTTCATTTGCTATTTTCATAGAATTTATACCTACTAAATTCCCATTTAAATCTACTAATGCACCACCAGAATTACCAGGGTTAATGGCTGCATCTGTTTGTAGTACATTTACTTTGTTCGCACCTGCTGATGTTTGCGTATCAATTGTACGTTCGCTAGCTGAAATAATACCTGATGTTACAGAATTTGCGAATTCTAAACCTAGTGGGTTACCCATTGCAAATACGCTGTCACCAGTTTTTACTTTAGAAGAATTTGCAAAGTCTATCGCTTTTGTACCTTTGGTATCATCAATTTTTAATACAGCAATATCAGTAAGTGCATCTTTACCTATTAATTTGGCATCTACTTGATTAGAGTTATGTAATTGTACTTTAATTTCACTAGCACCATCGATTACGTGATTATTTGTAACAATATATGCGGATCCATTATTTTTTTGATAAATCACACCAGAACCCACGCCAGCTTCTTCTGATTTAGCAGATTTTCCTTTAAGTAAGTCATCTAAATTTTGAGCTTTTTGCATATTAATGACACCAACAATTGCAGGTGACACATCTGTAATCATTTGATTCACAGAATCATACTTATCACTTTTGCCATCTAATGAATTACCAGCATTATTGTTATTATTCGCTTCTTTAACAGTTGAACCGTTATCTTCCAAAACTGTATTTTCCATTACTTTACCAATACCTAAGACGATGAGTGCACCTATGATACCAGCTATGAGTGCAACAAGTACAGTTTTGAACCATGGAAATTTTGGTTTTGTTCGTTTACTAAATGTTGGTCGGCTGTAATTTGATGTTTGCGCATCAGGTTGTTTATTGTTTGTATTTTGATCATTGTTCAAATCTGACATATTATACCTCCGATTTATTCTTTAACTCCTATTATGAAAGCTTTGTCCAACTTTTTCTAGTATATCACTATACAACTTTAGACTGAAATATAAATTATCTTGTTCATTAATGCACTAAATGATAGAATCAATAAGGTAATATAAGGTGAAAAAAGTAGGTGGAAAAATGTATAGATTTATTAGCAGTATATTAAATTTAATTATACGTAAAATATGTAAATCATTAGAAGTGCAAGGGGAAGAAAATATTCCTCAATTACATAGGTATGTCGTCACTTGTACTCACGAAAGTTACAATGAAGTCATTATGTTAGGTATGGCTATTTATCCAAATCAAATTCATTATATGGCCAAAAAAGAGTTGTTTAATAATAAGTGGTTCGGTGGATTTTTAAGTTCACTTAATGCTTTTCCAGTCGACAGAGAAAATCCTGGTCCAAGCACGTTGAAAAAGCCAATTAAATTATTAAAAGAAAATAAAACAGTTGGTATTTTTCCAACTGGCCATCGTATGAAATATGACGAAGGTTCACCGATGAAACGAGGTGCAGTTACAATTGCTATGATGGCGCAAGCACCCATCTTACCAGCGGCATATATTGGTCCCA
Organism: Staphylococcus sp. GDY8P196P; assembly: GCF_017891705.1. Lineage (NCBI taxonomy): Bacteria > Bacillati > Bacillota > Bacilli > Caryophanales > Staphylococcaceae > Staphylococcus > Staphylococcus sp. GDY8P196P. Next base: position 83,794 of record NZ_JAESJS010000010.1, on the reverse strand, counting down.
AAAAAATTCAGGGCTTAATCACAGGCAAATCAATTATTAAATTTGGTGAACCTATTGACACTAAAAATTTACCAAAAGATATGAAACGAAATGAAAAATTAGAATATTTAACAAAAGAATTGGAAAAAAGAACAATTCAATTACAAAATGAATTAAATGCATCTGTAGCACATAAATAATTCATTTTACTCATTTTGAATCTTATTTTATATACGAATTTTATAAAACTTGTGTTATTATGGAACTGTACAATGACAACAAGTATAACGCTTTCATTCACCACGTGGACATTTTGTACATGTGGTGATTTTTTTGGTAATTTATTGGGAAATGGGGAATGATTATGTATAGTTTCTTTCAACGTTTGGGAAGATCGCTCATGTTGCCAGTTGCAGTGTTACCAGCAGCTGCTATTATCGTTGGTATTGGTAATGCATTAACAGCACTTGGTATACTGCCAACCATAGCTGCGTTCTTTTCTACAGCAGGTTCAACGATACTAGGGCAACTAGGAATATTATTTGCAATTGGGGTCGCTTTAGGTATGGCAAAAAAAAATGACGGAGCAGTGGCGCTTGCTGCAGCTGTTGGTTTCTTCTTAACAACCGTCGTGCTTAGTCCTGAAAAATTAGCACCATTATTGGGTGTAAAAGAAACAGGAGTAAATGAAGCGTTCGAACAAATGAATAATCAAAACGTCTTAATCGGTTTGATTATCGGTTTAGTTGCTGCATATACGTATAACAGATTTAGTAAAACAGAACTGCCAACAGCGTTATCGTTCTTTAGTGGTAAACGTTTGGTACCTATTTTAACTGCATTCTTTAGTATATTTATCGCGGTTATTATGTTGTTTGTTTGGCCAGTTGTGTACTCAGCAATTGTTGCATTTGGAACATGGATATTAGATTTAGGTCCTGGTGGTGCATTTTTATATGGCTTTTTCAACCGTTTGTTAATACCGACAGGATTACACCATGCACTGAATGCAGTATTTTGGTTTGATTTAGCAGGTATTAATGATATCGCTAAATTCCAAACAGGTGATGGTGCCGTTAAAGGTATTACAGGACGCTATATGGCTGGTTTCTTCCCAGTAATGATGTTTGGGATTCCAGCAGCAGCATTAGCGATGTATCATACTGCTGAGACAAAACAGAAAAAAAGAGTTTATGGCTTAATGTTTGGTGGAGCGATTTCAGCATTTTTCGTTGGCGTGACTGAGCCAATCGAATTTTCATTTATGTTTGTAGCACCAATACTATTTGTTATTCATGCACTATTAACTGGTTTATCTCTGTTTATTGCAGCGCTATTCCACTGGACGGCAGGGTTCTCATTTAGTGCGGGGTTAATTGACTTTTTACTATCTCTGATTAATCCAGTAGCAAATCATCCACTGATGTTAATGGTTCAAGGCGTAGTGTTCTTTGTTATTTATTATGTTGTATTTAGATTAGCGATAAAATGGTTGAAACTTAATACACCTGGTCGTGGTGATAACTTACTACCTGACCCGACATCAGAAGAAGCTACAACAGGTGACACTGCAGATTCAGCTGAGTCTGAAGGGGAGTTACAGAAAAATAAGTATTCAAAAACGGCTAGTCAAATCGTAGAAGGTCTTGGTGGCAAAGAAAACATTACTTCTTTAACAAATTGTGCTACTCGTTTACGTATGGAACTCAATGATAATAGTATTATTGATGAAACTAAGATAAAAAGTGCTGGTGCAGTAGGTGTTACAACAAGCGGTAAGCACAACACCCAAGTTATCATTGGGACGCAAGTACAACAAGTAGCAGACGAAATGGAAGCACAACTAGAAGATCATAGTTAGATAGACGTCGTTTGAAAGTTTTATTATAAAGTTGTAGCAATTCATACAATCACGTTTGGAAATTAGCGATAAGTACATGTTATCGTTTCATTTTCAAGCGTGATTTTATTTTCAAATTAATTTCATGAAATTAATAATATATTTCTCTATATATCTTTTGGAAATACATTGCTCTTTTCACATGTAAATAGTACGATATACTAGTATCAGAATTTTCTGATTAAAGGAGAGGAACTAAGATGAAGTCGGTATTATTTGATGTTGATGGTGTGTTTTTAAGTGAAGAAAGGTGCTTTGATGTATCTGCATTAACGGTTTATGAAATGTTAATGAGTAAAGATTATATTGCTATTGACCCGTCTATAGATTTTCATGAACTGGGTGATGAGCAAATTTCTGAAATAAGAGATATTGTCTTCTACCATGATGAGATCTTAACAAAGTTAAAATCTTTAGGGTTGAATTCAAACTGGGATATGTTATTTATTGTTATTGCATTACATTACATTGATTTATGCAAATCACTTACTCAAGAGGAATTGTCTATTGCATTGAATTCAAAAAGCTTTAGTGAACAAACGCTACAATTTCTCGGTGATCATATTTCTGATATTGAGCTTAATTTTGAATTACCACTTTCATTTTTAGATGGTTTAAGTTCTGGTAAAGCAAATATATATCAAGCATTAATTGAACATGCAAAAGTACAGTTAAATACAAAAGATGCTGAATTATTTGAGTTGAAAAGTCCTTTCTGGACGCTAGCACAAGAAATATATCAGGAATGGTATTTAGGTTGCGAATTATATCATGAAGTAGAACAGAAACAACAGCGCACTGACTTTAAAAAAGGCTATATATATCAAGAGGTAGTGCTTAGACCTGTTAGTGAAATCAAGCAATTGTTAGAAGATTTAAAAGAGGCTGGTTACCAAATTGCCATTGCTACAGGCCGACCACGTACTGAGACAATCGTTCCATTTGAAACATTAGGGATTAAATCATTGTTTGACGATTTACATATTGTGACTGCTAGTGATGTATTGATTGCAGAAGAACATTTTCCTGATTTAAAGCCGCTAGGGAAACCCAATCCATTTAGCTATTTAGCAACGCTAGATGGTAATGATTTGCAACATTATAAAAAATATGCAACAAATCAAGAAAATCGTGTAAACCCAGATGAAGTATTTATTGTTGGTGATTCATTAGCTGATTTATTAAGTGCGAAAAAGATAGGCGCAACTTTTATCGGTCCTTTAACAGGTTTGAAAGGCCAAAATGCACGTGAGGAATTAGAAAGCTATGATGCTGAATATATCGTTAATCATGTAGGTGAAATTCGAGATATTTTATTATAATACAAATATTGAAGATTGAAGAATATAAGGGATATTAATATATATTTACACCTTGTTAAAGCTGATTACGATTAATGACTTACAGGGTTTACTTAAACTAAAACGCATATATAAACATTTCGAATGATATGAGTAGCTCCACGATGATGTTGAATGCATCGCATACTTTTTAGGAATTGTTTCAACGATTTTATTTACATGTCGTGATACATTACTTATAGAGATTTTGTAATGTGTTGACGCCAGGGGGAATGATATGAGTGAGAGACTACAGGCTCGAGCCATATCCTCAGGCAAGCATGTACGATTAAAATCGTAGTATTTTAAATATAAAGAGGGGCAATCCATATTAAGGATTGCCCCTCTTATTTTGAGAATGGGGATTTAAGTCCCAGCCTTTATTTTTCTGCTATTTATGTCCAGACGCTTAAATAGTATTTCATATGAATAAGACAGTTAATAATAGTTCAAATTAAATGTATCTTGATAAAAAGTTGACAGGACAATCATTTTGTTGTCCTGTCAGTTTATTATTGTTAAATATTGTAATTTTCATTAGCTGCAACATCTAATTCTACACTTCTTATTAGATTAAATCCTTCAATTTCATACAAAGCATCGATTACATCTTGTGTTACAGGATGATCAATCGATAAAATCATCAACGCATTACCACCTTGGTTTGTGCGCCCTAAATGCATAGAAGCGATATTGATATTGTATTCACCTAATATTTGTCCTGTACGTCCTACAATACCTGGTCTATCGTTATGATTGATAACCAATTGATGTTTTTCAGGTTTGAAATCAACAGGGTATTCATTAATACGTACGATTCTTGGGCCATAGCCATTTAGTACAGTTGCACCAATTTTAATTTGTGTGTCTTTATTAATTAAAGTTAATTCAATATAATTGCTAAATCCACGATGTTTGGTATCTTTTTCTATATTATATGATACACCTTGCTCATTTAGTAATACTAAGGCATTTATTAAGTTGACACGTTCTGCTAAATCTTGGCGTAATACACCTGATACAAGGGTTCTAGTAAGTAAACTTGTATCATCCAGTGCGATATCCCCTTTATATTTAATTTGTAACTCACGAGGGGCTTTTTCCAATAATTGAATACCTACTTCACCAGTTAATTTACTTAATTCAATATATGGCTTTAATTCATCATTAATTTCATTGAAGGACATTTTTGGTGCGTTAATCGCATTAACGACATTACCGTTTTCAAATATGTCTATGATTTCATTGGCAACGGAGACTGCAACTTTTTCTTGTGCTTCAACAGTGGATGCACCCAGGTGTGGTGTGACGATGATTTTATCATGCGCAACAAGTGGTGATTCAGTTGCAGGTTCGCTTTCAAATACATCAATTGCAGCGCCCTGAATTTGATTAGTATCTAATGCTTCGACAAGCGCATCTTCATCAATGATACCTCCGCGCGCAACATTGATAATTTGAAGGGTCGGTTTTGCTTTTTCAAAAAATGCTTTATCTACAATACCTTTTGTTTTTGGAGTCAGCGGTGTATGCACTGTTACAAAATCTGCTTGTTCAGCAATTTCATCAACTGTAGCACGTGTCACATTAAGTTCTTTAGCTTTGTCTTCTGACAGATAAGGATCAAAAGCAAGTATGTTCATACCAAAGCTTTGTGCACGTTTTGCTACACCAATTCCAATTCTCCCAGCACCAATAACACCTAATGTTTTATTATAAAGTTCAGTGCCTCTATAAGCTTTACGATCCCATTTACCATTTTTTAATGATTGGTGGGCTTGAGGGACGTTACGTGCCATGGATAAAATCATTGCCATCGAATGTTCAGTAGCTGAAATTGTATTCCCATCAGGTGCATTAATAACGATAACACCATGTTTAGTAGCAGCTTCTACATCAATATTATCCACACCAACACCTGCACGTGCGATGACTTTTAAGTTTGGTGCAGCAGCAATGATATTAGATGTGACTTGTGTTTGGCTACGTACAATCAGTCCCTCATAGTTAGGAATGATTTCAGCTAATTCTGTTTCATTCAAATCAGTTTGAATGTCGACATTAAAATCGCTATGATCTGTTAGACTTTTTAAACCATCTGGTGAAATTGGATCTGAAACTAAAATTTTATACATATGCTTTTACGACCTCCATATATTGTGTGATAGCTTTACCAACATAAGATTCATTTCTAAATTCTGACAATAGTATTTCTAACGCTGATACAACTTGTAAAATATCAAAAGGCGATATTTGCCCCATATGGCCAATACGTAATATTTGGCCTTTTAAATGACCCTGGCCACCAGCAATTGTAATGGCAAATCTATTTTTTAATTCACTCTTAATATAGTTGAGTTCATCTTTAGATTTTGGAGTGAACGCAGTGACAGTAGGAGACGCATAAACATCTTGAACCAATAATTCCAAATCTAATGCTTTCAATGCTTGTCTTAATCCATCCCTTATCGCATAATGCCTAGCAACAACTTGATCTAAACCTTCTGCATTGATTAGTTCGGCGTATGCGTTTACACCTCTAAATAAAGATACATTGGGTGTGAAAGGTGTTGAATGTTCAGCCAATGATTTTAAATATTTATTTAAATCTAAATAAAATCTAGGCGTTTCTACTGCGTTAAATCGTTCTTTTGCACGATTATTATAAGCTACAAATCCGAGACCGGGTGGAAGCATAATTGCTTTTTGACTACCTGAAACAAGTACATCGATATAATCCCGGTCTAAATCTACATCAACAGCTCCAATACAACTAACACCATCAACCACAAAATATATCGATGAATCAAAGTCGTTTAATGCTTTGCCAAGTTCATGAACAGGATGTAATACAGCCGTAGAAGTCTCGCAATATTGACTAAAGACTGCTGTGATTTCAGTGTTTAAAGATTTTAAAAAGTCGATAAAGTCAGGAACACTGACCGCTTGTCCCCATTCAACTTCAAATATATGTACATTATCGTAATAAGTTTCTGCAATTTGTTTAAATCTATTGCCAAATGCACCAGAAACAATTACAACGATGTCATCATCTGGATTTGCTATATTTAGCATACTCGCTTCAAGTACGCTGGTTCCACTTGAAGTAAGTATCATAACCTCATTTTTAGAACCAAAGATAGGTTTAAGTGATTTAAAAGCTTGTTCTGCGATTGCTTCAAAATCACTTGATCGATGTCCGACCATTGGTAATTGTGTAGCGTGTAATATATGTTCTGGTACAGGTGTTGGTCCTGGTGTAAGTAACAAAGGATGATAATATTTCATGTGTAATTCCCCCAATGCTTATGATTGTCAAGTTTAGCAAATTTTCAGAAAATATAAAAGTGTAAAAATTTAAAATAATTAAATATATTCAAATTTCTAATAATATGTAAGGGCATACATTGTTATTATAATCATATTCCGTCATACATAAAATGATTGCAAAATTATTTTAATATAGGTTCTATTTTGACGTCGACATTGCCTCTTATAGAATTTGAAATCATGCAATTATTTTCTGCAATCTTTAGTAACTTTGGTAGTTTCTTTTTTAATTGTTCTTTCTGTGTTGTATCTACATTTATTTCAGGATAATGTGTAATGGTATCCATTTTAAATTTGGCATTTTCAAATATAGCTAATCCAATAGTTGATTGTTGTATATCAATATTGGTAAAACCTGAGCGTTCTAATACAGCCGCAAGGGAAATGATATAACAAGATGATGCTGCGGATACTAATAACTCATCAGGATTCGTACCAGTTCCATTTCCGCCTAGACCTGCTGGGATAGATATTTGTTCATTCAAAATATCACCAGAAAGTTTACCGACTGATTCTCGTCCATCTTCCCATTTTGTAGTTACTTTAAATTGATGTTGGACCATTGCTTTGACCTCCATTGTTTTTATGATAACTTAAGTTTAGTGGATTCTAGTTTATAATGAAAGGGGAGGGCACTTTTTATGTCATTTGAATACGAAAAACATCATATAATGTTAGTTGCGCATCGTGGCTTGGCAATGGATTATCCAGAAAACACCAGTATTGCTATTCAAGCTGCCCTTCAAAGCAATGCAGATATTTTAGAGATAGATCTACATAAAACGCGGGATGGTCAGTTAGTTGTGATACATGATGACACTATTGACAGAACATCAAATGGTAGGGGGAAGGTTGGAGAACAAACACTTAATGATTTAAGACAATATGATTATGGTATAAATAGTAATCCAAGATATACCAAACAAACATTGCTGACATTTGATGAAGTATTAACATTAATCAAAGCATCGTCTCAGGCATTATTAATAGAAATGAAACAACCTAAAAATTATCCCGGCATTGAAAATGATTTAATAGATAAACTAAAGCAATACGAGCTAGATAAAAATCAAGTGATCATTCAATCTTTTGATCAAAATTTTATAAAACAACTATATCTGAAGCATTATGGCTATCGATTAGGTGTTTTAATAAGCAAAAAACGATATTGGTATAAAATGCCATCTTTTAAAAAAATAGCTGAATATGCTGACTATGTTAATCCGCACTACTCATTAGTAACGAAACCCTTTATGAAAAAAGCACATTATCATGGATTAAAAGTAATGCCTTATACTGTTAATGAAAAAAGCCAAGCGATAAAACTGATCCGTATTGGTATAGATGGTCTTATTTCTGACAAACCACATCGTTTATTTTGTTAATTCAATGATTACCTGAGCTAAAGTACATGCATAAGTCCCACTCACCCAACTAGTTTAGAAGTGGTTTTAAGGATTACCTGAGCTAAAGCTCATGCATAACCCCCACTAACTCAACAAGTTGAGAAGTGGTTTTAAGGATTACCTGAGCTAAAGCTCATGCATAACCCCCACTAACTCAACAAGTTGAGAATTGGTTTTAAGGATTACCTGAGCTAAAGCTCATGCATAAGTCCCACTAACCCAACAAGTTGAGAAGTGGTTTTAAGGATTACCTGAGCTAAAGCTCATGCATAACCCCCACTAACTCAACAAGTTGAGAAGTGGGGGTTACATTTATTTTTGTTGATTAATCCAATCATCTCTTAAAAGACCCATTACATGGCAATCATTATATTTACCTCGTGTATAGAAATGTTCTTGTAAGGTACCTTCAATTTTAAAGTTTTGTTTTTGGTAAATATGTACAGCTTTTTCGTTCGTAACGTCTACAAATAAATATATTTTATGAAGGTTTAACACTAAAAAGGCATAATCTATGGCCATTTTAAATGCTTGAGAGGCATATCCTTTACCACCATATTGTTCATCTACGATAATTTGTATTTCGCAATTACTATGTATAAAATCAATTTCTACCAATTCAACCACGCCGATACGCTCAGAATCATTTTCGATAATAAATCTTCTTTCAGATTCATCTAATAGATGCTTTTTATAGAGTGATTGTAACTCACTTAAAGATTGATATGGTTCTTCAAACCAATAAGACATAATGGAATATTCATTATTTAAATGATGTACAAAGTCCAAATCTGTTTCTTCTAAAGCTCTAATTTTCAATGTTAACACTCCTTTTTACTAAATATAAACAAAGTGAAGAAAAATGTAAAATTGAAGAGAAGTACAGCGGAAGGTCTTTTAATTTCCTTTAGCATTAAGTGGATACAATGGGGGTATCTTGAAACCTTTCAATATGTTAACGTTTATTATTATTTTAGTTTAGAAATGATTGCGTAATGAGTTAATATCTACAAATTTGGATACAAAAAAACACCGACAAAAAAATTTGTCGATGTTTTAATAGAAAACTTATTATCTTGAGTAGTACTCAACGATAAGTTGTTCATTGATTTCAGCTGGTAATTCACTACGTTCAGGAATGCGAATGAATTTACCTTTTAAGTTGTCTGCATCAAACTCTAAGTAATCAGGTACAAAGTTGTTGATTTCAACAGATTCAGCAATGATATCTAATTTAGCAGATTTTTCACGTACTGAAACTTCTTGTCCTGGTTTAAGTGTGTATGATGGGATATCAACACGTTTACCGTCAACTTCGATATGACCATGGTTAACGATTTGACGTGCTTGACGACGTGTACGAGCTAAACCTAATGAATATACAACTGCATCTAAACGTGCAGCAAGTAATTGCATGAAGTTTTCACCATGTACACCATGTTGGTTACCAGCAATTTCGAATGTGTTACGGAATTGTCTTTCAGTCATGCCATATAAATAACGTAATTTTTGTTTCTCACGTAATTGTAAACCATACTCTGACATTTTTTTACGTTGGTTAGGACCATGTTGTCCTGGTGCGTAAGGACGTTTTTCTAATTCTTTACCTGTGCCACTTAAAGAAATACCTAAGCGACGAGATTTTTTCCAGTTTGAACCTCTGAATCGAGCCATAAATAGACTCCTCCTTTTTCTTTTTTGTTGTTATGAAAAAACAAAAAAGAGTGTTGCATGCTTAATTGGATATATTGTTTTATGTGTCCTCGCCTCATAGCTACGGTTACACGGCACGCCCACTTTGGGAACAACATAGCGCCAATTAATATACAACTGCTAATTTCGTTTATTCACACAAAGAACATTGTACCATGATATATTAATCTGTCAATAGACGACCTTGCGTTTGTTTGTAATAGAACAGGATTGGTTTATGATAATTGTTTTTCAATGATTGCTACAATGTTTTCTAAGCCTTGCTTATCTTCATTATTGAAACGGTTTGTGATAGGTGCATCTATATCTAAAACACCTATGACATTGCTATCTTTATGAATAGGTATTACAATTTCAGATTTACTGTTAGCATCGCAAGCAATATGTCCAGGAAATGCATTTACGTCTGCTACTAATTGTGATTCATCTTTGGCAACAGCAGTCCCACACACGCCTTTACCAATAGCGATATGTACACAAGCAGGGTGTCCTTGAAATGGACCAAGAATTAATTCGTTATCTTCTACTAAATAAAACCCTACCCAGTTAATTTGATCTAATGAATCATTTAACAGTGCAGATACGTTACTAAGGATGGCAATCATATTGGACTCATCTTCAATTAAACTTGAAACTTGCTTTTGTAATAAATCATAATTTGTTTCACTAACCTCTAGCATAAAAAAACCTCACTTTTTACTTTTCATTTAGTATAAAGACTGTTTTAATAGTAATCAATCAATTGATTTTAGAAGATATTATAAAATTATCGTTATACATATGATTAGGAAAGAAAGAACTTAATGACTAATTTTAAATAATTGAGATGATTCACTCATTTTCTCTTTAATGGGTAGGTATCTTACGTTATAATGAATAGTGATAAAATAGGAGGAGAAAACATATGGTATTGTATGTCATTTTAGCAATTATTGTCATTATACTGATTATTGTCGGTATATTATTCTATATGCGTTCCAACAAAAGCCAAATAATTGAAAAGGCTGAAACGCGTAAAGTAAAAGTAGAACAATTACCCTATGATGAAAGTCTATCTCAATTGTCTGAGCTAACTTTAACAGGGGAGACAAAAACAACTTATAACAGTTTAAAACAAAATGCACTAGATAGTAAAAATCAATATTTATTACCAGTAGAAGAAAAAATTCATGATGCAGAAGGATTGCTTGATAAATTTAAATTTTCACAAGCTCAAACTGAGATTGATGAAGCACATGAATTGATGGATAAATATGAAGAAAACTACAATGAACTTACTTCAAAAGTTGAAAATATTTTAAATCTACATAAAGAAAGTGACCACCTGTATGAAGCGTGTAAGGTGGACTATCGTGAAATGAAACGTGATGTGTTAGCTAATAGACATCAATTCGGTGAAGCGGCTGCTCCATTGGAACAAGAAATTGAATCATTTGTTCCAGAAATGGAAACATATGAAACATTAAAAGAGGACGGCAATTATAACCAAGCGTACAATCATATCAAAACACTTAATGAAGATATGAATTATCTTAAAAAAGATATGGATGAAATTCCTGAGTTGATTAGAGAAGCACAAAAAGAATTACCAGGACAATTCCAAGATTTAAAATATGGATGTCGCGACTTGAAAGTCGAGGGTTATGATTTAGATCATGTCAAAATTGATAGTTCATTACAGACGCTTAAAACAGAATTGAGTTTCGTTGAACCAATGATCAGTAGATTAGAATTAGACGAAGCAAATGATAAATTAAATAGTATTAATGATCGTCTTGATGAAATGTATGAATTAATCGAACATGAAGTAAAAGCAAAAAATGAAGTAGAAGAAACAAAAGAAGTTATCACTGATAATCTATTTAGAGCTAAAGAAATGAATTATACGTTACAAACTGAAATTGAATATGTGCGCGAAAATTATTATATAAACGAAAGTGATGTTCAAAATGTAAGACAGTTTGAAAATGAAATTCAGAGCATGATTTCAGTATATGATGAAATATTACAAGAAATGGCGAAATCAGCAGTAAGATATAGCGAAGTCCAAGATAACTTGAAATATATCGAAGAACATGTTGATGTCATCAATGAAAAACAAGAAAAACTACAAAATCATTTAATTCAACTTCGAGAAGATGAAGCAGAAGCAGAAGAAAATATCTTGCGTGTTCAAAGTAAAAAAGAGGAAGTTTATAGAAAACTCTTGGCCTCAAATTTACCGAGTGTACCTGAAAGATTCATCATTATGAAAAATGAAATAGATTATGAAGTGCGTGAAGTAAACAAAAAATTTAGTGTGAGACCCATCCATGTAAAACAACTTAAAGATAAAGTCTCTAAAGTGGTTCTACAAATGAATAAATTTGAAGATGAAGCAACAGATGTTCTCGTCAATGCAGTCTATGCTGAAAAATTGATTGAATATGGGAACCGCTATCGTAAAGAAAGTTCAAATATTGATAAAAGTCTTAATGAAGCAGAGCGTTTATTTAAAAATAATCGTTACAAACGCTCAATTGAAATATCTGAACAAGCGCTAGAGAGTGTAGAATCAGGTGTTACAAAACAAATTGAATCACAAGTTATCAACTAAATAATAGTAATGTTTTTGAGGCTGGAACATAAAAATGTTCCAGCCTCAAATAATTTTTTGGCGCTAGATGTTTGTATGAACAAATTATTAATATTTAATGATCATTTAAAAATTCATATAGACAGTGATGAAGAATTTATATTTAAAAAACCATTTTCTGTCTTACTCTCTTTTCTTTTTAATAAAACCGAGTATAATGCTAAAAGGGAAACTTTAAAATAAGAAATGATATGTTGATATAAAAAATAAATATGAAAAATCCTTAAATATAAAATGATATAGAATTGGAGTGAAAACATTGATTTATCTTGATAATGCAGCGACAACGAAACCGCGACAAGACGTATTAGATACCTTTTTAAAAGTAAATGAATCGCTATATTTTAATCCAAACAGCCCACATAAAGCAGGTATACAAGCAGAGCAGTTATTACAACAATCAAAAGATCAAATTAAAGAACTATTTAAATTAGAAAAAGATTTTGATATTGTTTTTACAAGTGGCGCAACTGAATCCAATAATATTGCTATCAAAGGGATTGCCTACAAGAAAAGAGCATTTGCAAATGTCATAATCACTTCAGTTTTAGAACATCCCTCTGTTTTAGAGGTTGTTCGTTCATTAGAAAATGAAGGTTTCGATATAAAATATGTAAACGTGACTAAAGATGGACAAATTGATTTAGAACATTTGAAATCGTTGATGTCAGATAAGGTAGCTCTTGTAACGTGTATGCAAGTCAATAATATCATGGGACAAATTCAACCTATCGAAGCGGTGGCAAAAATTGTTCACCAATACCCTAAAGCACACTTACATGTTGATGCAGTACAAGCAATAGGTAAAATTGCGTTAGATTTTAAATCTGCTGACACAATGAGTTTAAGTGGTCATAAATTTCATGGCTTAAAAGGCCAAGGCCTTTTATTTGTTCGTAATTTACATCAAATTGAGCCAATTGTTCATGGCGGTGGTCAAGAATACGGACTTAGAAGTGGCACAGTCAATCTTCCTATTGATATAGCCATCGTGAAAGCTTTAAAAGTCGCTGTAAAAGAAAGCGCGCAACTATATGAAAAATTAAGTGAGTTCAATCAGGAAATCATCCAATTTTTAAATGAATTTGGTGGTGTAAAGGTTAATTCTCCTAGCGGCGCTTCACCACATATTTTGAATGTTGGTTTTCCCGGCGTGAAAGGTGAAGTATTAGTAAATGCATTTTCAAAATATGATATTATGCTATCTACTACAAGTGCTTGTTCATCCAAAAAGGCATCCTTGAACGAAGTACTTTTAGCAATGGATATCCCTAAAACGCAAATAGAAGGCAGTATCAGAATATCAATGGGTGCCAATACTACTACTGATGATATAGGTGATTTTAAGGAGAAATTTAATCTTGTATATGAAGAAGTGAAGGAGTTGTTAAAATGATTTATGATCACATTTTAGTGAGATATGGAGAGTTAACCTTAAAAGGTGCTAACCGTAAGATGTTTGTTAATAAATTACGTTCAAATGTTAAACGCGCATTAATGCCACTGCAAGGATATAAAGTCAAAGCCAATAGAGATAGAATGTACATTGAATTAGATGAAGGTGCAGATATTGAAGAAATGTGTCGCCGCTTAGAAAAAGTATTTGGTATTTATTCTATCAGTCCCGTATTGAAAATTGATAAAACAATAGAAGCAGTACGTGATATAGCTGTAAAATTTGCTCAAGGTTATGCACATGGAGATACATTTAAGATTGATGTCAAACGCTCAGATAAAAACTTTTCGTTTGATACATATCAATTGCAAAAAGAACTTGGTGAAACCGTATTAAACGCAACTGATGATCTAACAGTAGATGTACACAACCCAAACCATACGATTAAAGTTGAGGTTCGATTAGACGCTATTTATGTTTATGATCAAGTCATTGCAGGATCTGGTGGATTACCAGTTGGTACGGGTGGTAAGACATTACTTATGTTATCCGGAGGTATAGATTCTCCAGTAGCTGGTATTGAAGTTATGAGAAGAGGTGTCACTGTAGAAGCCATTCATTTTCATAGTCCACCATTCACGAGTGAAAAGGCTAAAGATAAAGTAATTGAACTGACAAGAATTATGTCTGCGCATGTTGGTCCTATTAAATTGCATATTGTACCCTTCACTGCTTTACAAAAACAAATTAATAAAGTCGTACATGAGCGCTATACGATGACTTCAACACGTAGAATGATGATGAGGGTAGCGGATAAGCTTGTGCATGATATTGATGGACATGCCATCGTAAATGGTGAAAATTTAGGACAGGTTGCTAGTCAAACCCTTAAAAGTATGTATGCTATCAATCATGTGACATCTACACCAATCTTACGACCACTTTTAACATTAGATAAGGAAGACATCGTGAAGAGAGCCAAAGAAATTGGTACATTTGAGACATCTATTCAGCCATATGAAGATTGTTGTACCATCTTTACACCTAAAAATCCTGCGACGGAGCCAGACATTGAAAAAGTCGAAAAATTTGAAGCGGTATATGATTTTGAACCTCTTGTACAAGAAGCATTTGAACAAATAGAAACTTTAACAATTACGCCAGACTATCAAAGTGAAAAAGATACTGAAACGCAAGCATTGGCAGATCATTTATTTTAATATTTACTTTGAGTATTCAATTCCATACGAACAACATGAGTTAATTAGACATAAGGATAAAACAGATAGGGGATGGAATCATGCTAGATTGGGATATTTCAATCGTACTTATAATTATACTTCTAGGATTTTTAGCGGCGTTTATTGATGCAGTTGTAGGTGGGGGCGGCTTAATTTCTATCCCGGCATTATTAGCTGTTGGTATGCCCCCCGCTATTGCATTGGGTACTAATAAATTAGCAAGTTCATTTGGCTCACTTACAAGTGCATTTCGTTTCTTGAGGTCGGGTAATGTCGATTTGAAGATAGTAGGAAAGTTATTTCCATTTGTATTTATTTTAGCAATATGTGGTGCTAGCGTTGCTACATTTCTACCCGCTGAACTGTTAAAACCATTGGTTATCATTATTTTGACGTTAGTGATGATTTATACGTTAGTTAAAAAAGATTGGGGAAATGTGCGTACATTTACAAAATTGTCGCTTGGTAAAGCAATCTTATTTATGAGTCTTATGTCACTCATAGGATTTTATGATGGTTTTTTAGGTGGTGGTACCGGCTCATTTATGCTTTTTATTTTACTTATGTTCGGTTTTGATTTTTTAAGTGCTGCCGGAAACGCGAAATTATTAAATTTTGCTTCCAATTTAGGCGCTTTAATTTTGTTTATGATATTAGATCAGGTTGACTATTTTTATGGTTTAATTATGGCAGCAAGTATGATTTGTGGATCGTATGTTGGGGCAGCTTTTGCAATTAAAAAAGGTGTCAGTTATGTAAAAACTTTATTTATTGTTGTAACTGCCATATTGATTATTAAAAATGCTTACGATTACATAATGCAATTAATAAATTGATCATTTGGAAAAAGAATTTGCTATATTTCAAAGGTATTCAGATACGTGAACATGGCTGAGACAATTAATTGTCTCAGCTTCTTTTCATTTTAAATAGACACTCATACTAGCCTATTGCTATCTTAATCCTTTTTTATTTTCGTATAATGGTATACATTATTGAATTGATTATGTTTAAATTGTATTTGAAACGATTGAAAAAATATTCTGGGAGTGAATACGTTATGTCGAAAAAGAGAATAATAGCAATAGTACTTGCCGTAATTATCGTGCTTGGTGGTATTGTTATGAGTTCGATATCTACTGTGATTTCTTCGCTTTTTAGTGAAGATAGTATGTCAGAAATAGATCCATTTACTGAAACGGTAGAATCAGAAGGTGATACTTCAAAACGCATTGTACACTTAACTTTAAATGGTGAAATTAGTGAGGGTACTGGTGAAGGAATGTTTGGAAGTTCTGGTTATAATCATGAAGCATTTCTTAAACAGTTGGATAAAGTTAAAAAAGATAGCTCGATTAAAGGTGTTTTATTAACCGTTAACACACCAGGTGGAGGTACATATCCAAGTGATGAAATTTATAAAAAAATTAAAGAAATAAAGAAAAAAGATAAAAAGGTTTATGTACATATGGATGCGATGGCTGCATCTGGTGGATATTATATATCTGCCCCTGCTGATAAAATATATGCTGGTCCACAAACGACTACTGGATCTATTGGCGTTATTATGTCAAACGTTGATTATTCTGGTTTACAAGAAAAATTAGGCGTTAAGGAAAATGTCATTAAATCTGGTGAACATAAAGATATTATGAGTAGTTCTCGAAAAATGACTAATGAAGAGAAAGATATCATGCAATCAGTATTAAATGATAGTTATGAAAGATTTGTTGGTATTGTTGCTAAAGGTAGAGATATGCCAGAGAAAAAGGTTAAAAAGTTAGCTGATGGACGTATATATAGTGCGCAACAAGCCGAAAAAAATGGTTTGATTGATGAAATTGGTTATAACGATAATGCGTTAAAAGCACTTAAGAAAGACATAAAAGCAAAGGATGCTGAAGTGTTTAAATATAGTGAAGACGAAGGTTGGTTTAGTTCTATTTATTCAACTAAAACAACATTACATCAATTCAAAAATGAATTAAGTGAATTGAAATCAATTATAAGCAATGATACAGAAGCTGAACCTATGTATCTATATAAAGGTTAGGTGTATATAATGGAGCAGTATACAAATCAACAAACATTACAGTCAACCCCAGAAAATGATAAATCTGATATAGAAGCAATGTATCATGAACAATTAACAAAGTCTGTATATGCTAGTTTTGGTATAAGGTTTTGGAGTTTTATTATTGATTTACTCATTATATTTGGCATTCAAGGACTATTATTAAAACCGCTATATCATTTTACGCAAATTGATGAACTTAAGTTATGGATTGATTATTTTAGCTTAGGTCACGTTTTAGATGCACTTGTATTTTATTTATATTTTGTATTATTAACTAAATTTTTCAAACAAACGATAGGTAAAATGATTTGTAACATTCGAGTAGAACGGATAGATCGTCAATCTCTTACATGGGCAGATGTGTTGTTTAGAGAATGGATTGGTCGTATTATAAGTGGCGTTTTATTTAACTTACCTTACTTGATTGTTTTGTTTACAAATAAACACAAGGGTATCCATGATATCTTTGCTGATACAGTCGTAATCAGAAATAAATTTGAAAAGTTGTTTTATTTAAAAAAATAAATGTGAATTTTACTGAGCTATGAGTTTATTTTGATACGATAGATAGGTATACTATGGTTGTAAGAACTATTTAATAGGAGGCGTGCAATATGGCACAAATTACATTTAAACAAGAACCAGTAACACTATATGGTTCACAAGTAAAAAAAGGAGAATATGCTCCAAATTTTACTGTCTTAGACAATGATTTAAATGAAGTAACTTTAGAAAGTTATGACGGACATAAGAAATTAATTAGTGTTATTCCGTCTATAGATACAGGTGTTTGTGATCAACAAACACGTAAATTTAATGAAGAAGCTGCTAAGGAAGATGGTGTGGTTTTAACTATTTCTGTAGACTTGCCATTTGCACAAAAAAGATGGTGTGCTTCAAATGGTTTAGATAATGTAATCACTTTAAGTGATCATAGAAACTTATCTTTCGGTAAAACGTACGGCGTTGTTATGGAAGAATTGCGTTTATTAGCACGTTCTGTTTTTGTCTTAGATAAAAACAATAAAGTAGTTTATACTGAAATTGTTTCTGAAGGTACAAATTTCCCAGACTTTGATGCTGCTTTAGAAGCTTATCGTAATCTATAAATAATATAATATTGTCATATGATTAAACTAGTAAAACTCACAAAACAGTATCGTTGACATTATAAATTAAACTGTCCATAATTATTTGGTAATATAAGTTAGGGTACTGACTTAATTTCAATTAAATTATGGACAGTTTTTTTAGAAAGGACTTTTAAATGGCACAAGAAGAGACAGTAATGGAACAATTATTTAAGGCACTTGATGAAAAAACCAAATCTTTAAATGAAGAGAATGGTCAAAGTTTCATAGAAAATTTAGGACTTGCAATGGAAAATATTTATACTAATCAAAGGTCATTGTTGGAACAAGCCACGCTACAAGATAGACGTAAAGCATTTCAATTTGCTTATTTAAATTTAATGCAAAAAGAGGATGTTCAAGCAAATCATCAAATTACACCTGATTCAATTGGAATGATTCTAGGATTCCTTGCCGAACGTTTTTTAAAAAACAAAGATGAATTCCATGTAGCGGATATTGCGAGTGGTGCTGGACATTTGAGCGCTTCTGTACATGAAATACTCACTGAACATACGATTATGCATCACCTGGTTGAAGTGGATCCTGTATTATCACGCGTGAGTGTACATTTGGCAAACTTTTTAGAAATTCCATTTGATGTTTATCCTCAAGACGCTATCATGCCACTACCTTTTGAAGATGCAGATGTTGTTATCGGTGATCTACCGATAGGGTATTATCCAGTAGATGAAAGAAGTAAAGAAATGCAACTAGGGTTTGAAGAAGGGCATAGCTTCTCTCACTATTTATTAATTGAACAAGCAGTAACAGCCTTAAAAACATCAGGATATGCATTTTTAGTAGTACCTAGTAATTTATTTGAAAGTACAAATGTGAAACAGTTACAAAATTTCATTGCAACAGAAACAGAAATGCAAGCTTTTTTAAACTTGCCATCTACACTATTTAAAAATGAAAAAGCGCGTAAATCCATACTTATACTGCAGAAGAAAGAAACGAATGTAACAAAGCCAGTAGAGGTTCTGTTAGCGAATATACCTGATTTCAAAAGCCCTCAACAATTTCAAGCCTTTTTACAAGATTTAAACGCTTGGATGATGGAAAATCATCCTGAAAATTAAACTGTAATATTCTTGAATTCTTACTGTATTAATGATTAAATAGATATGGATATAAAATAATTTAATTTAAATTGGAGGCATTATGCTATGTCAAAATTAATTTTGGCTATTAACGCTGGTAGTTCATCATTGAAATTTCAACTTATTGAAATGCCGGAAGAAAAAATTGTTACTAAAGGACTAATTGAACGTATTGGATTAAAAGATTCTGTATTTACCATTGAAGTGGGTGGAGAAAAACACAAGGAAACTTTAGATATTGCAGACCATGAACAAGCGGTTAATATCATGTTAGAAAGTTTCAAAAAACATGGTGTGATTGATAGCATTTATGACATTGACGGAACAGGTCATCGTGTCGTTCATGGTGGTGAATTATTCCCAAATTCAGTATATGTTACGGATGAAGTTGAAGAACAAATTGAGTCATTAAGTGAATTAGCACCTTTACACAACCCTGCAAACTTAATGGGTATTCGTGCTTTCCGTAAATTGTTACCAGAAATTCCACATGTAGCTATTTTTGATACTTCGTTCCATCAAACTATGCCAGAAAAATCTTATTTATACAGCTTACCATACCAATATTACGAAGATTATGGTATTCGTAAATATGGATTCCACGGAACAAGTCATAAATATGTATCTCAACGCGCAGCTGAGATTTTGGGCAAACCGATTGAAGAATTACGCATGATTTCATGTCACATCGGTAATGGTGCATCAATTGCTGCAATAGATGGCGGTGAATCTGTTGATACTTCAATGGGATTCACACCACTTGCTGGTGTTACTATGGGTACGCGTTCAGGAAATATTGACCCTGCATTAATTCCATTTATTATGGAAAAAACAGGAAAAAATGCAGAAGAAGTTTTGAATACATTAAATAAAGAATCAGGTTTATTAGGTATTTCTGGTACTTCAAGTGATTTAAGAGACATTATTGATGAAGCTAAAGCAGGTAAAGAACGTGCTCAATTAGCATTAGATGTCTTTGCATCAAGAATTCACAAATATATTGGTTCTTATGCGACACGTATGCACGGCGTAGATGTAATCATCTTTACTGCAGGTGTAGGCGAGAACTCTGATCCTGTTAGAGCAAAAGTTTTAGAAGGTTTAGAATTTATGGGAGTTTATTGGGATGCTAAGAAAAATGAAGCGATTCATGGAGAAGAAGGTTTCATTAACTATCCTCACTCACCAGTAAAAGTCATTGTTATTCCTACAAACGAAGAAGTCATGATTGCACGCGATGTAGTTAAATTTGGTAATCTAGAATAAGTTTGAAACAAAACTAGAGATTGTTTAATTTCAAAGTATAGAGACTTGATTCAGTTCAAAATCTTAAAAAGTTTCAAAACAAAATCTTGAATATAAGCATTTTGATTTATAAATAAACGTCAATTTCTATTGCAAGCTTATAGAAATTGACGTTTTCTTTTGTTTTATTATTAATGTTTTAACTACTTATTAAGTTTTAAAAAATATACTTGAATTGAAAAACATAAGCTGATTGTTGTATTTTTAAGGTTTTATTTCGAATGCAGTTAGGTTCGTTTGTTGTTTTTGATTGAAGTTATTATCTGAAATAAAGACCAAGCTATCGTTACCATTAGGTAATTTCGGGCCAAATGACATTCCTTCTATATTGTCGATATGCCCAATGTCTTGCTCATTAAGATTTGCGATCAGTTGTTTTTTTACCGGTGCGACGTGAGATTTTTGGAGAGATTTAATATTTTTAATATCTGTTCCACTGGCTATATCGACTTTATAGACGCGAATATAATTTTTGAAATTACTATTTTTATCTTGAACAGTGGCACGCTCAAGTACAAGTAATTGTTTTTGATTCAAGGTTAAAATTTCAGCAATTCCATTTTCAGCATCTTTATTTTTTCCAGGTTTTTTAGGAATTGGATCTAGAGAATAAGCTTTTTCAGTTATAACATCTCCTTGACGATTATATTTTGTTAAGCGTGTTAAGGCGCCTGATTCTGTGGTTGGTAATTGATCATCTTGAAGTAAAGGTGCTTCCATAGAAGTCCAGATATACTTACCATTTTCAGAAAACGTACTCCCCTCTAGCGCCTGATTATTTCTAAATCCATATTTATTTTGATCATCCTTTTTGATAGGGTTATTGATTTGCAAATCATTGATCAATGTTCCAGTTCTACTAGCTATTCTTATGAAGGGATTGAAACCGAGATTTCGATCACCTTCACTTGTATAAAGTATATGGTTACGATTGAGAGGATCAATTCTAATTGATTCTGGGTCAACTACAACATCTTGTGAATGGGGATTATACGATGCTTTATTTGGGTATTTTGTTCCATTAGCTTGTGTTAAATAGTGCATTCGAGTGAATTTTACTTTATTAAATTTGTGTTTATTATAATGAATTTGAGCTTCATAAAATCTGGCTGGATTTTCTTCTGAACGGTCATCGCTAATCATAAGCCATTTTTTGGATTTGGCATCATAGGAAATGCCAGAAAGACCGCCTACTTTTGTATCATTAAATGATTTATTATAAGGAATTGTTTCCGTATCTATATAATTTAATCGAGTAGCTGTTTTTTTACTTTCTATATCATCAGTTGAAGATGCGTATGTATGTGTTGGTGCAGAAATCAAAAAAGCATTAATGGCAAAACTAAGTATCATCAGTCTCTTAAATTGTTTCATATCATTGACTCCTTTAGGGGTATGTCTTAATGTTATTTTACTTACCTGATATGAAGCGCATTTGAATTTAATATAACAATTGGATAACAAGTAAATTATAGATGTTAAGAAAATTAATAAAAAGAGATAGTTTAACACTATATATCGTGCAAACTATCTCTCTTCTTTTAAATCTGTATGCTTTTATTAAATAGGTCGAATATTAAAGTTAGTGTGCTTGATACTTAGATCTAAATTCATCTGTAGCTACTTGTGGTTGGAAGTCTTCTGGAAGTTCTTCTGTGCGTACCACCAACACGTCACACGGAGAATGTCGTACAATTGCCTCAGACACAGAACCTACGATAAATCTTTCAACTGCATTTAATCCTGACGTACCACACATAATTAAATCTGCTTCTACATCAGCTGCTAACTTTTTAGGTATGATTGCTTTAGGTGAACCAAATTCTAGTCTTGTTTCAACCGCGGTTACACCAGCATTTGTTGCTACTTCTTTATAACCTTTTAACAAATCTTCTGAGAAATTTTTTGATTTTTCAGTAAATTGAGCATCATAAACTTCATAAGAAGAGTAAGTTCTTGAATCAATAACATTGACGATTGTTAGTTTAGAGTCATTACGTTTTGCTACTTCTACAGCTTTATTAAATGCCCATTCAGCTTCATGTGATCCATCGACAGCGATTAAAATATTTTTATACGTTAGCATCACAATTACCTCCTTCATCTTCTTGCTTATATTATACCACTATTTACAGAATATTAACATAATTCCCCTTAATACATGTTGTAAAAATACCCTAAACTATGATTGCGCTTTCATATAATACGCGTTACTATAAATTTGGAGGTGGATAAAATGAGAATAGGTATTCCGAAGGAGATTAAAAACAATGAAAATAGGGTGAGTTTATCACCAAGTGGTGTACATGCATTAGTAGAACAAGGTCACTCAGTCATTGTTGAAAAATCTGCTGGTTTAGGTTCATATTTTGAAGATGATGATTATGTTACGGCTGGGGCGAAAATTGGTGATGGACCAGCTGAAGTATGGAACGTGGATATGGTTATGAAAGTCAAAGAGCCATTAGAAGAAGAGTTCCAATACTTTAAGGAAGGACTCATACTATTTACTTATTTACATTTAGCAAATGAAAAGAAACTCACACAAGCTTTATTAGATAATAAAGTAATAGGTATTGCTTATGAAACGGTTCAATTGCCAGATAAATCATTACCACTATTAACGCCAATGAGTGAAGTAGCAGGGCGTATGTCTGCTCAAATTGGGGCAGAATTTTTACAAAAATATAAAGGTGGCATGGGCATTTTACTTGGCGGTGTGCCTGGCGTCTCTAAAGGCCGCGTAACGATTATCGGTGGAGGTCAAGCTGGCACAAATGCTGCTAAAATAGCATTAGGATTAGGTGCCGATGTAACAATTTTGGATGTTAATCCTAAGCGTTTACAAGAGCTTGAAGATTTATTTGATGGTCGTGTGCACACAATTATGTCTAACCCGTTAAATATTGAACAATGTGTTAAAAACAGCGACTTAGTTATCGGTGCGGTATTAATTCCAGGTGCCAAAGCGCCAAATCTAGTTACTGAAGACATGGTAAAATCCATGAAAGACGGTTCGGTAATCGTGGATATTGCTATAGACCAAGGTGGTATTTTCGAGACAACTGATCGTATTTCAACGCATGATGATCCAACGTATAAAAAACATGGTGTTGTACATTATGCTGTGGCTAATATGCCTGGTGCAGTACCACGTACTTCTACCATTGCATTGAATAATGCAACGTTACCATATGCATTACAAATTGCGGGAAAAGGTTACTTAAAAGCATTACAAGATAACGAACCTCTATCATTTGGTTTAAATACAATTAATGGTGTATTAACAAATAAAGGTGTAGGTGAAGCTTTGAATTTACCTTATTCTAATGTTGAAAGTTCTCTTAAATAATAAAAAATAACAAACAAAAACTGGTAATCTCTTCTATAAAGTAGAGGTTACCAGTTTTTAATTTAGATTTTAAAATAATTTATGAAATTTAATGTGTTTAAATAATGATAATTGTAAAATATAATCTAAATATTGTGACACGAACACAACAATCGTTTAATTTCATAGCATTATAAACTTAATGGTCAACAATATGATGAAATTTGTGTTGCAGTTAAGCATTTGAATGTCATATAAGATTATTTGATACTGCTATACAATTTTTGTACCGTGTACTTCTTGAAAAGGAAATGCAGCAACGAGCGCTTGAACATTAGATTTTGTTAAACCACCACCAGGCATGATTTCAATATTTCCACCAGAATTCACGACCAATTTACCAAGTTGATTTAAATTATCAAAAATATCAGTTTCTGCTGGACCACCATGTGTCAGTAACCTGGTAAAACCTAGTTCAATTAATTTGTGTAATGCTTTTACTTGTCCTTCTAAATGAATTTCGTCGAAAGCCATATGACAAACAACAGGTATTGGTGATGCGAGTTGTTTTAAAGTTTTCATTTGCCATTCGTTCAGTGTATTATCTTCTGTTAAACAACCGAAAACAAAGTAGTCAATATCATATGATTTAATAGCTTTAATATCTCGTTGCATAATTTCAAAGTCGTATAAGCTATATACAAAGTTGCCTCCGCGAGGGCGTATCATGATAGCAATTTCTACGTGATTTGCTTTACAAATTTCAGTAGCAATTTCAATCATTCCAATACTAGGTGTGGTACCTCCGACATGTAAGTTATCACATAATTCAATACGATCTGCACCATTTTCAATTGCGTATTCAACTTGTTGGATTGTTTCGACTACGGCCTCTTTGATCATTTTTCGTAACCTGTTAAGCTTTCGTTTCCATTTTCAGTAACAAGAATATCATCTTCTATACGCACACCAGCTACTCCTGGAACATAGATGCCAGGTTCGACTGTTACAACCATACCCGGTACGAATTCATTTGTATTTGTACTAGAAACATCTTGGTATTCATGCTCTTCTAATCCTAGGCCATGTCCTAATCGATGAGGGAAGTAGTCTCCATAACCAGCATCTGTGATAATATCTCGAGCAATAGCGTCTACATCTTTGATTTGTACACCAGGTTTAATTGCAGCAATCGCCGCTTGTTCAGCTTTTAATACGGTATCGTAAATGTTTTGAGCTTCTGAACTAGGCTTTCCAAATTTAATTGTTCTGGTCATATCACTACAATAATTTTCGTAAATGACGCCTAAATCAAATAACACAAATTCATTATTTTGTAATTGACGGTCGCCAGGTATACCGTGTGGTGATGCTGCGTGATCACCGAAAAGGACCATTGTATCAAAGCTCATTTCATTAACTCCATAAGCTTTGATTTCATATTCAATGTGATTAACAACTTGTCGTTCTGTCACACCTTCTTTTAAGAAATCTGCTCCAATTTCTATACATTTATCTGCTAGTTCACAAGCTTTCCGAATTTTAGCGATTTCAGATTCACTTTTAACATTACGTAGTGACTTTATCGTTTGATCTATGTCACCGAACGATTGTACTTTGAAAGCTTCGATTAATTCACGTTGGCGCTGTACAGTTAAATGAGCCGCTTCTACTAACATTTTATTGAAAGTATGTGGATATTTGTCTAATGCATTTTCTGTATCAAGGTAACCAATGACCTCTCCCTCAAAAGGTGAAGCTTTAACTTCTTCAACTTCAAGTTGTGGGCAAAATAAAACTTGATCACCATTCGCTTTGATTAAAAGAGCTAGTAACCGTTCGTGAGGATCACTTAAATAGCCGGTGAAATAAAAGATGTTTAATGGGGTAGTAATCCATGCTGCATCAGCTTGTTGTGACTTTAATGATTCTATAACTTGTTGTAACTTCATTTTACTGCCTCCTAAATATATGATTATATTAATTTTATGTTAGTTGTGTAAGGAATTCAAAAATAATATGTTGAAATAAAGTATATTGCTAAAATTATAAAAAAATTTATCGTTCATAAACACGTATTTTGGTAAAAGTGTGTTATAACTATTAATCATTGTGGTATATATAAAATAAATAGTTTTATGGGAGGAATTATCGATATGAAATTATCTTTTCATGGACAATCAACAATTTATTTTGAAGCAAATGGCAAAAAAGTAATTGTTGATCCATTTATTACGGGAAACGATTTATCTGATTTAGATGCTGAAACTTTAGAAGTAGATTATATAATTTTAACACATGGTCATGGCGATCATTTTGGTGATACAGTTGAATTAGCAAATAGAAACCATGCAACAGTTATTGGTTCAGCTGAATTAGGTGATTATTTAACGACTACTAAAAATGTTGAAAATGTTAGACCTATGAATATTGGTGGTAAAGCAGAATTTGATTTTGGAACGGTTAAGTTTGTACAAGCGTTTCACAGTTCTAGTTTGACTGATGACAAGGGTATTCCCGTATATTTAGGTATGCCGATGGGGCTAATTTTAGAAATAGAAGGCAAGACGATTTATCATACTGGTGATACAGGATTATTTGGTGACATGAAATTAATTGCTGAGCGTCATCCTGTCGATATATGCTTTATTCCAATTGGTGATAATTTCACAATGGGCATTGATGATGCTAGTTATGCAATCAACCAATTCATTAAACCTAAAATTACAGTACCAATTCACTACAATACATTTGACTTGATTAAACAAAATCCAGAAGATTTCAAGTCAGCTGTTTCAGAAGGTGAAGTACAGATATTAAATCCAGGTGATGCAGTCCAACTTTAAAGTGATTGTGACATAAAAAATCTTGGATAAAACAAAAACGCCAATTTCTACTAGGATTTTAGAGGAATTGGCGTTTTCTTTGGTTTTATAGAATTGGATCGTTTGATGCAATGAGGTGACTATTAGAGTCATATTAAGTGTTATGCTATTTTACAATAAGCACAGGGATGCTTGCTCTTTTAGCAACTTTATGACTCACACTACCTAGCACGAATTTTTTCTTGGCTTCAGCACGACGGTTACTAAGTACAACAATTTCATATTTACCACTATTTGCCTCTTTTACCAATTGTTCTTTAGCATTACCACGAACAATGATTTCATCATATTTAATGCCATATTCATCGAGCGTATTTCGTGTATTTTCTAAACCTTTACTACGTTTTTCAACAAGTTTATCTAAATGAACACCAGATTTAATCGATGCTTGTGCATCTTGTTCACTGATTGCGTTAAGAATTGTTACAACAGTACCTTCACCAGCTAATTTTGAAACTTCTTCTAGTGCTTTTTCATTTTTAAGTGTGGTATCAACACCGAGTAAAATATTTTTAAACATTATTCCATCCCTCCTTAATTCTATTCTAATTAGAGTTTATCACAAATCAAATTAAAAATTATATATTTTCATAGTAACAGAGTAAAAAGTTTTATAAATATTAATATATTACTGAATATATGTCATAATTATAGTTAAAATATATTTTTTAAGTGATTAAATCGCAATTTTAGCTATAAAAAGTTATAATATCATAGAAAATGTCAAAAATGAGGTTATTAAAATGACAAAGCATGAGCAAATTTTATCTTATATCGAATCTTTAGCAGTAGGACAAAAGATTTCTGTTAGAAAAATAGCGAAAGATTTAAATGTCTCTGAGGGGACAGCGTATCGTGCGATTAAAGATGCCGGTAGAATTGGTTTAGTAGCAACAATAGATAGAGTTGGTACTGTCCGAATAGAAAAGAAATCACGTGAACAAATTGAACAACTTACATTTGGAGAAATTGTAAAAATAATTGATGGACAAGTATTAGGAGGAAGAAATGGCCTTATTAAGACATTATCAAAATTTGCAATTGGCGCAATGGAAATTGAAGATGTGGTAAAGTATTTAAGTCCTCACACATTATTGATTGTAGGAAATCGTAAAGATGTCCAATTGGCCGCATTGAAAAGAGGAAGCGCAGTATTGATTACTGGTGGTTTCAGAACGTCTAATGAGATAATCAAATATGCCGATGAACATGATTTACCGATACTGTCATCTAATTATGATACATATTTAGTTGCAAATATTATTAATAGAGCGATGTATAATCAAATGATTCGGAAAGAAATATTGGTCGTTGAAGACATAGTTAAATCAGTGAATGAAGATACTGTGGTTTTTGATAATATGACCTTGCACGATTACAAAGAAAAAGCAAAACGCACAGGACATTCCAGATTCCCGGTTATTGATGAACATTGGCGTTTAGTTGGTATTATCACAAGTAAAGAAATAATTAAAATGGATGACAATGATACTTTAGCACATTTTATGACGAAGTCTCCACTCAATGTACAACTTTCAACTACTGTTGCAAATTGTGCACACATGATGATTTGGGAAGGTATTGAATTATTACCAGTGATTTCACCAAGCAAAAAATTAATAGGTGTAATTACCAGAAAAGATGTATTAACAGCAATGCAATTGCTGAGTCGTCAGCCACAAGTAGGTGAAACCATTAATGACCAAGTAGCTAAACATATTACAATTGCAAACGATGATATTCAAGTACAAACTTCGCCTTTACTTACAAATCAATTTGGCACATTGAGTAAAGCAGTTTTTGTAGCAATTATTGAAGAAACCGTTCGTTATGAAATGCGGAAATTAAAGAAACTTGAAGTAATGATTGAAAGTTTAAATATCATTTACATTAAGACTGTGCAAATTGAATCTGAAATCAATGTACATTATGATATGTTAGATGTAGGTAGAAATTTTGCTAAATTAGAGGTAACGATGACAAGTGATGGTAAACATGTTGCAAAAGCAATGATCATTTGTCAGATGATAGATTAAAGGGTATATATAAAATATAAAAAGGAAGATATAAAATGACGATGGAATTTAATCAAATTATGGATGAAATAAAAGCGGTTCAAACAGTAATTATACATAGACATGTGAGACCAGACCCGGATGCTTATGGATCGCAACTCGGCTTGAAAAATTACTTAAAACTTAAATTTCCAGAAAAGAATATTTTTGCAGTTGGAGAAGGAGAACCGTCGCTTGATTTTATCGGTACTTTTGATGATATTAGTGATGACCAATATAACGAAGCATTGGTTATCGTATGCGACACTGCTAATGCACCGAGAATCAGTGACCATAGATTCAATACTGGCAAACGTCTTGTTAAAATTGATCATCACCCAGCAGTTGACCAATATGGAGATATAAATTATGTCAATGATGAAGCATCATCAACGAGTGAGATTATTTTTGATTTCATAAGTCATTTTAACGATCAATCTCTGATTGATGATTCTGTAGCAAGAGTATTGTATCTAGGTATTGTTGGAGATACTGGGCGTTTTTTATTTAATAATACAACACCACATACGATGGAAGTCGCAAGCCAATTATTAAAATATTCATTTAATCATCAACAAGAATTGAATAAATTGGGTGAAAAAGATCCTAAATTATTGCCATTTCAAGGCTATGTTTTACAAAATTTTGATTTAAATGATAAAGGTTTTTGTAAGGTGAAAATCACAAAAGATGTACTAGAAAAATTTGATATTGTAGCGAATGAAGCTTCGCTATTTGTCAATGCGATTGCTGATATTCAAGGATTGAAAATATGGGTTTTTGCGGTAGATGAAGGAACTGAAATTAGATGTCGCATTCGTTCTAAAGGTATCGTCATTAATGATATTGCTAATGCATTTGGTGGTGGAGGCCATCCGAATGCATCCGGTGTTTCCGTTGCAGATTGGCAACAATTTGAAGAATTAGCACAAGCATTAAATAATAAATTGTAAGATTTGGGAGGTATTTGCTGATGGTTGCGCATTTAAACGTTCATACATCGTATGACTTATTGAATTCAAGTATTAAAATTAAAGATGTCATTGCGAAAGCAACGAAAGAAGGTTACACATCATTAGCAATTACAGATACAAATGTTTTATATGGTTATCCCCAATTCTACGACGCGTGCATAGCAGCAAATATTCATCCAATATTTGGTATGACGATTTATCTCACAGATGGTTTAGCTTCAGTTGAAACCATAGTCCTTGCTAAAAATAATCAAGGTCTAAAAGATTTATTTAAATTATCGTCTGCAATAAAAATGAAAGAAAAGTCTGAAACGCCCTTAGAGTGGCTTAATAAATATATTGATCATTTGATTGTCATATTTAAAGATGTAAATGAAGCACACCAAAGCATATTACAAAATTTTATTGGTAATGAAGATATATTTGTAAATCATAGTAGCCAACAAGGTTTAGATTTTCCGGCCGTGTGGGCACAAAGTACAAACTATTTAAATGAAGAAGATGCGGATACTTTAACGGCATTAGCTGCTATAAAAAATAATGAGAAATTAGATTTAGTTAAAGAAGTGCATGATTACAACGCACATATGTTTAGTAGAGCTGATCTAGATACATTCCATGTTAGTGAGCGTATTTGGCAAAATACAAATTACATCGCATCCATTTGTAATGCCGAACTACAATATCATCAATCATTATTACCTAAATTTAAAACACCAAATAATCAGCCGTCTAAAGATTATCTTTATGAGATGCTTCAACAAAATTTGAAACAGTTAAATCTATCCCAAGCATCACTACAAAGATATGCTAAAAGGCTTAATCATGAATATGAAATTATTACACGCATGGGTTTTGAAGACTATTTTTTAATTGTAAGTGATTTAATACATTTTGCTAAAACGCATGATGTATTAGTTGGTCCAGGTCGTGGTTCATCTGCTGGTTCTTTAGTTAGTTACCTATTAGATATTACGACGATTGATCCCATTAAATATAACTTGTTATTTGAGCGTTTTTTAAATCCTGAGCGTGTTACTATGCCAGATATTGATATTGATTTTGAAGATACACATAGAGAAAAAGTGATTAAATATGTACAAGAAAAATATGGCAATAATCATGTTTCTGGTATAGTGACATTTGGTCATTTATTAGCAAGGGCAGTTTCAAGAGACGTCGGTCGGATTATGGGTTTTGATGAAATAACATTAAATGAAATTTCATCTTTAATCCCTCATAAATTAGGCATTACATTAGATGAGGCATATGAGAAAAAGGAATTTAAACAATTTGTGCATAGAAATCATCGGCATGAACGCTGGTTTGAAATTTGTAAAAAATTAGAAGGTCTACCACGACATACGTCAACACATGCAGCAGGGATCATTATAAACGACCACCCTTTATATGAGTATACACCATTAACTTTAGGTGATACTGGCATACTGACACAGTGGACTATGACCGAAGCGGAACGTATTGGCCTGTTGAAAATTGATTTTCTAGGTTTACGAAATTTATCTATTATTCATCAAATCGTTAAGCAAGTGAAAAGAGATATGAACATTGATATAGATATTGAAGCCATTCCTTTTAATGATTCAAAAGTATTTCAGTTACTCTCACATGGTGATACAACAGGTGTATTCCAATTAGAATCTGATGGTATAAGAAATGTATTGAAAAAATTACAACCAGAACAATTTGAAGATATTGTAGCTGTAACTTCTTTGTATAGACCTGGACCTATGGAAGAAATACCAACGTATATTACTAGGAGACACTTCCCTGAAAAAGTACAATATTTGCATAAAGACTTAGAGCCTATATTAAAAACAACGTATGGTGTTATTATCTATCAGGAACAAATTATGCAAATTGCGAGTAAGTTTGCTAATTTTAGTTATGGTGAAGCAGATATATTAAGACGTGCAATGAGTAAAAAGAATCGTGCAGTATTAGAGAGTGAGCGACAACACTTTGTGGAAGGTGCTTTAAGTAACGGGTATGATGAACGATTAAGCAAACAAATTTTTGATCTGATTTTAAAATTTGCAGATTATGGCTTCGCACGTGCACATGCGGTGAGTTACTCCAAAATAGCTTATATTATGAGTTATTTAAAAGTACATTATGCTAATTATTTTTATGCCAATATCCTAAGTAATTCAATTGGTAGTGAAAAGAAGACAGCACAAATGATCGATGAAGCGAAACATCAGCAATTAAATATATTGGCACCCAATATTAATGAAAGTCATTGGTTTTATAAAGCAAGCAACAAAGGTATCTATCTATCTTTAGGCGCAATTAAAGGCATCGGCTATCAGAGTGTTAAACTTATTGTTGATGAAAGAAAAAGTAATGGTATATATAAAGATTTCTTTGATTTTACACGTCGTATACCTAAAAGAATAAAGAGTAGAAAATTACTTGAAGCATTAATATTAGTCGGGGCTTATGATACATTTGGTAAAAATAGAGCGACGTTATTGCATGCGATTGATCAAGTGTTAGATGACGTATCCAATGTGGAACAAGATGATTTTATTTTTGATGTATTGACCCCAAAAACATCTTATGAAGACAAAGAAGAATTACCAGATCAAGTACTAAGTGATTATGAAAAAGAATATTTAGGGTTTTATGTCTCGACACATCCTGTAGAGAAGGCATTTGAAGAAAAACAATATCTTGGTATTTATAAGCTTAATAATGCTAGAGATAATCAACCTATCTTTATTCAAATCGACCAGTTAAAACGTATTCGTACTAAAAACGGACAAAATATGGCATTTATTACGTTAAATGATGGACTTAATAATTTAGATGGGGTAGTGTTCCCAGACGCATATAAAAAATTCGAAATATACTTAAACAAGACAGATACACTTATTGTGAAAGGTAAATTTGAATATAGAAATAATAAAAAACAACTTATTATTAACCAAATAGAAAGTGTTGCGTCGTTTGAAAGTAATAAACTAGCAAATGCAAAACAAATCATCATTAGAAATATAGAAGATTTATCAGAAATAAAAAAGCAGTTAAATTTACAAGCAACGGCAGATGACATCCCAGTGAAATATTTTCAAGAAAACCAAAATCAATTTAAAATTATAGGTTTTATAACACGTAAAAAAGAAAAAATTGAAACGCTGATAGCCAAGTTTTCACCATGGGATATAAGGATAATTTAACTTTATCAAGTCTATAAACTATGATATAGTAAACTGATGGTTAAGTTGATACTTACCATCAGTTTATATTAAATGATAGTTTAAATACTACATGTAAAATATATGTTTTTATTACAAAAGTTATCATACAACATGTGCTTATGATTTAATGCTAACGATAACATTTGTAATTTTTGTTAGATTGTAATAAAAATATATATGACTGATTAAAATTATTGAATGTAAGGGGTAGGTTTACATGACATTAAGAGACGACGCACTAGAAATGCATAGAATTAATCAAGGTAAATTAGAAGTTACACCAAAAGTTCAAGTGACCAATAAAGAAGAGCTAAGTTTGGCATATTCACCAGGTGTAGCTGAACCATGTAAAGAAATACATGAAGACCCTAGAAAAGTATTTGAATATACAATGAAAGCAAATACAGTCGCGGTTGTTACAGATGGTACAGCTGTACTTGGATTGGGCAACATTGGTGCAGAAGCTAGTATTCCAGTAATGGAAGGGAAAGCAGTTTTGTTTAAAAGTTTTTCAGGCATTGATGGTGTGCCGATTGCACTAAATACTACGGATACAGATGAAATTGTAAATACGGTAAAATTATTAGAACCAAACTATGGTGGCATTAATCTTGAAGATATTTCTGCACCACGTTGTTTTGAAATTGAAGCGCGTTTAAAAAAAGAAACAAAAATACCTGTTTTTCATGATGACCAACATGGTACTGCAATTGTAACAGTTGCAGGTATGATTAATGCACTGCGCATTATAGATAAAGAATTATCTGATATAAAAGTGGTACTTAACGGAGCAGGTGCAGCAGGTATGGCAATTGTTCAATTGCTTTATTCATATGGTGTTAGAGATATGATTATGTGTGATTCCAAAGGTGCTATTTACGAAGGTCGTTCTTATGGTATGAATGATACAAAAGCATTTGTAGCTAAATGGACAAACAGAGATAAAGTAGAAGGCTCGTTAAGTGATGTCATAAAAGATGCTGACGTATTTATTGGCGTTTCTGTAGCCGATTTGTTAACAAAAGAAATGGTTGAATCAATGGCTAAAGATCCAATTATATTTTCTATGGCAAATCCGAATCCTGAAATCAATCCTGATGTAGCAAAAGAAGCAGGTGCTAAAGTAATTGGAACTGGTCGTTCGGATTATCCAAATCAAATCAATAATGTCCTTGCATTTCCTGGTATTTTTAGAGGTGCATTAGATGTAGAAGCTACGCATATAAATGAAGAGATGAAACAAGCTGCAGTAGAAGCAATTGCAAATTTAATTAAACCAGAAGAATTAAATCCAGATTACTGTATTCCTGGTCCATTTGATAAACGTGTGGCACCTTCTGTTGCTAGAGAAGTTGCAAAAGCAGCAATGGAAACAGGGGTAGCAAGAACAGATATGGACCCAGAAGAAATTTATAATAAAACAATGAAATTAACAGATTTAGATAAATAATATTCATGAATACTGATCTCAAAATATTGTGTTTATAATATTGGGAAGACAGTAATGGTTAAGTGGAGGTTTAAAATGTTTAAAGATTTTTTCAATAGAAGTAGTAAAAAGAAAAAGTATGTGACTGTTTCCGATTCAAAACAAAGTGATGTTCCAGCAGGAATTATGACAAAATGCCCGAAATGTAAGAAGATCATGTATACTAAAGAATTAGCTGAAAATTTAAATGTATGTTTCAATTGTGATCATCACATCGCTTTAACAGCGTATAAAAGAATTGAAGCCATTTCTGATGAAGGTACATTCACAGAATTTGATAAAGGAATGACCTCTGCGAATCCATTGGATTTTCCAAGTTATGAAGAAAAAATTCAAAAAGATCAACAAAAAACAGAGTTAAATGAAGCTGTTGTTACTGGTACAGCACATTTAGAAGGTATTGAATTTGGCGTAGCTGTGATGGATGCTAGATTTAGAATGGGTAGCATGGGCTCAGTGGTTGGTGAAAAGATATGTAGAATTATAGAATATTGTACTGAGCATCGTTTACCGTTCATCCTATTTTCTGCTAGTGGTGGCGCTAGAATGCAAGAAGGTATCATATCTTTAATGCAAATGGGTAAAACCAGTGTCACTTTAAAAAGACATATGGATCATGGATTGCTATATATTTCGTATATTACAAACCCAACAACAGGTGGTGTATCGGCAAGCTTTGCTTCAGTTGGTGATATTAATTTAAGTGAACCTAAAGCACTTATTGGTTTTGCTGGTAGACGAGTGATTGAACAAACGATTAATGAAAAGCTACCTGACGACTTCCAAACTGCTGAATTTTTATTAGAGCATGGACAATTAGATAAAGTTGTACATAGAAAAGAAATGAAAGTAACACTATCTAATATTTTAAAAATGCACCAAGAGGTGAAAACGAATGCTTGACTTTGAAAAGCCACTTTTTGAAATAAAAAACAAAATTGAATCGTTAAAAGAATCACAAGAAAAAAATGACGTGGACTTACAGGAAGAAATTGATATGCTTGAGGCTTCATTAGAGCGTGAAACACAAAAGGTATATACTCATTTAAAGCCATGGGATCGAGTACAATTAGCGCGCTTACAAGAAAGACCTACATCTCTAGATTATATACCTCATATTTTTGATTCCTTTATTGAGTTACATGGTGATCGTAATTTCCGAGATGATCCAGCTATGATTGGCGGTATTGGCTATTTAAATGGCCAAGCAGTTACAGTTGTTGGTCAACAACGTGGGAAAGATACTAAAGATAATATTTATCGTAACTTTGGTATGGCGCATCCTGAAGGATATAGAAAAGCCTTACGCTTAATGAAGCAAGCTGAAAAATTTAATAGACCTATTTTTACATTTATCGATACAAAAGGAGCTTATCCAGGGAAAGCAGCAGAAGAACGTGGTCAAAGTGAATCTATTGCTAAAAACCTTATCGAAATGGCAGCACTTAAAGTGCCAGTCATTGCGGTTGTAATTGGTGAAGGTGGAAGCGGTGGCGCTTTAGGTCTTGGCATTTCGAATCGTTTATTAATGCTGGAAAACAGCACATATTCTGTAATTTCACCAGAGGGTGCATCTGCATTATTATGGAAAGATAGTAATTTAGCACAAATAGCTGCGGAAACAATGAAGATTACTGCAGAAGATTTATATGAATTGAAAATTGCCGATGAAGTTTTAAAAGAACCACTTGGTGGCGCTCATCATGATATTGAAAAGCAAGCTCAAAATATAAAAAGTGCATTTTTAAAACATTTGAAAGAATTAAGTGCGTTTAATGAACAACAAATCATAGATGATCGCTATGACAAATTTAGAAATATCGGTTCTTTTAATGAATAATTAAAAAGACACGAAATAATATACTTCTGCAAAGCCATTTTTTATAGTATTCATACTAACCATGTGGATTTTAAAGTCTAAGGTTTTAAAAGAGCATTAAATTGCAATCAGGTATACAGCCCCCTGATTTCATATTAGTGCTCTTTTTTTATTGAGTAAAGTAAGTCAAAAGTGGGAATTTGAGATATCTGTTTAATAAAGTAAAGTTAAAGGTATGATAAAGTATCATTGTTTTGAAAATATAAAATATAAGGAAACGCTTTCGTATTGTAAAATGTTTTTTTACAATAATTAAAAACGTTTACATGAGTTACAATGCCCTATTTTAATGGCACCTTCTATAATTTTATGGTATTTTTAGAATAAGAAATACATGTTAGAAAGGTATGTCGTCATGAAAAAAATTGCAGTGTTGACTAGCGGTGGAGATTCACCAGGCATGAACGCGGCTATTAGAGCTGTTGTTAGAAAAGCGATTTATAATAATATTGAAGTTTACGGTGTTTACCAAGGCTATCAAGGATTATTAAACGATGATATCGAGAAGTTGGAGCTCGGTTCTGTTGGAGATACAATCCAACGTGGCGGAACTTTTCTGTATTCAGCAAGGTGTCCTGAATTTAAAGAAGCAGAAGTTCGACAAAAAGCAATAGAGAACTTGCGCAAAAGAGGTATTGAAGGCCTAGTAGTAATAGGCGGAGATGGTAGCTATAGAGGTGCGCAACGCATTAGCGAAGAATGTAAAGAAATTCAAACGATAGGTGTACCAGGTACGATAGATAATGATATCAACGGTTCAGACTTTACAATTGGATTTGATACTGCATTAAATACCATTATAGATTGTGTTGATAAAATTCGCGATACGGCTTCAAGTCATGCTAGAACATTCATCATAGAAGTTATGGGTCGTGATTGTGGAGATTTAGCACTATGGGCTGGACTTTCAGTAGGAGCTGAAACGATCATTGTCCCAGAAGTGGAAACAGATATTAAAGATGTAGCTGAAAAAATTGACAACGGAATAAGACGTGGAAAAAAACATTCCATTGTTATGGTTGCAGAAGGTTGTATGTCTGGAGAAGATTGTGCAAAAGAACTGACAAAGTATATTAATGTTGATGCACGTGTATCTGTGCTTGGTCATATCCAACGTGGCGGCAGTCCAAGTGGCGCAGATAGAATGCTTGCTTCACGATTAGGTGGACATGCTGTAGACTTATTACTAGAAGGAAAAACAGCAATCGGCGTTGGTATTCGCAACAATGAATTAACAGACACTTCATTTGAAGAAATATTTAGGTCAAATGAACACAAGTTTGATTTTGAAACATTTGCTTTAGCAAATGAATTATCGATATAAAATACTGGGAGGCATTAATAATGAGAAAAACTAAAATTGTTTGTACAATTGGACCTGCATCTGAGTCTGAAGAAATGCTTGAGAAATTAATTAAAGCTGGAATGAATGTTGCGAGATTGAATTTCTCACATGGTGATCATGCAGAACATAAAGCTAGAATTGATAGAATTCGTGAAGTATCTCAAAGATTAGGTAAAACAGTTGCAATATTATTGGATACTAAAGGTCCTGAAATCCGTACTCACAACATGAAAGATGGTGCTATTGAACTTGAAAAAGGTACGGAAGTCATCGTAAGTATGACTGAAGTTGAAGGTACACCTGAAAAATTCTCAGTAACGTACGATAATCTAATAAATGATGTTCAAGAAGGCTCATATATTTTATTAGATGATGGCCTTATTGAATTACAAGTAAAACAAATAGATAAAGCAAACGGTGAAGTTGTATGTGATGTTTTAAACACTGGAGAATTAAAAAATAAAAAAGGCGTAAACTTACCAGGTGTTAAAGTAAGTTTACCAGGTATCACTGATAAAGATGCTGAAGATATTAAATTCGGTATAAGTGAAAATATTGACTTTATCGCTGCAAGTTTTGTGCGTCGTCCGAGTGATGTACTAGACATTCGTAAATTACTTGAAGATGGTAAAAACACAAACATTAGCATTATACCTAAAATCGAAAACCAAGAAGGTATTGACAATATTAAAGAAATACTTGAAGTTTCAGACGGTTTAATGGTTGCTCGTGGTGATATGGGTGTTGAAATACCACCTGAATCCGTACCAATGGTGCAAAAAGACTTAATCAGACAATGTAATAAATTAGGTAAGCCTGTTATCACAGCGACGCAAATGTTAGACTCAATGCAACGTAATCCTCGTGCGACACGTGCTGAAGCAAGTGACGTTGCGAATGCCATTTATGATGGTACAGATGCAGTTATGCTATCAGGCGAAACAGCTGCTGGATTATACCCAGAAGAAGCAGTCAAAACAATGCGTAATATTGCAATTTCAGCTGAAGCTGCACAAGATTATAAACGATTATTATCCGATCGAACTAAATTAGTGCAAACTTCATTAGTTAATGCAATTGGTGTTTCAGTAGCGCATACAGCATTAAATTTAAATGTAAAAGCGATTGTAGCAGCAACTGAAAGTGGTTCTACTGCTAGAACGATTTCTAAATATCGTCCTAAATCAGATATTATTGCGGTTACACCACATGCTGAAACTGCGCGTCAATGTGCATTGGTTTGGGGTATTCACCCTGTCGTTAAAGAAGGACGTAAAACAACAGATGCTATGTTGAACACAGCAGTTGCTACAGCGGTCGAAACTGAAAAAGTTCAAAATGGTGATTTAATCATTATTACAGCAGGTGTACCTACAGGAGAAAAAGGGACAACAAATATGATGAAATTACATCTAGTAGGTGACGAATTAGCTAAAGGTCAAGGTATCGGTAGAAATTCAGTTGTTGGAAATACTTTAGTAGTGAATGATGCGAGTGAACTTGAAGGCAAAGATTTAAGTGAAACGGTCATTGTCACAACTTCTGTAGATGAAACGCTTGTCCCTTACATTGAAAAAGCCAGTGGCTTAATTGCTGAAGAGAGCGGCATCACTTCTCCGAGCGCAATTATAGGTCTAGAAAAAGGCATTCCAACAATTGTAGGTGTTGAAAATGCGACTAAAGAGATACAAAATGATATCTTGATTACGGTAGATGCAAATCAAGGAAAAGTATTTGAAGGATATGCGAACGTACTTTAATCATAGTTATCATATGCTAAATCCTTACTCATAATATAAGCAACATAAGTGATAATACAAATTAAAAATGCACTTCCATTTATAAGTGGAAGTGCATTTTTTCTAGATATAAAACTTTAACATCGTTACTCGATTTATAATCGTCACTTAAAGTAATACATCATACCATAAAAACATTAACAGATTGCGCTTATTTGATTGATATATAACACATGTTAAGCACGTCAATAGTTATCTGTTTAAATGATTTCGATATGATATATACACCGTGTATTGAGATACTCAAATACTATTGTTAAACACTACACATAACGATGTAGCATCAATTCTCTTTTTTATACAGAAATAGCCCAAGACCATTTTATGTCTTAGGCTATTGTATTAGATTATTGATGTGTTGAAGCATTCAACAATAGTTGTTGATAGGATTACTTCATATCTGAAGTAGCGAATTTTTTATATCTTAGATACATAAGACTCAAGATGATAAACCAAAAAGGTGTTAAATAGACTGCTCGTCTTGTTTCTACATTTACGAAAAGTAAGCAAAATACTAAAAAGAAGAAAATCAAAATGATATACCCAATATATTTACCACCAAATAATTTATATGTAGCATTTTTGTGCATTTCTGGGTTTTGGCGATGATAATTAATGTAAGCAACAATAATTAAAGCCCAAACGACTAAAAATAGTACTGTTGAAACAGTTGTAATATATGTGAATACTAAAGTTGCGTTTGGAATAATATAGTTCAATAAGGCTGAAATTAACAATAGAGCACATGAGACTAAGATTGCTATATGAGGCACACCATTTTTGTTTGTTTTTTCAAAAATAGGGGGGGCTTGCTTTTGATTTGAAAGCCCAAATAACATACGGCTGTTTGAAAATATACCACTATTACAAGAAGAAGCAGCAGCTGTTAATACTACAAAGTTGATGATGCCTGCTGCAAATGGAATACCAATTAAAGCAAATAATCTCACAAAGGGACTTTCTTCTGGATTAATATTGTTCCAAGGGATGATTGACATAATTACAGTCAATGCACCAACATAAAATACTAAAATTCTAATCGGAACGCTGTTGATTGCTTTTGGAATCGTTTTAGTTGGATCTTTTGTTTCGCCAGCCGTCACGCCAATCAATTCAATCCCTACAAAGGAAAAGAGTGCCATTTGAAATGACATTAAAAATCCACTAATCCCTTTTGGGAAAATACCATGTTGATATAAATTAGTTAACGAGGTGTGTCCAAATTGTGTATCGTATGCCATGACAATCATTACAATGCCAACGACAATAAGTGCTAAGATTGTAACTACTTTGATGATGGAAAACCAAAACTCTAGTTCTCCAAAAAGTTTAGCGCTTAATAAATTGAGTGACATTAAAATTAATACACAAAATAGAGCACTTATCCAATTGGGGATATGTGGGAACCAGAAACTAACGTATTTAGCAACAGCTGTAACCTCTGCCATACCTGTAATAATCCAACACAACCAATATGTCCATCCGGTAACAAATCCAGCAAATGAACCTATGTATTGATTTGTTACATCAGCAAAAGATTTAAAATTCGTATTTGTTACAAGAATTTCACCTAAGCCTCGCATAAACATAAATAACATAAATCCTATAATGATATATGTAAGTAAAATCGAAGGACCAGTTAATGCTATGGTTTGACCTGCTCCTAAGAAAAGCCCTGTGCCGATTGCACCTCCAATTGCAATTAACTGTATATGCCTATTGCTGAGTTCTCTTTGTAACTGTTGTTTTGCCATAAGTTTTAACTCCTTTATTAAGTTATTTATTATTATGATACGCAATTTAAAATAAAACAACACTTTTTTATAGTTGTATCTTAAAAAAGTCAGTGTAATATTATATTAATAATTTGTTATTAATCATGATAACCAATTAAAAACTTTGATAAATTGAAGAAAGGGTAATTACATATTAGAATGATGATATAACAACGTTCATTAATTATGGCGTGTTTATGGGCATATAAACAAATCATCATTTCTTAATGATTAACTAGGAATTTAAACTGAAATATTCACAAAAACGTAAATATTGGCTATAATAGTTTATGAAAGCCGTTTCATTATGAAATAGAAAAGGGGAATATATATGGCAGAGTTACAAAAAGGTTTAGAAGGGGTAATTGCAGCAGAAACTAAAGTGAGCTCTATCATTGATAGTCAACTTACATATGCTGGCTATGAAATTGATGATTTAGCCGAAAATGCTGAATTTGAAGAAGTAGTCTTTTTATTATGGCATTACCGATTACCTAATAAAGAAGAATTACAATCATTTAAAGAAAAACTCTTTAACTATATGACATTAAATCCTAGAGTTTATAATCATTTTAAAGAGTACGCTACTAGTAATGTACATCCTATGACAGCATTAAGAACATCAGTGTCTTACGTTGCGCACTTTGATGAACATGCTGAGGATGAAAGTGAAGATCAAACGATGGAACGTGCAGTACGTATTCAAGCTAAAATCGCTTCACTTGTTACAGCATATGCTAGAGTTAGAGAAGGTAAAGAACCTGTTAAACCTAGCAGTGATTTAAATTATGCTGGTAATT
The DNA here is from genome assembly GCF_017891705.1 of Staphylococcus sp. GDY8P196P. Lineage (NCBI taxonomy): Bacteria > Bacillati > Bacillota > Bacilli > Caryophanales > Staphylococcaceae > Staphylococcus > Staphylococcus sp. GDY8P196P. The sequence continues at coordinate 41,681 of NZ_JAESJS010000010.1, read as the reverse complement.
TCTTATATATGTTACGTGGTGAATTACCAACAGATATCGAAGTTGAAGCATTTAATAAAGCATTGGTATTACATGCAGATCATGAGTTGAATGCTTCTACCTTTACTGCAAGATGTGCAGTGTCTTCATTATCAGACATGTATTCAGGTATTGTAGCAGCCGTCGGTTCTTTAAAAGGTCCATTACACGGTGGGGCAAATGAGCGTGTAATGAGTATGTTATCAGAAGTTAAGTCTATTGATGATGTAGATGAATACATTGATAATAAAATTAAAAATAAAGAGAAAATAATGGGATTCGGTCACCGTGTATATAAAAATGGTGATCCAAGAGCAAAATTCTTAAAAGAGATGAGTAGAAAGATTACATCCGAAACAGGCCAAAGCCAGTTATTTGATATATCTGTAAAAATAGCTGATAAAATGAAAGAAGAAAAAGGCCTTATTGCTAATGTGGATTTCTATAGTGCAACTGTATATCACAGTATGAATATTGAACATGATTTATTCACACCTATTTTTGCAGTTAGTAGAACTTCAGGTTGGATTGCACATATTCTTGAACAATATAGAGATAATAGAATTATGCGTCCAAGAGCACAATATATTGGTGAAACTAATAGAACTTATGAACCAATTGAAGAAAGATAATCACGAATTAACATAAATAAAACAATTCAAATGATGGAGGTATTTTTACATGGCAGGAGAAAAAGTAGTAAAAACAGCAGAAGGGTTAACTGTACCAAATAATCCTATCATTCCTTATATTATCGGTGACGGTATTGGACCAGATATTTGGTCAGCTGCTAGTAGAGTCATTGACGCAGCCGTAGAACAGGCTTATAACGGTGAAAAGAAAATTGAATGGAAAGAAGTACTTGCAGGTCAAAAAGCTTATGATGAAACAGGCGAATGGTTACCACAAGAAACTTTAGATACAATCAATGAATATTTAATTGCAATTAAAGGACCACTTACTACACCAATCGGCGGAGGTATTCGTTCATTAAACGTTGCACTACGTCAAGAACTTGATCTATTTACTTGCTTAAGACCAGTACGTTGGTTCCAAGGCGTACCTTCACCAGTTAAACGTCCGGAAGATACTGATATGGTTATTTTCCGTGAAAACACAGAAGATATCTATGCTGGTATTGAATTTAAAGAAGGAACACCAGAAGTTAAAAAATTAATCGATTTCTTACAAGATGAAATGGGTGCTAAAAATATAAGATTCCCAGAAACATCAGGCATTGGTGTGAAACCAGTTTCAAAAGAAGGTACAGAGCGTTTAGTTCGTGCAGCGATTCAATATGCTCTAGATAATGATCGTAAATCTGTAACTCTAGTTCATAAAGGTAATATTATGAAATTTACTGAGGGTGCTTTCAAACAATGGGGCTATGATTTAGCACATAATGAATTTGGTGATAAAGTCTTTACATGGCAACAATATGATGAAATTGTTGAAAAAGATGGTAAAGAAAAAGCTAATGAAGTTCAAGAACAAGCTGAAAAAGACGGTAAAATTATCATCAAAGATTCCATTGCAGATATTTTCTTACAACAAATATTGACACGTCCTGCAGATCACGATGTAGTAGCTACGATGAATCTTAACGGTGACTATGTGTCAGATGCGTTAGCAGCACAAGTTGGCGGTATTGGTATTGCACCAGGCGCAAATATTAACTATGAAACTGGCCATGCGATATTTGAAGCTACACACGGTACTGCACCAAAATATGCTGGTTTAAATAAAGTAAACCCATCATCTGAAATTTTAAGTGCTTCATTAATGCTTGAGCACCTAGGTTGGCAAGAAGCAGCTGACAAGATTACTGAGTCTATCGAAAAAACAATTGCTTCAAAAGTCGTTACTTATGACTTCGCACGTTTAATGGATGGTGCAAAAGAAGTATCTACATCTGAATTCGCTGATGAATTAATCAAAAATATTAAATAAAATGACAATAAATAACAATAAAGAAGTATTTTTCTAAGGAAAATAAATACTTTAGCTTAAGAGCGAGAATATGAAATCATGATTATTATGATTTCTATCTCGCTCTTTTATTTTGATTAAAATATATTTTACGAGCAAGCAAATCTTAGCAAAATATAATTTAAACGAAAGATTTAATAGTTAGAATATAAAATTAATGTTAAGGTATTATTAAAATCAGGAATAATAAGTATATTCAATACCAGTTATTGATTCATTGAAGAATAGTTTATGTAGACGATACAAATTCTTTGTGCTTTCTTTACAAATAACTAATTATTTTCTATTTATTAAGTTTATGTAAAAATACTTTTAAGTATGTTATTTTTATTAAAATTTACGTTATAATTAATTTGTAATCATAAATTTGGAGGTATACTATGTCACAAAAAGTACTTGTAGTAGATGATGAGCAATCAATTGTAACCTTGTTAAAATATAATTTAGAGCAAGCTGGATATATCGTGGATGTTGCCTATGATGGTGAAGAAGCATTAGAAAAAGTGAATGCTGTAAATCCAGAATTGGTTGTATTAGATGTTATGCTTCCTAAAAAAGATGGAATCGAAGTTTGTAAAACGATCCGATCTGATAAAAATTTAGTGCCAATTTTAATGTTAACTGCTAAAGATGATGAATTTGATCGTGTGTTAGGTCTAGAACTTGGTGCAGACGATTATATGACTAAGCCATTTTCACCGAGAGAAGTGGTAGCTAGAGTTAAAGCCATTTTAAGACGTTCTGCCATGATCAATGAAGCAGTACCAGTTGAAAATGATGAAGATGATATTTTAATTGGTTCTATCAGAATTAGACCAGAATATTTTGAGGTTTACCGTGGTGATGAATTATTAGAACTCACACCTAAGGAATTTGAACTGTTACTATACCTTATTGAAAGACAAGGCAGAGTAATTACACGTGAGCATATGCTAAACTCTGTTTGGAATTACGAATTTGCAGGTGACTCAAGAATTGTGGATGTACATATAAGTCATTTAAGAGATAAATTGGAAGAGAACCCTAAGCAGCCTAAATTGATCAAAACAGTTAGAGGTTTAGGCTATAAATTGGAAAGACCTAAAGTCTAATGTTGAAGTTTCACCAAAGACTCTTATTTTTATTATGTACCATCGTTATCATTAGTTTTATTGCATTAGGTGCAATAATTACACATGTCATATACAATACAGTCATTTCAAGCCAACAAGGTGACTTAGAACACCAAGCACAACATTTAGTCAGTTTATACAATCATGATAAAACAGATGAAATCAAAGATATTGCAAAAAACGAAAATTTTACTTTGATACTTACTGAAGGTAACGATGAAGTATTTTCCACAAAATCAGGGACCCCATTTAATAATGATATTAATAATGAAGCGAATCCTTCCAAAATAATTTACGATAAAATAGGGGATGACCGTAGATATACTTTTAAAACTTCGATTAGAGATAAAGATGTGATTATCAGTGGTGTTAATAATCAAATACTAGAACTACAAATAGGTATATGGAAATATGTAGGTTTAATTGGATTATTTGTATTGGTTATTATTTTCTTTGTCGTGAGAAGCATTAATAGAACTTACATTAGACCGATAAATGAAGTTACATATGCAACAAACCTATTAGCCGAAGGTTATTATCATGTAAGGGTTCCAGAAAGTAATGTTAAAGAAACGAGAGAATTATTCGTCACCACTAATGAGCTAGCCAGAAGATTACAACGATTAAATCATAAACAAAAGTTACAATCTAATCGATTGAAAACAACGATAGAAAATATTCCTAGTTCAATTTTAATGATAGATAAATATGGTGAGATTGTAATTGCAAACAAATCATATTATGATGTGTTTAATCCTGAGAATGTTGTAGAACATAAAAGCTATATCGACTTTATAGATCCAGAGATTCAAAAGTTAATCGCCGAAGCATTTAAAGTTGAAAAATCAACTTATGATCAAATAGAGTTGACAATTGACCAAGTCCACCAAAAATACTTTGACACAGCATGTATTCCAATTTTATCTAAAAGTAAAAAGAATCTTTACGGTATGGTAGTTGTGCTACATGATATTACAAATTTGAAAAAATTAGAAAATTTAAGACGTGAATTCGTAGCTAATGTATCACATGAATTGAAAACACCTATAACTTCTATAAAAGGCTTCGCCGAAACACTTTTAGATGGTGCTAAAAATGATGAACAAACATTAAATGACTTCTTAAATATCATTTCTAAAGAATCGAATCGTATTGAAACATTAGTATATGACTTATTAGATTTGTCTCATGTTGAGCAACAAACACAATTAGAAACAGAACCAACAAGTTTATCTGAAATTGCTGAGTCAACAATGAAGCATATGCAAAATATCGCAGAAAGTAAAAATATAACAATAGTTAATGAGATTGAACCAGATATTATTATTGAGGCAAATAAAGATAAAGTTTCGCAAGTAGCACTTAATTTACTTTCGAACGCAATAAGTTATTCTAAAGTTTCTAGTCAAGTCATTGTGCGTGTTTTCAAAGAAGGTAATAAGCGTGTGCTTGAAGTTCAAGATTTTGGTATTGGTATTAGTAAGCAAGATCAAAAACATATCTTTGAACGCTTTTATCGTGTAGATAAAGCCCGCAGTAGAGATTCAGGAGGCACAGGTTTAGGCTTATCTATTACAAAGCATATTATGGAAGCCCATCAAGGTAGAATTAATGTGTTTAGTGAACCAGAAAAGGGTTCAACTTTTAGAGTCACATTTTTTGATTAAAATAATAACTACGACCGATTTAACCATAACCATCATAGGCCAAGGTTAATCGGTCGTTTTATTTTGTGTTAGTAAAAATAGAGTAAGAAAAACTCAAATTTATTAGAAATCATTGTTTTGTCCTATACAAAGAGAAAAGTGCTTGTGATTGAATAGGTTGGAAAGCTTCCTGTGATAGAGACGATAAACATGTGCATAGTGATGCTTAAACATTAAACTATAATATGTGGATTAGCAGTGACTGACAATAACATGGAGATTAATTGAAATAATTATTTTATCTCAACCTCATCGAATGAATACGGATTGACCTATAATTTATGATAAAATGGAAGGTAAATATGTGTTGGAGGTTAAAATATTGAATAAATTAATTTTAATTGATGGAAACAGTTTGAGCTTTAGAGCTTTTTATGCGTTACCATTATTACAAAATAAAGCTGGTATTCATACGAACGCCGTTTATGGTTTTGCAATGTTGTTGGAAAAAATTATAAAAGAAGAACAACCCACACATTTTTTAGTTGCTTTTGATGCTGGGAAAACAACATTTAGACATGCGCAATATAGTGAATATAAAGGTGGACGACAATCCACTCCTCCAGAACTTAGTGAGCAATTTCCATACGTTAGACAATTATTGGATGCATACCGTATCAAACGTTACGAATTAGAAAACTATGAAGCAGATGACATTATAGGTACTTTAAGCAAACAAGCTAATCATGAAAACTTCCAAACAATAATCATTACTGGTGATCGTGACTTAACACAATTAGCTACTGACGATGTTACAATCTATTACACTAAAAAGGGTGTTACAGATGTCGACCATTATACTCCAGAATTTATAGCTGAAAAATATAATGGTTTATCGCCGAAACAAATTATTGATATGAAAGGTCTAATGGGGGATAGTTCAGATAATATTCCTGGTGTGGCAGGCGTTGGAGAAAAAACAGCTATTAAACTATTAAACCAATTTTCCACAGTAGAAAATGTATACGAACATATAGATGAAGTTTCGGGTAAAAAATTGAAAGAAAAGCTTGAAAATAGTAAAGATGATGCTTTAATGAGTAAAACGTTGGCGACTATCAATTGTGATAGTCCAATTGAAGTATCATTAGAAGATACTAAATTGCCTGATCAATCAGATACTGATGACAAAATTGAACTATTTAAAAAATTAGAATTTAATCAACTCTTAGACCAGATGGATGCTTCAATTAATGACTCTGACGTTCAAGAGATGGATATTGAACTAGAAGATGATTTTACAAAAATTGATTTTAACTCATTAAAAACAGCAATCATCCATTTCGAGTTAGATGGTGCCAATTACTTAAAAGACAATATTTTGAAATTTGGCTTCTTCGATGGTCAACATTATGTCGTAGTTAATGCCGAACAACTTTCACAAAATCAGTCACTGGTTGCTTGGCTTGAAAATGAGAAGACTGAAAAAATCGTCTACGATGCCAAAAAGTCTTATATCGTAGCACATCGACTTGGTATTAATATTAAGCATATTGTGTTTGATGTGATGCTAGCAAGTTACATTATTGATCCTTCACGCACAATAGATGATGTGAATTCTGTGGTAGCAAACTATGGTCAGCATTATGTTCAATCAAGTGTAGCAATATATGGAAAAGGCAAGAAAAAACAAATTCCATCAGTTGACGTATTAAATCCTTATGTGGGAACTATTATCAACGCCATTAACCAAGTTAAACCAAAAATTCAACAACAATTGGATGACTATAATCAAACTGATTTATTACATGATTTAGAATTACCGTTGGCTCGTATTTTAAGTGAAATGGAAGAGACAGGTATTTATACTGAACTTAGTGAACTACAACAAATGGAAGTAGAAATTCAAAGTAAATTAGATGTCTTAATTGACAATATCTATGATGCTGCAGGTGAAAAGTTTAATATTAACTCACCAAAACAATTAGGTGTTGTATTATTTGAAACATTAAAATTACCTGTCATTAAAAAGACAAAGACAGGATACTCTACAGCGGTTGATGTATTAGAACAGTTACAAGGAGAACATCCAATCATAGAATATATTTTAGAATATAGGCAATTAGCTAAATTACAATCAACGTATGTTGAAGGCTTACAAAAAGTGATTGCTGAAGATAATCGTATCCATACTCGATTTAATCAAACATTGGCTCAAACTGGACGTCTATCATCAATCGATCCAAACCTTCAAAATATACCAGTACGTTTAGAAGAAGGTCGAAAAATTAGAAAAGCATTTAAGTCAAGTGATAAAAATAATGTTATCTTTTCAGCCGATTATTCACAAATTGAATTAAGAGTACTGGCACATATTACACAAGATGAAAGTTTGAAACAGGCGTTCATCAATGATGAAGATATTCATACAGCCACAGCAGTGAAAGTTTTTGACGTAGAACCTGAAAATGTTGATAGTTTAATGCGGAGACAAGCAAAAGCTGTGAATTTTGGTATTGTTTATGGTATAAGTGACTATGGATTAAGCCAAAGCTTGGGAATAACTAGAAAACAAGCCAAAAAATTTATAGATGATTATCTGGACAGTTTCCCTGGTGTTAAACAATATATGGAAGACATAGTTAAAGATTGTAAAGCGCAAGGTTATGTAGAGACACTGCTTCATAGAAGACGCTATATTCCAGATATTACAAGTAGAAATTTTAATTTAAGAAGTTTTGCTGAAAGAACAGCAATGAATACACCTATACAAGGAAGCGCAGCAGATATCATCAAACTTGCGATGGTTCATTTTGCTAACGAGGTTAAACATACAGATTTTCATGCTCAACTATTACTACAAGTACACGATGAGTTAATTTTTGAATTGCCAGAAGAAGAAGTAGAAGACTTTGAAAAATTTATTGAAAAGATAATGGATAATGCATTGAAATTAGATGTTCCATTGAAAGTAGAATCTAGTTATGGACAAACATGGTATGACGCGAAATAGAAAGAGGGGAATATGGTGCCTGAACTACCTGAAGTTGAACATGTTACAAGAGGGATAAGGCCTTTTGTAAAAGGGCAAAAAATTGAGGATATTATGTTCTCTGATAAAGTGATAGAAGGAAAAAATAATAATAAAGAAACGATTATTAAAGGGTTATCTTTAGATACATTTAAACATTATACTAAAGGCTACACGATTCATAATATTGAAAGACGTAGCAAATATATTGTTTTTTATATTGAAAATAGTTCGACACAAAGAATAATTATTAGCCATTTAGGTATGGCAGGTGGTTTTTTTGTCGTAGATCATTTAGAAGATATCAGTGCTCCCAATTATCGTAAACATTGGCATGTTATTTTTAAATTAGATAATGACAAACTCTTAGTTTACTCAGATATTCGGAGATTTGGTGAGATTAGAAATGTTGCTTCATTTGAAGGATATCCATCATTTTTAGAAATCGCACCGGAACCTTTTGAGAAAGAAGCATTACCACATTTTATGTCATGGTTTGATAAAAAATTATATCAAAATAAACCAATCAAACAAATGATATTAGACCATAGAGTAGTTTCAGGTTGTGGTAATATCTATGCCTGTGAAGCATTATATAGAGCAGGTATCCATCCAGCACGTATATCTAAAGATTTAAATTATCAAGAAAAAGAAATGTTATTTTATTATGTTCGAGAAGTGTTAGAAGCGGGTATTAAATATGGAGGTACCAGTATTTCAGATTATCTCCATGCAGATGGAAGTACAGGTACGATGCAACAACATTTAAATGTATATAAACAAAAGACATGTAAAGTGTGCGGAAATGATATTGAGACACAAATCATTGCAACACGTAATAGTCATTTCTGTCCTGTATGTCAAAAATGAAGGAAGAGTGAAATTATGCCTAAAGTTATTGGATTAACTGGTGGTATCGCATCAGGAAAATCAACTGTTTCAGAATTGTTAACAGCACATGGTTTTAAAATTGTTGATGCAGATATTGCATCACGAAAAGCTGTTGAAAAAGGTTCTGAAGGACTAGAGCAGGTGCGTTCAACATTTGGAGAAGAAGCAATCGATGAAGATGGTAATATGAACCGAGAATATGTAGGAGATATTATTTTCAACTATCCAGAAAAAAGATTAGAATTAAATGAAATCGTACATCCAATTGTTAGAACCATTATGGAACAAGAAAAAGAAGCATTTCTAAAAGATGGATATAATGTAATAATGGATATCCCATTACTTTATGAAAATGAACTACAAGATACAGTCGATGAAGTATGGCTTGTCTATACTTCTGAAAGTATCCAAATTGATAGATTAATGCAACGTAATGATATTTCTATGGAGGATGCAAAGGCACGTGTTTATAGTCAAATATCCATAGATAAAAAACGCAGAATGGCAGACCATGTTATCGATAATCGAGATTCTAAATTAGATTTAAAACAAAACTTAGAACAATTATTAACTGATGAAGGTTATATCGAAAGTGAAACAGGTCATTCGCAAGAAATTTAAATAACAATGTTTTTAAAATCATACTTATTTGATTCCTTCAAAGTGGACATTTAATAAATGAAAACTTTGGAGGGATTTTTTTGTATATCAATAATAATAAGGATAAAGATTTTTCTAAAATTAATCGTTTAGAAAACTACAATTTTAATTATTTTAAGTTTTTTAAATTTTTCTTTAAGAAAACGCTTTCGCATTTATCGATTTATGTTATACTAATTCCATAAAGTATAACACTAAAACGAGGGGTGCTTCGAATGACGACAAATATTGCAATTAATGGAATGGGTAGAATAGGAAGAATGGTATTAAGAATAGCGCAAAAAAATGAAAATATGAATGTAGTCGCGATTAATGCTAGCTATCCACCAGAAACAATTGCTCACCTAATCAATTATGATACAACACATGGTAATTTCGATTTAAAGGTAGAACCTATTGAGAATGGTATAAAAGTTGATGACCGTGAAATAAAACTTGTTGCTGACAGAAATCCAGAAAATTTACCATGGGGCGAACTTGATGTAGATATTGTAATTGAAGCTACTGGTAAATTTAATCACGGTGATAAAGCAGTCGCTCATATTTCGGCTGGTGCTAAAAAAGTGTTGTTAACAGGACCATCTAAAGGTGGAGATGTACAAATGATTGTTAAAGGTGTGAATAATGATCAATTAGACATTGAAAAATATGATATCTTTAGTAATGCTTCTTGTACAACGAATTGCATTGGGCCTGTGGCAAAAGTACTTAATGACCAATTCGGTATTCAAAATGGTTTAATGACAACAGTGCATGCTATTACTAATGATCAAAATAATATTGATAATCCACATAAAGACTTAAGACGTGCGCGTTCATGTAATGAAAGTATTATTCCTACTTCGACTGGAGCGGCTAAAGCACTTAAAGAAGTTTTACCTGAACTAGAAGGCAAACTACATGGCATGGCTTTAAGAGTGCCGACTAAAAATGTATCATTAGTTGATTTAGTGGTTGATTTAGATACTAACGTCACAGTAGAACAAGTTAATGAAGCTTTCAGAAATAACACATTAGAAGATGTGATTGCGACTGAAGATGCACCGCTTGTATCTATGGACTTTAACACAAATCCACATTCAGCCATTATTGATACACAAAGTACAATGATTATGGGTGAAAATAAAGTGAAAGTTATAGCTTGGTATGATAATGAATGGGGTTATTCAAATAGAGTTGTTGATGTTGCCGAAGAAATTGGTCAATTATTAAAAAATAATGTATCAACTGTTGTTAATTAATAGCCTAATTACTGTAAATATTTAATGTGGTTACTGCTTTGTAATTGCGTATTCAAGAAAATTAATTTATTGTTAACTTATATCTTTACCTCTCTTTAAAGTGAATGTGCATTTTCACTTTAAAGAGAGGTTTTATTTTAAATATGAAGGATTAAATGTATTTATTATAAATAAATAGAGTTATTGTGTAATACGATTCTTTTGTGGCATAACGATTTATAGTATAATGAATGGTAATCAAATTGAGAGGGTGGTAATTCGATGAAATGCCCGAAATGTAGTTCAACGCACTCTCGCGTTGTAGATTCACGACATGCTGATGAAGTTAATGCGATCAGACGTAGAAGAGAATGTGAACAATGTGGCACAAGGTTTACTACGTTTGAACATATTGAAAAAAGACCGTTAATCGTTGTCAAAAAAGATGGCACACGTGAACAATTTTTACCTGAAAAAATACTCAATGGTTTGGTGCGCTCATGTGAAAAAAGACCTGTGCGTTATCAACAATTAGAAGATATTACTAATAATGTAGAATGGAAATTAAGAGATGAAGGACGTGCCGAAATTTCTTCAAGAGAAATAGGGGAACACGTCATGAATTTATTGATGCATGTGGATCAAGTTTCTTATGTGCGATTTGCATCTGTTTATAAAGAATTTAAAGATGTTGATCAACTATTACAATCAATGCAAGGAATTTTAGCAGAAAACAAACGGAGTGATTCTTAAATGGGATTACAGTCCTATGATTATGGTTTAAGACCACAAGATGATTTCCACGTGTTGCGTCATTTTTATTTAAATCATAAACATTTAGAAATACTTAATAGATTATTTACGCCAATGATTGGCTCAAATGCTATTGGTTTGTATCATTATTTGAATCAGTTCGTAGAATTTGAACAAGATGTTGTCTTGACACATTATATTATTATGAATGAATTAAAAATAAACTTACTTGAATTCAGAAAGGAAATGGATTTGTTAGAAGGCATTGGATTATTAAAATCTTTTGCGCATCATTCTAAACAACACTCTTCTTTTGTATACAAGCTTGTACAACCACCATCAGCAGAGCAATTTTTTAATGATCCTATGTTATCTGTATATTTATATAGTCAAGTAAGTAAGCAACGCTACTTGCAACTGAAATCACATTTCGAGGATCAAATGACCATTGACTTAAGTCAGTACAAAGATGTGACGCGCACATTCATTGATGTGTTTAAAGTGCCTAACAAAGTACTGACTGAAGATACACAGATGATTGAAAGTGAAGAAACTTATGGTGGTGCAGATTTATCTAATGTAAATTTTGATTTTGAAGTACTTTATGATTTATTACAAAATCATTTTATTAGCACTAAAATAATTGATAGTGAAGCTAAAGCATTGATCACACAGATTGCGACCTTATATGGTTTAACACCAGAAGCAATGAAACGCATTATTTTAAAATCAATCACTAGTGCACAAGAGCTCTCTTTTGAAGAAATGCGTAAACATGCTAGAACGTATTACCTCATAGAACATGAGCAACAGCTTCCAAAATTAAAGGCTAAAAAATCAAATTATATAGATGGTGTCAGCACGGAAAAAAATAATATAACAGAAGATGATTCAAATCATTGGTTAAAACAATTAGACGAAACTAGCCCCATCGATATGCTTGCTTCGTGGTCAGAATCTGAACCGACGACGCAGCAAAAGTATATGGTCGAAGAATTAGTTGAAAGAGAACAACTACCATTTGGTGTAATTAATATACTTTTACAATTTGTAATGTTAAAAGAAGACATGAAACTTCCTAAAACTTATATCTTTGAGATTGCATCAAATTGGAAAAAAAAGGGTATCAAAACTGCAGAAGAAGCGTATCATTATGCTAAAAAGGTGAACCAACCTACATCCAAACAGTCAAATCAAACTAAAAATGGTAGTTATAAACCTAAACAACTCGTTTCTAGGGAAATGACACCTAAATGGCTAGAAGAACGAGATAGTAAAGAAACGAAAAATCAAAGTTTAGAAGAACTTAATAATCCAGATGAAGATGAAGCGTTAAAAAGAGACCGTGAAGCGTTGTTAAAACGATTGAATAGTAAGCGAGAGGAGGAATAATATATGAAGTCTTTCAATCATATTATGGGTGACTCTAAGGATTTAAGTCAGCGAATTGAAAAGATAAAAAAAGATGTTATCAATGATCCAGATGTCAAAATGTTTTTAGAGACACATCAATCAGAAGTAACTAATACAATGATTGATGAAGATTTGAATATTTTACAAGAATACAAAGATCAAGAAAAACATTATGATGGCCATGCCTTTAAAGATTGTCCGAACTTTGTTAAGGGTCATGTGCCTGAATTATATGTAGAAAATCAGCACATAAAAATTCGTTACCTACCTTGTCCATGTAAAATCAAACATGACGAAGAAAAATTTGATGCCCATTTAATTGCTTCACATCATATGCAACGAGATACATTAAATGCGAAATTAAGCGATATTTATATGGACAAAAGAGATCGTATAGATGTTGCAATGGCAGCAACCGATATTTGTGAAAAAATAGTAGAAAAAGCGCCACAAGTCAAAGGTTTATATATACATGGTCCTTTTGGAACTGGAAAATCATTTATATTAGGTGCGATTGCCAATGAATTAAAAGTTGAAAAAGTACCTTCTACGATTGTATATCTACCAGAATTTATTCGCACTTTAAAAGGTGGATTTAAAGATGGTAGTTTCGAATCAAGGTTAGCGAAAGTACGTGAATCACATGTGTTAATGTTAGATGATATTGGTGCTGAAGAGATTACACCTTGGGCAAGAGATGAAGTAATTGGCCCATTACTTCATTATAGAATGGTTCACGAATTACCAACGTTTTTTAGCTCTAACCTAAGCTTTGAAGAATTAGAATATCATCTTTCTGTTACGCGCAATGGTACTGAAAAAACAAAAGCAGCTAGAATAATGGAAAGAATTAAATCGTTAGCAACACCATATTTTTTGGAAGGCAAAAATTATCGTAACGATTGAATTATTAAAAAAATGTTGTATAATATAATTAAATCTAAATCAAGCGAAATAAAATGAAGACATGATAGATAATTTCATACTTCACAGAGAACCAATGTGTGATGAGAATTTGGTAAGTATCATTATCTGTTACTACTTCATGATAGATGTTCTAATCAACATCCGGCTCAAGACCGTTAACTTATGTAGAGTAAAGTATTTTTATCATTATAAAAATTACTTTAATTAGGGTGGTACCGCGAAGACCTCGTCCCTTTTAGGGATGGGGTCTTTTTGTTTTACGTTTGTAATATGACTATTTCGTGATGATTTAAGGCAAGTATAAATAGGAGGAATTTAAATGGATCAAATAAATATTACTTTTCCAGATGGTAATGCGAAAGCATTTGAAAAAGGAACTACTACAGAAGAGATTGCACACTCAATCAGTCCTGGTTTAAGAAAAAAAGCTGTAGCAGGAAAGTTAAATGGACAAATGATTGATTTAACAAGACCAATCGAAACAGATGGTGAAATTGAAATAGTTACACCTGGTAGTGATGAAGCATTAGAAGTTTTGCGTCACTCTACTGCACATTTAATGGCACAAGCTTTAAAGCGTTTATATGGAGATGTGAAATTTGGTGTGGGTCCAGTCGTTGATGGTGGATTTTATTATGATTTTGATATGTCTGAAAGCGTGTCATCTGATGATTTTGAAAAAATAGAAAAAACAATGAAACAAATCGTCAATGAAAACTATCCTATAGAACGAAAAGTAGTATCGAGAGATAAAGCGAAAACATTTTTTGCTGATGATCCGTATAAACTAGAACTAATAGATGCTATTCCAGAAGATGAAAATGTTACTTTGTATTCGCAGGGTGAATTCACTGATTTATGTCGTGGTGTTCATGTACCATCAACTTCAAAAATTAAAGAGTTTAAACTTTTATCAACTGCAGGCGCATATTGGCGTGGAGATAGTGATAATAAAATGCTTCAGCGTATATATGGTACTGCTTTCTTTGATAAAAAAGACTTAAAGGCACATCTTAAAATGCTAGAAGAACGCAAAGAACGCGATCACCGTAAAATTGGTAAAGAATTAGAACTATTCTCAAACAATCAATTAGTAGGTGCAGGTTTACCATTGTGGTTACCAAACGGTGCAACTATTCGTCGCGAAATTGAACGATATATTGTAGATAAAGAAGTAAGCATGGGTTATGATCACGTGTATACACCAGTGATGGCAAATGTAGATTTATATAAAACATCAGGACACTGGGATCATTATCAAGAGGACATGTTCCCAACTATGAAATTAGATGAAAATGAAGAAATGGTGTTAAGACCTATGAATTGCCCTCACCATATGATGATTTATGCGAATAAACCACATTCATATCGTGAATTACCAATTCGCATTGCGGAATTAGGTACAATGCATCGTTATGAAGCAAGTGGTGCTGTTTCTGGATTACAACGTGTTAGAGGAATGACTTTAAATGATGCACATATTTTTGTAAGACCAGATCAAATAAAAGAAGAATTCAAACGCGTTGTTAATTTAATTGTCGATGTTTATGAAGACTTTGGATTTGAAAATTATAAATTCCGCTTAAGTTACAGAGATCCTGAGGATAAAGAAAAGTACTTTGATGATGATGAAATGTGGAATAAAGCAGAGAGCATGTTGAAAGAAGCGGTTGATGAACTAGGTTTAGCATACGAAGAAGCTATTGGGGAAGCAGCCTTTTATGGTCCTAAGTTAGATGTTCAAGTACAAACAGCTATGGGTAAAGAAGAAACGTTATCTACGGCTCAATTAGACTTCTTACTACCTGAAAAATTTGAATTGTCATATATAGGAAAAGACGGTGAGCAACATAGACCTGTAGTCATCCATCGTGGTGTTGTTTCGACAATGGAGCGCTTTGTTGCATTTTTAACAGAAGAAACTAAAGGAGCTTTCCCTACGTGGTTAGCACCAAAACAAGTTGAAATTATTCCAGTAAACGTTGACTTGCATTATGATTATGCTCGACATTTACAAGACGAACTTAAATCACAAGGTATAAGAGTCGAAATAGATGATCGAAATGAAAAAATGGGTTACAAAATCAGAGAAGCACAAATGCAAAAAATCCCTTATCAACTTGTCGTTGGGGATAAAGAGATGGAAAATAATGAAGTGAATGTTAGAAAATATGGTTCGCAAGATCAAGAAACGGTTGAAAAAGAATCATTTATTTGGGATTTGGTAGATGAAATCAGACTTAAAAAACAAAGATAACCTTGAAAGTAATGTTGAAATCATGTATATTGAATCTTAGTGAAATAAAAAAATAAAAAAATTGAGTTAGAGGTTGCGTTTTTAATCAGTAACAATCTGTAAGCTATTTGGAGCGTATGTAGGATTTGTGAAAGGTAAAAATGCCGAAATCAAAAGTGACCATTTTTCACTATTGGTTGGGTCAGTTTTCGAAAGAGACTGGACTGTCACATATGTGATGTGCTACCTATATAAATGCTATGACTAAAATGGTTGCATATCTAATAGGTATGTAACCATTTTATTTAGGTTTAAGATTATTATTCATACTAAAACGGGAAATTTATAGCAAATTGGTTAAATAACATGTATATTCCGATGTAAAGGTTATTAATAACTATAAAAGTATAATTATAATCGCATAGTAAGTTGGCCTCTAAGTTTAAAGGAAAGGGAGCATCTATGGCAAAAGAAGTAAATCAAAATAATGGAGTTAAAAGAGGGCTAAAAGATCGTCATATATCCATGATAGCTATTGGTGGTTGTATTGGTACTGGTTTATTTATGACTTCTGGTGGTGCAATTCATGATGCAGGTGCCTTGGGTGCATTACTTGCATATGCAATTATTGGAGCAATGGTATTTTTCCTTATGACATCTTTAGGAGAAATGGCTACTTATTTACCTGTTTCTGGTTCATTTAGTACTTATGCTACGCGTTTTGTTGATCCATCACTAGGATTTGCATTGGGATGGAATTATTGGTTCAACTGGGTTATTACAGTTGCTGCAGATGTTACGATTGCTGCACAAGTGATTCAATATTGGACACCTCTTTCAGGTATACCAGCTTGGAGTTGGAGCTGTTTGTTCCTAATTATTATATTTGGACTAAACGCTTTGTCTGTTAGAGTTTATGGTGAAAGTGAATACTGGTTTGCATTAATTAAAGTTGTTACAGTTATCATTTTTATTGCCATCGGTCTACTTACTATACTTGGAATTATGGGTGGAGAATTCGTAGGTTTTGACACATTTTCTAAAGGCGGTGGCCCAATTCTTGGTGACGGCTTAGGTGGTAGTCTACTGACAATTCTTGGTGTATTCTTAGTTGCAGGCTTCTCATTCCAAGGTACTGAATTAATCGGTATTACAGCTGGTGAATCTGAAAATCCAGAACGAGCAGTACCTAAAGCAATTAAACAAGTATTTTGGAGAATATTGATTTTCTATATATTAGCAATTTTTGTAATTGGTATGTTAATACCGTATGATAGTCCTTCTTTAATGGGTGGTGGCGATGATATTGCTACCTCACCATTTACACTTGTATTTAAAAATGCTGGATTAGCATTTGCAGCATCATTTATGAATGCCGTTATCTTAACATCGGTATTATCTGCTGGTAATTCTGGAATGTATGCATCGACTAGAATGCTATACTCCATGAGTAAAGACAAATTAGCATATCCAGTTTTTGGTAAAACAAATAGAAACGGCGTACCGTATGTATCGTTAATTACGACAGCTGTGATTGTCGTGGGCATCTTTGTATTGCAACATTTGAGTGGTGATGCTTACGAATATATTGTTGCTGCAAGTGGTATGACTGGTTTTATCGCTTGGGTAGGTATCGCAGTCAGTCATTATAGATTCAGAAAAGCATTTGACAAGCAAAATTATGATAAATCTAAATTAAAATACAAAGCTAAACTATTCCCATTTGGCCCAATCTTTGCTGGTGTCCTATGTGTGTTAGTCATTATTGGACAAGACGTAGATTTTATCAAAACAGGTGACTTTAACCTGAACCGATTTATTATCACATATATGGGTATTCCAGTATTTCTAGCATTCTTTATTTATCATAAATTACGTTATAAAACGAAAATGGTACCATTAGAGAAAGTGAACTTACGACAAGACATAGATATGGACGAAATTAAACATAATTAAAATAAACTGTTGACTTATTTGAAGATAGTTGCTAAGATAGGTAATGTTGAATACGAAACGAACCAAGTAGAAGCTCCCGCTTCTCACCTGTAGCGACGCTAAATGCAGTTGGCAGGTCTATATATACATGAAAATATCATGTGTAGAGAAGAGCGGGTATATTATATACTCGCTCTTTTTGCTTGGGATAATTTCGTAAAAATCTTGGAGGTGTCAACCATAGCAAAAGATCAGACTCAAGTTAACGAAAAGATTCGCGCAAAAGAATTACGTTTGATAGGGCAAGACGGAGAACAAATTGGTGTTAAATCAAAATCCGAAGCCCTAGAAATGGCTGAAAGAGTAGGTTTAGATGTAGTCTTAATGGCTCCAAACGCTAAACCACCTGTTGCAAGGATTATGGATTACGGTAAATACAAATTCGAACAACAGAAAAAAGAAAAAGAAATGAAGAAGAAACAAAAAACAATCAACCTTAAAGAAATTCGCTTAAGTCCAACAATTGAGGAACATGATTTCCAAACTAAATTGAAAAATGGACGTAAGTTCTTAGAAAAAGGCGATAAATGTAAAGTTTCTATTCGTTTCAGAGGACGTGCGATTACGCATAAAGAAATTGGTCAACGAGTTTTAGAAAAATTCGCTGAAGAATGTAAAGATATCGCAACTATTGGGCAAAGACCTAAAATGGACGGTCGTCAAATGTTCATTATGCTTAACCCAATAAACGAAAAATAATATTAGATAATACAGGAGGAAATGAATCATGCCTAAAATGAAAACCCACCGTGGAGCTGCTAAACGTGTTAAAAGAACTGCTTCAGGTCAATTAAAACGTTCAAGAGCTTTCACTTCACATATGTTTGCAAATAAAACAACTAAACAAAAACGTAAATTACGTAAAGCTTCATTAGTGCACAAATCAGACATGAAACGTGTAAAACAATTATTATCTTATAAAAAATAATTGACGAGATAGCCTGAGAAACAGCGAAAAATTTAAGAATGTACACATTTTAAGGAGGAATTTATTATGCCACGAGTAAAAGGTGGAACAGTAACAAGAGCGCGTCGTAAAAAGACGATTAAATTAGCTAAAGGTTACTTTGGTGCAAAACGCACATTATATAAAGTTGCAAAACAACAAGTTATGAAATCAGGTCAATATGCTTTCCGTGACCGTCGTCAAAGAAAACGTGACTTCCGTAAATTATGGATTACACGTATTAATGCTGCAGCACGTCAACATGACATGAGTTATTCAAGATTAATGAATGGTTTGAAAAAAGCTGATATCGACGTAAACCGTAAAATGCTTTCTGAAATCGCGATTTCAGATGACAAAGCTTTTGGTGAATTAGTAGCAAAAGCTAAAGAAGCTTTAAAATAATTTTCAAATAAAGCCTGGGACACCATATTGTCTCAGGCTTTTATGTGGTATTGGCACTGCGTAAATACTTTATGATAGATATGCTTGTGTTAATACCTTTATAAGGTTAATGATTTAGATTCAAAGGTTGAAATATTAGATGATTAATAATTTACCTGCGAGTAAGCGTTTTGCTATTAGTATTGTTTTGAGATACGTGAATGTTTTGATAAAATGACAAGGAAGTCACATATGAAGGAGAAACTAATGTCTAAATTTGACGAAATGATTACGGTAGTACCAAGAAAAATTTTATTTGATAATGAAAATAATCAGTTTAATGGATTTTTAGATAAAAATTCGAACAAGGGACAAGACATTTTTGAAACACTATCGAATTATGAAATTAAACGACGTGGTGATATGGAAGAAGATCCAAGTTATAAACAACTTATTTCGTATTGCATTTTAGAAAATGAGCACGATGAAATATTAGTTTATGAACGACTCTCAGGTGGCGGAGAAACGCGTTTGCATGGTCAGTCTTCGATCGGTGTTGGCGGCCATATGAATGACGTTAAAGGTGCTGAATCTATTAATGAAGTGCTTAGAGTGAACGCTCAGAGAGAA
The DNA here is from genome assembly GCF_017891705.1 of Staphylococcus sp. GDY8P196P. Taxonomy (NCBI): domain Bacteria; kingdom Bacillati; phylum Bacillota; class Bacilli; order Caryophanales; family Staphylococcaceae; genus Staphylococcus; species Staphylococcus sp. GDY8P196P. The sequence continues at coordinate 21,830 of NZ_JAESJS010000010.1, read as the reverse complement.
TTAAATGAAGAAGTAGGCCTTTCTGAAAGTAAATCACAAAATTTAGCATACATAGGCTTTATCAATGATGATACAAATGAAGTTGGTGAAGTACATTTAGGTGTTGTATTTAAGATTAATGTTAACAGTAATGATGTAGAAGCAAAAGAGACCGACACTTTAAAAATTAAATGGGTCAACCATAACAAGATAGACAATTATGATGACTTTGAAACATGGAGTGCGCTCATTTTACAGGCAATACAATAGAGGTGTTGATTAATGTCTGATATCATTCCATTTCCGAGATCAAAAGAAAAGTTGATTAGAGAAATTAAACAAGCTTTTAATGAAAATAATTTAGCACAAGCTTATCAGTTGTTTGAGTCATTAGAAGCTCAGTTCGAACTTGATGAACAAATGGCTTTATTAAAATGTGCGATGCTTTTTAAAATGGAACATTATTTAGAGCTACGTGAAGAAGCAATCATTCTATTAAAACAAGGTATATCTAATTATGATGATTTGATGATTTATTATGTTAAAAGTTTAAATGGCTTAGGACAATATTTTGAAGTTGTTGAAATTATTAATCAAATCATAGATGAAGTCAATGATCATAAGACTAGAATGGAATTATTTCCAATCAAGGAATTTGCTTTAAGCCAAATTGATAAACATAATGAACATGCAGCTCAAATGCTACAAAGTTTTGATACATTAACACTTAAAGAACAAGTTAACATTATGTTGACGCTCATAGATCATAGTCAATATCGTTATCAAGATACAGTGATTCATTTGTTGAATGAGCTGAAACTCGCACCGAATGTCGTAACTATTATGTTGGAATACTTGCGTTTTGCAAAAAATGACCAAACGATTTCTATTCATAAATATGGATATGAAATCAATGTGATTCCACAGAATCTTGAAGGGCTAGAACAAACTTTATTTAAAACTGAAGTTATACCTAACGTTCTGAAGCAACTTGAAGATGGTGCAGCACAACAACTTGTAGAAGAAGCGCTTCATATGCTGAATAATCATGCCATTTTACTTTATCCATTAAATGTTGAACTCATTGCAACAAAGGAAACTTGGATAGAAGGTTATACAAATTATTTCAAATCAATGTTAGGTTTAGAAAGTATCGATGAAACGAATCATGTGCTTGCATTCATTGAGTCGTTAGATAAAGAAAAATAAGTAGTTTTATCATTAACTCATATGAAAAATGGGTAATGGAGTTAAGAGGTAATATAAAATTATAATAAATTTCAACTTTTTATTAATTATTCATATAAAATTCATAATTTGTGTCGAGCTTTGACGTGTGCTATAATAATGAAGTTGAAAAAATAAAATAGGATAATCATGGAGGTTTTTATACATGACAGCAACTTGGGAAAAAAAGGAAGGTAACGAAGGTGTTTTATCTGTTACTGTTCCAGCAGAAAAAGTAGACAAAGCAATTGATCAAGCTTTCAAAAAAGTGGTTAAACAAATTAATGTGCCGGGCTTCCGTAAAGGGAAAGTACCTCGCCAAATTTTTGAACAACGCTTTGGTGTAGAAGCATTGTATCAAGATGCAGTTGATATCTTATTACCAGAAGCGTATGGTGAAGCTATTGACGAAACTGGCATTAAACCAGTTGATCAACCAGAAATCAATGTAACATCAATTGAAAAAGGTAAAGACATGACATTTGAAGCAAATGTTGTAGTTGAACCTGAAGTTGAACTTGGTGATTACAAAGGTTTAGAAATTGAAAAACAAAATACTGAATTAACTGAAGAAGAAGTACAAGAATCAATCGATCATCAACTTGGACATCTAGCAGAAATGGTTGTTAAAGAAGATGGTGCAGTTGAAAATGGTGATACGGTAAACATTGATTTTGATGGTTATGTTGATGGTGAACAATTTGAAGGTGGACAAGCTGAAGGCTACGACCTTGAAATTGGTTCAGGTTCATTTATTCCAGGTTTTGAAGAACAATTGGTTGGTGTTAAAACTGGCGAAGAAAAAGATATTAATGTAACATTCCCAGAAGAATACCATGCTGAAGAATTAGCTGGAAAAGAAGCTACTTTCAAAACAAAAGTTAATGAAATCAAATATAAAGACGTTCCAGAATTAAATGATGAAATTGCAAACGAATTAGATGCAGAGGCTAACTCAGTTGATGAGTATAAAGAAAACTTACGTAAACGTTTAGCTGAACAAAAAGCTACAGACGCTGAGAATACTCAAAAAGAAGAAGCTATTAATAAAGCTACGAATAACACAACAATTGATGTTCCAGAAGCGATGATTAAAACTGAGTTAGACCGCATGGTTCAAGAATTTGGACAACGTATGCAACAACAAGGTCTTAATTTAGAAACTTATTTCCAAATTTCTGGACAAGATGAGTCACAATTAAGAGAGCAAATGAAAGATGATGCTGAGGAACGCGTTAAAACAAATTTAACATTAACTGCGATTGCTGATGCAGAAGAAGTAGAAGTATCTGATGCTGACATCGACAAAGAATTAGAAAAAATGAGTGAACAGTTTAATATATCTGTAGAAGATATTAAACAAACACTAGGTAACACTGACATTGTTAAAAATGATGTACGTATTCAAAAGGTTATTGATATGTTAGTAGAAGAAGCGAAATTAGTAGAACCATCTAAAGATGACTCTGAAGCATAACTAAAAATGTCACAAGCATATTGTTTGTAGAAACAAAGTATAGTTGTTTAATATTGTAAACTAGTAGCAGATGCATTCAATTAATGTGTCTGCTACAATGTTTTGTGCAAAAAACTTGAGATTTGTTCAAGTTGCATATTAAAATGCTATCTAGTATAGTCTTTAGGGAATAGGGGTGTAAATAGAATGTTCAAATTCAATGAAGATGAAGAAAATTTAAAATGCTCTTTCTGTGGTAAAGATCAAGACCAAGTTAAAAAATTGGTCGCAGGAAGTGGCGTATATATTTGTAACGAATGTATTGAGCTATGTTCAGAAATAGTTGAAGAAGAGTTAGCTCAATCAGAATCAGAAGGACTAACAGAATTACCAACTCCTAAAGAAATTATGGATCAATTAAATGATTATGTTATTGGCCAAGAAAAAGCTAAAAAATCTCTAGCTGTCGCTGTATATAATCATTATAAACGTGTTCAAAATTTAGGTCCAAATGAAGATGACGTGGAATTACAAAAAAGTAACGTTGCTTTAATTGGTCCAACAGGTAGCGGTAAAACCCTTTTAGCCCAAACTTTAGCTAAAACATTAAATGTGCCTTTTGCAATCGCAGACGCTACGAGTCTCACTGAAGCCGGATATGTTGGCGATGACGTTGAAAATATATTACTTCGCTTAATTCAAGCAGCTGATTTTGATATAGATAAAGCTGAAAAAGGTATCATTTATGTCGATGAAATCGACAAAATCGCTAGAAAATCAGAAAATACTTCTATCACAAGAGATGTTTCAGGTGAAGGTGTACAACAAGCGCTATTGAAAATTCTTGAAGGTACAACTGCAAGCGTGCCACCACAAGGCGGACGTAAACATCCTAACCAAGAATTAATTCAAATAGATACTACAAATATCTTGTTTGTACTTGGTGGTGCATTTGACGGTATTGATGAAGTCATTAAACGTAGACTAGGTGAAAAAGTCATTGGATTTTCTAGTAGTGAAGCATCTAAATATGATGAGGATGCTATCTTAGAACAAATCAGACCTGAAGATTTACAATCATACGGTCTAATTCCAGAGTTTATTGGTCGTGTGCCTATTGTTGCAAATCTAGAAACACTAGATGTTGATGCATTGAAAAATATTTTAACACAACCAAAAAATGCTTTAGTAAAACAATATACAAAAATGTTAGAACTAGATGATGTAGAACTAGAATTTACAGACGAAGCATTGTCTGCAATTAGTAACAAAGCGATTGAGCGTAAAACAGGTGCGCGTGGCTTACGTTCAATTATTGAAGAAGCATTAATCGATATTATGTATGATGTTCCATCTTCTGATGGTGTTGTAAAAGTGGTAATCACTGAAGAAACGATTAATGATGAAAAAGATCCTGAACTATACGATAAAGAAGGAAATCTCGTTAATAAGGAACAAACTTCTGCTTAATAAAATAGTTTGAAAATAAAGGGCTGAATCAAAGCGAATCAATTGATTAGTACTGGTTGCCCTATGAGTTTTGATTAACGTTGTATATATTAGAGTATCAAAGTTTTATATTAGTCAATGTTGAAAATTAAGACTAAAAGGCTGAGACATTTTAAATGTGTCTTAGCCTTTTTCTTTTAAAATGGAATATAAATCATATAAAAATACATATAAATAAGTGAAATTGTGTAATATAATAATGAAGTGACTTTAATAGAAAAGAGGGTCGGTAATGAAAATAAATCCTAATGAAATAGAATTATTAATCAGTGCGGTAAAGCCTGAACAATATCCTGAAACTGGTTTGAGCGAGGTAGGACTCAGTGGTCGTTCCAATGTTGGTAAATCATCTTTTATTAATAGTATGATTGGACGTAAAAATATGGCACGAACTTCACAACAACCAGGTAAAACACAAACGCTCAATTTTTATAATATTGATAATCAACTGGTATTTGTAGATGTGCCAGGTTATGGTTATGCTAAAGTGAGTAAAAAACAACGTGAAGCGTTTGGAAAAATGATTGAAAAATATATTTCTCAGAGAACGTCTTTAAAACTTGTCATTCAGCTTGTTGATTTGAGACATAATCCTACAGAAGATGATATTTTAATGTATAACTATTTGAAGTATTTTGATATTCCGACATTAGTAGTTGCTACAAAAGAAGATAAAATCGCTAAAGGTAAAGTACAGAAACATTTAGCCAATGTCCAGCGAAAACTTGAAATGGAACCTGAAGATGAAATTATCAGTTATTCTTCTATCCAAGCGAATAAGCAACAACAAGTATGGGATATAATTGCAAAATATATATAGAATGTTGAGAAAACGGTTAAAGCCTATAAATTATGACAACTATTTGAATGTAGATTAGAATATTTCTAATTTACGTGTGCAATATGCTTAACTCAAATGATAATTGTGTTATAATTTAGTTATTGTAATATGTATGGAGGGCGTTATAAATGCATTTAATTGCGATAAGCATTAATCATCGTAAAGCAGATGTAGCACTAAGAGAACAAGTTGCTTTTAAAGATGATGCCATACGTTCAGCCAATGTTGATTTATTCGAAACTAAATCTATTTTAGAAAATGTAATATTATCAACTTGTAATCGCACAGAAGTATATGCTGTTGTTGATCAAATTCATACAGGTCGCTATTATATTCAACGTTTTTTAGCGAGAAATTTTGGGTTTGATGTTGAAGAGATTAAAGAAATGACTGAAGTAACTGTGGGGGACGCAGCAGTAAGACATTTATTGCAAGTTACTTCAGGCTTAGATTCTGTAGTGTTAGGAGAAACTCAAATTCTTGGACAAATTAGAGATGCATTCTTTATTGCTCAAGAAGAAGATACAACTGGTACTATATTTAATCATCTGTTTAAACAAGCGATTACTTTTGCGAAAAAAGCGCATAATGAAACGGATATTGCAGATAATGCAGTTAGTGTTTCATATGCAGCAGTTGAACTTAGTAAAAAAGTATTTGGCAAAATTAATAATAAAAGTGCTTTGATTATTGGTGCAGGGGATATGAGTGAGCTATCACTCTTGAATTTGATAGGTTCAGACGTAACTGATGTAACCATTGTTAATAGGACTGTGAGTAAAGCACAGAAATTAGCAACTGCACACAATGTTAAATATGAATCTATAGAGGCACTACCACAACTTTTGGCACATGCGGATATTGTGATTAGTTCAACGAGTTCAGATGAATATATCATTACAAATAGCATGATGGCTACGATTCAATCACAACGGAAAAATGATTCTCTCGTGTTGATAGATATTGCGGTTCCAAGAGATATTGAACCAGGCATAGATACGATTCAAGATGTTTTTAATTATGATGTTGACGATTTGAAAGGTTTAGTAGACGCGAACCTAAAACAACGTCAAAATGCTGCTGATGAAATTTTACAAAGAATTCCAGCAGAAATTGATGCACATAATGAATGGGTTAATATGTTAGGTGTTGTTCCTGTTATTCGCGCGCTTAGAGAAAAAGCGATGGATATTCAAGAAGATACAATGAGTAGTATTGATCGAAAACTCCCTGGATTAACAGAAAGAGAACGTAAAGTGATATCAAAACACACTAAAAGTATCATAAATCAAATGTTAAAAGATCCTATTAAGCAAGCAAAAGAGTTGAGTAGTGACAAAAAAAGTAACGAAAAATTAGAGCTATTTCAAAACATTTTTGACATTGAAGCTGAACAAGCCTATAAACCAAAAGAGAAAAAACGCAATGTAACAACAACAAGTCAAATTTTTAGTTTTGAATAAGTAAATGCAAATGGTGATGATATGCAAGAATTTTCGTTCATTAGATTAAATGAACTTATATTATTAATTTATTTATTTAGCATTGCTTGTTATTTTTATGATTTTTTGAAAAAGCATCATAGAGTTAAAATGATTGGTTTTGTTTCATTGGGGATTGTTTGGATGTTACAAACAATCTCTTTATCTTTATATGTAAATGTAACGAAACAAATTCCATTAGGTAATATATTTGATGTGTTTTTTGCTGTAGCATGGCTTATTATTTCTATTTCCATAGTAATCAATGTGATAAAACAAATAAACTTATCTATATTTTTATTTAATATGATTGGTTTTTTATTTATTGCAATCAATACGTTCCAACCTATGCATTATCAAAGCACTGGTGAAAAACTCAATATTATCAATGAATTGCTTATTGTGCATATAAGTTTGGCGGTAATTAGTTACGCATTTTTTGCCTTTGCGTTTGTAAATTGTATCTTATATTTAATACAATACAATAATTTGAAGCAAAAACGGTTTGACCAGAAATATTTTAGAATAGGTAGTGTAGCTACGCTTGAACAAGTGGTATTTTACAGTAGTTTAATTGGTTTCATATTCATCATATTAAGTATTGTATTAGGTGCACAATGGGGGTTTAATACATTAGGGGTAAATATCATTGTAGATCCTAAAGTTATTATGTCTTCAATCATAACATTACTATATGGAATTTATTTAATTTTTAGAGTTAAAAAAATGCTAACAAAGCACAAATTAATTTATTTTAATATCATATTGTTTTGTCTTAGTATGATTAATTTATTTTTCGCTTCACATATATCTGATTTTCATCAATGGACAGGTATTTATTGAAGTGTGATTTAGTTGAATGAATAGACTTGTTTCTAGGAGGTTGCGCATGATGCGTAAATTAGTAGTAGGTTCACGAAGAAGTAAGTTAGCTTTAACACAAAGTAGACAATTTATTGATAAATTAAAAATGGTAGATCCAAGTTTAGAAGTGGAAATAAAAGAAATCGTAACGAAAGGCGATCGAATTTTAGATAAACAATTATCTAAAGTGGGCGGAAAAGGTCTATTTGTTAAAGAAATTCAAAATGCTCTATTTAATGGAGAAATTGATATGGCAATTCATTCTTTAAAAGATGTTCCAAGCGTAATTCCAGATGGATTGACTTTAGGCTGCATACCTGACAGAGAAAATCCATACGATGCATATATTGCTAAAAATCATGTTCCGCTAGAATCATTGCCAAATCAAAGTATTGTTGGTACCAGTTCGCTAAGACGTGGTGCACAAATACTTGCAAAATATCCACATTTACAAATAAAATGGATTCGCGGTAACATTGACACACGATTGAATAAATTAAATAATGAAGATTATGATGCCATATTATTAGCTGCAGCAGGGCTAAAACGTATGGGTTGGTCAGATGATATCGTAACATCATATTTAGATGAGCATACTTTGATCCCTGCAATCGGTCAAGGTGCATTGGGTATAGAATGTCGTTCTGATGACAAGGAGCTGCTAGAGCTTCTTGCTAAAGTCCACAATGAGGATGTTGCAGAATGTGTAACTGCCGAACGTACATTTTTAGAACGCATGAATGGAAGTTGCCAAGTGCCTATAGGGGGCTATGCTAGTAAAAATAGTGATGGTACAATAGAATTTACAGGACTAATTATGTCACCTGATGGTAAAGAACGTTACGAACATACCGAGCGCGGGAATGATCCTGTTGAATTAGGTGAAAAAGTAACAGAAGTCTTAAATGCACAAGGTGCGTACGAAATAATAAAAGCACTAAACGAAGAACAATAATCGTTCGAGGTGAAAATAATGAGACCAGTTATAGTTATGACACAAACTTCTAAATTTAAACAAGATGATAAGCATATTTTACACAAGCCGTTTATAGATGTAGAACCTTTATCATTTGATATAAATTTATTAGATGTCGACTATGACTGGCTTATTTTTTCGTCTAAGAACGCAGTGAAGTATTTTCAACCATTTCTATCGCAAGTGAACGTAAAAAATTTTGCTGCAATAGGCGCTAAAACTGCAGAATATTGTAAATCATTGGGATTAGATGTATTATTTTATCCTTCAGATTATTCACAAGAAGGTTTTCTTAAATGTTTTCAAACTGCAAAAAACAGTAAAATATTGATTCCTTCAAGTGCTTATGCACGTCCTTTATTGCAGAGAAGTTTATATCAACAAGGGTATCAAGTTTGTAAAATTGATTTATACCGTCCAGTGCCACATACTAAAAATATAGCAGATGTTAAACGTATGATGCGAAATAATGAGCTAGATGTCATTACTTTTGCGAGTTCATCTGCAGTAAAATATTTTTTTGAGCAAAGTGAAACACCGCGATTTAATCATTATTATGTCATAGGACAACAAACCTTAGACACGGTCAAACAATATGGTTATGATGCAACAACATCAAATATTCAAACGTTAGATTCATTAATAAATAAAGTTGAAGAAAGTTGGGAAAATGATGCAATTTGATAGACATAGAAGATTACGTAGTAGTAAATCTATGAGAGAAATGGTTCGTGAAACACATATACACAAAGAAGATTTAATTTATCCTATTTTTGTGGTAGAACGAGACAATGTTAAAGAAGAAATTAAGTCAATGCCAGGTGTGTATCAACTTAGTTTAAATCTGCTTGATGAAGAAATTAAAGAAGCATATGATTTAGGTATCAGAGGCATCATGTTCTTTGGTGTACCTAATGAAAAAGATGCCATCGGTACAGGCGCTTTTGATCATAATGGTATTGTTCAAGAAGCAACAAGAAAAGCCAAAGCAATGTACAGTGATTTACTCGTTGTTGCAGACACTTGTTTATGTGAGTATACTGACCATGGTCATTGTGGTGTTATTGATGAAAAAACAAATGATGTAGACAATGATAAATCTTTACCATTACTAGTGAAAACTGCTATTTCACAAGTAGAAGCGGGTGCTGATATCATTGCACCAAGTAATATGATGGATGGTTTTGTTGCAGAAATTAGAGCAGGTTTAGATGATGCTGGTTATTATAATATACCAATCATGAGTTACGGTATAAAATATGCTTCTAGCTTTTTCGGTCCATTCCGTGATGCTGCTGAGTCTGCACCTCAATTTGGCGATAGAAAAACGTATCAAATGGATCCAGCAAATAGAAGAGAAGCATTGAGAGAGCTAGACAGTGATTTACATGAAGGTGCAGATATGATGATAGTTAAACCGGCATTAAGCTTTTTAGACATTATTAGAGATGTGCGAAATACGACTAATGTACCAGTAATTGCATACAATGTAAGTGGTGAATATAGCATGACAAAAGCTGCTGCACTTAATGGTTGGATTGATGAAAAACAAGTTGTGATGGAACAGATGATTTCAATGAAACGTGCAGGCGCAGACATGATTATCACATATTTCTCTAAAGATATTTGTAGATATATTGATGAACAATAAGGAGGCAATTTTAAATGGGATATAATAATTCTATAGAAGCAATGAAGACAGCTGAAAATCTAATGCCAGGGGGCGTAAATAGTCCAGTTAGAGCATTTAAATCTGTAGATACACCTGCGATTTTTATGGATCATGGAGAAGGTTCAAAAATATACGATATTGATGGCAATGAATATATTGATTATGTTCTAAGTTGGGGACCATTAATCTTAGGTCATAAAAATAAACAAGTTAATGAAAAATTACATGAAGCTGTTGATAATGGAACAAGTTTTGGTGCTTCTACATTAATTGAAAACAAGTTAGCAGAATTAGTTATTGATCGTGTACCTTCCATTGAAAAACTACGTATGGTATCTTCAGGAACAGAAGCAACATTAGATGCATTACGTTTAGCAAGAGGTTATACTGGTAGAAATAAAATAGTGAAATTCACTGGATGTTATCATGGTCATAGCGATTCGCTTTTAATCAAAGCTGGATCTGGCGTTGCAACTTTAGGATTACCAGATTCTCCTGGCGTACCCGAAGGTATTGCTAAAAATACAATATCAGTGCCATATAATGACTTGGCATCATTAAAAGTAGCTTTCGAAGAGTTTGGTGATGACATTGCTGGCGTTATCGTTGAACCAGTAGCAGGCAATATGGGTGTTGTAGCACCAGTTGATGGATTCTTACAAGGTTTAAGAGATATCACAAATGAATATGGCTCATTATTAATATTTGATGAAGTTATGACTGGCTTTAGAGTAGGTTATCATTGTGCACAAGGTTACTTTGATGTGATGCCAGATTTAACTTGTCTCGGTAAGGTTATAGGTGGTGGATTACCTGCAGCAGCATTTGGCGGTAAAAAAGAAATCATGGACCATATAGCACCATCAGGTAATATATATCAAGCAGGAACATTATCAGGAAATCCGCTAGCTATGACAAGCGGTTATGAAACTTTGAAACAATTAACACCAGAGTCATATGATTATTTCAATAGACTGGGAGATATATTAGAAAGTGGATTAAAAGATATTTTTAAAAAACATAATGTACCCATAACTGTGAATCGTGCAGGTTCTATGATAGGGTATTTCCTGAATGAAGGACCGGTAACTAATTTTGAAGAAGCAAACCAAAGTGATTTAGAAATGTTTAGTCAAATGTATAGAGAAATGGCTAAAGAAGGCGTATTTTTACCACCTTCTCAATTCGAGGGGACTTTCCTTTCTACTGCCCATACAGAAGCGGACATAGAAAAAACATTAGCAGCATTTGATACTGCTTTAAGTCGTATTGTTTAATGTTAGTCATTTAAAAATTTAATGTTGGTATTTACTACTTAGCCAAATTAAACAGTATTTTAAAAGCTTCATTAACAAATATTTAATTGTACTTACTTTTTAGAGTTCTTTTTACCTTAATGGGGCGAGGATTCGAAATCAAATTAAGCATTTTGATTTCTAACTCGCTCCATTGTTTTAGTTAGACATGTATATATAACGATACTAAGGAAAGTTGTGAGCATATGAATAAGCATTTTAAAAATAATATAATCGTATTAATATTAGCGCTTATTTTTAGTTTGGCACTAAATGCTGCCCATGTTTTGCTACCATTTATGTTTGGTCCAATTATTGCTAGTATCGTTTGTATACGCTATTTACATTTAGATATAAAGTGGCCGTTTTGGTTGAGCCAAATCGGGTTAGTGCTTTTAGGTGTTCAAATTGGCTCTACGTTTACTAAAAATGTCATATTTGACATTAAAGATGATTGGCTCACGATTGTTTTAATAACAATTATGTTACTTATTTTAGCACTAATCATTGCTTATTTTTTCAAAAAAATTGCCAATGTAAATACTGAAACGGCAATTTTAAGTGTAATTCCTGGCGCTTTAAGTCAAATGTTAATAATGGCAGAAGAAAATAAAAAAGCGAATATCATGGTTGTTAGTTTAACTCAAACATCAAGAATCATTTTCGTAGTTATATTAGTGCCATTTATTTCGTATTTTTTTCAAAGCCCTGGAAATCATTCAACGTCTGGACAATCTACAGAAGTTTTGACACGGGCTTTAACAATTCCCAATATGGCTTTACTCATTATCGCAATAGTCGCTATTTATTTTGTTATGTCAAAAATAAATTTTCCAACCAAGCAATTACTTGCGCCTATCCTCGTACTGATATGTTGGAACTTAGTTACAGGCGTGACTTTCACATTAGATAATTACATCATTGCTGCAGCACAAATCATATATATGATTCGAATAGGGATACAAATAGCAAAATTACTTGACCAAATGAAAGGAAGAATTGCAATAGCAATAGCATTTCAGAATATTTTATTGATATTATTAGCATTTGTCATGGTCTTGTTTATAGCAACGGTATCTCATCATCAAGTAAATGAACTATTCCTTGGTGCTGCGCCTGGGGGTATGAGTCAAATCGTATTAGTTGCTATTGAAACTGGCGCAGATGTTGCGATGATATCTAGTTATCATATCTTTAGAATTTTCTTTATATTATTTTTAATTGCACCGATGTTAAATTATTTTCTTAAATTTAGAGAAAGTCAACGTGAAAGCAATAAAAATGATTAGCGAAATATAACTTTGTAAATCTTTTATTTTTTTACAATAATTTAATATTTAATATATTGAACAACGCATTTCTGTTTGATATTATAGAAGAGAAGTACCTCCAGTACTTCATCCTTTTGACCACTCTTCGGAGTGGTTTTTATAAATTTACATTTTCATGATTTTATGCATATCATTTATATATTTATGACATCGATTCACTTTTGAAAGATTCCTAGTTGTTTAATCTAAAAACATGAACAAAAGCTCATGCCAGACTGACGACAAAGTCTCTAATATGCTCCTCCATGTAGACATTTAAAAATAAAAACTATGAGGGAGCATGTCACTTTTTATACCAAAACTAGTTTGATGTTAATGAAAACCCTCACCGTTGTATATATTAGGATTATAAGGACATGATTGTAAGTGAGCGTTATATAGTCCTGCTGCCTCTAAAAATGAGAAGACAGTTACCGGACCTAAAAAACTAAATCCATATTGTTTTAATTTTTTAGAAAGTTCAGTTGCACGTTGATCGACTGTAATCCGTTCACTTGATTGAATATAACCTAAATCGAGTGGTTTATGATCGACATAAGACCATAAAAATTTACTGAAACTGCCGTAATCTTGCTCAATTTTGAAATAACCTTTAGCTTGATTGACAATAGCCTCTAATTTTTTTCTGTTATGAACAATATTAGGAAATGCCATTAACTTATCAATATCTTCTGAAGTCATTTTTACAATTTTAGCTGGATTGAAATTATAAAATGCTTGTTCATACGCTTCTTTTTTCTTTAAAATGGTTAACCAAGATAGACCAGCATGTTGGGATTCTAACGCCATTAATTTAAACAATTTCAAACTATCATATATAGGATGTCCCCAACTTTCATTGTGATAATTAATATATACAGGATCTGTAGTGCCGAACGCACATTCATTCATAAATTTCACTCCATTTTATTGACTTATTTTCATATCCATTATACTATAATCAAGTAAAGAAATATTGTCTAATGGGAAGAGTAAATAAGCTGAAATTTAACAGAGAGTACATGGTCGCTGAAAATGTACAGTTTAACTTATTGAAGGTAGCCCTCATTGAACTTTAGCTGAAATTTGTCAAAACAAAGATAATAAAGTAGGTTAAGGCGTGTTTGAGCGTTAATCATAATTTTAAGTGCTTGAAATTATTATGTTAATTTCTTGAATTTAGGTGGTACCACGGTAAACCCGTCCTATTTTATAGGATGGGTTTTTATTTATTTAAGGAGGATTTTAAACATGGAAATGAACCCCAAATATAATCCAAACGAAGTTGAAGCTGGGCGTTATGATCAATGGGTCAGTAATGGCTATTTTAAAGCAGCAGAAGATCATTCAAAAGAAACATATACAATTGTTATTCCACCCCCAAACGTAACAGGTAAATTACATTTAGGTCATGCCTGGGATACAACATTACAAGACATTATAACAAGAATGAAACGTATGCAAGGGTATGACACACTATATTTACCAGGTATGGATCATGCTGGCATCGCGACACAAGCTAAAGTAGAAGCGAAACTCAAAGAAGAAGGTTTATCTCGCCATGACTTAGGTAGAGAAAAATTCCTCGAAAAAGCCTGGGACTGGAAAGAAGAGTATGCTGATTTTATCAGACAACAATGGGCAAAATTAGGTTTAGGTTTAGATTATAGTAGAGAACGCTTTACGTTAGATGAAGGACTTAGTAAAGCGGTAAAAAAAGTATTCGTCGATATGTATAATAAAGGACTCATCTATCGAGGTGAATACATTATCAACTGGGACCCAGTTGCACGTACTGCTTTATCTGATATAGAAGTCATTCATGAAGATGTTCAAGGCAAGTTCTATCATTTCAAATATCCTTACGCAGATGGCAATGGGTATATAGAAATAGCAACTACGCGCCCTGAGACAATGTTAGGTGACACTGCAATCGTGGTGAATCCGAATGATGACCGTTATAAAGATGTGATAGGTAAAACTGTAATCTTGCCTATAATTGGAAGAGAATTACCAATTCTAGCAGATGAATATGTGGATATCGATTTTGGTAGTGGGGCGATGAAAGTTACGCCATCACATGATCCAAATGACTTTGAAATTGGTAACCGTCATGATCTAGAGCGCATTACTGTTATGGATGAGTCTGGTCATATGAATGCACATGCTGGTAAATATCAAGGTATGGATAGATTTGAATGTCGTGAAGCATTAGTAAAAGATTTACAAGAACAGGATTTAGTGATTAAAATTGAAGAACATGAACACTCTGTTGGACATTCTGAACGTTCTGGTGCGGTCGTTGAACCTTATCTATCCACACAATGGTTTGTTAAAATGAAACCATTAGCAGAACAAGCGTTAAATAACCAAAAAACGGATAATAGAATTGATTTTGTACCTCAAAGATTTGAAAAAACATTTAATCGTTGGATGGAAGAAATTAGAGATTGGACGATTTCACGACAATTATGGTGGGGGCATCAAATACCTGCATGGTATCATAATGAAACAGGAGAAATTTACGTCGGTGAAACACCTCCACAAAATTCAGAAGAATGGACGCAAGATGAGGATGTATTAGACACTTGGTTCTCAAGTGCGCTTTGGCCATTTTCAACATTAGGTTGGCCTGATACTGAAAACGAAGATTTTCAACGTTATTATCCAACTAATGTACTTGTAACCGGTTATGATATTATTTTCTTTTGGGTTGCCAGAATGATATTCCAAGGACTTGAGTTTACAGGACAACGACCATTTAATGATGTGTTATTACATGGATTAGTACGTGCTGAAGATGGCCGTAAAATGAGTAAATCTTTAGGCAATGGTGTTGATCCTATGGACGTAATCGATGAGTACGGCGCAGATAGTTTAAGATATTTCTTAGCAACTGGGTCATCTCCTGGTCATGATTTACGTTATTCTACGGAAAAAGTTGAATCAATTTGGAATTTTATTAATAAAATTTGGAATGCTGCTAGATTTAGTCTGATGAATATTGGTGACAATTTCAAAGTTGAAGATGTTGACTTAACTCGTAATTTATCATTAGCAGATAAATGGATTTTAACACGCTTAAATGAAACAATAGATACAGTCACTGATTTAAGTGAACGTTATGAATTTGGAGAAGTTGGCAGAGCTTTATATAACTTTATTTGGGATGAATTCTGCGATTGGTATATAGAAATGAGTAAAATACCTATGAACGGAGAAGATGAAGATCAAAAACAAGTTACACGTTCTGTATTAACATATGTATTAGATAATACGATGAGAATGTTGCACCCATTTATGCCATTTGTAACAGAACAAATCTGGCAAAATTTACCACACGAAGGTGAAACGATTGTCAATGCAGCTTGGCCAAAATCCAATAATGAGTTAGTATTTGATGAAAGTAAAGAAACGATGCAACAACTTGTTGAAATAATTAAATCCGTAAGACAATCACGCTTAGAAGTAGATACGCCATTATCTAAAGCAATTCCAATTTTTATTCAAGCAAAAAATGAAAATATAAAAGAGACTTTATTAAATAATTCAAATTATATTGATAGATTTTGTCATCCAAGTGAGTTGATTATTAAAACAACAATAGATATCCCTGAAAAAGCAATGACATCTATTACTTCTGCTGGTGAAGTCGTATTACCATTAGAAGGCTTGATTGACATGGATAAAGAAATTACACGCTTAGAAAATGAACTCAAAAAATGGGAAAAAGAGTTAGACCGTGTTAATAAGAAACTAGCAAATGAAAACTTTGTTAATAAAGCACCTGAAAAAATTATTAATGAAGAACGTGAGAAAAAGCAAACATATCAAGAAAAATATGATGGTGTACAAGAACGCATTAATCAATTAAAAGCATAGGAGTCCTTAACATGAATTACCTAGACAGCTTATATTGGATACATGAACGAACTAAATTTGGCATTAAACCAGGTGTTAAACGCATGGAGTGGATGCTAGATAAATTAAACAATCCACAATTTAATATCAATGGTATTCATGTCGGTGGTACAAATGGTAAAGGATCAACAGTTGCCTATTTAAGGTCAGCGCTTGTTGACAATGGATATGAAATTGGGACCTTTACATCTCCTTTTATAGAAACGTTTAATGAACGTATAAGTTTAAATGGTGTACCAATTAGCGATGATGCCATTGTAGAATTAGTTCAAAAGGTAAAACCAGTAAGTGAAGCATTAGAAGCAGAAACAGAACTTGGAACAGCAACAGAATTTGAAATTATTACAACGATGATGTTTCTATATTTTGGAGAAATTCATCCGGTTGACTTTGTAATAGTAGAAGCAGGCTTGGGTATAAAAAATGATTCTACCAATGTATTTAAACCAATACTTAGCATTTTAACGAGTATTGGTTTAGATCATGTTGATATTTTAGGCGACACATATGTAGATATTGCCAAAGATAAACGTGCAATTGTTAAACCTGAAACACCTGTTATATATGCTGTGAAGAATGAAGATGCACTTAAAGTCATTCGTGATTTTGTAGAACAACAAAATGCAGAAGGTATCGAGTTAGATAGAGATATCAGTGTGATTTCACAAGGTGAGGAATTTACATATCGCTATAAGAATTATGAACTAGAAACGCTTATTTTGGATATGTTTGGTGAACATCAAAAAGAGAATGCAGCATTGGCAATTACAGCATTAATCGAATTAAATGAATCAGGATTAGTGGAATTAGATTTTAACAAGATGATCAATGGGATTGAAGCAGTGCATTGGACAGGAAGAATTGAAAAGGTTAAAGATGATCCATTGATGATTATAGATGGTGCGCATAATTTAGAAAGTATAGAAGCACTCATAAAGACATTAAAAGATTATTATAAAATAGACAATGTGGACGTTTTGTATGCAGCTATTAATGGCAAACCTATCCATGCAATGGTTGATCAATTAAAAACAATTGCTTCTACAATGTATATTACCGATTTTGATTTTCCAAAAGCATGTACAAAAGAAGAAATTTATGATGAAATACGATTCGAGCAAAAAGAAACTGTAGATGATTTTGTTCAATTTATTGAAAACTATGAAGGGCAAGGGTTAGTCATTACAGGTAGTTTGTATTTCATTAGTGAAGTTAAAGCGAAAGTGAATTTCTAAATATTTTTATTTGAATATCATAAAGCTAGTTACTATTTTACAACTTAACCAAAAGTATTTATTGTTTTTGTTAAATAGTTAACTAGCTTTTTCTACAAATATTTACTATTCTTTAAAAAATGATATTTTTGTTAAAAAGCTAGGCTCTTGCAGGTATAATAAGCAAGAGGAGGCGATTCATTGCTGTTATTGTTTGTTGTATGTCCTGTATTATTTAGTTTTCTTTACCAGTTATGTTTTGTAGAAACTTTTAAATTAAAGTATTTGGTAAGTAGATCTAAATGTGATTTCTGTAATAAGCAATTGAGGTACAGAGATATCATACCAATATTCAGTTATATTAGACTTTTTGGAAAGGCGTCGTGCTGTAATCAAACGCTTAGTAGATGTTATATCTTAGGTGAAATATTGTCAGTAGTACCAGCACTTTATACACTATTTCATCCAAGCGTACAAGCGTTAAGTACTTTCATATGTTTATATTTATTTCTGCTTGTTTTTGCTCTCTTTGATATACAAACACTTTCTATCCCATTACATATATTTTTAATATTTGCTTTTGTTAGTGCAATAATTTTTGAGGGTCATCTTAATTATTTTGTCATTGTTACATTCTTGCTACACATATTTTATTTCTTGTTCAAACATGCTATTGGATATGGCGATATATTAATTTGTTCACTTTTATCTTACTTAATACCTTATTCCATCTTTATTAACATACTCTTTCTTACTTTCTTACTAGGCAGTGTAATTTCAACGATATTAGTGCTTCAAACAAAAAAACGAAAAATTAAAATACCACTTATCCCATTTATATATCTTGCTTTTTGTATAGAGACAGTTTTATTACATTTAAGAATTTTCGAAGTAGGATTTAGATATTTATGATTAATTCAGGCAACTATAGCGATTAAAAATGCTTAAAAGAGGGTAAAATATAAAAGTAATGATTTAAAATCAATTTAAGGTTGATTTGTAACAAAACTCACCTAATATTGAAAGGAAGTTATAAATTGAGTTTAAATAAAAAGTTTCTATTAAATGATGGTACCACATTACCTCATATAGCATTAGGTACAGTTAATATTCAAGGTGGTAAAGGTGTTAAAGAATTAGAAAATGCATTAAATCTAGGTTATAGCGTCATTGATACTTCTACTAACTACAATAATGAAGGGATGGTAGGTGAAGCTATTCGTCGTTCTAGTATTCCAAGAGAAGAAATTTATGTCAGTGCCAAATTACCAGGTTCGGCTCATGAATATGATAAGGCAATTAACTTGATACAAGAATCTCTTTATAGAACAGGTTTAGATTATTTTGATAAATATCTAGTTCATTGGCCTAATCCTAAACAAGGTAAATATGTAGAAGCTTGGCAAGCATTAGTTGATGCTCAAAAATATGGATTAATAAAATCAATAGGTGTATCTAATTTTATGCCTGATCATTTAGATGACATCATTGAGGCAACAGGAGTTACTCCGGTAACTAACCAAATAGAAATTCACCCATACTTTAATAATAGTGAATTAATTGAAGAAAATGATAAGCGTGGTATTTTATCAGAAGCGTGGAGTCCATTGGGTCGTGAGATTAATGATGTGCTAATGAATGATACAATTAAAGAAATTGCTGAAAAATATCATCGTTCTACAGCACAAGTCATTATTAATTGGGTAAACCAAAAACATGTTTTTCCTGTAGTTAAAGCATCACAATATAACCATCAACGTGATAACTTTAACTATCTAGACTTTGAACTATCAGATCAAGATATTGCTAAAATTGATGCATTAGACAAAGGTGAAAATGGTCGTGTTGAAGGACAAAATCCTTATGAATACGAAGAGTTTGTATAATAGAATTTAAAGTTACATTTAAGTACTAAAATCTTTAGAAGCTTAGTATTTTAAAAATCTGTGTTTGTTAACTCCTAGAAGCGGGAAATAGAATTGATTAATTTTAGTCGATTTTATTCTCGCTTTTTAATATATTTAAATAACATAAGTATAAATCTGCTAATAGTATAGCATATGCTATTTTAATATTTAAAAATATGATAATATCAAGAAAAGGGAGGGGAACTCATAAAATGGCAGAAAAGAAATTCCCAAAAGATGCAATGCGCGTTTTAAAAGAGACAAGCCGTACGTTTTATATTCCAATTACTTTTTTAGAAAAAGAACTAAAACATTCTGTAGCTTGTGCATATTTAGTTATGCGTGCAATTGATGAAATTGAAGATCATGAAGAAATTAGTAATGATTTAAAGTATCATATGTTAATGCAAATTAGCGATTTACTTAAAACACCTTTTGATTCAGAAAAATATTTAGAAATCATAAATCCAGTCAAAGATAAATTACCAGAGGTTACAGTAAGATTGGAAGATTGGTTGGATGCTTGCCCTGAACACACACGGCCAATCGTTAGAGAATCTTCTAGTGAAATGGCGTATGGTATGGCAAAATGGGCAAAAGCTAATTGGAGAATTAAATCTCGCGATGATTTAGATGATTATACATATTATGTGGCTGGGCTTGTAGGTGTAATGCTATCTAAACTCTGGGATGTTTGTGCAAACGTTAAAACAGATAGAGATTTAGCAATAGGCTACGGTAGAGGACTCCAGGCTGTCAACATCCTTCGTAACGAGGAAGAAGATCTTGAAGAACGTGACGTAAGCTTTGTTCCAGATGGTTGGACTCGCGCAGATTTATTTGCATATGCTGAAGAAAATTTAGCAAAAGCTGATGAATACATGAAGGCTATCAATAAAAGAACGATATTGTTGTTCTGTCGTTTACCATTAGCGTTCGCACATAAAACATTAAAAGCAATGAAAAATGGACGTGAAAAAATGACACGTGAAGAAGTTGAAAAAACAGTAGAAGAAGTTAAAAAAGAAGAGTAGTTTGATTAAAAGCATAGTTATTTTAATATGTAAGATTTACATGTTGAAATTTACTATGCTTTTTAATTATATATAATGTGTGATTTTATTTGTCGAATTTTAACGCACTATTATGAGATATCTTTGAACAGACATTAATTTAAGGATGGATTCAGTTATGAATAGAACGACACTATTAAGTTTATTAAATTTTGTATTTTTAATAATATTTGCTTTAGCATTTTTAACTAATATATTTGGGAAACTCACAATATATTTCATCATCATACTTCCTTTAATCATACTTGGATTAGGCATTTTCATTTTAATAGATAGTTTTAGAAAATATCAGCATGATAGTAATCATTTTGATAATCATAAATTTTAATGATGCAACTGTTTCATATTGAATTAAAAATTTTTAGCTAGAAATTAACAATTATTAGATTAATGAGAAAAAAGTCTACATGAGATATCATTCGTAGTAGAATAAATACATCTCACTTTTGAAATCTTCTAAAGAATCTTATTCCAATGACATTACAAATGATTAAGTTTACCAATATTGTAATACATCTAGATTATTTCATAGGAGTTGTTATTTATTGAAAATAAATGAACTTGCAGATCATCAAAAACCAAGAGAACGTATGTTGAGTCAGGGTGCTAGGTATTTATCACATGCTGAATTATTAGCTATTCTAATTAATACAGGTAGAAAAGGTAGTTCAAGTTTAGACATAGCTAATGAATTATTAAAATCAGTAGGTAATTTAAAAGAGTTAAAAGCATTATCCATTAACGATTTAAACAAAATAAAAGGTGTGGGACTGTATAAAGCACTTATATTGAAAGCAGCATTTGAATTAGGAGAGCGCATACATTCTGGAAGCGTCGATGATAAAATTCAAATCACTAGCCCTAAAGATGTGGCGGACTTTATGATGGGTCAGATGGAACACTTAAAACAAGAAAAATTTATTGTACTTTTCTTAAATTCCAAAAATATCGTTATAAAAAAGAAAACAATATTTATAGGTACGTTAAATGCTTCAATCGTACATCCAAGAGAAATATTTAGTGAAGCGATTAAATGTGCCAGTAATGCGATTATCGTTTTACATAACCATCCATCTGGTGATACATTAAACATAGTATCCTAAAC
>NZ_JAESJS010000001.1:0-7057 GCF_017891705.1 Staphylococcus sp. GDY8P196P | reverse complement strand
CCAAACATGGACTTTTCACCCTTCATGTGTCGTTTCGCTGGTACTTCTAAATCTGATTTAACTTTATCGCTATAAGCAGTCCATTCATCTTTTTTAACTGCTAAGTTTTTTTCTAGAAAATCAATCTCTTTTTCCAAAGTTTGTTTTTTAAATTTAGCTGTCTCAATATGTTTACGGTCAGAGCCACGTTCACCACGCTTCAACTCAAAACCCTGTTTTTTCATATGCTCGGGGAATTTATCTTGTAACCATAACAGTTCTTGACGATTAAACACATTTAAAAATCGATTCCTAAACTTCAAGGAATCGATTTTTTGCTGCAATTTTCTTAACGTAAATGTTCAAATAGCCCCCACCTTCTATCTCGTCCAGTTGGTTTCCCCAGTCCATAAATATCAGATGAAGACAAGGCACTAAAAGTTTTTATAAAATTGGTTGATTTAGGTTTTACATTATGTTGCTAACTTTAATATTTACATTTGAATATTAAAATGTTACAGTACAGGCTAAGTATATTAATTAGTGAAAGGAGGTAATAGCTATGTTAACTGTTTTTAGAATCTTATTCGGTGAAAATACAAAAATCGGAAACCGTTTAGCTATTAAAGGGAGTAGTCTGTCCTTTTTTAAACTAAACAATGATATAAAAACAGTTGCCGGAGCTTTGCCTCTACTATGGATAAGTTTAAAACAAGATCATCAACATACTTGTTTTATGTAGTGAAATATGCATATTTGTATGTTTTGACTTTCGGCACCGGTAATTTTTATCTGTGTTTTTTTTGTGTGCAAAAAGAAATTGATTCTTAGGGACTGCTACTCCTTTCCAATTATTCTAATTACCACTAGAGCAAATTGTGAAAGGATGAAAGAAATGAATTTTAATAATAAAACAAAGTATGGTAAAATACAGGAATTTTTAAGAAGTAATAATGAGCCTGATTATAGAATAAAACAAATAACCAATGCGATTTTTAAACAAAGAATTAGTCGATTTGAGGATATGAAGGTTCTTCCAAAATTACTTAGGGAGGATTTAATAAATAATTTTGGAGAAACAGTTTTGAATATCAAGCTCTTAGCAGAGCAAAATTCAGAGCAAGTTACGAAAGTGCTTTTTGAAGTATCAAAGAATGAGAGAGTAGAAACGGTAAACATGAAGTATAAAGCAGGTTGGGAGTCATTTTGTATATCATCACAATGCGGATGTAATTTTGGGTGTAAATTTTGTGCTACAGGCGACATTGGATTGAAAAAAAACCTAACTGTAGATGAGATAACAGATCAAGTTTTATACTTCCATTTATTAGGTCATCAAATTGATAGCATTTCTTTTATGGGAATGGGTGAAGCTCTAGCCAACCGTCAAGTATTTGATGCTCTTGATTCGTTTACGGATCCTAATTTATTTGCATTAAGTCCTCGTAGACTTTCTATATCAACGATTGGTATTATACCTAGTATCAAAAAAATAACCCAGGAATATCCTCAAGTAAATCTTACATTTTCATTACACTCACCTTATAGTGAGGAACGCAGCAAATTGATGCCAATAAATGATAGATACCCAATAGATGAGGTAATGAATATACTCGATGAACATATAAGATTAACTTCAAGGAAAGTATATATAGCTTATATCATGTTGCCTGGTGTAAATGATTCTCTTGAGCATGCAAACGAAGTTGTTAGCCTTCTTAAAAGTCGCTATAAATCAGGGAAGTTATATCATGTAAATTTGATACGATACAATCCTACAATAAGTGCACCTGAGATGTATGGAGAAGCAAACGAAGGGCAGGTAGAAGCCTTTTACAAAGTTTTGAAGTCTGCTGGTATCCATGTCACAATTAGAAGTCAATTTGGGATTGATATTGACGCTGCTTGTGGTCAATTATATGGTAATTATCAAAATAGCCAATAGTATTGAACAAGGTATATAGCTGATATAATAAGGTGAATTTTTAAATAATATTAATGCAATTAATATTATTTTGATAACTCAATTATGCTAGTATTTTCTTCAAATATGAATGGACTACTGGGTGGAAGATAATTAACTAATCTGTATTCTTCTAATTTGAAATGAATAAGTTTCAAAGTACTAAGATATAGGATTAGTCATCCATTTTTTTTAAATCAGTTTAACTAGATGTTTTGTTTGTCGAATGACAAAAAACTCTTATTTAGTATAAATGAATAGATAATCCTTCCAATAATAATTGGGAGGATTTTTTATTCTCCCTAAATACAAATGTAAGTTAATGAAATATATACTTGAAGATGTTTATGGCATTCTAAAAATGTAGTCTTTGGCAGTTAATTTATGTAGTCTCTCTAGAGAACAACTTGAAAGTATTCGGGAATGCGTTCAGCTTCATAAAACCCTCCTCAATTATATAATCTGAAACCCTCTTGCTAAGTTCTTCTTCAACTTTTTGAAAACCTTTTAATATCATTTGATTTCTCACTTTATTAGCGTTCGTAAAAGTACACGTTTTCGAACACCTCAAAAGCAACCGGAAAACAGAAAAAGAACGTTCGTAAATGTGGCCATCCACTTTGCGAACGTTCTTCTGTTTCAAGCTAAATTTACGAACGAATTATTGCTGTTTTTTCATTTTTATTTATGTATTTTTTACATCCGAAGGCGACAAGTGAATTCCTTTCACCACCCCGATTTGGGGTGGTGTATAACTGGGCACTTTGCGTGAAGACTCTCTGCGCCTTTCAGCGTTCCAACTCTTGGTCTCTTTTTCTAGCAATATTGTTTTCTTTTTCTTGCTGACGCTCTTTTTGCCATTCCTTGAATTTCTCCAGCTGGGATTTTGCAAATTCCATCAAAACATTCAACTGGCTTTTCAGGGTTTTGTTTTCCTTCTGCAAATCGAGATTTTCTTTTTTCAAACCGTTATTTTCTTTCTGCAGCTGCGCCGTTTTTCTTTTTTCTTGGTCCAGTTTCCGATCGCTGTCGATCACGTTATCGACCATATCGTCAAATCGCTTTTCATGAGCCTCGATGGTCCTTTCGATGGCTTCCGTGGCCTTCGCTCTTGCTTTAAGTGCTTCAAAGTCCTCTACAGGCAATTTTACGTGGTTCCGGTCAAATAGAGAGGGTTTAGTGACTTGCAGCTCATCGACCTTCTTAGAAGCCGTCAGCGCGTTTCTGAGGGCTTCTGTTTCCTTCTCAAGGGTTTTAATCTCTTCATTGAGCGTTAACGCCTTAAAACGGCTCATTTCAATGTGTTTCCGGTCAGAGGCAATGCCCCGTTCGACTTCAAAACCAACACTTTGCATGTGTTTTGGGAATTCTTCCTGCATCCACTGCAACTCCTGCCGATTGAAGACATTCTTGCCCTGGAGTTTGCCGTCACGCATCGGAACGACCCCTAAATGCATGTGAGGCGTTTTCTCGTCGTTGTGAACCGTCGCATAAGCGATATTTTGTTTGCCGTAGCGTTCCGAAAACAATTTATGGCTTTCCTCGAAAAACCGTTTCTGTTCAGCCGGATCTAACCCATCAAAAAATTTCCGGTCCGATGTCACCAGCAGCTCATTTACGAGCACGGCATCTTTTCGGGTTTTCCGTTCGCTTACTTTTTGGCTCTCGATGATGGCTTTTACTTGTTGGTTGTAATCAATTTTCTCTTGATGCAGCAAATCATAATTCAAATGTTCACGGTCCGGATCGATGTCTGGATTCGTCCGACTTTCCCGTTCTCGCTGGTTGTGAAATTGCATGCCCTTTAAATCTGGACTCTTCATTTTCTGCATCCGTACCACAGCAAAACTCACAAAAACACGCCCCCTTATTTCGGTCAACTTCCATGTAAAGTATAGCACACTATACTTTATATCCATAAAGTGTGTGCTCTGCGAGGCTATTGGCTCTGCCAACAAAACCCTGCATACTGATTACCAGTATGCACAAAACCTTTAAGACCTTTCTTTTTTTTACGAGAAAAAAGAAACAAAAAAACCTGACCTCTGCCACCTCAGCAAAAGGGGGATTTGCTCTCGTGGCTCGTTTAAAAAAGACAAGGGACAGGTCGTATTTTTCAAAACGCTGCGCTGAAAAATCTCCACCTTAAACCCTTGTCTTTTTTATTTTGTCCGTTATGTTTTTCGTACCGAAAGCCGTACTCAGCAAAATCAAAATTTGCTCGACTTTCGGTTTTCCAGGATAACGGACAAAACCACTTAAAATAACAAAAGACACGAGAATGATCTCTCGTATCTTTTGTATTCTTATTCAACAATCGCGCCCGATTGCAGTATAAATTTAACGGTCGTTCATCATGTTCTTATTTATCAGAGCTTGTGCTATAATTATTTTAAGTTTATAAGAAGGAGAATTAATATATGGGCATTTTTAGTATTTTTGTAATCAACACAGTTGATTATCAACCAAACAAAAAATAAGTGGTTATAATGAATCGTTGATAAGCAAAATTCATTATAACCGCATTAAAGAGGGTTATAATGAACAAAAAAAATATAAAAGACAGTCAAAACTTTATTACTTCGAAACGTAATGTAGATAAAATAATGACAAATATAAGCTTAAATGAACATGATAATATCTTTGAAATTGGCTCAGGAAAAGGGCATTTTACCCTTGAATTAGTACAAAGGTGTAATTTCGTAACTGCTATTGAAATAGACCATAAATTATGCAAGACTACAGAAAATAAACTTGTTAATCACGATAATTTTCAAGTTTTAAACAAGGATATATTGCAGTTTAAATTTCCTAAAAACCAATCCTATAAAATATTTGGTAATATACCTTACAACATAAGTACGGATATAATACGCAAAGTTGTTTTTGAAAGTATAGCTGATGAGAGTTATTTAATCGTGGAATACGGGTTTGCTAAAAGGTTATTGAATACAAAGCGCTCATTGGCGTTACTTTTAATGGCAGAAGTTGATATTTCTATATTAAGTATGGTTCCAAGAGAATATTTTCATCCTAAACCTAAAGTGAATAGCTCGCTTATCAGATTAAATAGAAAAAAATCAAGAATATCGTACAAAGATAAACAGAAGTATAATTATTTCGTTATGAAATGGGTTAACAAAGAATACAAGAAAATATTTACAAAGAGTCAATTTAACAAATCCTTAAAACATGCGGGAATTGACGATTTAAACAATATTAGCTTTGAGCAATTCTTGTCTCTTTTCAATAGCTATAAATTATTTAATAAGTAAGTTAAGGGGTGCGTAAACTGCACCCCTTAACTTGTCTTGTTTTGCTTAAACAATCTTGGCCCTTTTGTTGAATTACTCTTTAATAAAATAATTTTTCCGTTCCCAATTCCACATTGCAATAATAGAAAAGCCATCTTCATCTGCTTTTTCTTCATCATCTGTATGTATTAAATCGCCATCTTCTGCGTCATCAAGATTTAATTCCTTATGAATTTCCTTTAATAAACCACCATATGAAATTAATCTTTTTCGATAAAGTCCTTCCTCCAAATCAGCTAAACGCTGCAAATTTCTTTCTTCGTCATCAGTCATAAAATCTGTATCTTTTACTGGATATTTTGCAGTTTCATCAATGGCTGATTTTATATCAGATTTATGTTTATTTTTTGGTCGAATCATTTGGACTTTAACGTTTGGATCATAATCTAATTTCATAGCTCTTTTCCAAAATTGAATCCATTGCTTTTGATTCACATAGTTTTCAGTGTTATAAAAATAAGTGCTTTCTACACAAACCAACACATGCATGTGTTGGTTATAAGAATTATCTATATTATTTACAGTTACTTCTGTCGCTCGCATAAAACCAACTAAGTTTTTATTAATTTTCTTATATTTCATCATACGATTAAAACCTTTTGACATATCCGATAAACTTTTATTTAATTCAGTACCATCATAAACATTTCTAACGGTCAACGTAAGGAAAAGCCAACGAACTGTTGGTTTTTGTTTGATAACTTCTGCAACAACCTTTTGTGACTGAATACCATGCTTCATTGCTCTCCTCCAGTTGCACATTGGACATAATCGAGATTTACAAAACCACACACGATATAACGTTTTTTCTCCCGTTTCATAACTCACTTTATATTCAAGTACCTCTGCACAATCTTTTACACGTTCAGCCTTTTTAAATTCAAGAATATGCAAGAGTTCAAAATAATCTACATTTGCCATTTTCTTTTCTCGCCAAGGTCTTATTTTTCCACTTTTTGTTTTGTCGATTAGTACACTTGATTTTTCATCTGAATTAATGCTATTATTATTGCACATAATTAATACAGAAACCCCCTATGTAAATTTGTTTTTGTGTGGTAACTTAAACAATAACATAGGGTATTTTTCTGTGCAAGGATTTTTAAAGGTTCATTAACCTTATAAAGCCAATCACACCAACACTTTAAACGCGATGTAAACTATAAAAATAAAAACTTGTTGTTTCTATATGTATCAAGATAAGAAAGAACAAGTTCAAAACCATCAAAAAAAGACACCTTTTCAGGTGCTTTTTTTATTTTATAAACTCATTCCCTGATCTCGACTTCGTTCTTTTTTTACCTCACGGTTATGAGTTAGTTCAAATTCGTTCTTTTTAAGTTCTAAATCGTGTTTTTCTTGGAATTGTGCTGTTTTATCCTTTATCTTGTCTACAAACCCCTTAAAAACGTTTTTAAAGGCTTTTAAGCCGTCTGTACGTTCCTTAAGGAATTCCTTAGTGCTTTCATAGATTAAACTCACATCACGCTTTAAATCGCTTATTTTAGACTTTAAAGACTTATTTTCTTCAAGCAACTCATTATAATCATTTACATTTTCGTTAAATCGCTCTACAAGACCACTATATTTTTCTTTAACTTGCCCATGTTCTTTACTTAATTTTTTATATTCTCTCGCCATATCAGTACTCATGAGATTTCTAACATGCTGTTTTAACTTATCGTTATCTCTCGCAGCAGTCACTAAGTTTTTATAGTCACGCTCCGATATAACAACATTTTTAGTTGGTTTCTTTTCTGTTTTCATTATTTCTTTTCCTAAACCAAACATGGACTTTTCA